>NZ_JAHZAA010000021.1:0-21435 GCF_019424165.1 Desulfovibrio sp. | reverse complement strand
TCCTCACGGGAAAAGACAGGGGGGAGATTTTTTTCCAATTGCTCAAAAAAGATAGTTTCAGATGTGGTGTTGCCCATGCTCAGTGCCCTCCGTCAAAGTTTTGCATACCATATAGGCATGCAGCTGCCTGATGGGGAACGTTTGATGCAACCCGACAAACCAAGTGCGACTCTCCTTAGCCCAGGAGATTACTACAAGCTTAATATACTTAATTAACAACAGATTAATATGTACAGCCCTCTGTCTTTTTCCGTGTATCTCCGTTTGGCGGAGATACAGGCGGAGCTTACACGAAGAAAAGAAGAAAAATCGTAAGCTGAAAACAGATCTAAGCGGACAAAAACATGATTGGCGGCGGTGGCAACGGTGCAAATCGGCCATGCAACTGATGCAGATCGCGCCTAAAGCTGAACTGAGGTGCTTGGCGGTGATGTTGACGCCAAGGGCAACGGAGAAAAGCGGAGATAGCTGCCGCCGTATGTCTTGCCCTTCTGCGGCAGAGGCGTCTGCTCTGCTCTATCAATACGCAGGATCCAGAAATTTTCGCACATTTTGTAGCCGCCAGTCAGTGTGAGTTTTGGCGGAACCTTGAGGAGCCAGCACGAGCCTTGCGAGCGGAGCGTGAAGAGGGTAGCCGAGTTGGAAACCCGTGACGAGGAGTAAATGTGGCAGAACCTACTTGGCTCCATGCCACAAAAACGTTGCACGCAAATCCATGTTGACGTTTACATCTAACTTGTTTGTATGAGAAAATAATTATTTCTTTCTATAGGCGGTGGTGCGTCCACTTCCAATAGGAGTTATTAACCCGACTTTCTTGAGATTTTTTAATTCATTGCCAGCCTTATCCTCCCCCCAGTTAAAACGCGCTTCAACTTCGGCGCGAGAATATTTTTTTCCATCTTGGAACATTTCATAAAGAAGTCGGCTATCTTCCGATAAATTATCAATTACAGCATTACTGCTATTTAAGCGTTCGCTGGATGAATTGGGGGCATTAGTCATCTCCTTGCCAAACGTGGTTATATCCAAAGGCTTATCACGGGACACATTGCCTTCAATATAATTCCAATTGCCGTCTACAGGGAGATGATAAACTTCGTATTTATTGTTCAATTTTGGCGGCAACTTGCATTTATCGAACGTCAATCGCACAACAATATCTTCACCTTTTTCGAGGGCCAGCTTTACTGCATCGCTAATATCATTATCCCTATTCAATACGTTACGGCCTTGAATCTGGATAATTGTCTGGCTCTTACTTTCTATATCAACAGAGCCTTTGCTTTGGGCATTGCCCTTGGTGGCGTGACTCACAAAAACAACTGCAACTCCTTCACGTTCAACGGCATAGAAAAAATCGAACAGCTTACCAGATCCCCCTTTCAATGCGCTATCGGCTAGCGAAATAAGATTGTCGATAGCAAGGACTTCAATCCCATCTTTTTTGATTCGCGCAAGAATGCTTTTTTGGTGATCTGGATTTAACAAATCAAGTGAACCCGCTTCTCGCGCAAAATAGCAACATATATTTTTACTCGCAGAGTCAAGCAGCGCACGGTTGTTCTGAGTAAGTTGCCCCAGACGTTGCATGAATTGATCTTTTGTAAGTTCACCATCCAGTAGCAAGACTTTACGAGGCTGCGTGCTGCCAGAAAGACAAAATGCCCTTGTACCTGTGGCAACCCCCAAAATGAGCGTCAGGAGAATAAAACTTTTGCCGCTGTGACTTCCTCCCCACATAAACAAAATATAGTGCGGTTTGATGAGCAAATCCAAGGAAGGTTCAGCATCGATGTCAATTGCGGGGCTATTCGCCACCTCGCCCAAGGTACTGACTGGCAGCGCTTCATAATCTTCTTGTGACGCCTCTTCCCCTGCGAGACTCAATCCGATTTCTGCGAGTAATTTTTTAAAACTAGAGCGGGATAGTGCCTTATTAGTAATCCTGTTAAGAAGAGAAGAAGGAGCCAGTTCTTCCCTCAGGTCAACCTTTTGTTCAAGAAGGCTTTGCTTCCAAGGAGACCCTGCCCCAGCAGTCATCGCCTCGTCAGGCATGCCATCAGCCATGATAGGCCAAGGATATATTTTTACATCACGCGCAATGGATTTAAGCTGTGCTGTAAAATTGAGTGCACTAAGGTATCCATCTCGAGAAAACTCCGGAAGCAATATAACGCTTTTCCCATTAAAGCACTCTGTATCTAGAGCATCAATCCTTCCAAAATGTCCAGAGACTATAGCATTACGATTATGATTATAATCTTTCGTTTCATGACACAATTTTCGAAAATGAAATGCGACAGGCAATGACATTGGGAATATTATAAATTCATAACGTGCAGTTGCGATTTCTTGCCTTGAAAAAGGCCATGCAATCGCAAGGCCGAATCCAATCTTCAAGATGAAGTCCTGTCCTACAGCAACTCTAGAAGCTATCAAAAAAAAGTTATCACCATCTACTGCTGAATAGTGACAAACAACCTGCTCAATCTCTCCTCCCATATCTAACTGACAGTCAGTACCTACAAGGCGATATATCTTTCGACTAGTTTTTAATTCATCTGGAATCTGTTTAAATATCCTGCCAGAAATTTTTCCACCCCGCAGAGCCGGGACGTTGTTGTTTTCAACTACGTCAAAACATTTTCGAACGGTTATATTTAGGCGCGCCCCTACCTCACAAGCCGCTTGAATTGGCAACATATTAAGTTTCATGGAAGCACATGCAACGATATCTCGGCTTAACCGTACTTCTTCATGCTTCTTTTTATCATAACCCACATAGCGTGATGGTACACCAAGCCAATTAAAAATCCTTTCTTTTTCTTCTTGGCTGCAACTGGAAAATTCATACCGAATAATATCTTGAAAAATTTCTTTATCTCTATCATTTTTCAAGTAATTGTATACATCATCCTCTTTTCTATCATTTTTTTCTGACTTGCAAGCGGCTTGGGGCACATAGCTTATTATCCTCAAGAAATTAACGCGTTAGTAAATATTTTTGTCTGTTAAAGCAATTATCGTCGCGATTCCTTCACCATAATCCAACTTCACAATCACATTTTCATATAAAATCTCTGGCGGGAACTTTTCGCCATACTGTTTGGCAGCAAGCATGGGCAGTTCGTGTCCGAATACCTGGCGAAAATAGTCATTTTGCAGGCCTCGCTGCTTATAAAAATCTGCAAAGGTGTGCCTGAGGGAGTGAAACGTTTTACCCGATACATCCCCAAGGGCAGCCGTCACCACAGATTTAAACTGCTTTCCTCGCTGTTTGCCAAACTTTACCGCCCCTTTTGTTTTTTCCAGATCAGGGAAAAGCCGTATATGTTTTTTCTTAGCAATAGCTGCATGGTAGTCTAAAATTCCCAACTTTATTAAAACGGGATGTATGGGCACGATCCGTCGCGCGTTTTTATTTTTCAGCAGTTTGGGGCGGCCTTCTTCGTCAAGTTCCGTAGCGTTAATGTCGACGACCCAAATCCCCTTGGTCGAACTTTCATAAATATCGGCGCAATGAAGCTGGGCGATTTCTTCAAGACGCATACCAGTATACAGAGCGATCAACGGTATCCAGTAGTAGGAAAGGGATTTGAACTCCTTTCGTGCAAACTTGGGGTGTGCAAAAACTTTGGACAACTCATCTGTAGAAAAAGCCTGGCGCAATTCGATGTCCTGACGCGTATCCTTGATTTGCAAATGTGTGGCCGGATTAACATCCAGCACACCTTCCCGAACGTACCATCCCAGCATGCTTCCCACTGCCTCCACTAAAATATTGACGGTGGTGACGCTGAGCGTTTTTTCAACTTTGAGCGCAAGCAGTTCCTGAATACTTTTATCCTTATAGGCCCTCACCCTTGTGCGATTCGGCGGCAATTGCCGCAGGGTTTCACGAAAATGCCGCATATCTTCGCGGGTAATGCTTTCAATGGATCTATCTCCGATGATGGCCAAAAATTCGCCCAGGCGGCCACGGTGATCTGTCACGCTGTGCTCGCGCCATTCGCCATCCTGCAGTTTCTGATGGATGTACCGCTCCATAGCTTCAGAGTACAGAAGCGTATTTTTCTTTGGCGGCATCGCCTCTATGGCTACCTGTATTGGGTCTGAAGACTCTTTTCCCGCCGTTTCTTTTATTTCACAAGGATGGTTTCCGAAGTCACGTCCGACGATTTCTTCTTCCAATAAAAAATCCCCACGCGATCGCGCTACTTCGATGCGATGCATGGTGATCTGCATTTCGTTATATGCCTTGACTATCTGTAAATAATTCTCTGCTGAAAGTTCTTCGCGGGTGAAGGCTCCTGATCTGAACAAAGCAATAAGGCAGTCTGGTGCGAGTTTTTCCAGCGCTTTTCCAGAATTCCAGCACAAGAGCATTTGGGCCTGTGAATCCCTCAGTTGATCGTAAGAGATAGTAATATCATCCACTGTGAGAGCTTTTTTTTCAGAAAGATCCGCATGATCCTGCGCCAGCATCCGCTGGAGCAGGATATTCATTCGGCGGCGGATTTCTCTGTACTCCAGCATAGTGCCCTCAAGAAAAGTTTTTTCCACTTCCGCAAGCAACATGCGCGCACGAAGACGGGCCGTCCGCAGATAGGATGTCCGCAGGCTGAGGCGCAGCTCACTTCGTCCCCAGTGCAGCCGGGGCTCTTTGGGCAAAGCGTAACGGAAATAATAGATGCTTCGTTTGAGACAAAGATACGCAGGAGAACTTTTTTGTCATCCCCGGAAATGCGGAGAGCAGGTACGCAACTTGAACCAGGAGCTATGGGAGTGATAGGTGACATGGGGTTTTCTCCTGACCTGCCAAAAAGGTTTACACCCGATTTTGACACGTCTTTGACCCCGCACTTTGACCCCATAAGCTCCCAAGTGCGGGTTTTCGTCTGGTGCCTATACCGGGCACAAGACAAAAAAATAAGTCGTTACAAGCTGTTGCTTATAACGACTCTTGAAAAATGGTGCCGAAGGGGAGACTCGAACTCCCACTCCCTTGCGAGAACTAGACCCTGAACCTAGCGTGTCTACCAATTCCACCACTTCGGCGCGAAGATTGATTTACCCGAACAGGGCATGCTTGGCAAGCTTTTTTTCGCTATGGCATAAAAAAAGTATGTTTTTGCGGTTTTCTATAAAAACAAGTCGTGATTTTCCCATGAGACAGCGTTATCTTATCTGTTTCCTTCGGGCGGCCTGTTCCTGCACCTCTGCGCCCCCTACCCTGCCTGGCGTCACCTGTCTTTGTTAATATGCCCAGGACAATCCATGCAAGTAACAACACAAGCCGGGCAACCTTAAGCGGGTAAAAACGCAATAGCCCGTAGAGATCCCTCACAGCTTTTCCTCCACATAACCAGCAGCGCCTCCACGAGAAATTGCCACGCCCTACGGCTTCATATTTCGCGTAACGGCCTGCCATTTCCCATTATTGGGTAGCCTGCCACTATCGGATGAAGTACGCTGCCTTGCATTTATTACTGTATGGTCCGGCACAAGCATATTAGCCTATGCCAGATACATCTGGAAAAACTGTTAAAGCCCGAACATACAGCATTGAAAGCTGGATGCGATACTATTTTGGGGGATTTCGTGTTGTGCTAAAAGAAAAATTTGAGGTTGCAGCCCAACGCTCTCAAGTGTGCGCCCACACCGCAGTAACGGTATATCCGCGCACTGCCCCTCTGCGGTGTCAGGCCCGCAGCTCTGCCGCCGACACCCGTTGCAGAGCCGACGCGAGAAGACATACAGAAGGCACAACAAATGCCAATGCCGCCGGGAAACAGGTCCTCGGCGGCATTGGTTATATTCTACGGCGCTCAGTCGCATTCTGTATAGAAAGCTAGAAAGGCCAGATATTGTCCATAAGCCGCGTAAACCAGCCGGGCTTCTGCTTGTCTGCCAGCACGCCACGGCCGTAGTATTCGATACTCGCATCCGCGATCTGTGTGGAAAGCACGCTGTTATCGGCGCTCACGTCCTTGGCGCGCACCATGCCGCGCACCACCATATACTCTGTTTCCTCGTTGACGCGTATTTCCCTCGCGCCCTCGATCTGCAACAGGCCGCCGGGCAGCACACGGATGACGCGCGCCGCCAGAGAGGTCGTAACGTAGTTTTCACGCTTGGTCTTGCCAGTGCCGGACAGATCGCTGGTAGAGGACGTAGTCAGAGCTGGTGTTCCTACCCTGTTGGTGGGGCCTAAGCCCAAAAAGGGAATAAAACCGTGCGATCCCTGCCCCATAAGCGCGCCCACCTGATAGTCGTTGGCGCCTTTTTTGTTGGCGGTGGTTTCGGCCTTGTTCTGCGCCTTGGTGTTTTCCACCAGTTTAACCACCACAATATCACCTACCCTGCGGGCGCGGCTGTCGGAAAAAAGTGTATCCTGTTCGCTGGCCGCAAAAAGAGACCCGGGGTTATCGGGCCCGTTGGCCTCCTGCCTGTATTCCTGCGGATCGACAACCGGTTGCTGCAGGGCCGGATGTTTGCGCGGTCCGCCGCCGCAAGCGGCACACAGCGCAAAAACCAGCGCCATGACGGGGATGATGTGACGTGCCTGCATATGCTCCTCTCCTTCAATAACCGCGTCCGGCCGCGTGCGGCGTAACGTCTAGTTTATCTCAACGGTATTGCCGTTTTTGACAGTGCCGAAGACCTGTTTTTTGGTTTGCAAGTTCCGCACCGGAATGGTGGCCCCCGGTTCGCCGTCAGCCAGGGCCTGCGCCTGTGTGGTGATGCGCAGATTGCCTCTGGAAAATATAAGGGACACCACATCGCCGCGCTTGATCATAAGCTGGCTTGCAAGGTCGCTCTGTAATATGGGATCGCCCGCGTTGATGGCGCGCACAAGCTGCCACGGACCACCGCGTCCGTCCCAGGGCAGGTCACGCAACTGGCCCGCGTTGACGCGCATAAAGGTCACGCTTTGCGCTGCGAGGGCATCACCCTTGTTCATCGACTGGGCCGCCGTAGGCACCGTGAGCCACAATGACAGCGTGGCCGTACCCGCCACCCGGCGCAGGACAGCGCCGTCAGCCTCCTGCACGGCAAAGCGCAGGGGTACGCGCCCGGGTGCGAGCTTGCCCGGCTCAAGCTGAATCTGCTGTTGGCTGTGGGCAAGAAAAATATATTCCGGCAGCCTGAAATCGGTAAGTTCCGCCTCGCCCGGCATGGCCGCCAGTTGCGGAGTCAGGCTTTTGACAACGTAATTGCGCAGGTCATCCTCGCGAAAAACCAGTCCGCCGCGCTGAATAACGAGCGATGTGGGCAAAATGCAGCGCCCGGCCAGATCCGGTCCCAGGGCCTGCCGCAAAGCCTGTGACAGGCGCGATCGGTTGATCTGCAAGGGCTTGCCTTCTTCCGGCGGCGCTTCCCACAACGGCGTAGCGCGCAGGCCGTCCCATTGGGTCGGGTCCATCTGGCCGAGAAGAGCCGCAATATCCCCCAAAAGCACCATGCTGCCGTTGCTGACGGCGGCGGGAACAATCTTGAGGCGCCAGTCGCCCTGTCCCAGCAGGCTCAACTGCCCTTCCCGCGCCACGGGCGCGTCATTGGCCGCCAGTTGCGTTCCGGTACGGGCGGTGCGGGCATCGTGCGCCTCCGGAGCCAGCGGCAACTGGCCCGCGCGCACTTGCGGCGAACGGAGCTGGCTTTTTACCTGCGGTGGTGAGCGCCGGTGGTTGCGGTCATTGTCCTGCCACACGGCTTGCGGCACTCCACCCGCGGCCTGCGCGGTTCCGGCCGGCCACAGGCAGGCAAGAGCCAGAGCAAGCAATATGCCCCACAAGACGGCCAGGGCCGGAGCTGCCTTGCGCCCCGCACCGAATGCCGCCGGAGAGATATTTGCCGCCTGCGAAATCATGCCGTGCCTCCCCCCGTCGCTAGCTGCGCTTGAGCTGTACAGCAATGCCCAGCATGGAGTCCGACGTCTGGATGGACTTGGAGTTCACCTCATACGCACGCTGGCCGACAATCATGTTGACCATTTCGTCCACCACTTCCACGTTGGACATTTCCAGAAAGCCCTGGGCCAGGGTGCCGACGTTATCGGTTCCGGGAATGCCCTCCACAGCTTCGCCCGAAGCTTCGGTAGGCGTGAACAGGTTGCGCCCGCGTGCATCCAGACCGGCGTAGTTGATGAAGGTATACAGGGGTATTTCCGCCCCGGCGATTTCCTGCCCCTGGGCGTCAAGAGCAGCGATGTGACCGGAAGACGATATGGAAATATTCTTTGTTTCCGGCGGTACGGCAAATTCCGGCTGCAGGATGTAGCCGTTGGCCGTAACCACCACGCCGTCCTGATTCAGCTTGAATGAACCGGCGCGGGTGTACATAAGCTCGCCGTTCACGTCGACCTGAAAAAAGCCGTCGCCTTCAATGGCCACGTCCAGCGTATTGCCGGTATTCTGAAAGTCGCCCTGGGTGAAAAATTTGTGCACGGCCGTGGGGCGTGTACCCATACCCACCTGTATGCCCACGGGCAGGCGGTTGTCGCCCTCGGTGATGGACCCGGCCATGCGCATGGTCTGGTACATGAGGTCCTCAAACTCCGCCCGGCTTTTCTTGAAGCCCGTGGTATTGACGTTGGCAAGGTTGTTGGAAATAACGTCAATATTGAGTTGCTGTGCCACCATGCCGGTGGCCCCAGTCCAAAGGGAACGCATCATAAAGGTTTCTCCTTGTTCCAGCGGCAGATCTGGAGCGGGTCCGTTTTGTATCCAGAGGCGACGCTTCAGCGCGCCGACAGGAATTCTTTAAAGGGCAGAATGTCTAGCCCTGACGCCGTCCGACTTTTTCGGTGGCGGCGCGATCCAGCGTATCCGAGGTCTGCATGACCTTCTGATAGGCCTCAAACTGGCGCTGCACCTCGATCATGTTCACCATTTCCGGCACGACTTCCACATTGGCGGCTTCGGTAAAGCCCTGCTCGATGCGGCCGCCTTCCAGATAGGCGTTGCCCTCGACCACCTCCACATTTTCACGCGGGCGGTAAAGGTTATTGCCCATTTTTTCGAGATTCTGCGGATTATCCACGTTCACCAGCGCGATCTGGCCCAACACGTCATTGTCAGCAATGACCTGGCCGTCACCGCTTATCTGGATGTGGCGCGTCCCCTGCGGAATAACAATGTTGCCGCCACCCTGGGCCTGAAGGGGATAGCCCTGCGGGCTCATTATGGTGCCGTTTTCCGACAGCACGAAAGCCCCGTTACGCGTAAGAAAGTCTCCAGTGGGCGTGGCTACGCGGAAAAAGGCATTCTCACCGTTGATGGCCATATCCAGCGGATTGCCCGAGTACTGCATGGATCCCTGGGCAAAATCTATCTTGGATACGGCAAGACGCACCCGCGCGGCGTTCTGCGGCTCGGGAAAAAGCGGCTTGGACTTGAGATTCATGAGCGGCTCGCGGATCTCGTCAAAGGCGTAGGTTATCATGGTGTCCTTAAAGGCCACGGTATCGCGTTTGTAGCCGCGCGTATTGGCATTCGCCAAATTATTGGCGATGAAGTTCATGCGGTGCTCTGTGGTGAGTGCGGCAAAAAGTCCGCTAAACATGCCGGCTTGCATGTGATACTCCTTGGTTGGCGGGCGCGCTGATGTGGGTGCGCGGCCATCGTCTCCTTGGGCCTGATGCCCCGTGCCGGAATTTATGCAAAGTGCGGGCCAAAAAAAGCCCCCCGCAAAAAGCAGGGGGACTCTGGGCCGGGGACTATTTTTACCGCTATTGCCGCTAGCAGATTGCATTTGCAGGATTGTAATGCGCGTTTGAAACGTTTTTTTGGGGAAAACCATTTTTGAAAAATTCCCTCCCCTGCCCCCGCCAAGCACTTGTCTCTGTTCCAGTATATTACAAAAATTCTCCTGCTCCGATGTGGGCAATACGCAATCGAAACCTATTTCCCGGATGACATTGCGCGGCGTGGAGGAATTGAACAGCAGCCAATGGCCTTGATGGCATGACACCAGATGGCCTGATGACCGCCAGCCGGGGCAGCCACCGATCAAAACCAAATTCGCGGATGGTATTGCGCGGCGCGGCGGGAGATCGCCCGACCAAGGGGAGGGAAGCTCCCGCCGCAAAAGACGCGCAGCCCTCGCAGGCTGACAAAAACAGGAAAAGGCCTGAGTGTCCGGCAGTGGAAGCGGCGAAGTCAGGAAAGCCCCGCGGAGTGGTCCGGGGGAGCGCAGAGGGAACCCCGGAAGGGCGCAGCCCCTAAACAGGCCACCATCTGCCGCACGCCGCGCAGGCGGCCCAAATGAAGGCAGTCAGATCACTCCAGCCGTGAACTGTCCTGTGCGCAAAAAAAATCCGCGCCGCACCGCCCTCTGCCGTCCACCGGCTACCACCCGCCGCCTATTTCCAGGTGATATGGGCATTTTTGCGCGGCGGCCTGGCATGGGCCTTGAAGCGCGGATAGCCCATCATCTGCGCGGCAAAAGCCATCTCGCCTTCACCCAGACCAAGAAAATTCCGCACGTCCTGCGCGGCAGGATGCTCGAAAGCCATGCACAAATATCCGCCCCAACAGCAGCCGATGCCCCGGGCCTGCGCCAGCAGTTCCAGATAGGTGGCGGCAATAACGGCATCCGGCTGGCCCCAGCGCCACTGGGGGGCAACCACCACCGCCAGTTGCGGGGCAGTGCGGGTAATGACGTCCACCCCCCTGTCCCACGCGCGCACAAGCCCGCCAGCATGCATGGCCTCATCAAGCGCCGGATCAATGCGGGGCAGTTCGCGCATCCAGGCCACCACCAGTTCCGCCAGTTGCACAACCCGCTCACGCGATTCCAGCAGGATCCAGCGCAGATTTTGCGTATTTTTTGCCGTGGGGGCAAACCGTACCGCCGCAAGCAGGTCTTCCAGCTCCTGACGGGGTATGGTTTTATCCTTGAAATTGCGTACAGACCGACGCGAAAAAGCAAGTTCATCAGCCTGCCGGGCCGTGGGCATATCCTGCCCGCTGAGGGGGCGGCAGTCTTCGCGCGCAAGGCCGGGAGCCGTACAGGCCAGGGTGGGGCAAAAAGCCATGCACTGGCCGCAACCAAGGCAGTATGCAGCCTTGTGCTTGTCCAGAACGGGATAGTCTCCCGGTTCGGCGTCAATAATATGCACAGGACAGACAAGGGCGCAGATGCCGTCCTTGCGGCACAGCTCGTGATCAACAGTAAATACGTTCATATATGCTCCGATTTTTTCCGATGGGCTGCTTTGCCCCGTTGACTGCACCACAGCGCAAAGGAGGTCCCTTTTTGCCAAAGGAACCTCCCACAAAAAAACAGACGGTCAAGACGCGCCTACATGCCAAGCTGACTGAGCATGTCGTCAATGGCGCTTTGCGATACGCCGTTCTTGTCCGGTCCCTTGAGATTTTCAGCCTTGCGCTGCTGGCGGAATTCCTCCACCGCTTGCCGGGCCTCATCCTGAAGGGCGGCGGCATCCTTTTGCGGATCCTTTTCCGCGCCTTCCATAATAAGCCCGGAAGAAAGGTACAGTTCCACCACGGTATTTTCGATCTTGTTCAGCGCGGCAACCACCCGCTTGATCCGTTGGCCGGTTATATCCTGAAAGCTCAAGGTGGTGAGCACGCTTGTAAGGTCGTCGCCCATCTGCCGGTTGTTGGCCTCAAGCATGGCAGTCTGCGCGGGAGATATCGTACCTTCCCGCACCAGCGCCAGCAATTCGGCATTCTGTTCCTGCATGTCCAGATGGCGTTCCACAATCTCCATAATGGACATGGTGGCGCTTTCCGTGGCTTTGAGCACTTCATCAAGCTGATCAGTGGCTTCATGAAAGAGCGCATCCGTGCCGGAGTCGACCGGTGGCTGGCTGTCGGAAGCCGTGGATATCTGCTGATAAATATCCTTGAGCATGTCCGTGCTCAGTTGCCTGTACACGGCGGGTTCGGCCTTTTTCTCGCTCATGCATGCACCTTTACGCCGTTACCGGCGCTGTTGAAAAACGGCAATAACAAACCGCCGCGCCGTTATACGGCGCGGCGGCGAAACGCTCTTACTTGTTGGTCTTCAAAAAGGTTTTGGCACGAGCTGCTTCGGGCGAATTGGGGTACTTCTTGATGAGTTCCTCCAGCCGCGCCTTGGCCGCCGCGCTCTGGTTCAGCTTGCTGAAGCTGATGCCCTGTTTGAGGTACGCGCCCGGCGCGCTGGAAGACTTGGGGTATTCCTTGATCACCTTGTCATAGGACAGTGCCGCATCCGCAAACTGGTTGCGCTGAAAGTAACACTCCGCAAGGTAGAACTGGGCTTCAGAGGCCAGGTTATGCCCTTTGTAGTTTTTTAGAAAGTCGGTAAAGGAGCGCTGGGCCTCGTCATATTTGCGGGCATTGTAGGCATTGACGCCCGCGTCAAAAAGGGCCAGCGAAATGTCTTTTTGCGGAACCTGCACCTGCGGCTGGGGCTGCGGCGAGGGCTGGCCCCAGGTGCTGCCGTCCGGAGCCTGGGCCGGAACCTGGCCGGACGCGCCGGCAGCCTGCCCGCCGTAAGGCTGCACGCCTTCAGGCACTGAAGCGGCATAGCCGGTGCTGCCGGCGGCCACAGTACCCGCCGCGGTCTGGCCGTAAGTGGGCAGGCCATAGCTGGGGGTCTGGGGCGCGGCCGGAGCCGAGGGCGCCATGGCCGGAACCGCAGACGGCGGTTCGCCAAGGTTCAGGTTCAGGGCCATGCTGCGCTCAACCTGGCGCAGGGCCTCGTCATGCCGGTTCACACGATCCACAAGGGCGCGCGCGCCACCGGCATTGTTAAGGTCATCCATCTGGCCCTTGACGGTATTCAGCTCCTGTCGCAGCGCCTGTATCTGATTCCAGGCGTCGGCCTGCGAGGGCTGCATCTGCCGCAACTGCACGTCGTGCTGCTGCACCTGCTGCTCAAGGCTGAGGCTGCCGCTGCTGGAGCTGCCGCCGGATACGCAGGCGCTCAGCGGCAGAGCAGCGCAAGCCAGCGTTACAAGGCACAATGAACGGAATGTGCGCATAATATCCTCTTTTTCAAATTTGCACTTTTCCCAGGGCTTTTTTGCGCCCGGTGAAAATATAGATGATGCCGCCGATGGCCGGCAAAAATACCACCAGCACGAGCCACAGCGCCCTTTGCTGGGGTGTGGGAAACTCATGCCCCCATATGTGTATGATGCTCCACAATGTGGGGATCATAGGGATCATGACCAGTACCACATGCCACCAATGAAAGATCATGCGGCACGCCCTCCTTTGCCGGAGGATTTTCCGGCTTTGCTGCCCTTTTCGTTACCGTTTTCGGGCGGTTTGCGCCACATGATGACGCAGGCCAGAGCGGCCCCCACAAAGATGGCCGAATCCGCCACGTTAAAGGCCGGCCAATGCCAGTCACCCCAGTAGACATCCAGAAAGTCCACCACCGCCCGAAAGCGGATGCGGTCCACCAGGTTGCCCAGAGCGCCGCCCATGACCAGGCCCAGCCCGGCAAAGAGCCAGGGTTCGTCATGCGAACTGCGCACCAGCATCAGTATGGCCCATACGGCCACCACTGTAGCACCGAGGAACAGCCAGAACTGCCATTCGATATCCGAACGGTTCAGAAAGCCAAAGGCCGCGCCCCTGTTGCGGATGTTCACAAGGTCAAACAGACCTTCAATAACCGGCACCGAGCGGTGTTCCGGTATGGTCTGCATGACAATATACTTGGTGAGCTGGTCAAGCACCAGCGCCAGCAGGGCCATGCCCCCGAGGATTCGGTAACGCCTGCGCATGTCCTCAGGATTCCATACCCTTGATAACCGCTGTGCAACGCGGGCACAAGGCGGGATGCGAAGCGTCGGAGCCAAGCTCGGTGCTGTAAATCCAGCAGCGCTCGCATTTTTCGCCCCTGGCCTTTTCAACGCCGATGGCAAGACCCGCCACTTCCTCATCCCGGTACGCGGCCTGCGGGGCGCGGTCCAGCGCTTCCAGATGCAGTTGCGACACAATGCACACGGCGCGCAGGTCGGTATGCAGGCCTTCCAGGCGCTGGCGCAGTTCGTCCGCCACAAAAAGGGTGATGCGCGTATCCAGCGAATGCCCGATAACGCCCTCACGCCGCATGGGCTCAATGGCCTTTGTTACGGCGCCGCGCACGGCCAGCAGCACGTTCCAGTCATCACGCGTGCCTTCATCCAGCAGATAGGGGGCCGCAGGCATCGGCGGCAGGGCAAAGACCGTTGTTTCCGGCCCACGCAGGCTCTCCGGCAGATGGCTGAAGATTTCCTCGGCGGTGAAGGACAATACCGGGGCCATGTCGCGCAGCAAAAGGCACAGAATATGCCACAGGGCCGTCTGGGCCGAGCGGCGCTCCTCGCTGTGCGGCGCAGAGGCATAGAGGCGGTCTTTAAGAATATCCAGATACACGGAAGAAAGGTCCGTGACGCAATAGTTGTGCAGGGTGTGGTAGACCTTGTGGAAATCAAAATCCATATAGGCCTGCTGCACACGTTCGTGCACGCGCCCGGCCACGTCCAGGGCAAAGCGGTCCAGCGGCTGCAACCTGTCCAGCGGCAGCAGGTCGTGCGCGGTGATATCGCTCAGGTTGCCCATAATAAAGCGGCAGGTATTGCGGATGCGACGGTAGGCGTCCACCAGGCGGCCAAGAATTTCGTCCGAAAGGCGGATATCTTCGCGGTATTCCACCGAAGAGACCCACAGACGCACGATTTCAGCGCCGAATTTTTCAATGAGTTCCTGCGGCGCGATCACGTTGCCCACAGATTTGGACATCTTGCGGCCGTCCCCGTCCACCACGTAACCGTGGGTGAGTACGGCGCGGTAAGGCGCGCAGCCGCGCGTACCCTCGCTGACCAGCAGTGAACTGTGGAACCAGCCGCGATGCTGGTCCGAACCTTCAAGATACAGGTCTGCGGGGAAGCCCAGTTCCGGGCGTTGTTCCAGCACAGCGGCAAAGCTCGTGCCGGAGTCAAACCAGACATCAAGAATGTCGGTTTCGCGCTTCCAGTGGCTGCCGCCGCAATGGGGGCAGGCAAGACCTTCAGGCACGACATCTTTCAGTTCAGCTTCGTACCAGTAGTCGCAGCCCGTGGGATGCTTGGCAAAGCGGGCGGCGATTTCCTGCATCCAGGCCGGATCGTTCCAGGCCTCGCCGCAGTCTTCGCACAGCAGGGCCAGAATGGGTACGCCCCACTGCCGCTGGCGCGAGATGCACCAGTCCGGGCGAAACTCGACCATGTTATGGATGCGCTCACGGCCCCAGGCGGGAATCCAGCGAACTTCTTCATCAATGGCCTTGAGGGCGCGGGCACGCAGGTCGTTCTTTTCCATGCTGATAAACCACTGGGTGGTCGCGCGGAAGATGACCGGCTCCTTGCAGCGCCAGCAATGCGGGTAGGAGTGGCGGATTTTGCCCTTTTGCAGCAACGCGCCCACTTCTTCAAGTTTTTCGATAACCTTGGGGTTGGCTTCAAAAACATTAAGCCCGGCGAAAAACTCCACGGCAGGCAAAAAGCGCCCGGCGTCATCCATGGGCGAATAGATTTCCAGCCCGTACTTGAGGCCCACATCATAGTCTTCACGGCCGTGGCCCGGCGCGGTGTGCACGCAGCCCGTACCGGCGTCCAGGGTCACATGCAGGCCCAGCACCAACGGCGACGGCCTGTCATAGAACGGGTGGCGCGCCGTGAGGCCTTCAAGGCGTTCCCCGGTGGCGCGGTCAAGAATGGTGTATTCGCTCCAGCCGAACGTCTCGGCGCAGGAGGCCACCAGCTCTTCCGCAAGAATGTACTGGCTGCCTTCGGCCTCCACCAGCGCATAGGTAAATTCGGGGTGCAGGCATACGGCCATATTATCCGGCAGGGTCCAGGGCGTGGTCGTCCAGATGACCACATGGGCGCGCGCCGGGTCAGCGACGGCAAAGACCTTTTTCAGGCCTTCATCGGGCAGGGCGAAGCGCACATACACAGAGGGCGAGGTGTGGTCGTTATACTCCACTTCCGCCTCGGCCAGCGCCGTATGGCAGGAGCAGCACCAGTAAATGGGCTTCTTGGCACGCGCAACGCCACCGGCAGCCACAAACTTGGCAAGCTCCCCGGCCGTAACGGCCTCATACGCCGGGTCCATGCTGATATAGGGATGATCCCAGTCACCCAGAACACCCAGACGCTTGAATTCCTTGCGCTGCACATCAAGCCATTTGTTGGCATATTCACGGCAGAGCTTGCGCACCACATGGGCCGGCAGGCTTTTCTTTTTTTCCTTGAGGTCCTGCTCCACCTTGTGCTCGATGGGCAGACCGTGGCAGTCCCAACCGGGAACATACCACGAGGCATAGCCCGCCATGTTGCGCGACTTGACGATAATATCCTTGAGAATCTTGTTCAGCGCGTGTCCCATGTGCAGATGCCCGTTGGCGTAGGGCGGGCCGTCATGCAGAATATAGGTTCCCTCGCTGCCCGAGGCCTCAACCATGGCGGCACAGGCATTGGCGGCTTCCCATTTTTTGATGGCTTCCGGCTCACGCTGGGCCAGATTGGCCTTCATTGGAAAAGCGGTTTGAGGCAAGTTCAGCGTTTTTTTATAATCACTCATGGAGGCTCCCGGCACTGAATGTCGCAAGATATAATATGTTCTTCTGGGCTTGCCGCCAAACAAGAATTTTGCGCCAAGAGCAAGAAATCCGGCCCTTTTTGTGAAGGGAGCATACTCTTGTGGTACTCGACCGGAAAAAGGCCGGGTGACGCAGGCTTTTGGGCAAAAGGCTTATTTCAGGACAGCCCCTGGTGGAAAAATCACTGTAGTTTGGGCAAATAGCCGTGCAAAGTCAAGGTTTGGCCCTGGCAGCGCGCAAGGGCGGGCCTTTGCCGCAAAGCCTGAAAAATTCCCCGTGCTTGCGTCTTCGGGGCAACGGCTGCTTGCCTAGCGCAGCCGGGGCTGTTAAACTGACTTTTCTTCAGTTTGCGGCGACTTCCGGCCGCTTCGGGGCTTGCCGAAGCCGCAATGGTGTTTATATGCCTGACAAGAGGTGACTATGTGTCTTGCCATTCCTGCCCGCATTGAAGAACTGTTCGGCGAAGGCATGGCCCGCGTACGCGTGGGTGAAAGCCAGACCTTTTTGAACGCTTCGGTAATGCTTTTGCCCAAGGAACCCCAGATCGGGGATTACGTTATCGTACATGCCGGCTTTGCCCTGCATACCCTGACGCCCAAAGAAGCCGAAGAAAGCCTGTCTGCCCTGCGAGAGCTGGCGCAGGCCCTGGAAAACCCGCCGCAGTTCTGACACTGCTTACGGCCTTGCAATGTAAAATTCCATCAAAAATCCCGTGGACAGCCGCGGGTTTTTTGCGTTTGCGCATATGCCGCGCCACTGCCGCGCAGCGCGGGCAAATCTCCATATGTCCACCGGCTGCCGGGTACTTGCCCACCATATGCCGGATGTTGTCCCTATAATGCGGCCCCCTGTCGGAAAACGCGGAGAAACGCGTGGTTGACAGACCGTATGCAGCCTCTATGCTCTTCATGCGGGTGCAGACAAACGCTTTGAAAAGGGGGCAACATGAAATTCAGCAACATCAATCTTCTGGACGAACTTTCACGGCCGGAATTCGCCCCCTTGCTGGCCGCTTTTCATGAGCGGTTCTGTCCCCGCCAGTCCATTATTTTCACTCCCCGCTACGATGATCATCTCTCTGATCAGGAACCGCAGAAACAGGAAAGTTTTGTCTTTATCGTCAAGTCCGGCCTTATCCGCGTGTATCTGTCGTGCGAAGAACGCGAATTCACCATTGGTTTTCTGAAACCCGGTGATCTTTTTGTCAGCCATTCCAACGCACTGGTACAGGCAGTGGATGACTCTGCCATTCTTTTTCTGGATACGCCCACCTTTAACAGGGGCATGATGGCCATGCCGGAATTCACCATGCCCATTGTGCGCGTTTTGGGCGGCATGCTGAAAAGCTGCTTCAGCATTATTGACGGTCTTGCCCTGCGCGATGTGACCGTACGCCTGGCGCGCCTGCTCACAGACCTGCCACGGGAAGAGGACGGGCAAGCGCCCGGCAGCCTTATCCGCCTGCCCCTTTCGGGCGAAAAGCTGGCCCAGAGCCTTGGCACATCACGCCAGACCATCTCCACCCTGCTCACAGACTTCACCCGGCTCGGCATTCTGCACAAAGAGCAGCGCGGCCTGTATCGCATACTGGATGAAGAGCGCCTGCGCGAACTGCTGCGCTGACCGCGTTTTTCATGCCGCCTGCTTTTTTGTCAGCCAGCCGACAGACAAAATGCCTGTTCCATGCCAGATTGTTGCAAATGATATGCGCCCGGGCGCACGCCCCAAGGGCAGCAACTTTCAGCATGAGCGAGGATAGCGCTATGGACCACAGGCAGGCTGACATCAACAACATGTCCATCTGGGAAGATGCCCAAAAAATGCTGCACAAAGCCCGCGCAGAAGGCATTGAAACCGCGTGGGACCGACTGGCCCAGCAAACCCCGCACTGCCGTTTTTGCGAACTTGGCACAACCTGCCGCAACTGCGTCATGGGGCCTTGCCGCATCAGCGCCAAGGCCACGCCCGGCGGCAAACTCTCGCGCGGCGTGTGCGGTGCGGATGCCCACGTTATTGTGGCGCGAAATTTCGGACGTTTTATTGCCGGCGGCTCCGCCGGGCATTCCGACCACGGGCGCGACGTTATCGAAACCCTTGAAGCCGTGGTCGAGGGCAAGGCCGAAGGCTACGAAATCCGGGATCCGGCCAAGCTGCTGCGCATTGCCGGGGAGCTGGGCATCGCCGTGGACGGCCTCGCTGTTAACGAAGTGGCCGCCCTTGTGGTAGACGCCTGTTACAGCGACTTCGGCAGCAGGCGCGGCGCGGTGAATTTTATTTCCCGTGTGCCTGCCAAACGCAGGGCTGTATGGGAAAAGCTCGGCATCACGCCGCGCGGCGTAGACCGCGAAATTGCCGAAATGATGCACCGCACCCATATGGGCTGCGACAACGATGCCCCCAACACCATGCTGCACGCGGCCCGCTGCGCCCTGTCCGACGGCTGGGCCGGATCGATGATCGCCACTGAACTGTGCGATATTCTTTTCGGCACGCCCAGCCCGCGCATGTCCACAGTCAACCTGGGCGTCATCAAAAAGGAAACCGTCAACATTCTGGTACACGGGCATAATCCCGTTGTATCCGAAATGATCCTTGCCGTTTCACGCGAACCGGAGGTGCTGGAGCTGGCCAGACAGGCCGGGGCCGAGGGCATTACCGTGGCCGGGCTGTGCTGTACGGGCAATGAACTGCTCATGCGCCAGGGCATCCCCATGGCGGGTAACCACCTCATGACCGAGCTGGCAATTGTGACCGGAGCCGTGGAAGCCGTGGTGGTGGACTATCAGTGCATCATGCCGAGCCTTGTGCAGGTGGCCGCCTGCTACCACACGCGCTTTATTGACACCGCCCCCAAAGCCCGCTTTACCGGGGCCGTGCACATGAACTTCACGCCTGAAAATGCCCGGCAGGAGGCAACAGCCATTCTGCATATGGCCATAGAGGCCTTTGCCGCCAGAGACCCCGGCCGGGTGGATATTCCCGTGTCTCCGGTAAACATCATGACCGGTTTTTCCAACGAGGCCATTCTTGAAGCTCTGGGCGGCTCGCTGGACCCGCTGCTGGACGCCGTCAAGGCCGGAACCGTGCGCGGCTTTGCGGCCGTGGTGGGCTGCAACAATCCCAAGGTCAGGCAGGATTCGGCCAATGTGGGCATTATCAAAGAGCTGATCAAAAAAGACATTATGGTATTGGTCACGGGCTGCGTAACCACGGCGGCAGGCAAGGCCGGGCTGCTGTTGCCCGAGGGCGCGGCAATGGCGGGACCAGGCCTGCAAAAACTTTGCGCATCTTTGGGCATTCCACCCGTGCTGCATATGGGCAGTTGTGTGGACAATGCCCGCATCATGCACCTTTGCGGCCTTATCGCCAACAGCCTGGGAGTGGATATTTCCGACCTGCCCGTGGTGGCCTCCGCTCCTGAATGGTATTCTGAAAAAGCTGCGGCCATTGGTCTTTACGCCGTCGCCAGCGGCGTCTATACCCATTTGGGGCTGCCGCCCAACATTCTTGGCTCGGACGTGGTCACCGATATCGCCCTGAACGGGCTGGAAGGACTCGTGGGGGCGTCCTTTGTGGTCGAGGCCGATCCGGTCAAGGCGGCAGATCTGCTGGATCAACGCATCCGCGCCAAGCGGAGCGCCCTGGGGCTCAACGCCTGATCCGGCGTCAAGATGCACTACGGTTGTTTGTTCCGATGCGCGACCACGGGGGCGGTGCGCATAAAAGACATGTGGCGGATGGTCTGCCGCGTGGCACGGTATAAGGAGAGGTTATGAAGATTGCCGTTTCCGGCAAGGGGGGCGTGGGCAAAACCACCATCACGGCCTGGCTGGGGGATTATCTGGCCCGCATGGGCCACCAGGTGTGGCTGGTAGATGCCGACACGGCCCTTTCACTGGGGCAGGCCTCCGGCCTGGATGCTGAAGCCATGCCTGTAGCCCTGGCACAGCGGGCCGAACTGGTTCGTGAGCGCATCCGCCCTGCGGGCCAGGGTGGCATGATGGTGCTCAACCCGCATGTGGAAGATTTGCCGGAAATTCTTTCCGCAGAGCTTCCGGTGGCAGGGCCGTCGCTGGGGCAATGGCCGGTGGGCCGTAAACGCCTGCTCGTCATGGGCGCCCTGACCACGGCCAATGGCGGCTGCGCCTGCGAGGCCAACGCCCTGCTCAAAGCCATGCTGGCCCACCTGGTGCTGGCAAGAAATGACTGGGTTCTTGTGGATATGGAGGCCGGAGTCGAACACCTGGGCAGAGGTACAGTGGCTCATGTGGATCGTTTGCTCGTTGTGTCCGAACCCAGCCTGCGCTCGTTGCAGACGGCCGTACAGGTTTCACGCATGGCCGCCGATATGGGCCTGCACAAGCAGTCTCTGGTGCTTAACCGCACCGTGGGGGCGGAGCTGTGCATCATCCCGCCCGAACTACAATTGCCGGATCACCGCACGGCGCTGCCGCTTGTTCCACAACTGCGGCATCGCCAGTTGCTGACAACCAATGTGTTCGGCCTGGATGGTACGGACCAGAAAATGCTGGACCGTTTCTTCCGTTGTCTGCTGGAGCAGTGGAATCAGGATTGTTACGCCGAAAAGGCCTGCGCCTGACACCTCCCCTGCCACAGCACAGACGAGCTGTATCCCGGCCATACGCGCCGCATGACGAAGCCGCACCAAGGCTCTACCAGTAAACGCCCCACAGATATTCCTCTGGGGCGTTTACTACTTACTGCTGTTGGAACTGCCAATGGCGATATCATCTGACGGCCGCAGCTCCTCCGCCAGAGGCGCTGTACCCGCACAATCCGCACCACGCTGCGGCAGGATACAAATTGCCAGTAAGGCTCGCA
>NZ_JAHZAA010000020.1:24116-44252 GCF_019424165.1 Desulfovibrio sp. | reverse complement strand
GAAGCAAGGGCAACATTATTATGGTCACGGAGGGGGCCTCCATCCCTGACCCCCGCGAATGGCGGCTCATCAATGCCTGGTCCATTGCCCTTGTCGGGGCCATCTCCACGTTGTTTGCCCTGTGCCTGCTCTGGCCCGAACCCTATTTGCGCATTTTGCTCTATCTGCCGGACGGCGTTCTTATTACCTTCAAGATCACCGTTCTTTCCATCTGCTGTGCCGTACCTCTTGGCCTGATCACCGGCCTCGGGCGCATTTCCAATAATCGCCTGATCAACCTTATTGCCTCCACCTATGTGGAGGTGATCCGCGGCATTCCTTTGCTGGTGCAGATTTTTTACATCTACTACGCGCTTTCACGTTTTGTGCAGGTCAGCGGTGTTACTTCCGCCGTGGTGGCCATCAGCTTTTGCTACGGCGCATATCTGGGCGAAGTGTTCCGCGCGGGCATCACCGCCATCAACAAGGGGCAGAGCGAAGCTGCGCGTTCGTTGGGATTCAACGGCTTTCAGACCATGCGTTATGTGGTTCTGCCGCAAGCCATGCGCACCATTCTGCCGCCCGTGGGCAATGAATGCATAGCCATGCTCAAGGATACCTCTCTGGTGTCCATCATGGCTGTGCCAGACATCATGCAGCGTGCCAGAAGCTTTGTGGGAACCACCTATCTCTATTTTGAGACGTATACGGTGGTAGCCCTTCTGTATCTTGTCATCACGCTCATTCTTTCCAAAACCGTGAGCATCATGGAAGCCAGGCTGAACTATTATGACGGAAAGTAGCACTACGGCCACGCAGGCCGCCCCTGAGCCCATCATTGCCATCAGCAATGTATGGAAGTACTTCGGCTCGCTGCCCGCCTTGCAGGATGTGAGCCTGGACGTGGCCACCGGCGAGCGTGTGGTTATCATCGGCCCTTCCGGCTCGGGAAAATCAACCTTGCTGCGCTCCATAAACCGCCTGGAAGAAATCGACCAGGGCAGTATTGTGGTCAAAGGGCAGAATATCATGAGCCCGGACAACGATATTAACCTGGTGCGCCAGAATCTGGGCATGGTCTTTCAGCAGTTCAACCTTTTTCCGCACAAAACCGTGCTGGAAAACCTGACGCTTGCGCCCATCAAGCTGCGCAAACTTTCGCGCGAAGAGGCTGAATCCCGTGCACTGGGGCTGCTGAAAAAAGTGGGCATCAGCGACAAGGCCAATGTGTATCCGGCCATGCTTTCCGGCGGGCAGCAACAGCGCGTGGCCATTGCCCGCGCGCTTGCCATGCAGCCCGACATCATGCTGTTTGACGAACCCACTTCCGCCCTTGACCCGGAAATGGTGGGTGAAGTGCTGGACGTTATGGTCAAGCTGGCTGAAGAGGGTATGACCATGGTTTGCGTCACCCACGAAATGGGCTTTGCCCGTACCGTGGCGGACCGTCTTATCTTTATGGACCAGGGGCAGATTGTTGAACAGGGCAGACCGGAAACCCTGTTTACTACTCCCCGCCATCCCCGCCTGCGCCAGTTCCTGAATCAGATTTTATAGAACAGGCAGTCTTTTGGTCAGGAGGGGCAGTTTTGTAAAGCAGGGCTGCACCTCCCGCCATGCCTTCTCCCATCAAAATACCGGCGTTTGAGACGCCAGAAACGCCGTCCATCGCTCGTTGGCCAGCCAGAAATGGCGGGAGAGCCTGTGGATTGCGGCGGCAGAGACCATGCTATGTCTACCGGCAACAGCACTTTATCCAATACCGTGGCCGTGGCCGTGAGCGGCGGCGTGGACAGCCTTTGCGCCCTTGTCATGCTGCAACAGGCAGGACACAGCGTATTGGCGCTGCATGGTCTTTTTCTGCCCGATGCCATCCCCGAGCCGCCGCCCGGCCTTGCTGCGGCTTGCGCGGCCCTTGGCGTGCCACTGCATGTGGCAGACCTTCGGCCTGTATTTGAGCGTGAGGTGCTGGCTCCCTTTGCCGCTGCCTATGCAGCGGGCCGCACGCCCAATCCCTGCGCCCTGTGCAACCGCGCCATAAAATTCGGAGCCCTGTTTGATGCCGCGATGGATCTGGGTGCGCAGAAGCTGGCTACCGGGCACTATGCGCGGCTGGCCCCCGCGCCGGAAGACGCGGTGTCGGCCTCCCTGCCGGAAACGCTGAACCCGGCGGCATCGCAGGGCAATGCCCGTGTTTTCACCGGGGACAGCGGTTCCGGTTGCGAGGCAGAGCAGTATGGCACACACGGAACACATCCGCCCCTGCTGGCTGCGGCGTATGACGCGACCAAGGATCAGAGTTATTTTTTGAGCCTTGTGCCGCGTGAGCGTCTGGCCAGGGCCTGCTTTCCACTTGCGGAGCAGGACAAGGCCCGCAGCCGTGAAATTGTGGCCAGGGCAGGGCTGGTCGTGCCTGTTCCCAGTGAGAGTCAGGATATCTGTTTCGCCCCGGCGGTGGGCGGGGCTGCAACGGCGGGCTTGTCCGCCGCCGATGCCTACCGGCCATTTCTCGAACGCCGCTGGCGGAAGGCAGCCACTGTGCCGCCCGGCCCAGGCCCCGTATTTTTGCGTGATGCCGCGGGAGGGCTGCGGGAGATCGCCCGGCACAAGGGCCTCTGGCGCTATACCGAAGGGCAGCGTAAGGGCTTGGGCATAGCCCACAGTGAGCCTTTGTACGTGCTCGCCAAGGATGGTGCGGCCAATGCCCTTGTGGTGGGGCCGCGCGCTTTGCTGGGCGTCACGCACTGCCGCACAGGTGCGGCCAACGTGTCTTTGCCGCAGCAGTACTGGAGCGGCGAGCTGCTGGTGCGCCTGCGGCACAGGCAGAGGCCGTCGCCCGCAGCGGTGACGCTGGACGCCTCGGGCCGCCTGGACATACGTTTTGCGGAACCGCAGTTTCCCTCCGCTCCCGGACAGGTCGCGGCGGTGTATGACGGCCAGGGGCATGTGCTGGCGGCGGGTATTGTGGAAGTTATGGCATAGAGCCGTTGGTTTTGACTTGCCCTTGGGCTTGGCGCGCGCACAGGAGATGCCTTTGCGGCGGGGAGTGGCGCCTCGCGAGATTACCGCCGCAAAGGCGCCCCCTCCCCCTCAAGGCATCATAAAGCGTGAGCAGGCGTGAACGCGCTATCGTCCCCAGATGCTCAGCAGCGGTCTGGCGGCCAGCAACTGGTCCAGAGGCATATTTACTTTTTGCGCTCCGGCCGCCCAGGGCGCTACCTGGTATGGCTGAAAATTGATGCGCACCCCCTGGGGGGTAAGGGTAAGGCTGGCGAAATTTTCCGGCACGGGATTGAGGCCCGTGCGCAGCATCTGTTCCTGCCGCATGCCGCCAAGGCGCCGGGAAAGCTCGTTGTACGACCATTCTGACATGAGGCTCAACGCCACGTCCGGATCTTCAAAAAGGTCTACAAGGCCAAGCCGCTGCCCGGTAAGCAGGCTGTAGTTGAGGGTCATGACATCAAGGTTGCCGTGCGCGCCGCCGGTATAGGTCCAGACTTCAAAGGTAATGCTGAGCCCTGCGGGGGAAGGGGCGGTAATGCTGTAGGAGGCCCACAGTTCGTAAGGCGGGCGCTCTCCATCAAGGCCGGAGCCTGTAGAAAGTCCCGCCGCGCTACAGCTCTGATCAAACGCTGTGGCAATGCCCGTGACCCATTGGCGGATATCGGCGTCGATCTGTTTGCTGCCCACTGAAGGGTAGCTGATGTTGATCATGGGGCTGCCCGGCTCGTTATGGACAAGCTGATGCTCGATAATGCCGGGTCTGCGCGCGCCGGAAATAATGGCGGCGGCGCTGTCGCGGGCGGACTGCTCCGCAGCGTCGGCACTGTCCTGCCCGGCGGCATCTGTTCCGGGGGCGTGGGCGTGATTTTCGGGCGCGGGATGCCCGGCAAGCTGTGCGGAATGTGCGGCATCGCCGTCAGGGGCGATCTCCGTCACATCGACGTTGGCTGTGAATTCTTGTGAAAGGGCGGGCGATGGCGTCTGCTGGTCCGGCATACGGGCCGCTTCGGCCGCTCTTTCTCCAAGCAGCAAGACCAAGAGCAGAAGAGACAAAAGGCGCGGCATGGATATAATACCTTGATAACCAGTAAAATGTGAAGGCGAAACTGCTTGCCCGAGGTACTGTTCCATACGTGCTCTCCGGCCATGCGGGCCATTGATGCAAAGTTGCGGGCGGCGGCTTTGCCCCGCCCGCAACAGTATACATGCTTTGATTAAACTTTGAAGCCCTTGCGAAGTTCCCAGGTCTGCCGCCAGTTCTTGACAAGCAGAATCACCGCCAGCACAAGGTATACCTTGGCGTAAAACAGGTGCAGACGCAACGGGTCGTGGGGCAGGCCCAGCAGGCCCTCCAGATGCACTTCGTACAGCGGCGAAAGCAGCTGAAGGCTGAAGAGCAGCAGTAGCCACACGGCTTCACGCACATGCAGGCGCAGGTCCAGCAGCAGGGCCACGGCGAAGAGAGACTGCCCGGCTGTGAGTAATATTTCCTGAAACTGGTGTGTGTCAAGGTTTATGGCAGGGCTAAGGCTGCCGGAAGAAACCGCGTATACGCCGGGTATCATGCCAACCAGCAGAGTCCATTGATTAAGCTTTGACGAAAGCAGGCAGCCCAGGGCCAGACCGGCGTTACCCCGCGAGGCGAACATGACGGCCACGATAAATTCCGGCGCTTCCGAAGCCAGGGGGGCGACCCACTGTACCAAGAGAAATTCGTTGATATTCAACTGTTTTCCGCTGGCAACAAGCCCTTCGCTGAAAGATTCGGCATTGCCGAGAATAACCAGGGCCGAAAAAATAAAAATGCCCCCTACAGTGCGCAGCCGTATTTTTTTTGCCAGCTTGGCAAGAACCTCGGCCGGGCCTTCCAGCTCTTCTTCCTCCACGGGGCGGCGCATGATGATAAGGATATACCACACATAAATGCCCAGAAGCACCAGGCCGTCCACCCAGGTCAGTGAACCCTTGATGGGGATGAACAGGGCATAAAGCGTGGCCATGGCCAGAAACAGCACGTCGGTGCGTTTGTCGTCGTTGAGAGTCACCGCCGAATGAAAGCGTCCGGCAAAGATCAATACAATGGCCGACCAGCCCACGCCGATAAGCAGCCTGTTGGCGCCGGTCATGTTGGCGATGGCATAGTGTGAATAAGGGCTTTCGGGGTGTTGGCCCGCCATCCAGGTAAAGTACATGTCCACCGCATATTCGGGCAGCACGGCGATAAAGGCCACCACAGCTACGGCCACGGCTTGCGGCATGTCCATCTGGGCCACTTCACAGGCCCAGGTGAGCAGAAATGACGCGCCGAGGATGGCCATGCCTGAAAGCAGCGTCACGATAAACGGAGAAATATCCGGCGGTGCCAGATGCAGGGCAAGACCGGGAATGGTCATGAGCACTGCCAAAATGTAGGGCCGTAGGGCGCGTATGTTCATGATGTCTCCTTAAAAATAAAAAAAGACCTTGGCGTTCACGCCAAGGTCTCACTAATCGGCTTACCGACGGCGGCACCAGGCCCGAAAGCCATGCTGTTGATACCGCCCGGGTTTCAAGAACCCAGTTACTCCCCTTGTGGAAGCCAGAGTATAGCCACTCAGCAAGGCTGTCAACAATAAGAATCCTTCGCAGCCACAGGTTTTTTCCGGCGCGGCAAGGTCAGAGGCGGCCTCTTGCCAGCGCCGGGGCCTGCGGATAGTATAAAAAGGATTCATGCCCATCTTTTGAGCTTACCGAGGAGAGTCTAGTGAACATTACCTGCCCGCGTTGCGGCTTCAGCCGCCAAGTGTCCGCCGACCGTCTGCCAGCGCGCGCGGTTATCGCCACCTGCCCCCATTGCGCCTGCCGCTTTCGTTTCGGGCCGTCCACGGGGGAACACGAAGTTCTGCCGGACGCGCCACAGGCGGAGCAGCAGGAAGCCGTACACCGGGGCAATGCCGACAGGCCTGCTGCATCAGCCCAGGATGCCGCACCGGGTGTGGATGAACCCTCTTCCGCGCGTGGCCCTGAAGAAGACGATCCGCTGCCCCCCGGCGCCATTGTGCCGGGTTCCTCTCCTGGAATTTCCGGCCGGTCAGACCGGTCGGGCCGGTCAGTGCAGGAAGAGCACGAGGACGACAACGGGGAAGAAACTTCTGCGGGCGGAGCGCGGCCTTTTGACCCGCGCGGCTCCAGAGGGGACGAACACGCGGAAGAAGACCCCCGTGCCGCGGCCAGTCGCGCTTATGAACGCGAATACGAGCGCTATGGAACCAGGGGCGGCCTGGAAGGAAAGAACGGCAGCGGGCATGACAGTCACGACAGACATGACGGCCATGACGGTCATGATGCCCGTGATGGGTATACCCCCCGTAACGGCTATGGCCGTCACGCCGAAGACGGGGATGATCCCTATGACGGTCGCGACTATGATGACGAATATGACCATGCGGAAAGCGGCATCCCCTGGGAAACAGCCCCTGAACCGGATGGGTGGATAGCGGCATTTTATCAGACCTGCATGCGGGTCATGTTCGGTGCGCAGCGCTTTTTCAGCCAGGTGCAGCCAGGTTCGCCGCAAATGCGCGCCCTGATTTTCTATCTGCTGGTGAGTGTGGTACAGGTTGTTGTGGAGCGTGTCTGGTCGGGCGTGTTCATGTCGCTCATGGCCCCCAGTGCCGCCTCGGACCCGCAGCTTGAAAAGATGCTGGTCATGCTTTCGCCACAGATGAGCCTGCCGATGGTCATGCTTATAAAAACGGGCATGTCCGTCATCCAGTTGTACGTGCTCAGCGCGCTCATAAATTTTACCTATGGCTTTGTGCGCGGCAACCGCACCGATTTCAGCCAGGTATTTCAGGTGCTGGCCTATTCTGCCGCGCCCACCTTGCTGTGTGTGGTTCCCCTGCTGGGTTCTCTTGTGGGTTTTGTCTGGATGGTGGCTTGCGTGCTGATAGGCTGCCGCGCAGCCCTCAAGCTTACCTGGCCGCAAACTCTTATGGGGCTTGCTCCGGTGGTGCTGCTGCTCGCCCCCCTGATTTTGCAGATTTTTCAGGCGGCACGGTTGTAGCCTGAATTACGGCGTTTGCCCCCAATAGGCATCGCCGCCCGGCCGTTTCTTTGTGGACGGTCGGGCGGCGATACTTTTCAGCGGCAGCCGGCGTCTGTCGGCCAGGTTGCCGTATCCGGCCGAGCTGTAGGCCCCTGCTTGGCACGTTTCTGGCATCTGACAGAAAAATGGCACACACTGTGCCGCCCCGCAGTGCGGCATGCGGGGGCTTTTTAACGGGGGCGGCATTTTATCAGCTACAGCAGGCGCCGGGCAGCAGTTGGCAAATGGATGCCAAAAGTGACGCGCGGCGGCCCCGGCCAGGAGAAAATATGCATACCTGCCTGAAATTTTCCGGAACGTGGCGTGAACAGAGCCTTGCGGCATACGCATGGCCGCTGGCACGCATGGTCATGACCGTGGCGCTGGGCCTGCTGCTTTTTTTGCTTTGGGGCTGCTCGCGTGCTCCTGACGACAGCCGTCGTACCTACGACTTTACCGGCGACCTGAGCATGCCCATACAGGTGCAGGTCAACAACTTTGTGCGGCGGCAGCCTCCGGCCATCTATGTGCGCCCCATGGAGCCTCTGGGCTATCGCCCGACCGCACTTTTTGTGCCTTTTCGGGCCGTGCAGCAGATAAAAGACCCCGTGACCTTCAGCACCATGTTTTCACGCCAGATCTGGCAGGTGTGGCTGTCGCTCAATGCCTTTTCGGCGCTTGAGTATGATGCCAAGGCCGGGCCTTTTGACCCGCAGCGCGCTCTTGCGCTTGCGCGCGCACGCGGGGCCGACATGCTGGTGGGCGGGTACATCAACCATTATATGGACGGCGGCTCCGGCGGCACCAGTTCGCTTTCGCTGGCTATCGAGGTGTACGACGCCAAAAGCGGTACGCTGCTGTGGTCCATGGCCCAGGGCGGGCTTATGGATGCCCGGCAGGTGCACGACTTTTATCTATTCTCCATCACGGAGGTTAATCCTGAAGATCCCGCAGGCCTCATAGCCCGCGCCCTTGCCTGGGACATGGGGCGTCAGGTGCTGGGCTGGGTGGACCCGAGCCGCCCGGCCGGCAGGGAATCTTCATGGACGGACATGCTCAAATCAAAGGCATTTTGACGCGCGAAATCCCGCGGACGACGCTGCCCAGGCCCCCGGAAACAGGTTTCGGGGGCTTTTTGCGATGCGGCTTGCCTGAGCGGGCTTTTTTTGAGAAGTATCAGGACCTGAACAGAACAGCAAAGGAAGACCTCATGACCAAGGAACCCACGGAACGGCGCAAGGCCCGTCTGCTCGAAGTGCTGGCCCACCGCCAGCCGGACCTCACCCTGGTGCTGGCAAATATTCACGATCCGCATAATGTTTCAGCCATTTATCGTTCGTGCGATGCCTTTGGCGTCAGCCGCGTCAACCTGTATTATACCAATACACCGTTTCCCTCGCTTGGGCGCAAGACGTCGGCTTCCGCCAGAAAATGGGTGGAGAGCGCGCGTCACAAAGACAGCGCGGCACTTATGGAAAGCCTGCGCGGGCAAAACATGCAGGTACTGGCTACATCCTGCTCGCCCACAGCCCGCCCGCTGCGCGACTGGGACTTTACCCGCCCCACAGCCGTCATTATGGGCAATGAGCACAGCGGTGTAGAGCAGGAACTGTTGCAGATGGCCGATGGCGAACTTTATATTCCCATGTACGGGATGATCCAGAGTTTCAACGTGTCTGTAGCGGCGGCCATTATTTTATCCGAGGCCGCCCGGCAGCGGGAAGCTGCGGGCATGTACGCCACGCCGCGCATGGCTGCTGAGGTTCTGGAGGAAAAATTGCAGGAATGGCTTGAGAAATAGTCCGCTGCAGTCACGGAGTTTTTCGCGCCGCTTTCCCGACGATATTTCCGGGAAAGCGGCGCAGTCCTTTGTGGCGGCACGCCTGCCTGCGGACATTTTGCGGATGGCTGCCTGTCATGCGGCGTGATCGCCCGGTTTCAGGCGGCCGCGAACTCGGCCACAATGCGGCAGGGCAGGCCGGTGCTGCCCTCAAGACGCAGGGGAAACGTTCTGACAACAAAGGTTTTTTCTCCTGCAACCGTACACAGCGCTTCAAGATTATAGACGTTTTCTACTACAAATGTACCAGCTTCCGCACAGAGGAGGTCGGCTTTTTTGTGCTCCCCGGGCAGGCGAACGCCAGCGCAGTCCACTCCGATCATGGCCACGCCCTTTTGCGTCAGGGCTTCCAGCAGATCCCAGGCAAGTTCCACCGGAGCGTGAAAGTAAGCCTTGTCGGCATAGGCATGTTCTTCCAGTACGCCTGTGCGCAGAAACACAAAATCTCCTGCTTCAATGTGCTGCATGGGCAGGTCGCTTGTCATGATGTCGCGGCCCCTCACGTGGCGCACGTCAAATACTCGTCCCTGTCGCGTGAAATACTCCTGGGGCCAGGGCTTGCCCATAAGGTCAAGGTGGGTTCCCACATGGCCGAAAATCTCCAGGGCAGGGTGGGCAGAAAGGGCGTCAAAAGTTTCTCGTGTCAATGGAAGGCTCAGATCAATAAGCATGGTTTTTCCTTTTAATGGTATTTTTGTTTCCTGGGAAACAATATAGAAGGGTTTTGATTCCCGGTCAACAAAAATATGCTACACTGCGCCCGAGCAAGCACAGGGAGAAGATATGCCTGAAAAAGAAGAGCTAAGACAGCGTGTTATCGGCGGTCTTGTGAATATTGCCCAGCGGATGGAAGAAGTGAACGGGCTGTTTGACAAGGCTGGCAACAATCTTGCGCAGGCGGAGCTTGGCGGGCTGATTTTGACTGAGATGCATTTTCTGGCCCTTCTTGCTGGTGATGAACCGGTTAACGGTGTTGCCGCAGCCAGAAAACTGGGAATGACGCGGGGCGGTGTTTCAAAAATGGCGGCCCGGTTGCAGGTGGGGGGCTTTGTTCAGCCACGCAGAATTTCCGGTGATAAGAAAAGCCTGCTGTATGAGCTGACGGACAAGGGGCTGCGGGCTGCGGCCATGCACCGCACGTTGCACAATCTGGCTGAAGATCTCTTGTGGGAGCGTCTCAAGGCCAGCCCGGAAGAAGAGCTGGAGCGCTTTGCCCGCATGCTGGCGCGCACGGCAGAGGCGCTGGGCGAAGCAAACAGGCAGGTGCGCATCAATGCCACGGCCCTGCTGGCGGGTGAAAAAAAATAGTCCCCCCGGAGGTGGAGGGACCGATGGACTGCGCATCTGTGGTCAGCGGCGGGCCGCCCGAAGTGCCTTGTTACTGCATTTCACTATGCGGCTGCACGTGCTTTTCAAAGCTTTTACCGTTCCACTGGTAGCCTATATCATTGGCTACCGGCACATGGGCCATGCCTGTGCTTGTCCAGAACAGGGGCTGCGCCCGCAGGCCGCCAAGGCCAAGACAGATCATGACTGTGGCCTGAACGTCCGGCGGCAGCTTCTGGTCTTTGCCCAAAAATTCTTCCACAGACGGTTCGGGCGGCGTATCCACAGGAACAAGGCGGCCGGAAACGTCCATACGCCACAGCTCTACCGTGCATACAGGGCCGCCCAGTGTGCCGATGGCCGCATCAACGGCGTTGCTGCCGTTATGCCGGAAAAGGCGCAGGGCTACGGCTACATCGTGAAAGGGCAGGGTGGCGAAAACCATGACGTCTTCGGTTTCTCCGGCCACTTCCCAAAAGTCGGCCTGCCCGCTGGCGAGCAGTTTCTGCTTTTCGACAGGGCCGAGGCCTTCAGGGGTATTTTCAAAAATACTTTCGGGCAGGGCGGCAAAAACTTCTCTGGCGCTACGTTCATGCCCGGCGGCAGCCGCGGCACAGTGGAGTGCCAGGGTGGCTGTCAGGGCGAGGGCCAGAACAAAAAAAACAGTGCATGAGCGCTGGCGAAACATAATATACTCCCTCCGCAAGACAGTTTGATGGACTTGCGGTTCGTAAAAATTTTTATACCGCGTTTGTCATTGTTTGTCCACGCAGGAGTAAATAAGTTCTTTCATATTGATTGAATAATGAAAACAGGGTATTAATTATATTCATTCCTGTTAGCCGCGCCTGGGCGCGGCATCACCATCTTGCCAAGCGGCCCTGCCGCGCTTACATATGCCCGCATGAATACCAGCACCAACAAGTCCTGCATACATATTGAAAAGGCCCGTCAGCACAACCTCAAAAACATCAGCCTGGACATCCCGCGGGATGAGCTGGTGGTCATTTGCGGGCCTTCAGGCTCGGGAAAATCCACTCTGGCCTTTGACATCGTCTATGCCGAGGGGCAGCGCCGCTATGTGGAATCCCTTTCGGCCTATGCGCGTCAGTTTCTGCCCCAGATGGACAAGCCCGATGTGGAAAAAATAGAAGGCCTTTCGCCCGCCATTTCTCTTGAGCAGCAGAGCGTTTCGCGCAATCCGCGCTCTACCGTGGGTACGGTGACGGAAATATACGACTTTCTGCGCGTCTTTTTTGCCCGGCTGGGGCGCATGTACTGCCCCCAATGCGGCCGCCCCATCGAAGCCCGTGCTGCTGATGAAATCATCGCTGATATTCTTGCCCTGCCGCAGGGGACGAAATTTATGGTGCTGGCCCCTCTTGTGGAGCTGCAAAAAGGCACGCATCAGGACAAGTTTAAAAAACTCAAGGCCGAGGGCTTTGCCCGCGTGCGCGTCAACGGGGCTTTTCACACGCTTGATGACGTACCCACCCTTGATAAAAACAAAAAACACAGCATTGACCTCGTGGTGGACCGCCTGGTCAACAAGGAAGGCCTGCGCGGCCGTCTGGCCGACTCGGTGGAGCTGGCCCTGCGGTACGGCGAGGGACGGCTTGTCATCCATCTGCCCGACAAGGCTGCCGCCGGTGAAGAGGCCGATACCGTGCACTCCACCTCATCTGTGTGCACGCACTGCCGTATTTCCCTGCCTGCGCCCAGTCCCCAGCTTTTTTCTTTTAACGGCCCGCAAGGGGCCTGCCCGCGCTGCGTGGGCCTTGGCGGCGTGGATTATTTTGAGCCGCGCCTGGTTGCGCCCAATATGGGGCTTTCGTTGAACACGGGGGTGCTTCTGCCCTGGGCCACGGGCAAGATGTTCAGCCGCTATGAGGATGCGCTCAAGGCGCTGGGCAAGCGTTTCAAGTTCAGCCTGTCCACACCGCTGGAAGATTTTTCTGAAGACGCCCTGGCTGCGCTTTTTTATGGCGAAGACGAGCAGGGCAGGCCTGCCCGTTCTTCGCAGGGCCTGCGTCGTAACTGGATGGGCGGCAACGTGGCCCTGGGGGCTGGCGGCGATTACCAGAGCGAGCATTTTACCGAGGCCAGAAGCGCCGGAGATGTGAGTGTAAGTGAAAAGCGCTGGCCCGGAGTGATTCCCCTGCTGGAAAGCGGCATGCAGTATGGCGATGCCTGGCGCGAAGCACTTTCGCGCTACCGCCAGACCATGGACTGCCCGGACTGCAAGGGCGCGCGGCTCAACGTCAACGCGCTTTCCGTGCGTGTGGATGACCTGAATATCGCGGACTTTTGCAATCTTTCGGTGGAGCGCGCCCTGGAATGGCTGGACAGGCGTACGTTCACGGGCCGCCATGTGGTCATTGCCGAGCCGCTCATGAAAGAACTGACCCACCGTTTGTCCTTCATGCGCAGCGTGGGGCTGGAATATCTTTCGCTGGGGCGCTCCATGTCCACTCTTTCCGGGGGCGAGGCGCAGCGCATCCGGCTGGCAAGCCAGCTCGGCTCCGGCCTTGTGGGGGTGACCTATGTGCTGGACGAACCGTCCATCGGCCTGCACCCGCGCGACAATGAGCGGCTGCTGGGTACGCTGCGCTCGCTTCAGGCCCGTGGCAATACGGTGCTGGTGGTGGAGCACGACGAGGCCACCATCTGCGAGGCGGATACGGTTATCGAGCTTGGTCCCGGTTCCGGTGCGCACGGCGGGGACATCATGTTCCAGGGCAAGGTGGACGACCTGCTTTCGCATGCAGACACGCTCACGGCCCGCTATCTGCGTGGCGACGACACCATCGCCCTGCCCGATGCCCGGCGCGAGCCGCAGGGTGAGCTGGTGCTGCACAATGTGACCACCAACAACCTGCGCAATGTGGAATGCCGTATTCCCCTTGGCGTGCTGACCTGCGTGACGGGCGTTTCCGGCTCGGGCAAAAGTTCGCTGGTGGTTGATACGCTCTACAAGCATCTGGCCCTGAATCTGGGCCTGCGTGTGGACCAGCCCGGCACTATCGGCGGGCTGACATATGAGGGCGGGGCGGCCCCTGTGGAGCGCGTCGTGGCCATCGACCAGACGCCCATCGGGCGTACACCGCGCTCGAACCCGGCCACCTATACAAAAATATTTGACGAAATCCGCAATATTTTTTCCCTGACGCAGGACGCCCGCAAACGCGGCTACAAGCCGGGGCGTTTCAGCTTTAACGTGCGCGGCGGCCGCTGCGAAGCTTGCGGCGGCGATGGGCAGATACGGGTGGAAATGCACTTTTTGCCGGATGTGTACGTTACCTGCGATGTGTGCAAGGGCAAGCGCTATAATCATGAAACCCTTGAGGTGCGGTATAAGGGCCTGAATATTGCGGAGGTGCTCAACCTTACCGTGCGGCAGGCCAGGGAGCTGTTTGAAAACTATCCCGCGCTGGAGCGCCGCCTGGCAGTGCTGGAAGAAGTGGGGCTGGAATACTTGCGGCTCGGGCAGCCCGCCACCACACTTTCCGGTGGCGAGGCCCAGCGCATCAAGATTTCGCGCGAACTGGGCAAACGTTCCCTGCCCGGAACCATGTACATTCTGGACGAACCGACCACGGGGCTGCACATGCACGAGGTGGGCAAGCTCATCAAGGTGCTGCACGCCCTGGTGGACAAGGGCGCCAGCGTGGTGGTCATCGAGCATAATACCGACATGATTCTGGCTTCGGACCATGTTCTTGATATGGGACCGGGCGGCGGAGAAAATGGCGGGCTGATCGTTTCCGCGGGTACTCCCGAGGCCATCGTGGCTGACCCCCAGTCCGTCACCGGGCGTTTTCTTATGCAGGAACGGCTGGACAGGATAAAGCGGCGCAAAAGCTGAGCGCACAGCGCGCCAGGCAGCCTGTGCCGAGACCTTGCGGCTGAAGACAGCCCATGCGGTAAAACGCCCGGAGCCTGCCTGGGAAAATCTGGCGCTGCAAGGATCAGGGAGTAAAAAGATTTTTTGAGATCAATCTGATAGCAAAGGCCTTTTTTACGCCGGTCGCGTCTCATATGGGGCGTCTCCGGCGTGAAAAAGGCCTTTGCTTGCTTCGGTACACATGCGTGTATTGAAGATGCCCTGACCAGATCAATTAGCCTGACCAGATAACTATGATGAATATAAAGGAACCACCCGCTTGCGCGGGTGGTTCCGGTTCGGGGATAGTGCCAGAGGAGGGGTGAGGCTATGGGACTGAGAAATACAGGGCTTAGAGCTTGCCCACCAGGTCAAGGCCGGGCTTAAGGGTAGATTTGCCGGGCTTCCAGCGGGCTGGGCATACCTGATCGCCGTGCTGGGCCACAAACTGGGCAGCTTCAAGCTTGCGCAGCAGTTCTTCGGCATTACGCCCAATACCGAGGTCGTGCACTTCATACGCTTTGATGATGCCTTCGGGGTTCACAATAAAGCTGCCGCGCAGGGCCTGACCGGCTTCTTCAATAAGCACGTGAAAAGCACGGGAAAGGGTGCCGGCACTGTCGGAAAGCATGGGGTACCTGATTTTGGCGATGCTCGGAGAAGCATCGGCCCAGGCTTTATGCACAAAGGCACTGTCTGTGGAGACAGAGTAAATTTCGCAATTGAGTTTTTTAAAGTCTTCGTAGGTGTCCGACAGGTCTTCAAGCTCGGTGGGGCACACAAAGGTAAAGTCGGCAGGATAGAAAAAGAAAATGGACCAGTGACCCTGCAGGTCGGTGTCGCATACATTTTTCAGTTCACCCAGGTGATAGGCCTGCACATTGAAGGGTTCAACCTTGGAATTGATCAGATTTGCCATATTATTTTCCTTGCAGGCGGAACGCGCGTACGGCTCCGGAAAGGGTTGGGGATCGTCCTGTTTGAAAACAGTATTCAATCCTAATAAAAATGTCAAGTCTGCTGCAAAAAAATCCAGCTCATCCTGTTCTGGAAAATCAACGACTGTACTCTTTGATTTTAAACCTTATATACAGGCTACCGAGCGGGCAGCAAAGGGGCAAGGCCTTCACGCTGTAGGGATTACCGGGATTTAAGCCCATGACAGGTTCTTGTAATTCATTGCTTTTTATTTGAAAGTGCGTCACAAATAAAGATGTATTCTCTGAACATTTCAGCATAACAGGCTCGAAAAACTCGCGCTTTGTTTTTCTTGGCATGAACGTGGAAAATATTTTATATTGCTCCCGGGGGTAGGCAATTATGACAGCAACACAGCGTAACGCCTGCCTGGCGGACTTTCTGGAGTTCATGAACCGCAAGGGCCTGAACACCACATCGCAACGGCGCATCATAGCCGAAGCCTTTTTTGAGCTGCCGGGCCACCACTCTCTTGAAGAGTTTTACCAACACATCCTGCAGCGCGATCCGGGTATCGGGCAAACGACGGTATACCGTACCCTCAAACTGCTCTGTGACGCCGGTATGGCTATGGAAATTCACTTCAGCGACGGCATTACCCGTTATGAAGTCGCCAGACCCGACAGCCATCACGACCATCTGGTCTGCCTGCAGTGCGGCAAGATCGTGGAAATCTGCGACCCGCGCATTGAAACTCTACAGCGTGAAATGGCCGAAAAATACGGCTTCAGGCTGCGGGGCCATGTACACAACCTGTACGGTCTGTGCGAAATGTGCCGTACCCAGGCCGCCGAAGAAAACAGGTAAGAGCTTCATGCGGTTGCGACAGGGCTTTCAGCCTGTGTGCCGCATGAAATAACTTGCTGTTCCGTAACGGGGTCACCTGTTGCGGTCCCCATACGCACACGGCCACAGCAGATGTGGCCGTGAGTGGCCGGCAGAAACTGCCGTTGAGGTTATTTTTTTGCCGCAGAGCATGGCTTTGGTTGCGTGCTTGCCTGAACGGCATGCGTCCGGCCTGCTTCTGGTTTTCTTTATCCTCGAATATCCGTGCCGACTGGCGGCAAAGCGCGTCTATGCCGTGGCAGAGTTGAAATCAGGTCATTGCGAACTTGACTTTCATTTTCGCTAGGCGCACTATGAAAACGTGAGGTGATTTAAGATGGACATACAACTGATTATCGTGGCGCTCTGTATCGCAGCCGCAGCTTTTTTTGTTATCAGGCGTATGATGCGCGCCATGCGCAAGGGCCAGTGCGGTTGCGGCTGCGACAGTGGTTGCGGCAGCGCTGACCGCCCACGGGAAATGTCTTGCTGCTGCACAGGAAAAAGCGCGGATGACGATGAAGCCCGACGTCTGGAGTCTGCCCGCATTGATTCCAGCCATAAACCTGAAGACCGGCAATAGACGTTTACGTGAGCAGTTTTTTATAGGTTTTTTGTGAGAACAGCCTGATTCTTGTTTTTTCAGGCCTCCTGAGAGGCCATATGCGGCCGCTCAAGCGGCCCGCTCCCCCACTGGATACCGTTCTTGCCGAAGTCTTTCCATCGGCAAAAGCGGCCAAGCCTTGCCAGATAACGCCCCCTCCGCCCGTGTCTGCGCCGCCGTGCGGCGCAAGATAGCGGGAACGTAAAGGCCCCGGAACATTCCGGGGCCTTTCAACATCGTACGGCCTGTTTTGCGGGCAAATGTGCCGGCAAACATCACATTGCGCCTGTGAAACACAAAAAGCCTGTTGCTTCCGCCCATGATGGTTGGGAGGGCTGTGGGGTGCTCCGCAGATTTTTCGTTGATTCCACAGGGTGTTGTGGCTGCGCATGCAATCCCGGAGCTGCCGGACCGCGTGTTGTATCCGGTTTTTCCGTTTGCTCAGGCCAAAGCTTTTCCGGCATCAAACGTGAGGCTGCGGAACCAGTCAGGTACAGGCACGGGGCGGCCTTCGCCGTTGACCAGAGCGTGATGGGTCATGCCGGTAGCCAGAAGGCGCTTCTTGTCCTCGCTCCATATCTCATATACAAAGCGCATTGAGGCTCGCCCCCATTCGCTGATGCCCGCCCGTACCAGCACAAGGTCATCATAACGGGCAGACGAACGGTAGCGGCACTGGGCCTCGCGAACCGGCAGGATGATGCCTTTCTTCTCCACCTCGGCGTAGCTCATGCCGCAGCGGCGGATGTACTCGCTACGGGCGCGCTCGAAAAGGTGCAGATATTCAGCATAATAAAGAACGCCCATCGTATCTGTTTCGCCATAGGAAACACGATGGGGCATCCAGATCTCAGGAGTGGGGAACTCTTCATGCACGAGAATGCTCCTTGGTTATACGCGCCTTGTGTTTATGGCACGGTCGACCGGCCCTGTGGGTTCAGACCGGTTCTGGCGGCGCTGCTGCTCATGTGTTTTCTGCTCGGGGCCTGTGGCAAAAAGGTGGCCCCTCCTTCTCCGGAACCAGTGGGACCGCCTGTGGCCTTTGAAAGCCCGGAGTTTTTTGTAAGCTGCCTGAGGCCTGTCAATCAGGACCTGACCAGCTGGAAAGAGATGGCTCCTACCGTGCGCAAGTCTTTGCGCTATGTCAACAGCAAGCCCGCCACGGCCATTGCCGTGCAGCGTCCGGGGTTGACCGTGACCTGGGGCGAGCTTTCGCGCACGTTGACCCGGCTGCAGGAGCTTCTGCCCCGTCTGGACAGGGAGCCGGAGCTTTTTCTGGCAAATTTCCGCTGGGTGGAAGTGCCTGACGGCATAAAGTATTCGGGATATTACGAGCCAGTGGTGCGCGCCAGCCGTACACGCAAGCCGGGGTATACCCAGGCCATCTACGGGCTGCCGCCGGACCTCAAAAAGGTGGCGGCCAAACGTGGGCGCTACTATGACCGCCGTACCATTGAAGAAAAACAGATACTGGCCGGAAAAGGCCTGGAGCTGGCCTGGGCTGCCGACCCTGTGGACGTATTCTTTCTGGAAATCCAGGGTTCAGGCCGGCTGGTTTTTGATGACGGAACCCAGGCCTATATAAACTATGCGGGCCAGAACGGCCACAAATACAAAAGTTCGGGACGTATCATGCGTGAGAAAGGCCTGCTCAGGGAAGGGCATATCTTTGAGCAGCGCCAGTGGTTCAAGGACAATCCGCAGCGCGTGCGCGAGATATTGAACGAAAACCCCAGTTATGTCTTTTTTCGCTACGGAACCCGTGGCCCTACCGGAGCGATGGGGCAGGTGGTGGACGATTGGCTGTCGCTGGCTACGGACCGCACCTTCATCCCCCTGGGCTCTGTCGTGGCTTACGGGGTGAACATTCCTGACCAGCAGCGCGGCAAGGTGCCTTTGCGCGGCATCGGCTTTGCGCAGGATGTGGGCGGCGCCATCAAGAAAAACCGTATAGACGTGTTTTGCGGCGGTGAGGAGAGAGGCAATTATGTGGCCAGCCATCTGGATGCCAGAGGCCCGGCCTGGGTATTGCTGGCAAAATAATAACCGGTCGTCTTGGGCCGGTTGAGGAAAAGCCCGTTTGCAGCCGGGGGATAATGATATCCCGGCTGCAAACGGGCTTTTGTGTGCTTGAAGATATTCGTCGCCTGTTCGTCGCCTGTTCAGCGCTCGTCAGCGCCTGTTCAGTCTTTAGGCCTGTCGCCAATGGCAGCGGTGATCTGCGCTTCCGCGGCCAGCTTGCCGTCTACAAAGGCGCGGGCTTCCATCTTGCAAAGCTTGAGTTTCATGCGGATGTTGGAGCACTCAAGGTCAAGGCGGTCGCCGGGGACCACCTGACGGCGGAACTTGACGCCGTCAAGGCCGGTAAAGAGAAAGAGCTTGTCATCCAGATCGCCCATGCCTGACGCAGCCAGCAGGCCGCCTGTCTGGGCCAGGGCCTCAAGAATGAGCACGCCGGGCATGATGGGCGCACCGGGAAAATGCCCCTGGAAAAACGGTTCGTTGAATGTGATGTTTTTGTACGCCTTGATATGCGAACCGGCGACGCATTCCACCACCCTGTCCACCAGCAGGAAGGGGTAGCGGTGGGGCAGCAGGCGCAAGATGCGCTGTATGTCCATGCTCTGGCTCTGTGGCACTGAATCCTGCATATTGTTCTGGCCTCCTTGGCGAATTTGGTGTGTGCAACCGGGACAGCCGGGATTGCGGCGGCATTGTCCCTGCGGCGCTTTGCCGTGCGCCCCGTTGAAAACCTTATCTTTGCGAACAGGTGCGACAATACGAGCAAAAGGTTCATCCCGGCGTCCGCCTGCACAAATGACTGTACAGAAGGTTGCGCAAATGGCCCCCAGGGGCGCGGTTGCACCTGCGCATCGTGGCATGCGCCTTGCCCGCGCAGCCTTAAGAGCGCAGGCAAGGCAACATTGCCGCAAAAAAAAGCCTCTCGCCCCGTCAGGGTCGAGAGGCCGTGTCGCTTTGCTGGCGGGCGCTTATTTTTTGCCGCCCTTGTCGTTTTTCTTTTCTTTGTAAAGCCTGTTCACTTCGGTGAGCACGTCCTGGGTCAGGTCCATTGACTGGTCGGCATACAGAACGCCGCCCGCAGTCACGTCCACCACAAAGTTGAAGCCCTTGGTACGGGCCACTTCATAGGTGGCGCTGAAGACCAGGGTCACCATGTCTTGGCGCAGCTTCACTTCTTCCTGCTCAACCTTGCGCAGGAAGTTGCGGGTCTTCTGGTCCAGGTCCTGCTTGGCGCGGATGAATTCCAGCTTTTTTTCTTCGCTGACCTTGGGATTTTTGAGCGATTCGGCCTTTTTCTTCAGGGCTTCGCCCTGCTTTTCCAGTTCGGCGCGTTCTTTGCCGAACTTCTGTTCCATCTGCTTTTTGGCGGCCTCGGCGGGTTCGCTCTGCGTGGCCACAGTTTGCATGTCCACTACACCAATCTTGGCGGCGGGCACGGCGTTGCTGTCAGCCGCAAGGGCCGCTCCGGCCATGAGCATGCAAACCGCTACGGTCATCATCAAAACCTTGCGCATGTAAAGTACTCCTTCCCCGATTGCTGTTTTTATATCTCGTCCTTGCGGAATTGGGATGACCCTTGCGCCGTAAGAAACTTGTATAACACTGTTTTT
>NZ_JAHZAA010000020.1:19493-24050 GCF_019424165.1 Desulfovibrio sp. | reverse complement strand
ACAAGCCGGGACCGGTCCTTGCCGCGCCAGTGTAACTGGGCTTTATTTTTGCTGATACGACAGCGCGGCATACATTTGAAATCCCTGCATCACATAGCATCGGCGCTTTCGGGCGTCAAGGAATTCTGGGCAGTCCGTCTTTTAAGCAGTCTGTCTTTGTATGCAAGTATGCCTTCAGCCAGTCCCTCGGCCAGTGCAAGACGATATTTGGCATTGGCGAGATTGCGGGCTTCGGCGGCATGGGTGCAGTAACCAAGCTCCACCAGCACAGCGGGCATTTGTGCACCGAGCAGTACGTGAAATGGAGCGGACTTGACTCCGTTGTTGCGGACGGTATACTCCCGCTTTTTCAGGCGGAACATGCTAAGTCGCTGAATATCCTGTGCAAGCCTGCGTGATTCGTCAACTCTGGCATTGAGCATGACATCGGCCAGCATTTTTTGCATGTCGCCCAGGCGGTGGTCGCTGCCAGAGTTTTCAAGGGCGGCCACCCGGGCGGCCTCGTTGTTGCTTGCCAGGTCAAGATAGTAGGTTTCAAAGCCGTTTACGGACGGGTCTTCATTGGCATTTACATGAATGGACACAAAGATGTCCGCCCCGGCGGCATTGGCCCTGGTTGTCCGTTCCCGTAATGAAAGGCCGGTATCCTTGGTGCGGCTGTAGACGACGTCCACACCGTTGGCCTGCAGGAGCCTGCCCAGGGTCAGGGCCACATCCAGTGTGATGACGCGTTCGAGAATGCCGTTATGGTTGGTTCCGGGGTCGCGCCCGCCGTGCCCTGCATCAATGAAGACCGTGCGCAGCGTCAGGCCGAGCTGACGGGCCATGTCGTTGACCTGGCGGGAGTCCGGCAAGGGGGTTTCACGGGGCGGCGCGGGTTTATCCTGTTCGGCAAAGGCCGCGCCGGATGCCTTGCGCGGAGGCAGGGGCGTGTTGCCGGCAGCTACGCGCAAAACGATGCGGCACGGGTTGCTTTCCACCTGGGTGTCAAAGCGCCGCACATCCCTGAAGCTGAACTGCATGACCGCACCGCCGCCCTTGCGGTCGCGCACGCGTACCGACTGCAACAGGCTGCCCTTGATGGTCACGCCCTGGCGGACGTCTTTTACGACAGAAGCGTTTTCCAGCTCGATATACAGACTGGACGGTGCGCCTTTTTTGCCTTCCACAAGTTTTGCGCTGTAGCGGGCCGGGGAGGACAGCTCAAGCACGATTTCAACAGCATTTTTGCTCAGGGAGTTCCACGAGAGCATATGCACTTCAGGTGAAACCGCTGTAACCGGAGCATTGCCCGCTTTGCCTGCCTGGGCCGCGTCGGGCTGGCCTGTAAGGCGCGCGCGTATCTCTTTGGCCTGCGGCAGCATGTCGCCGTGGGAATAGAGGGTGGCAATGGCGTCCAGCAGCTCCAGAGCTTCCGCAGGCTGGTTCAGCCGGTCGGCATCAATGATGGCCGCGCGCAGAAGCGCATCGTCGGCCAGGGCGCTTTTGGGAAATTCCTGGGCCAGGCTGAGGTACAGGTCACGGGCCTGCCGATATTCGGCAGCCAGATGCGAACAGTCTGCCAGCGCTTCCTGGCTTGCCGCCGCGCGAAAGAGCGCCCCAGGCGAAATGGCCCAGTTTTTACGGCTCTGATAGATGCGCAGAAATTCTGCGGCCAGTTCTTCCCACGGCTGTCGCCAGCAGGAGCGCACTTTGTCGGCGCGCAGGGTGTCCATATCGGCCTTGGCTTTGCGGTAGCGCGGCAGGAGCTGGTTTTGTGGCAGGGGAGCCGCCAGGGCCGCCGCAAGGCCGGGAGTAGACGCGGCAACTTGCGCTGCGGAGGGGGCAGTGCTTGCGGCAGGGGGATTTCCGCCCTGTGCGGCCGGGGCCGGCTGGTCTTCAACGGCAGCCTTGTTTTCGGCCACTGTCACCTGCCGGGCTTCAGGGGCGGTGCGCCCCTGGGCGGAGGCCAGCAGGGTCTTTTCCAGCGCCAGAGCCTCGGGTAGCATGTCGCCCTTGGGATACTGGCTTTTGATGCGCCCGATCAGTTCCAGCGCGCCCTTGTCGTCTTTGAGCCATGCGGCGCGAAGCTTGGCGGCGTGAAACAGCGCATCATCGGCAAGGCGGCTGTCTGCATGGCGCAGGGCGACAGATTCGTAGCATTCGATGGCCTTGCGGGCATCGGCTTTGGCAAAGGAACGGCGGGCGAGTTCTTCAAGACTTTCCGCAGCGCGGAAGAGGGCGGCGGGCCGGTTGGGCCAGCCGGGATCGGCATCATAGATTGCCCTGAATTCAGCGGCCAGTTTTTCCCACGGTTCGCGCTGGCCCGAGCGCTTGTCATCCATGCGCAGGCTTTCAATGCCCGCCTTGGCTGTATCGTAGCGTTTGGCCGTGGGCGGCAGGGAAGTGTAGCCCGTATCATAAAAGCAGACCACCAGCAGGCAAAGGGCCAGCAAAAAGGCCAGGGGAGGCGCAAGCCGCCTGAGACCGCTTCTGGTCGAGGGCTGGGGCCGGGGGCTTTTTGCTTTACGGGCCACGGAGACTCCTTGCTTGTCCTGCGGCGCGTCCGTCAGGCTTCTGACATGACACGGCGTGTGAAAATTTCCTTATAGCCCTTGTGGGGCAGGTAATTCAGACTGCCGCAACCTTGCGCGCAAGGTGAAAGATCGCGTATGTTTTGTCATTTGCATAAAGCATGCCGAAAATACATGCACAGGGGCCATGCGCACGCCTGCCCGCTCAGTGAGTGTAGTCCATAATCCGTATGGAGTCGCCAACGGCGCGGGCCACAATCTCGCGCATTTTTCTGGCAAACGGGCAGGGATAGCCGATGGGCGTGCCTTTTTGAATACAGGACGCGAAAACAATGGTGTCGGCACCGCGTTTGACCAGTTCCTGCGCGCGGAGCACGGCTTTTTTGCCGGGACAGCCGCCGCAGGAAATGAAGCCCGTGATATGGATGTCTTCTTCAATACCCTCGAATGCCCCTTTTCTTTCGCGCACCATCTTGAAATCCGTGCTGCCCGGGCAGAAATCCTCTGTTTGCATGCACCTGATAATACCGATGTTCATTGTTTTCTCCGGCAGGCCGTGCCGTTAGGGTGAGCAGAAGGCTGAAAAGACGCGAAGCCAGGCCGGACCTGCAACACCGCATTACGATAAAAACGCTGCGGGGGAGAAGCCTTGGCCTTGCAAGGTTTCTCCCCCGTGGATGTTACGTCTGAACGGCTGCAAGCCGTGCGGGCATACTGTTCATTTATTCCAAGGTATGGTTCCGGGCTGGCCCAAAATCCGATTCAAACCCGGCCTAGAAGAACTGCCCCATGCTGAATTCGATTCTGCCCGGAGGCATTTCCTTATCGTAATCCTGCACCAGAGGAACGCCGTAAGCTATGCGCAGGTCGCCCATGGGAGAGCGCCAGCGCAGTTCCAGACCGGTAGAGGCGACGATGTACCTGTCCCATTCATCACCCATGGTTTTGGAGTCGATGTTGAAGCCGGTGTCCACAAACGGTACCAGAGCAAGCCCCAGATCCTTCTGGAAGGTCCAGATGTATTCCAGGTTGCCGACAGCCATGCGGTCGCCGCCGATCTGCTCGTTGCCGTGCTTGTAGTCGCGGGGCGAGAGGTCGGAATAGCTGTAGCCGCGGATGGTGTCCATGCCGCCGACCCAGAAACGTTCAAACACGGGGACCCTGTCACTGGTGTTCTGGAACACGCCGCCCACGCGCCCACGCAGGTGGACAGTGTTTTGCGGGTTGAAAGACCAGAAGCCCTGCCAGTCGGCCACGCTCTTGACGAAGTTGTCTGTACCGCCAAGGCCGCCGCCGCCGTATTCAGCCCACAGGCGGGCGATGGTTCCCTTGGTGGGGCGCTCCTTGCTGTCGGTAGTATCGCGCAGGATGCGGCCCGAGACGGCGCTGGTCCAGTTGATGCCCTTGTAGTCCTTGATGTAGGGCGAGCTGTTGTCGGCCACATCGTACAGGTGGTAGCGCTCAAGGCGATAGCCTACGCCCACGGACGTGTATTCACCGATGGGATAGCCGAAGCGCACGGTGTCGCCTATGGTATCCTTGGTGAAGTTGTCCCAGTAGTCGTGGGTGTAATAGATGTCGTTGGCGAACGAAAGGTCGGTATCGTACACGCGCGGGTTGGTGAAGGACAGGGTTCCCGACGTGCGCCGCCAGGAGAAGAAGCCCTGAAGCTGCAACCAGTAACCGCGGCCGAAGAGGTTGCGCTCCATAATGGAGGCCGTGACGCCCACGTCATAGTAGCTGGAGTAGCCGACACCGCCCATGATGGCACCGGTATTGGTTTCCTTGACCTTGACCTTGAGGTCCACTTCGTCTTCCTGCCCGGTGGGGATAAGCTCCATATCCACGGCAGAGAAGTAGCGCAGGCGGTTCAGGCGTTCGTTGGAGCGGCGCAGTTTGGCCCCTTCATACATGTCGCCGTCGCCCAGGCGCATTTCGCGCAGGATGACGTTGTCGCGCGTTTTGGTATTGCCTTCAACCACCAGGCGGCGGATGAAGACCTTCTGTTTTTTGTTGATCAGATAGCCTACGTCCACCTGATCGC
>NZ_JAHZAA010000020.1:13628-19413 GCF_019424165.1 Desulfovibrio sp. | reverse complement strand
GATGAGCTTGGTGTCCACCTCGGCAAAGGCGTAGCCGTAGTCGGCGTAGTGGTCTGTCAGGCGCTTGGAGTCTTCCTGCATGACCGTCAGCGAGAAGTAGTCCTTGGACTTTTTCCAGTCGTCCATCTGCACCACTTCGAGCATTTTGTCTTCGCTGTCGATGACGTCTCCGGCAAAGACCACGTTGCGCACGGTATAGCGGGGGCCTTCGTTGACCACAAAGGTGACATAGATGCCGTCGTCCTTGTAGTCCACCTGGGGCGCGCCGACCTGGATGTCGATATAGCCTTCATTGAGGCCGTAGGCCGCAATGGCGTTGGTATCGCGCTCGAGGTATTCCTCTTTGAGCACGCCCGAGCCGGTGAGCCATGAGAAAATGCCCCGCGGCTTGAGGGCAAGGTATTTATCAAGGTCGCCCCGGCTGAGCTTGCTGAGGCCCTCGATGTTCACTTCTTTGACGTAGAGCTTGTTGCCCTCGTCCACATTAATGACCAGCACTGCGCCGCGCCCGCCCTGGCGGTCTTCAAGACGGTAATTGACCTTGGCAAGGTAATAGCCTTCCTTGCGGTACAGTTCGGTAATTTTTTGCAGGTCGTCGGAAAGCACCTGCTCGTTGAGCACGTTGCCGGTTCTTGTTCCCATGGCGGCAACAACGTCTTCCTGGTCCACACCCTTGGACCCTTCGACAATGATGTTGTCGATGCGGGGTTTTTCCACCACGGTGAAGACCAGCACGCTGCCTTCAAGGCTGGCCTGCACATCGCTGAAATATCCCATTTCCCAGATGCGCTTCACTTCTTCGTTGATGGCGTGGGCATCGGGGGTATCACCTTTGCGGATGGTCAGGCGCATGAGCACGGTATCCGGGTCCATAACGCTCATGCCGCGAACCTGCACGTCGGCCAGGCCGCCCTTGGCTGCCGTGGGCGTACCCATGGGCACAAGGCCGGGGCCGTCATCAGCGGGCTGCGGGGCGGCGGGGGCAGCGCTGGCTCCCGTTATTTCCGCAGCGCGTCCGGCCAGGGTACTGGCACAGTCGCTGAGGGCCACGAGCGAGTTGCGCTCAAAGCCTGCGGGTACGGCTTCGCCCTGCTGCACAGGCACAAGGCGCGTGTCCATGTTGAAGCCGTCGCCAAGCTGGTTGAAGCTGCCGTAAATGACAAGCTGCGCTCCGGCCTGACGGCCCAGGGCGCGCGCTGTGGCAAGGTCAATGGTTTCACCGCTGCTGCGCTGCAACTGCCGCGCCGTATTCATAGGCACAACGCGCATGCCGCTTTGCTTGAGCTGGTCGGCGATGATCTGGGGTACGTCCTGGGCGGCATTGGGCATTTCCGGCCCGGCATTTACCTGAAAGGGCAGTACCAGAACAAGAGGCCCCTGTGACGCGCCGGCCTCGCGGGGCATAAGCTGGACGGCGCATACCAGAGCGGTGACGCAAAGAATGTTAGACAGGATATTACGCAAGATTTTTTTCATACAGTGTCCCCGCTTTCAGTTCCAGGATGCGGCCCATACCCGCGGCCAGTTCCCGATTATGCGTCACGACCACGAGAGTCATGCCCAGCTCGCGGTTAAGTTCATTCATAAGCGCGCCCACCTGCTCTCCGGTATGTTCGTCCAGATTGCCGGTGGGCTCGTCAGCCAACAGCACGCGCGGGCGCATCAGCACCGAGCGGGCGATGGCTACCCTTTGCCGTTCGCCGCCGGAAAGTGTGGCAACCTTGCCGTCCATACGGGCCGCGAGGCCGACGCGTTCGAGCATTTCCCGGGCCTTGGGCATGACGGCTGACTGGCGTTCACCGCCGATGATGGCCGGCATTGCCACGTTTTCCACTGCCGAAAACTCCGGCAAAAGGTGATGAAACTGAAAAACGAAGCCCAGGGTTTTATTGCGGAAGGCCGCTTTCTGGTCAGGCGTCATGTGGACCATGTCCTGCCCGTCAAAATAGACGGCGCCCGTACTTGGAGTATCAAGAGCACCCATAAGATGCAAGAGGGTGCTTTTGCCGGAACCGGAAGCCCCCACAATGGCAAGGGCTTCGCCTTCGTTCACAACCAGGTTGATATCTTTGAGAATCTCAAGATTTTCCCCGGGTGCGGAGAAAATTTTGTTCACATCGGAAAATTTGTAGAGTGCTGACATGGCTACTCGTAGCGCAGGGCTTCCGCCGGTTCAAGGCGGGCCGCCTGGCGGGCCGGGTAAAGTGTGGCCAGAAAGCACAGCAGCATGGCGCTGGCCCCCACGATGAGTACATCGCTGAGGGTTATGCTGATGGGCAGATGGTCGAGAGTATACACGTTTTCAGGCAGTTTGATGAACTGGTAGCGCTTGAGCAGCCAACCCACTGTAAGGCCGAGCACATAGCCCAGCAGCGTGCCGATAACGCCGATGATGCTGCCCTGGTACATGAATATGCGGCGTATCATGCCGCGTGTGGCCCCCATGGACATCATGATGGCGATGTCGCGCGTTTTTTCCATCACCAGCATGACAAGAGACGTCACAATGGAGAAAGAACCGATAAGCACCACCATGGTCAACAGGATGAACATGCCGATCTTTTCCAGCTTGAGGGCTGCAAAGAGGTTGGCGTTCATTTCCATCCACGAGCGCACATAAAAGGGAGAGCCCAGTTCGGTGGCTACGCGGCTGGATATCTGGTCGGCCTTGAAGAGGTCGTTCACGGTCAGTTCCACGCCCGAAAGATATTTTTCGGGCAGGCCAAGCACATCGCGGGCTGCGGAAAGGTGCACGAACGCCAGGGACGAGTCATATTCAAACATGCCTGTCTTGAAGACGCCCACCACCTCGAAGGGGCGGATGCGCGGCGCGTAGCCAGAGGTGGTCTTCTGCCCGGACGGCGACAGCAGGTTCACCCGGCTGCCCACCGTAAGCCCAAGGCGCTTGGCCAGTTCTTCACCGATGATAAGGCCGGGCGCGCCTTCTTTTTGCAGGTCGGCGGCGGAACCGGAGCGCATCTGGCGCAGCATGGAGAGCACGCGCGGCCCGGATTCAGGGTCAATGCCGCGCAGCACCACGCCCTTCACGCCGTTGGCCGTTGAAAGCATCACTTCGGTATAGACAAAGGGGGTGGCCCCGGTAACGCCCTTGATGGAGCGTATGCGCTCAAGCAGGCCGTCATCGTTTTCAAAGGCCGAGGGCAGGTAGGACATGACTATGGCGTGTGAGTTGGCGCCGAGGATCTTGTCCCGCATGTCGGTGGTCATGCCGTTGTATACGCCAAGCACCACCACCAGCGCGCCAACGCCGAGTGCCACGCCCAGAATGGACATGAGCGATATGATGTAGATGAAGGTCTGCTTGCGTCTTGAAAACAAATAGCGCAAGGCCACGAAGAGTTCGAACGACATTTGCGGCATATTGGCCCAGCTTGGCAGGATATTCAAGATATTTTTTAGAAAATGCCCCTGCCGCCGGTTTTCCGGTGGCGGAGCGCCCCACATGGACGCAGTAAAGGTGCGCCCCTGGCGCATGGCCTGCCGCCCCCGCCAGTAACCTCCGGCGGCACCGTGGCCGGCGGCTCCGGGCTTTCAAAACCGTTTCTGTGCCGCGCCGTCCGCCGGGCAAGGCTTATACGCTTACGGGGCGGGGAAAGCCAGAGCTATTTTGAGCCTCTGGGGCGGCCCGCGTTTCATCGTTTGTTTCTGACCGTCATCTGCGTGCGGCACAGCAGTGCGTTCCGCCAGCCGTCATTGCCCGATCCCTCCCGTCTTTTTTCCGGCTGTATTGGGCAGCCTTTGGGCGCGTGGTGCGATGCGCCGTTTGCTGACGTCCGGCAGGGCGTGTCAGCCCGTCGGCTTGTTGGGGGCTACAGTCCTGATTTGTGCGGTCCTGCCGTACTGCCCAGAGGAAGTGGGCATGGCTGGAAGTTGTCATGTTTTTATGAAAACAGTCATATTTTCATGAAAATTGAAAATTGTGATTGTGATGTTTTTCTCAAATAGTGAGTAATATCACACTTATTCTTAAAAGTGTGAACTGGCATGGGAATTGCTTTTATCCATATAACATTCTGTAAAACAAGAACTTGTTCATGGTGTGACAGCTTTTGTAACCGCACGCCAAGTGCGACCAATGCTTTCAAGTGATGCTTTTTCTATTGATGGAGGTTCACACCCATGCCTTATCCGCGAAAGCGCGTCTGGATTATCGGCAGCATACTTCTGGCAGCGTGTGTGGCGCTGGCAGGCGCGGGGGTGGCCTATACCTCCAGCACCAGCTTTTGTCTGTCCTGCCACGAAATGCGCGTATATCAGGAAGAAATGCGCCTTTCATCGCACGCGGTCGATGCCAAGGGTCAGCCCATCGGCTGTTCTCAGTGTCACATCCCGTCGGGCAATGTGGTGCGCATGCTGGGGGCAAAGGCCTGGCTGGGCGTCAAGGACTTGTGGGTCCACACCACAGAAGGCGGAACCGACCTTGACCGCGCAGCCATGCAGCCCATAGCCCGGCGTTTTACCGATGACGCCAACTGCCGGGCCTGCCATCATGATCTGGCAAAAAATGCCAAAAATGACGGCCCCGTTTCCGAGGTGGGCAGGCTTGCGCACGAAAACTATGAAGGCAAGAACGGTCAGGCCCGCAGCGGCTGCGTGGGATGCCACCGTAATCTCGCCCATCTGCCTGTTTTTGACGAACGTATTCCCACCAATCAGAAGTTCGCCCAGAAAATCAAGGAGATCCGGCCATGAAGTCCTGCAAGATCATGCTTTTTTCCCTGCTGGCGCTGCTGGTGCTGGGGGGCGCTTATTTCGCCTACATGGCCTGGGCTTTTCCCACTGACCGCTGCGAAGCCGCAAAGCATCTTTCAGCACCGCAAATGGAGGGCGACTGCTATAGCTGCCACGCCAAAAGCACGCCCCGTGTGGCGCAGGAATGGTATGAAAGCAAACACGGTATCACCCTTGTGCGCTGTCAGACCTGTCACGGCATGCCCGACGGCAAGGGCGCCATACCCTTTGCCCGCAAACCCGGTGTGGAGGTGTGCGCGCGCTGCCACTCCCTGTCCATACAGCGCATGGAAGCCAAGTTCGGCAAGCGCGAGGATTGCGTAAGCTGTCATCCCTACCACCAGAGTCCCATGCATGGCCGGGCCTATGAATACCGCCAGCCCAGCAACAAGACGGATCTGTAGCGCGTGCGCGGCGGCCACGCGCCGCGGGCCGGAGTCATTGCCTGAAAAAAACAGCCGGTCTTTTCCGGCGGCACAGACGCTTTCCGCATGACAGAGCCTGGGAGTGGGCTGTGCCGGACCAACAGCGAGGTTGAACACATGAGTACTTCACGTCGTGATTTTCTGAAATATTTTGCCATGTCCGCCGCCGTGGCGGCGGCTTCCGGCGCAGGATTCGGCTCTCTGGCACATGCCGCGGACAACAGGCCGGAAAAGTGGGTAAAGGGCGTTTGCCGTTATTGCGGTACGGGCTGCGGGGTGCTTGTGGGCGTCAAGGACGGCAAGGCCGTGGCTATCCAGGGCGACCCCAACAACCACAATGCGGGGCTGCTGTGCCTTAAAGGTTCTTTGCTTATCCCCGTGCTCAATTCAAAGGAAAGGGTCACACAGCCCCTGGTGCGCCGCAGCAAGGGCGGCAAGCTTGAGCCTGTGAGCTGGGATGAGGCTCTGGACCTTATGGCATCCCGGTTTCGCAGCAGTATTGATACATATGGCCCCAATTCGGTTGCCTGGTACGGCTCAGGCCAGTGCCTCACCGAAGAAAGCTATGTGGCCAACAAGATTTTCAAGGGCGGCTTCGGCACCAACAA
>NZ_JAHZAA010000020.1:0-13618 GCF_019424165.1 Desulfovibrio sp. | reverse complement strand
GCTGTGCATGGCCTCGGCCGTGGGCGGCTACATGACGAGCTTCGGCAAGGACGAGCCTATGGGAACCTATGCCGACATTGATCAGGCCACCTGCTTTTTCATCATCGGTTCCAATACGTCCGAGGCGCATCCCGTGCTTTTTCGCCGCATAGCCCGCCGCAAGCAGGTGGAGCCGGGCGTAAAGATCATTGTGGCCGACCCGCGGCGTACCAATACATCGCGCATAGCCGACATGCATGTGGCCTTCCGGCCCGGCACCGACCTGGCCTTCATGCACAGCATGGTCTGGGTCATCATCAACGAAGAACTGGATAATCCGCGTTTCTGGCAACGTTACGTCAGCTTTATGGATGCGGAGGGCAAGCCGTCTGACTTTGAGGGATACAAGGCTTTTCTTGAAAACTACCGGCCGGAAAAGGTGGCGGAAATATGCCGTGTACCGGTAGAGCAGATCTACGGCGCGGCCCGTGCCTTTGCGGAGTCCGCCGCGACCATGAGCCTCTGGTGCATGGGCATCAACCAGCGCGTGCAGGGGGTGTTTGCCAATAATCTCATCCATAACCTGCACCTGATCACCGGGCAGATCTGCCGCCCCGGGGCCACGTCTTTTTCGCTTACCGGGCAGCCCAATGCCTGTGGCGGCGTGCGTGACGGCGGGGCGCTTTCGCATCTGCTCCCTGCGGGGCGGGCCATTCCCAATGCCAAGCACCGCGCTGAAATGGAAAAGCTGTGGGGCCTGCCCGAGGGGCGCATCGCGCCCGAGCCGGGCTATCATACCGTGGCCCTGTTTGAAGCCCTGGGCAGGGGCGACGTGAAGTGCATGATCATCTGCGAGACCAATCCGGCCCATACCCTGCCCAACCTGAACAAGGTGCACAAGGCCATGTCCCATCCGGAATCCTTCATTGTCTGCATTGAGGCCTTTCCGGATGCCGTTACGCTGGAATATGCCGATCTTGTGCTGCCCCCGGCGTTCTGGTGCGAGCGCGACGGCGTGTACGGCTGCGGCGAGCGGCGGTATTCGCTTACCGAAAAGGCCGTTGATCCGCCCGGCCAGTGCCGCCCCACGGTGAATACACTTGTGGAATTCGCCAAGCGGGCGGGGGTGGACCCCAAGCTTGTCAACTTCCGCAACGCCGAGGATGTCTGGAATGAATGGCGCATGGTGTCCAAGGGAACCACCTATGATTTCTGGGGTATGACAAGAGAACGCCTGCGTAAGGAATCGGGCCTGATCTGGCCTTGTCCCAGCGAGGATCACCCCGGCACCTCGTTGCGCTATGTGCGCGGGCAGGATCCGTGCGTTCCGGCTGATCATCCCGACCGTTTCTTTTTTTACGGCAAGCCCGACGGCAGGGCCGTGATCTGGATGCGCCCGGCCAGGGGCGCGGCCGAAGAACCGGATGTGGAGTACCCCCTGTATCTTACGTCCATGCGCGTTATCGACCACTGGCATACGGCCACCATGACGGGCAAGGTTCCCGAATTGCAAAAGGCCAACCCCATCGCTTTTGTGGAAATAAATGAAGAAGATGCCGCAAAAACGGGCATCAAGCACGGGGACAGTGTCATCGTGGAAACCCGGCGGGACGCTATGGAGCTGCCCGCCAGGGTCAGTGATGTCTGCCGTCCCGGCCTTATTGCGGTGCCGTTTTTTGACCCCAAAAAGCTGGTCAACAAGCTTTTTCTGGACGCCACGGACCCGGTCTCACGCGAGCCGGAGTACAAGATTTGTGCCGCGCGCGTGCGCAAGGCATAGGAGGGGATATGGCTATTGCCGGGATTGTCATCAGTGCGCCCCAGGAGCGTTTGGCCGGTCTGCGAGGATTGCTGCTCGACCTGCGGGGCGTGCTTGAGGTGCGTGAAGTGGCGGAGGCGGGCAAGCTGGCGGTGGTGCTGGAAAGTCCTTCACACAGCTTGCAGCGCGACCTGGAATATGTGAACGGGCTGCCGCATGTGCTCATGCTGGATGTGGCCTTTATAAATTACGAGGATGATCTGGACAGCCAGGGACACATGCCCTGCCCGCCGCACAGGGCGAAAGAACATTGCCTTGTGCCGGCAGAGGGCGGGATGGGTACCGGGAGACTGCAATGAACGTGTTTCTTCCGCCGTTGCGCCCGCCCGGCGCGGCGGCGGAAGAAGAGTTTCTGCGGCTGTGTGTGCGCTGCGGGCAATGCGTTGCCGCCTGCCCGCACAAAAGCCTGGAGCTGATGGGCGGCCTGGGGCGCTCACGGCGTACCCCGCGCGTGGTGGCAGGTAAAACCCCCTGCTACCTCTGCATGAAATGCCCGCCTGTATGTCCGTCAGGCGCGCTTGACGCCGGGGTGACTGACATGGCCCGGGCAAACATGGGCCGTGCTTATATCCTGAAAGACCGTTGCCACAATTACGCGGGGGGCGTCATGTGCATGACCTGCTATGACCGTTGCCCCTTGCGGGGTTCAGCCGTGGTGCTTTCCGGCGGTCTTGTGCCGGCCATGACCACGGCTTGTGTGGGTTGCGGCATCTGTGAATATGTCTGCCCCGTGCAGGCTGTGGAAATATGGCCCGCATCCGCCGGGGGCTGCCCGGCGAGTGCGGCCCCAACGCTGGACGCGCCACGGAGCGGCCTATGAGTGCGTACACTTTGGCCCGCAGATGCGTCCAACTGGGGGCGTTGGCCCTGTTCTGCCTACTGCCCTGGATCAATTGGGCCGGGCTGCGCCAGGTCAGCGGCAGTCTGTTTTCGTTGAACTTTTTTGGACTGCCCTTTGCTGATCCCGTGGCCGCAGCCCAGGTGGCGGCAGGGGGCCTGCTGCCTGCCGGCGCGCTGTTATGGGGCGCGTTATGCTCCCTTGCCCTTGCCCTGCTTATGGGGCGCGTGTTCTGTTCGTGGTTTTGCCCTTACGGACTGTTCTCCGAACTGGTGTATGCCGCGCGGTGCCGCATGGCCCGCCGCCACGGCGTGCCAATACCGGCAAGCAACCGGGCAGCCGGAGGGGCAGCCGGGCGTAACCGGTCTGGCCGGGCCTTTGCTGCCAAAGCAGCGGTGCTTCTTCTGGGGCTGTCGCTGGCCGGTCTGCTGGGCTATCCCGTTCTTAATCTGCTTGCCATGCCCGGGGAACTCTCGCTGGTTCCGCTGTTGGTCTGGCAGGGCGCGGGAGCCGTCCTGCTGTTTTTCGCCGTGCTTCTACCCCTTGCGGCCCTGTTGCTTGAAGCCGTGAGCGGCAAGCGCCTGTGGTGCCGTTATGTCTGCCCGCAGTCTGTTCTGCTGGGCGCGGCGGCGCGCTGCCTGCCGTCCTGGGGGCCTGGGCTGCGCGTGGCCTGGCATGCCGAAAACTGCTCTTGCAGGGGCGAAAGGCCGTGCCGCGATGCCTGCTCGTTGGGGCTTGATCCCCGGCGGCCCGGCGGCCCGGACAGATGGAACTGCACCATGTGCGGTGATTGTTTGCGAGCCTGCGCCAAGCGCGGCGGCGCGTTGCGCTGGGCGGCCTTTGGGCGTGCGGGGCGCAAACCGCACCATACTGCCTGACCTGAGCGGTAACGGTCTTCCGGCGTAACCGGCAGAACAAAAAACTATAATGAGCTGTATTGACAGAAAATCGAAAGGCCCGTTCCAGACAGGTAACGTACCGGCAGGTGCGCTTTCTGTGAGGAACGGGCCTTTTTGTCAGCAGATATGGGCCGGTTGGGGCCGCTTTCAGCGTTGTTTCAAAGCAAACGTGCTCTAGGATTCCGGCCGCAGCAGGGGGAAGAGGATAACCTCGCGGATGGAGGCGGAGTCCGTCAGCAGCATGACCAGGCGGTCTATGCCCACACCCTGGCCAGCCGCCGGGGGCATGCCGTATTCAAGGGCGCGCAGGTAATCTTCGTCCATGCTGTGCGCCTCGTCGTCTCCAGCTTCTTTTTCGCGCACCTGGTCTTCAAAGCGCAGGCGCTGGTCCACTGGGTCGTTAAGTTCGGAAAACGCGTTGGATATCTCGCGGCCGGTAATGAAAAGCTCAAAGCGGTCGGTCAGCGCGGGATCGTTGTCGTTGCGGCGCGACAGGGGCGAGATTTCCGTGGGGTAATGGTAGATGAAGTGCGGCTGTACGAGCTTGCCTTCCACATCCAGGTCAAAAAGTTTGGCGTGCAGCTTTTGCAGGCTTTCGCTGTCAGCGGCTTTTTCACCGCGCTGGCGGATGTAGTTTTGCACCCTGCTGTAGTCATTGTAAAATTCCGGCTGATGGCCGCCAATGAGGGTGAGCGAGTCGTAAAAGCTCATGCGCGTCCACTTGCCGGGCGTGAGGTCGATCATTTCGCCCTGATAGGGGACCACGGTTGTGCCGCAGACTGTCTGCGCCAGATGGGCAAAGAGCTTTTCCGTAAGGTCCATGAGGTCTTCAAACGTGGCGTAGGCCCAGTAGAATTCGCACATGGTGAATTCGGGATTGTGCCGCGTGTCGATCCCTTCATTGCGGAAGTTGCGGTTCAGCTCGAACACTTTTTCAAAACCGCCCACAAGCAGGCGCTTGAGGTACAGCTCGGGCGCAATACGCATGTACAGGCCCATGTCCAGAGCATTGTGATGGGTTTTGAAGGGTTTTGCCGCCGCGCCCCCGGCCAGGGGCTGCATCATGGGAGTTTCCACTTCCATGAAGCCGTGGTCTTCCATAAAATGGCGGAACTCGCGCACGATCTGGCTGCGCTTGAAAAATATTTCGCGGGCGCGGGGTGTGACGATAAGGTCCACGTAGCGCTGGCGGTAGCGCGTTTCCATATCCTTGAGCCCGTGATATTTTTCGGGCAGGGGACGCATGGACCGCGTGATGAGCTTTATGGTGCGGCAGGCGATGGTCAGTTCGCCCGTTTTGGTGCGGAAAAGATGCCCGGACAGGCCGACGATATCGCCGATGTCGAGCTTTTTTACCAGGTTGTGCGTGGCGTCGTCCAGATGTTCGCGCGCGGCATAGCACTGTACGCGGCCCGTCTGGTCCATGATGTGGAAAAAGGCCACCTTGCCGAAAGAGCGTAACGAAACGATGCGCCCGGCAATGGCGACAACATCTTCCTGTGTTTCCAGGGCATCGCCCTCCAGGTCGCCGAATTTGTCCAGCACCCAGGCAATGGAGTGTTCCTTGCGGAAATTGTTAGGAAAGAGAGGTACGCCCGCGTCCATGAGGTCACAGGATTTGACCACGCGGTTTTTTATGACCTCGTTCAACCCTTCACGGGCGGCGAAGCTTTCCAACATGGGCATGAAATAGCCCGCGTACTTAGACTTTGTGCCCAGCTTGACGGCAGGCTTTTTATTCTTCTTTTCCCGATTTTCCACTGAAAAAACTCCTGAGATGCCCGGTCTTAAAGGATTGTAACGGTATGCCATTCACGAAGAAGCGTCAAGGATGACGTGCAGATGCTTTTCATGCCGCGCCAATGCCCTGTTTGGCCTTGAAGTTCGCGAGGGTTGCGTATATAGATTTTCTCTCCTGTGACACCTTCCCGTGGCCCTGCCACGGATCATTTCCGTAAGGATACGCGTCATGCACAAGTATACCGCCTCTTTTCTGGGGCGCGACTGCCCCGGAGTGGTGGCCGCAGTCAGCCGCATTCTTGAAGAAAACGGCTGCAACATTGAAGAAGTGACCCAGAGCATTCTTTCCGGCGAATTTGCCGCCATTTTTGTGGTGGCCGCTCCTGATGCCCTGGATGCCCAGAGCCTGCACCAAAGGCTGAACGTCAGCCTGGCCGAGGCCAAAGTGGATCTTTCGGTGCTGGTGCGGCCCGCCATTCAGGGGCAGTGGGGCCAGAGCATTCACTGTGAGCCTTTTGTCATCACTGCCGACGGCCCGGACAAACCCGGTCTTATCGCGGCCATGAGCCGCGTGTTTGCCCGCCACGATGTGAACATCGAAAGCCTCAAGGCCATTCTGGGCGAAGGCGGGGCCAATCATGCCCTTTTTGTCTTTGAGGTTATGGTTCCCGATGCCGTTGACCTTGGGCGTCTGCGCCGTGAGCTTTCCTGCGAGGGCCAGAGCCGCGACCTGAGGGTGAGTGTGCAGCACAGGGATATTTTTGAAGCCGTGCACCGCGTCAGTTCTTTTTAGGGCAGTGTAAATACCGTGCTCTGGCGGCTGCGTGAGCAGACGCCCGCCGTGGAAGCCAAGCGCAATTTACTCGCGCGGTCAAGCGCGGTAACGAGCGTGCCTTGCACTTTGATAGTGTACATCACCAAAGCTGATCTGCGTTAGAGCGTTTTCGCCTTGCAACCATACAGGATACCGCCATGCTTTCCGAACGCGAAGTCATAAGCACACTTAACATGCTCCGCAACGAGCACCTGGATGTGCGCACCGTCACCCTGGGCGTGAGCCTGTTTGACTGCGTGAGCCACGACCTGGAGCTTTTTACCGCCAATGTGCAGGCCAAAATCCGCCGTTATGCCTCACAGCTCGTGTCTGTCTGCGATGAAGTCGGAGACAAGTACGGCATTCCCGTGGTGAACAAGCGCATCAGCGTCAGCCCCATTGCGGTGGTGGCCGCGCCCTTTGGCCCGGACGGCATGGTGCGCGTCTGCAAAGCCCTGGACGAGGCCGCCAAAGAGGCGGGTGTGGATTTTCTGGGCGGGTTTTCCGCCCTGGTTGAAAAAGGCTTTGCCAAAGGCGACCGCGCCCTTATTGAGGCGCTGCCCGAAGCCCTTGCGCAGACTGACCGTATCTGCTCGTCCATCAACGTGGCATCGTCGCGCAGCGGCATCAATATGGACGCTGTGGCGCTTATGGGGCGGCAGATTCTCAAGGTAGCCGAAGCCACGGCCGACCGTGGCGGCATAGGCTGCGCCAAGCTGGTGGTTTTTGCCAATATTCCGCAGGACGTGCCTTTCATGGCCGGGGCCTACCTTGGCGTGGGCGAGCCTGATGTGGTGATCAACGTGGGCGTTTCCGGCCCAGGTGTGGTGAAGAAAGCCCTGGACCGCGCCCGTGAGTCGGGCCGCAACGAAAAGGGCGCGCCCCTGACGCTGCTGGACATGGCCGAAGTGATCAAGCGCACGGCCTACAAGGTGACCCGCGTGGGCGAAATGATCGGCACTGAAGTGGCTACCCGTCTGGGCATCCCCTTTGGCGTGGCCGACCTTTCCCTGGCCCCCACACCGGCGGTGGGCGACTCCGTGGGTGAAATTTTCCAGAGCCTCGGGCTTTCAAGCATCGGCGCGCCCGGCACTACGGCCGTGCTGGCCATGCTCAATGACGCGGTGAAAAAGGGCGGCGCGTTTGCCTCCTCTTCGGTGGGCGGTCTTTCGGGGGCTTTTATTCCCGTATCGGAAGACTCAAGCATCGAGGCGGCCGCTACCGCTGGCCTGCTCAGCATTGAAAAGCTGGCAGCCATGACCAGCGTGTGCTCGGTGGGGCTGGACATGATTGCCATCCCCGGTGATACCCCGGCGGCCACCATTTCCGGTATTATCGCCGATGAAATGGCTATCGGCATGATCAACCACAAGACGACGGCCGTGCGCCTCATACCCGTGCCCGGCAAGGGCGTGGGTGAGGAAGTGTCGTTTGGCGGCCTGCTTGGCAAGGCGGCCATCATGCCCGTGCCGGGTGGCAACGCCGAAGACTTTATCACTCTTGGGGGGCGCATCCCCGCGCCCATCCACAGCCTGAAAAATTGATGGCGCTTACAAACGCGCTATAAATGAAAAATCCCGCTTCGGCGGGATTTTTCATTTATACTGGTATGTTGAAATATGTGGACCAGCACGGCGCGGGGGCGTGTCCGTCCGGCACAGATCGGTTTGACCGGGTGGTGAATATTTGTCATAGCTTTACTGTGCGGAACCGTACGCTTTACCCGTCCGGCAAAACAGGATCAAGGAGACAACCATGCTGAAAACAAAAATGGTGGCAGCGGCTTTTCTTGCTATGTTTGTAGCGGGTTGTAGCTCATCGCCGGAGTGTGATTCCAGCGATGGTAAAAAATATGCCAAAAAAATCATGCAATCCTATGCGCAGGAACTGGGCATAAAGGATCCGCATATCAGCTTTGAGAGCTTCAAGACCACGAGTGCGGACAAAAACTCCTGTAAATGCGTGGTCACAGCCGTTATGGGAAACAAGTCCGCCGAAAGCGCCACCGAGCTCAGGTATGCTCTTGAATTTGAGCTGCCGGAAACAGCGGACAGCCGTTACTATATTGAAATGATAAACTAGTTCTTCAGGCGAATTTTCGGCACGTCTTGCTTTTGCCGCCCGGTGGCAAGGGGATGAATATGCCCTCGTGCATGCCGTTCGTGGTGTATGCGGACAGAACTGTTGCAGGCCGCATTGCCCTGAGGGCTGCGTGGATGGACCGCCGGCACGGCGGTAACACGCCAGCGCTGTCGAAGAACGTGGCATGAAGGCAGCACTGCTGTTTGCCACGCCGGTAAGCGCCGAGGTGGAAAGTCTGAAGCACTGCGAATATATTTCGCAAGCTGCACGCTCTATACGCAACGCCTTTTGATGCGCAGTCAGGAGCGCCCGCGCTTCTGACATGCGTTCAGGCAGCCTGTGTCTTGCCTTTTTCAGACTGGCGGAATCTTGCCGTTGTTCATGTCTTTTCGGCGTGTTATCAGCGTCGTGTTTTTTGTCCTTGCCGCAGCAGTCTGCCCGGTTTGACGACCGTTTTTATGCATTCCGGCAACGGGGCGTGCACGCTGTTTTTTTGCCTGTATGAGGGGTGGCATGGCTGCTGTGGTGCCGGAATGTTTCTTATGTATAACGCGCAAAGAGGAAAATATGATGAAATATTATACAACAATGATTGCTACGCTGTGTGCCGGAGCCATGGTTTTCTGTGTATGGGCCAGTGATGTGCAGGCCGAAGGCATCTGCCAGAAAAAAATGACTCATATTCAGCGGCAGATTGATATTGCCAAGCAGCACAACAATGCAAAGAGGGCGGCAGGCCTTGAGCGGGCTTTGGAAAATGTCCGCACCTGGTGCACCGATGACGGTGAACTGGCCGAAGCGGAAATAGCTGTTATGGAAAAGCAGGAAAAAGTGCAGGAACGGCAGGCGGAACTGGATAAGGCTCTTGCCCGGGACAAGCAGGAAAGCAAGATCGCCAAACGCAAGCACAAGCTGCAGGAGGCCCAGAGCGAACTGCGGGAAGCCGAAAAAGCCCGTGATGCCTTGAAGTCCGGCAAGTAGCCGAATTTTTGGTCACTACGCTTGACGTAAAGATGGCGGCCCGGCGCAAATGCCCGGGCCGCCATTTTTTTTGCATGGTGTGTCTGCCGCGTTGCCGCAGGCTACTGCACGAGCGGGGCGAGAAAAAACTGCCAGATCAGGGTGAGCAGCAGCAGCGACAGCGAAACCATAAGAAAACGCCGCACCGCCGCCGGGCCGACACGTATGGCCAGGCGACTGCCAAGCCAGTTGCCCACACAGCAGGCCGCGGCCATGGGCAGGGCCAGGCTCCACAGCACCACGCCGTTGAGCATAAAAACCACCACGCCCGCGAAGTTGGATGCAAGGTTAAGCACCTTGGAGGTGGCGGAGGCCTCCATAAGGCCCATGCGCAAAATCCAGTGAAATGCAAGAATCAGAAAACTGCCTGTTCCGGGGCCGAAAAACCCGTCATATGCACCGATGACAAGGCATACCAGTGGCGTCAGCAGCCACAGGCGCGGGCCGTTCATATGGGCCTCGCCGTAAGCACGCGCGCGTTCCTTGCGAGGCATGAGGGTTGCGCACATGCCTACAGGCAGCAGGCCCACCAGAATTTTGCCCAGCAGGGCAGGCTCTGTGTGCAGGGCCAGGCGCGCTCCGGCCCATGAGCCGATCAGGGCAAAGGCCAGGCCTGCCAGAGCAACGCGCCACAGCACAAGGCGGCTGCGGGCAAAGTTGCCCAGAGCCACGCACGTCCCCATACAGGCGCTGAACTTGTTGGCGCCCAGAGCCGCATGCGGCGGCACGCCCGTAAGCAGCAGGGCAGGCATGGTCACAAGACCGCCTCCACCGGCGATGGCATCTATAAAGCCACCCACAAAGGCGGCGGCAATGCCCACCAGCAGGGGGATGAGACCTGGTTCCACGTTACCACTCCTTGAAGATGATCCAGGCCGCCAGCACAATGAGGGCAAAGCCCGCAACGTGGTTCCAGCGCAGGGGTTCATGCAGCCAGAGGCTGGAAAAAATCATGAAAACCGTCAGGGAGATGACCTCCTGTATGGTTTTCAGCTCGGCAGCGGAAAAATGCCCGTAACCAATGCGGTTGGCAGGCACCTGAAGCAGGTATTCAAAAAAGGCCAGACCCCAGCTGGCAAGGATAACCACGGGCAAGGCAGCGCCCTTGTAGCGCAAATGCCCGTACCACGCGAAGGTCATGAATATGTTTGATAAAACCAGAAGGCCAATGGTGGCCGCAGGGATGGGTATGTTCATGTCGCATCCGTATGCCGTGTCTGTCTGCGGGCGGCAGGAGTGAAGCCGCCCCGCCGTGGTTCGGGACAATCCAGAGGCATACCCGTGGCGATGCGGCGAGTCAATGGCCGCAGGAATGGCTGCATGCATGATAGAGAAAAAGCGCCCGGCGTGTCCGGGCGCTTTTTCTGCTTTTTTACGCGGGTTGAGACCTGTCGCGAGCTTTTTGTGAGTATCCCCCGGCGCGGCTCCCCTGAAGGGACCGCGCCGGGAGGGCAGGCTTCTGGCAAGGCAATAGTAAAATGGCTGCCTTGTCCTGTGCTGTCCTGTGCTGTCTTGTGCTGTGCGTCCTGTGTGACCCTGTGCGGATACGGGCGAATTTTTACAAAATCCCCCCGCAGTGCCCGCAAGGCAAGCCTGCTTCGACTGTTCTGGCGAAGTTGGTCACGGCCAGAGGCAGCAAGGGCGTTCCGCCGCTACGCAAGCACGTTACGGTGAAAATGCCTTCTAGTGATCCTGAAGCATCTTGACCGCGCAGAACTTGCCGCACATGGCGCAGACTTCTTCTGTCTTGTGGTCTTCTCGCCGTTTTTCAAGCATTTGCGGGTCCAGGGCGGCCCTGGTCATGCCTTCCCAGTCCAGCGCCTTGCGGGCAGCGTTCATTGCCGCCTCGCGCGCCACGGCGCGGGGGTGGCCCAAAGCCACTTCGCCCACATGCCCGGCCACGCGCGAAGCCATTACTCCGGCGCGCACGTCTGCCTCGTCAGGCAGGGTCAGGTGCTCGGCGGGCGTCAGGTAACAGAGAAAGTCCACGCCCGCTTCCACGCCCAGCGCGCCGCCGATGGCTCCGGCGATATGGTCGTAACCCGGCGCGCTGTCGCAGCACAGGGGGCCGAGAACATAGAGCGGGGCATTGTGGGTGAGGCGCTTTATACCCTGAATCTGGGTGCGCACCTGGTTGAGAGGCACATGGCCGGGGCCTTCAATCATGCATTGCACGCCGCGTTCAAGTGCATACTTGGCAAGGCGGCCCAGATTGATGACCTCTTCCCACTGGGCGGCATCGCCCGCATCGACGCCCGCGCCGGGGCGCAGCCCGTCGCCAAGGGAGAGGGTGACGTTGTAGGGCAGGCAGATGTCGAGCAGGCGGTCAAAATGCTCCAGCAAGGGATTTTCGCGGTCGTTTTCGAGCATCCAGCGGGCCAGCATGGAACCGCCGCGCGAAACAATGCCCAGGGCGCGGTTATTTTTGACGGCCATTTCGGCCCCGCGCCGCGAAAGCCCGCAGTGAACGGTGACAAAATCCACCCCCTGCCGGGCCTGTTTGGCGATTTCGTCAAAAAGCTCGTCCGGATTCATGCTGGCGATGTCGCGCTCCGCGTCCAGTATGCGCTGGCCCACGGCGTACAGGGGAACCGTACCCAGTGGCCGGGGGCAGGACTCCAGCATGCCGAGGCGCAGGGCGTCCAGGTCGCCGGCGATGGAAAGATCCATAACCGTGTCGGCTCCGGCTTCAAGGGCGGCCTGTATCTTGCGTTCTTCTGTGCGGGGGCAGTTGCTCAGGGGAGACGTGCCGATGTTGGCGTTCACCTTGACCCTGGCGGGTTGACCCACAAGAATGGGCTTGAGTCCTTTATGGGCGGGGTTGCCCAGCAGAACCATAGTTCCGGCCTCAAGGGCGGCAGTCACGCTTTGGGCGTCAAGCTGCTCTTCAGCGGACAGGCTGTCCAGATGAGAGTCCAGAAGACCGCGCAATGCGGCGTTCTGCGAAAAAAGTGTGGTAGACATGTGTGCCTCGCGGGTTGCGACGCAGGGCGCAAAAAAACCACAAGCAGCGGAACAGCTTGTGGCCGCGGCTTCCCTCCGGCAGTGCGAACTGCGTCAGGTTCAAGGGTCTGGGAAATCCCACTCTCAGCCATGCAGCTTGTTTGGACGGCTCCCCTAGCTCGGGGCAAACTATATCCCCGCGACAGGCGCATGTAAAGTGTAGGTTGCCGCTTCCGTAAAAACGGCGTGCCTGGTTGACGACGGGCCGCAGGCTTGCGGCCGGTACAGGGGCAGGGGGCGAGCTTGCCGTGGCAAAGAGCTGCCCCTCACGGTTTAACCCGGGCAGAAGTGGAGCATGGGCTGCGGTATTTCATATATTTTCAAGGATGCACGGGCAGGCACAAAGGCTATATGACTCATCGTCTTGCTTTCCTCCTGCGGCTGGCATAAATGGGGGGCATGCAGCGGAACAGATTTTTCAGCCCTCTTACATGGCCCGTAGTTTCCTTTCTGGCGGTTATTGCCGTGGGCGCAGTTTTGCTGCACATGCCGGCGAGCCTGCAGGAAGGCCAAAGCCTCAGCCCCATAGATGCGGCCTTTCTTGCCACGTCGGCCGTTTGCGTTACAGGGCTGACACCTGTGGACATCAGCGCTGTTCTCAGCCCCGCGGGGGTGATGCTGCTGCTTTTTCTTGTGCAGCTGGGCGGCCTTGGCGTCATGACCTATACGAGCATCATTTTTTTGCTCTGGCGAAACCACGTGCCATTTACCAGTCGCGAGGCCGTGAGCCAGGCTCTGCTTGGCGACGACTTCAACCTCAAGGGTTTTCTTTTGCAGGTGCTGGCTCTGGTATTCAGCATCGAGCTTGTCACGGCCCTGTTGCTTTACTGGCATGATCCTGTGTTTTTTCATCCGATCAGCGCGGCTTTTCATGCTGTTTCGGCCTTCTGCAATGCGGGCTTCTCGCTCAGCCCCAACAGCCTCATGAATTTTCGGGATGATGTGACGGTCAACTGCATCATCACAGCCAGCGTTTTTTTGGGCAGTATCGGCTTTGGAGTGCTGCGCGAAGCCCTCGGCATCATTTCCGGCGGGCGCATGGGTATTCCTGTGCGCAGGTTCAGCCGTTTCAGCCGTCTTGTGCTCAAGACAACGGTTTTTCTTATTGTGTTGGGCGCGGCGCTGGGCTTTATCATTGAGTTCTGGCGGGTAGGCAACGAGCAAGCGCTGGGCGATGGTTTTGATCTGGCTCTTACCGCTTTTTTTCAGGCTGCGGTGGCCCGGACGGCCGGTTTCAATACTGTCAATATGAGCAGCCTGAGCGAGGCCACCTTGCTGGTGCTCATGGCCCTCATGTTTGTGGGTGGCGGCCCCGGCTCATGCGCGGGCGGCATCAAGGTGGTGACCCTCAGGGGGCTGGTAGGGTATATTGCCGCGCAGTTCCGGGGGGACCGGCAGATCGTGCTTGAAGGCAGGGGGGGGCC
>NZ_JAHZAA010000002.1:177064-209970 GCF_019424165.1 Desulfovibrio sp. | reverse complement strand
ACCTGTACGTGACGGAATGCGCCCGCGCCCACCATGAGCGGGACAACGGCCACGGTGCGACCGGCAGGAGCTTTGCCGTAACCGGCATGGCGGAAGAGGGCGCATGAATCGCCCGGACCTTTATCTTGCCGTCAGTCTTGACGTGGAAGAAGAAGGGCTGTTCGGCGGACAATACGCTCGCCGGGGCTGTTCCACGGCCAATACGGCAAGCCTGACGCGCCTTGATCCCCTGTGTGAGCGGGGGGTGCGTCCCACGCTGTTCTGTGCGCACAGTGTGCTGGCCGATGCGGCCTCCCGCCGCGCTCTGACCCATGCCCGCGACAGGCACGGGGCGGAAATCGGCGCGCACCTGCACCACTGGAATACGCCGCCTCTGACCCTTGACGGACCAGAGGCCGATGCCGCCCTTGCCGACAATGCCGCCAGCGTCCCCGCATCTGCGGTTTCCAGTCCCCTCATGGCTGCCAAGCTTGCAAGCCTCATGGCTGCCGGGCGGGATTTGCAGGGTGCGCCGCTGACATCGTTTCGCATGGGGCGCTGGGACCTGCACCGCGGCCTCTGGCCGTTGCTGGCCGAAGCCGGTATTCTGGTAGATGCCTCGGTGCGTCCGCTGCATTGCGGGGTCACCCCGCTGGCCGGGCCGGACCATTTTAACGCGCCGCGCGATCCGTACTGGGTATCCATGCCGGAAGGCCGGATATTTGAAGTCCCCCTCAGTGTTACGCCGCTTTTGCCGTGCCTGCCCAGTCTGCTGGGCCGTGCTGCGCCGCGCTTGCGCCCCGGCTTCAAAAACTGGGGAGCCCTGAGCCTTTTGCCTGTCTACCATCCCTTATGGGCCATGCAGGCCATAACCAGGCTGTTTGTGGCGCGGGGCGGTCGGGTGTTGTCCCTTACCTGGCACTCTTCAGAAATGATGCCGGGCGGCGCGCCGCATCTGCCCGATGCCGCCGCTGTGGACAGGCTTATGGACAAAATACTGGCCTGGACAGACTGGCTCATGGCTCGCTGGAACGTACGCTGCCTGACAATGGCACAACTGCGCGAAACCCTGGGGCCTGCCGCACCGGACAGCAGCAGCCTGCGGCCCGACGCAGGCGACGGTCCAAATGACTGGACCTGCTTTGCATAAACTGTTGCGGGCAGGGGAACGTTCACGCACAGTTGCCTTGCAACGGAACAGCGTTGTCATGTTGTGCGGTTCAATGGCGCATTCCATTTTTACAGGTGGTTCCCTGCGGAATTCATGCCGCTTTGCGGCGCGTTGCATCATGTGCGGCGTTAGGGCATTTTGTCTTTGAAACAAAGCGCATGCCCTGAAATATAATCTGTGGATTTGCCCCTTGCAGACGCTCAGGAGCAAGTAATGACAAAAGATACAACAAGCGAAAAGCCCACCCCGCCGCCATTTGCGCCCGACCTGCCTCATGTGGCCTGCGTGCTGCTCTGGTATCCTCTTTTTACCCAGCCCTTTATATTCCGGGAAGTGCAGGGCCTGCGTCAGCGCCTTCCCGTTTCGGTCTACAGCCTGTACGGTCCCAACCTGCGCCACTGCTCTACGGAAATGCGCAGTGCGGCGCGTGAAACCATCACTATGGGTACGCGCGCGCTACCGGCCATACTGGCTGAAGTGCTGCGTCAGATGGTTACACATCCCCTGCGCCTGGGACGTCTTTTCAAGCGCACCATGTTCCGCCGCTGGCGCTGTATCGAAACCCTGGGTGAAAATCTCTGGGCTTTTTGCGCCGGCGTCTATCTGGCCCGCCGCTTTAAGGAGGCCGGCATAGACATGATTTATGCTCCCTGGCCGCGCGGCACAGCCACGGCCGCCTGGGTGGCCGGGAGCCTTGCCGGGCTGCCCTTTGCCACCTGCGCGCGGGGGGACAACCTTGAGCCTGCCGACCCGGACCTTGGCGACAAGCTGGAAGCGGCCTTTCTTGTGCGCGCCAACAATGCCGCCGACAAGGGACGTATCGAGAATTTTGACAGGGGACAGGCCAAAGGCAAGGTGGAGCTGGTTTATAACGGCCTGACCCTGCCCCTGCCCGCAGGCAAGGGCGGATCCGCCGCTGGGGATGCGTCTGTGGGCGCCCCCGTGCGTGACGGTTCTGATGGGTACGCCGGTGCGGTCCCGCAGTTGGAAGAAGCCCGGCCTTCAGCCGTACCCGAACCCATGACGCGGCCTGTGCGTTTGCTGGCCCTTGGCCGGTTTGACGTTACCAAGGGGTTTGACGTGCTGCTTCGTGCCTGCGGCATTCTGCGCCGGCAGGGGCTGGACTTCAGGCTGACGCTGGCGGGCGGCGGCGGCAAGGCCATGGGCCTTGGCAGCATGCAGGCAGAGCTGGTGCGTCTGTATAAAGAGCTGAAGCTGGAAGAGTATGTGACCATGCCCGGCCTGATTTCGCACAACGAACTGCCCCGGCTTCTCGGCGAGCACGATATTTTTGCCGCGCCCTGCGTCGTGCACGCCTCGGGCCGCCGCGACGGCATCCCCAACACGGTTATCGAGGCGCTGGCCTACGGCTTGCCCGTGGTCAGCACCACGGTCAACGCTCTGCCCGAAGTGGTGCGGCACGGCAAAACAGGTCTGGCTGTTCCCCCGGGAGATGCCGAAGCCCTGGCCGAAGCCATTGCCCTGCTTGCCGGAGACACGGCCATGGCGGCGCACCTGGCCCGCAACGGCCGATTGCTGGCAGCCCATATGTTTGATCCTGAAGCCAACAATGATCGTTTGGCCCGAATATTTACCAATAATTACAAGTGCTGGAAAGAATCATGTGTGGAATAGCCGGTATCTGCCGATTGGACGCCTCGCCCCTTGATCCCCAGGCCCGCCACTGGGTCAAGGCCATGACTGACCGCATCGCCCACCGGGGGCCGGACGGCGAAGGGCAATGGCTGAACGGCCCGGTCTGCCTGGGTCACAGGCGGCTCTCTATTATTGACCTCGGCACGGGCGGTCAGCCCATGCACAGTGTTGATGGACGTTATACTGTCGTCTTTAATGGTGAAATATACAATTTTGCGGAACTGAAAGAAGAGCTTTCCCGCTCCGGGGCGCGCTTTCAGACCAGCTCGGATACAGAAGTCATTCTTGAAGGCTACCGCCGGTGGGGCGTGGACTGCCTTGCCCGTTTTAACGGCATGTTTGCCTTTGCCCTGTGGGATGCTGTGGAGCAGCGCCTTTTTTGCGCGCGTGATCCTTTCGGCAAGAAACCCTTTTTTTATACGGTGCAGCAGGGCAGACTGCATTTCGCCTCGGAGTTGACGGCCCTTGAGCAACTGCGCGGCCAGGGCGCCGGGTTGAGCCTCACCCTGCGGCCAGAAGCCGTCATGCGCTACCTGGCCTATGAGTACGTGCCTACACCGCAGACGGTGTATGGCGAGGTGGAAAGCCTGCCCCCGGCGCACTGGCTTATGCTTGAAGGCGGAAGCCTGCGTACCGGCCGTTACTGGGACATGCCCGTGCCGGACGAAAGCGACCGGCGCAGCACTGACGAGCTTTGCGAAGAATTGCGCACCCTGCTGGCCAGAGCCGTGCGCCGTCGTATGGTCAGCGATGTGCCGCTGGGCGTTTTTCTTTCGGGTGGCATTGATTCGTCCATTGTGGCAGGGCTGATGGCCCGGCAGTCGGCCTCGCCGGTAAAGACGTTTTCCATAGGTTTTACCGAGGCCAGCTATGATGAGTCGCGCTATGCCCGCATTGTTGCCGGAGCTTTTGGCACGGACCACCACGAGCGCGTGCTTTCGGCAGAAGAATGCGCCGACAACCTGCCAGGCATCATCAGCAGCATGGACGTACCCATGGCCGACGCTTCGGTTGCGCCCACCTGGCTGCTTTCGGGTGTGACCCGTGAAAAGGTCACCGTGGCGTTGGGGGGCGACGGCGCGGACGAATTGTGGGCCGGGTATGAGCATTATATCGGCTTTAAGGTGGCGGAGTGGTATAACGCTTTGCCCGCCGTGCTGCGGCGCAAGGTTGTGGAGCCTCTGGCCCGCCGCCTGCCGTCGTCCGCCGGATACATCAATCCGCGCCTTGCGGTAGCCACGTTTTTGCGCGCCGCGCAGGCTCCGGCCTGGCAGCGTGTGCAGACCATGCTGACAGCCTTTACGCCCGACATGCAGGCAGAGATACTGTCCGGCTCCTTCAAGGCGCAGGCTCCGGGTTTTCTTGCGCCGGAGCGCCTGTTTGCGCCCACACGTGAGCAGTATGAGCACTGGCCCCATAACACGGCCTCGCCGCTGGCGAGGGCCTTTCACGTGTACGCGCGCCAGTTCATGCTGGATGATATTTTGGTCAAGGTGGACCGCTGCTCCATGCTGCACAGCCTTGAGGTGCGCGCGCCGTTTCTGGACAGGGATGTGACCGAATTCGCCGCCCGTCTGCCTGTGGGCCGCAAACTGCACGGCTTCAAGCGCAAGTGGCTGCTCAAGCGGGCGTTTGCCGGTCTGTTGCCCAGAGAGATACTGTACCGCAACAAGCGCGGCTTTCAGATTCCCGTTGCGGAATGGCTGCGCGGGCGCATGCGGCCGCTTGTGGAAGACCTGCTCAGCGCAGACAGCCTCAGGGCGCAGGGCATTTTTGATCCTGCCGCCGTGCGCGCCCTTGTGGACGAGCATGTTTCTGGCAGGGCGGACCTGCGCAAACCGCTCTGGACCCTGCTGGTCTTCCAGCTCTGGTGGCAGGCCCGCAACGGGAGCGGAGCAGGCGCATAGAGCCGCCGCCTCTGGAAATACCCGCACGGTCTTTCCCGGGGCGCCTGCACGGTGTCTGCCTGGAGGGGCGGCAGGGTCAGGCTGCCGGGGAGAATGGATCGCTGCGGGGCCTCTGCATTTCTTTCGGGAACCCCAGGGGGCCAGTTGCCCGGCAGTTATGAGGTCTGCGCGGTTTCTGCTGCCTTTTCCGGGGCGTCTCTTCTTGCCAGCCGTGGCCCGATGCTTATATGCTGGTATGACGTTTCAGCGCGAGGCATGAGGATTTTCGGGCAATGCACCGTGAAGCGTGTTCGTATAATTTCCGCAAGGTGAGGAGTTTGCATGACCAGCCAGATCAAGACCGTTCTTCTTCTGGGTTTGCTTTCGGGCATCATCATTGTGCTCGGCGGCCTGCTTGGCGGGCGCACAGGCATCATCATCGCTTTCGGCATGGCCCTGATCATGAATGTGGGCAGCTACTGGTACTCGGACAAGATCGTGCTATCCATGTACCGCGCGCGTGAACTCGCGCCGGAGGAAGCCCCATACCTGCACAAGATAGTTGAAGAACTGTCGTACAATGCGGGCATCCCCAAGCCCCGCGTCTGCGTGGTTCCCGAAGAGGCCCCCAATGCCTTTGCCACGGGGCGCAATCCTGAAAATGCCGTGGTTGCCGTAACAGAGGGGCTTATGCGCCTGTTGCCGCCCGAAGAACTGCGCGGTGTGGTGGCACATGAAATCGGGCATATAGTCAACCGCGACATACTCATCCAGACCATTGCCGGTGTGATGGCTTCAGCCATTGTGACCATGGCCAATATCTTTCAGTTTACGGCCATTTTCGGCGGCAACCGCGACAGTGAGGGCAATGGCGTCAACCCCATAGCGGCGTTGGTAATGGCCCTGCTGGCCCCTATGGCCGCCGGTCTGGTGCAGATGGCCATTTCGCGCTCGCGCGAATATCTGGCCGACGACACCGGGGCGGAACTTTGCGGGCAGCCTCTGGCTCTGGCAGGCGCCCTTGCCAAACTGGGCGCGGCCAGCGGGCGCATACCCATGCGTGAAGGCAATCCCAGTACCGAGCAGATGTTCATTGTGTCTCCCATGTTTGCCCACGGCAGCATGGCCAATCTTTTCAGCACGCATCCGCCCCTGGAAGAGCGCATCCGCAGGCTTCAGGCCATGGCTGCTTCCCGCCGCTGACAGTCCGTCCAAAGGCGGCACATAACCGGGCGTGAGCGCCCGTCATACTGAGGTAGATAATGCAAGCACGCCTTTTGCTGGTTACACTGCTGGCCCTGCCCCTGCTGGCCTGCGTCAAGGCCGGTCCGGCGCCCGAACCGGAGCAGGAATTTCCGGTGGAGCCTTGCCCCTTTGTCTATGTTTTTGCCCCGGGCAATTACATTGTGGACATTGCAAGCGGCTCGCAGGTGGTGCTTGACCCCAGCGTGCAGGAGTTTGAGCTTTTCTGTTCACCTGGTGCGGCCCGTACCGCCATCAATCAGGGGATGAAAAAAGGCGCGCTGCCCGAAGGTGACTGGCGCATCTATCGTCTGGACGGCGCACTGGAAGATCTGGCCCAAAAAAATCCGCACCGCCGCTACACGCTCAAGCGCATGGCTCAGGTGGTGGACTGGGTAACGGAAAATATTTAGGGCGGATCAGGCCATGCGCTTCTGCATGAACTGGCCGTCCTGGCTGAAGCCGCTTTTGCGGCGCACCTAGGCGATATTTTTAGCGGTTGGCAATGTGAGCCGAAGCCGCAAACAGTGAAATGCCGGTCCACAGGACCGGCATTTCTTGTATGGGTTTTTGTGTGTTTTTGAAGCTTGCGGTCTCGCAGCCATATATTCTCCAGACATATAAAACGGCGACCGGGCTGCGTGCCAGGGTAAAAACAGGGCGACCGGTTCCGCCGCATGCCGCCGGAGATGGCTGAAATTGCGCGTATTTTGTTGCGAAGTTCTGTTTTCGCAGCCGAAGAGCAGGTTTGTCGTTCTGTTGTTTCAGGAATCATTATTGTTCGTGTATATCTAACTGGCAGTCATTGCAGTCTTTGTTGCAGTTTCTGCAATCCAGCGTGTCATGGTGGCGCTGCGTGCCGTCCTGCTTTATACTGGCAGTATGTAAAACCTGCTTTTGCCCGTCACGGGTGAAAGAGTACCCCAGACGAGGATAAAACTATGGAAACCAGCGCGAGAAATGTTTTCAAAGGCAAAGTTGTGGCGATGCGTTCCGGTGCTGTCAACGATGAAGTGGAACTGGCCGTTGACGGTGGCCTTACCATTGTGGCTTCCATTACCCAGGTGAGCACCCGCAAGCTTGGCCTCAAGCCCGGTGTTGAAGCTATGGCCCTGATCAAGGCGAGCTTTGTGCTGCTGATGAATGATGCCGAAAACTATCTTCTTTCCACCCGTAACCAGTTTCCGGGTACTGTAAGCAAGGTGACGCCCGGCGCGGTCAACGCCGAAGTGCAGGTAAACCTGCCCGGCGGTGCGGGCATAACATCCATTGTGACCATGGGCAGTGTGGAAAAGCTGGCCCTGGCCGTCGGGAAAAAGGTGACGGCCATTGTGAAGGCTTCGCAGGTTATTCTGGCCGTACCCAAATAGTCCTGTTTTTATTATGTGTGATGTGCTGCCCGCATATTCATGTGGGCGCACAGCCGTTGTCGCACAAGGCCCGGAGCACAGAAGGTTCCGGGCCTTGTGCATTTCGCAGGCGCAGGCGGCTGCTTCAGGGTGGCTCGTACCGGTCCAGAGGGGGCAGGCAGCGGTGCTGGACGCGGACGGGCAGGGGGATGCCGGAAACGCGAGGTGTCCCCGGCGGAGTTAGGTGTTGCCGTGCCGCTGCGCACGGGATGGCATGGCGGCAGGGTGATGCTTGGGCGGATATTTGGGGAGCAGGTGCGTGGGAAGTGTGTGAGCGTGCTGATGCGGCTTTGGAAAGGGCAGCATATGACCGGGCAGGGCTTTACTGTTTGCGGAACTCCATCCGCGTTTCTTAAAATATTCTTCTGAAAAATTTGGCGCAGATCTTGCCGCATGGTGCGCGAAAAAAAGGGTGCAGAAAAAAAGTTGATACGGGGCGGGGAGTTGGCGTAAAAGAGTTCGTCAAAAGATTACAAAAAATGCCTAATCTTTATATTTACGCCGTTGTGAATTTTTTATCAATAAGATTATTTCTGCAAAAATTATGTGAAAAATTGCGCAGCTCCTTGACCTAAACGTATATTCGTTCTAGCTTGATGCAGCGCAATAAAAGCCCAGCGTGATCGCGGGAGGTTGCCATGTGGGATGACTGCTGCGATTACAATATGGTTCGCGAAGTACGGGTAAAAGGCATTGCGTACCTCGGCGTGGGAGCCATAGACAAGATTGACCCCATCCTGGGCAGCTTGAAAAGCGAGGGAATAACAGCAGTTCTTTGTGTTTGCGGCGGGCATGCCTATCGTGCTTCAGGCGCGTGGGACAAAGCCGAGGCCGCCGCCCTCAGGCACGGCATTGTGCTGGCCCTGTACAACAGGGTTACACCCAGCCCCACCACAGATACTGTGGATGATGCCGCGGCCCTTGGGCGGGCCATCAATGCCGGAGCAGTGCTTGCCATCGGCGGGGGCAGCCCTCTGGACTGTGGCAAGAGTGCGGCCATACTGCTGGCCAATCCCGGTAAAAGCGCTGAAGATCTTTTTTGTTTTCGCTTCACGCCCCAGAAGGCCCTTCCTCTAGTTGCCGTCAATCTCACCCACGGCACGGGCAGTGAAGTAAACCGTTTTGCCGTGGTCACCGTATCAGGGCGCAGCCACAGGTCCATTGTGGGACATGACTGCATGTACCCCCGGTACGCCATTGACGACCCCGCCCTTATGGCCGGGCTTTCGGCAGAGCAGAGCCGCTATGTGTCCATAAATGCGTTCTGCAGGGTTGTGGAAGCCGCCACAGCCACGGCAGCCAACCCCCTGGCGGTTACGCTGGCCCGCGAAACCGTGCGCCTGGTCCATCACTGGTTGCCGGTGGCGCTGAACGAGCCGGAAAATCTCAAGGCCCGTTACGGGCTGTGCCTGGCGGCCCTTCAGGCCGGGGTGGCTTTTGACAACAGCCATCTGCACCTGGCTCACGCGCTGGAGCAGCCTTTGGGCCGCTTTAGAAATCTGCCTCACGGCATGCGCCTGGCCATTCTGTTGCCCGCTGTGATTGGCGCATGCTACGCCGTAAGGCCCGATGTACTGGCGCATGTGCTTGGTCCGGTGGCCCCCGACCTGCGGGGCTTGCCCGAAGAAGCCGCCAAAGCGGCGCGGGCTGTGGAAAACTGGATATTCAGCCTGGGCATAACGCAAAAACTCCTGGACTGGGGAGTCCAGGAGTTCGATGTGGAAGAGTTTTGCAATTTCGTCGAGCAGACGCCTTCGCTGGGTCTTCTGCTCTCGGTAGCGCCGGTCAGTGTTTCCCGCCAGCTTGTGGCAAGAATTTACACCGAATCGTTACGCCCCATGATGTGAAATTGCTCGTTCTCCTCCAGGGCCGGACTGATCTGCCGCAGTCCGGTCCATACCCAGCCCCTCCGTTTGCCGACGGCGGGGCTTTTTCTTATCACGCCCCAAGACGGACGCCAAGCTCAAGTTTTTGTCCGGTCAGGCGGGTGTTGTAACCACCAAGGCTCTCAAGGCGTTTTTTGAATTCCGGCTTTTGCAGCAGGCTTATTACACTGACCACACGGGGGTCTTCCCTGAACTCCTCGGGGACGGCAAGGTCCCAGCGCTCGCCCGCCAGGGGGATAAAGTCCAGCCCCACCGCGCGGGCTGCGGCCGCCACGCCCGGGCCGCAGTCGGCTTTTCCCGTAAGTACGGCGGCGGCTACGGCAAGCTGGCTTTCCACCTCATTTTCATAACCCGGAACATCCTGCGGGGTCATGCCCGCATGACGCAAAAGTGCGTCAAACTGCATGCGGGTGCTTGAGCCGGCCTGGCGGTTAACGCAGCGCAATTTCATGCGTTTAATGTCAGCCACGCTTTTGAGCCCCTGTGAGTTGCCCGCAGGAACCACCAGCCCGACCTGCCGGATAACCAGATTGATCAGGGCAATTTTGCCCTCGGGCCAGTGCTGCTGCACAAAGGCAAAATTGAAGCCGCCCTTGTCGTCGTCAGCCATATGCAGCACAGCCATATGGCAGTGCCGGTTTTTCAGGGCCTGCACGGCGTCGACAGCATCTGCGCCAGCGCAGACAAGGCGTATGGCATGCGGCAGGCGCAACAGCTCGTCAGCAAGCAGGTCCAGCGCCACATCATCGCCTCCGGCGCAGAACAGCGTGTTGTACAGGCTGTCGGCCGGGCGCAGGGGCCGGGCGCGCACCATGCTGCCAAGAGCCGCGCCCTTGTCGCTGGCCGTAATGTGGGCAAGCGCCTGGGTGCGGGCCGCGCTTTTATGGCCTTCGCCCATGCGAAGGGGCATGGCTACGATTTTTTCCGCCACGCGGGTCAGGGCCAGAGGGGCAAAAACATCAAGGCCGGGATGCGCGGGCAGGCTGGCCGCCAGCTCTGCCGCCAGTTCTCCGGCCGCATCGGCGCTGCCGGTAAGTGTTTTGGCATAACACAGGCCCGGACGACGCGACATGAGCAGCAGCGCCGGAGCCACCAGGGCGTCAAAGGCCGTGAGGCTGCCTGCGGGCGACGATGGCAGGCAAAAAACGGGCCTGCCTTCATATACGGCCGTCATGGCCGGTGAGCCGGGCAGCAGGCCGATGGCGGGGGCCACAATTCTTCCTTCACGTTCCATCAGGTCGCGCACGGCCGTCAGGGCATCGTCGCCTGTGGCGCACAGCAGCAGGGCGTGCGCCCCGGCCTTCAGGGCGGACTGCAAAAAATTACGCACGGCATCGGCATCGGCGGGCAGGCAGGGCGCTGTCTGCGCGTGACAGTCAATATCTTGCGCCTGGGCCGCCAGGGCCGGGATGATGCCGTCCGCAGCGGCAGTTGCTGACGGCCCGTCTTTTCCGGAGGCTGAGGCAGAGCCACCCACGGCCGCGAGGTGCAGTTGCAGGCGGTCCCATACCTGAACTTCAGCGACTCCAGCCGCCAGCAGCGCGCCCAGATCCGCGGGACGTAGAATGTGGTTGCGCGGAAAAAGGGTCTCTCCTGCGGCCATGTCCGCTCCGGCCCTGCGCACATGCAGCCACGGCAGCATGGGGGCCGTAATGCTGACGCCGCCATTGCCGTCCACGGCTGCGTGAACCGGCAGGGCCACAGCATCGCAGCCTGGGGGGAGCATGTCACCGGACCGGACGGCAAAGCAGCTTTTTCCCTCCTGCAACTGGGCGGGATTGTTGCTGTCGGCGGTATAGGTGTCCGCAGCCTTGAGGGCATATCCCTTTGCGGCGGCCAGCGGCGAAGGAGGAAAGTCGGCGGCCGCGGTGACAAATTGGCTCAACACGCGTCCGTCGGCATCTTTTGTCGGGCAGGGTACGGGCAGCGGCAGCCGGTTCTGGCCGTCAGCGGCGCGGGCCGCGTCCAGAGCGCCGAGCAGCTTGTCAAGGGCGTCGCCCAGAGGCACGGTTTGCGTGTAGATATTGCTTTGGGAAGCCATATATCCTCCTTGCGGGCAATTTTGCTTTGAAGTTGCTCTGGCGGCCGCAGGGGCGGACACCCGCCGGAAAGGCGTGCGCGCAGCACATTACGCTGGTAAGCGCCGGAGGCCATCCGGCGGCGTTGAAACAGGGCAGCAAATCCGGCCTGCCGCGAAAATGTGGAGCCGGGACAGGCGAAATCGCATATGCCCACACTGCAAACATACATGTTCCGGCGTTACTTGCAAATATGCGAGTCGGGGCAGGCCCCTTTGGGCTGTATTGCGTGCCGCTGCGGCTGGGCGTATACTGGTAGTTCGGATGTAACCTCAACCCTGCGGCGGCATGCCGTTTGATATGACCGTACACGAAATACGCGCGCTTCTGGCTGCGGACAAAGCCACAGTAGGCACATGGTTGCAGTTGCCCTCTGCGGATGTGGCGGAGCTTATGGCTCGCGCGGGCTATGACTGGGTGGCTGTGGATATGGAACACGGCTCCTTTGGCCGCACCGGACTGCCGGACATCTTCCGGGCCATCGAGTGTGGCGGGGCAGCGCCCTTTGCCCGCCTGCCCGAAGCCGGGAAAACCCAGATCAAGTCCGCCCTGGAGGCGGGCGCTCAAGGGCTGATTTTTCCTATGATTGAAAGCCGCGAGCAACTGGATCGCGCCATTGACTGGGCCGTTTATCCCGGGCAGGACCATTGGCGTCCCGCCGGAGAAACCGCCGATGAATACAGGGGAGTGGGCTTTTGCCGGGCCAATGCGTTCGGCAAATGCTTTGATGCGTATCGCGGCTCCCTCGCGCCCGAAATATTTCTTGTGGCGCAGATAGAGCATATTCGCGCTGTGGAAAATCTGGACGCCATCCTGTCGCATCCGCGCCTGGACGCCATCATGGTCGGCCCATACGATCTTTCCGGCTCCATGGGGCTTACGGGGCAGTTTGACCATAAGGACTTCAAGGCGGCTATGGAACGCATCGCGGCCGCCTGCGCCCGCCACAAGGCCCGCATGGGGCTGCATATCGTGCAGCCCGACCCGGCCGAACTCAGGCGGCAGGTCGCGGCAGGCAGCCGCTTTATTGCCTACGGCATTGATTCCGTCTTTCTCTGGCATGCTGCTGAGCGGCCGGATCGGGGAGAATAACTGTGAAGATAACCGTTTTCGGCGGATCCGGCTTTCTGGGTTCGCATATTTGCGACAAGCTTTCCGATGCCGGGCATGCAGTCACGATTGTTGACCTGCACCCCTCTCCCTGGCTGCGGCCTGATCAGGCCATGCTCACGGGCAATATTCTTGAAGAAGAAACCGTGCACAGGGCTGTGGAAGGCGCAGACATGGTGTTCAACTACGCGGGCATCGCCGACATCGGCGAAGCCAATAACCGCCCGGTGGACACGGCGCGCATCAACGTGCTCGGCAACGTCATGATCCTTGAAGCCTGCCGCCAGGCCGGGGTAAAGCGCTATGTCTTTGCCAGCTCCCTGTACGTGTACGGCAAGTCGGGCGGGTTTTACCGTTGCAGCAAGCAGGCGTGCGAGCTGTATATTGAAAATTATCAGGCCATGCACAACCTGCCCTACACCATACTGCGCTACGGCTCGCTGTATGGCCCCCGGTCAGACAGGCGCAACGCCATCAACCGTTTTGTGTACGAGGCGCTTTCCACAGGCGGCATCACCTACTACGGCGCGCCCACGGCCCTGCGCGAATACGTGCATGTGGACGATGCCAGCGCCGCCACCCTGGCCGTGCTGGCCCCGGAATTTGAAAACCAGAACATCATCATCTCCGGCAACCAGCCCATGCGCGTCGGCGACCTGTTCAAGATGATCGGCGAAATGCTGGGTAAGGAGCTGGTCATCAATTACCAGAATGACCCCAACAGCGGGCACTACCAGGTAACGCCCTATGCCTTTATGCCCAAGGTGGGCCGCAAGCTGGTGCCGCCGCTTACCGTGGACCTCGGGCAGGGCATCCTGCGCGTTATGGAAGAAGAGCATAAGGAAATGCACCCGGAGCTGGAGTCAGAGGGCGGGTATCTTGTGGCTACAGACGATTAGGCGCTGTTTGCGCACGGCTTTTTTCTTTTGGCCGGGCAGGCTCTTCTGTCGAAACGCCTGCCCGGCGACGCATGCTGAAAATATTTTTGAAAATTTGAGGCCATAAGGAGCCGCTACATGAACATTATCGCCATCATTCCCGCGCGCATGGGGTCCAGCCGGTATCCCGGCAAGCCGCTTGCCCTCATCCACAATGTACCCATGGTGGGCCATGTGGCCTTTCGCACGGGCATGAGCAAAACACTTTCGTCCACCTATGTGGCCACCTGCGATGAAATTATTGAAAATTACTGCAGGGATGCAGGCCTGCCTTGCGTTATGACCGGTGATCATCACGTGCGCTGCTCTACGCGCACGGCCGAAGCCCTGCTCAAGATTGAGGCCGCCACCGGTAAAAAAGCCGACATCGTTGTTATGGTGCAGGGCGATGAACCCATGGTGCGTCCCGAAATGATCGACGCCGCCGTGGCCCCCATGCTGGCTGATCCGTCCATCAACGTGACCAACCTCATGGCTGATATGGATACCCTTGAAGAATTTGAAGACCCCAATGAAGTCAAGGTGGTGGTGGACAAATTCAACGATGCCCTCTACTTCTCGCGTGAGCCCATCCCTTCGCGCAAAAAAGGCTCGGACAGGGTCCCCATGCGCAAGCAGGTCTGCATTATTCCTTTCCGCCGCGATTATCTGCTGCGCTTTAACGAAATGGAAGAAAGCCCCCTGGAAATCTACGAGTCCGTGGACATGATGCGCATCCTTGAGTACGGCGAAAAAGTGCGCATGGTTCCCACGGCCAGCCGCACCTGGAGCGTGGACACCCCCGAGGACCTCGCGCGTGTCTGCCGTCTTATGGAAGGCGACGACCTTATGAAGGAATACAGCAAGTAATTATGGCTGCGCTCGAAAAGACGGGCATGGCGCAAGAGGCGGGGCAGGCAGAACAGGTCGGCCCCGCCTCATGTGCCGATCCTGCTATGGCTGCGCCGGGGCATGGCGCTCCGGGCTGGCGCCGCCGTCTCGGGGCGGCGCTGGAAGAGTTGTGGATAGCCCTGCTCGGCTGGATTCCCACGCCAGTGGGCCTGGCCTTGCGTCTTGCGGGCTGGCGCTGGCTTTTTGCCCGCTGCGGCTCGGTGCGCTTCAGCACGGGCCTGAGCCTTGCAGGCTGCCGGGGCATGCGCTTGGGCAGCAACGTGCGCCTTGGGCGCGGCTGCTTTATCACTGCCACAGACGGCGAACTGGTGCTGCATGACAACGTAGCCCTGTCGCCCTATGTGCATGTGGGGGCCGATGCGGGCCGCATTGAAATCGGCGCGCACACGGCTGTGGGACCGGGAACGGTCATCCGCGCGGCCAACCACTGCATAGCCCGCCAGGATGTGCCCATGATGCATCAGGGCCATGTGCCGGGCGAGATCATTATTGAAGAAGATGTATGGATAGGGGCCAACTGCGTCATTACCCCCGATGTGCGCATCGGGCGCGGTGCGGTGGTGGGCGCGGGCGCCGTGGTTACCCGCAACGTGGCCCCTTTCAGCATTGTGGGTGGTGTTCCGGCCCGTGTCATCGGCATGCGCGGGCAGGGCGGTTCTCCTGTGAGCGGGCAGACCTCGTAGGATATGTTTCCGCAGAGCTTTTTGTGCGGGTGGTTGCGTCAAAAGATTTTTTGACCCGGTAAGGCACGGCACAAGTACCTTTTTTATAAAAAAGCCCTTTTCCCGGAAGTTGCGTCAATGGAATTAATGCATACCCTGTAGGGCGGTACAAAAGCTCTTGCAGAAAACAGGCGCAGACACCTCCGGCTTGCCGGGAAAGGCCATTTCAGGGCATACGCCCGGATGCAGAAAAGGATAATTATGTCACTGCAATGTATTGTTTTTGACTGTGACGGCGTCATACTGGACAGTGTACCCGTAAAAACCCGTGCCTTTGCCCGCATTGCCGCGCCTTACGGGCAGGAGGCGCAGGACCGTTTTGTCATGTACCACAGCCTGCACGGCGGTGTGAGCAGATACAGGAAATTTGAATGGCTTTACAATGAAGTGCTGGGCCGTGAGATAACGCAGGACGAATCCGAAAAGCTGGGCCGCCTGTTTGCGGAATACGCCCTGGACGAAGTGCGCCGCTGTCCGCTTATTCCCGGCGTCAAGGATGTGCTGGACACCTGGAAGGGCAGGCTGCCCCTCTATGTCTGTTCCGGCGCGCCGCATGAAGAAGTGCTGGCTGTGCTGCGCGAGCGCGGGCTGGAGCAGTATTTTACGTCCATTCACGGCTCTCCTCCGGCCAAGGCCCGGCTTCTGGCCCAGATTGTGGCCCCGCTGCCCCTGGCCCCGGAAAATGTGCTTATGGTGGGTGACGCCCCTACAGACCGCGATGCGGCGGAAGAGGTGGGTACGCTTTTTTACGGTGTGGGACCGGACATCAAACCTGCCTCGGACACTGCCTACCCTTGGGCCGAAGACCTTACGGGACTCAATGACTGGATTGCGGCCCGCGTAGCCTCGGCCTGAGCAACATATAACAGCAAGCCCCGCAGGTTGCCTGTGGGGCTTTTGCGTCTGAAACTATGAAAAAACGACTCTATATACTGCTTGCCTGCCTTATGGCCCTGTGCTTTGCGGGCTGCGATTCCGGCGGCAATGAAGACGCCTCTTCCGCTGCAAAGGAACAGGCTCGGCAGGCGTTGAAAACGGATTCTACCGCGGCTGACAAGGCTTCGCAGGATCGTCTGCCCTATGAAGAGCAGGTTCAGGGGCCACCGCCCTCACAAGAAGAGCTTGAAAAGGCCGACGCCATGGTGGCTTTCTATAATGTGGCTGCGGCTACTCTGGCCGAACCCTATTATACGCAGGCCGAAACCATGCTGGAAAATGTGCGCCACTACCTGCGGGAATGGACTTTTCCTCCGCGCCCTGCACCGGGCGGAGACGGCAAGGTGCTTGCGCGCCGTCTGGCGTCGCCTGCGGATATGTTCGGCGAGGATGAAGCTGCGGCCCTTTCCCGGTGGGTGGACGATATGGAAAAGAGCATCCAGAGCATGCGGGCCGATTACGCGGCGCTGGGGCGCTACGTGCGTGATGAAAACATCCGCGATGATGGTGTGAAGGGGCGTGCTCTGGCGGCCAGTCTGGAAAAGGGGCATGAGCGCTTTATGGCTGCCCGGGATGGGTATCTGGCCCTTGTGGAAGGGCGGGCCGTCAAGGCCGAAGAAACACTGCTTTACGGCCATCCGCTCAGGCGGCAGATTCTGGAAGCCAGAAATATTTTCAGCCTGTATGCCGACGCGGCGGAATTGCTGGCCGCCCAGGCGCCCGACCGTCAGGCTCTCGGGCAGGTGCGGGGCAGGCTGGAGGCCGGGCTGCGCCGGGCCGGGCAACCGCCATTTCCGGCTGCCCCGGAGGTGGAGCGGGCCTATCGTGATTTTCTTAAACAGGCTGCCCGCTATGAGGGTTTTCTGGGCCGGGGGCTGGACGAGGGCTTTTACAGCCCGGTGCGGCAGGAGCTGAACAATAGCGCCCAGGAAAGCCGTCAGGCTTATAATGTTTTTGTGCGCACGGCCAACTCAAACTGAACGGGCCTTTCCGGCACGAAAAACAGCACGGCATACCCAGGCAGGGCAAAAGGCCCTGCCGTTGCAAGGCTCAGCGCAAGGTTTTGCGAAAAGAGCGAAAAAGGCCCCTTTTGCATGAGGGGCCTTTCTTGCTACTGTCTTTATAAAGACGCTCGCTGTGGCTTTTACCACCACAAACGCATGGCGTTGCCGTTTTTATCCATACGCCCTCTGGCGGCGGCCAGGCAGCCCTGCGCTTTCGTGGCAGATGTTTGCGCATGCAGCCATCAACGCGGTTTCAACGTGAAACTGCTCCAGAACATGTTTTCGTCATGCTGCGGCGGCCTGGCCCGCGGCCGAGTCAAAGCCCGGCATATATGCAGTCGGGTATCACGCCCTACAGGAGAGCAGCCGTGAATACTGTCAGCTATTGTCCCAACAGCTTGTGCACAGGCATTGCCGATGCGGCGGATGTTGAAGTCTATGGGCCGGAAGTTGCCCGTGTTGCCCGCGCCTTTCATCAGGGCTTTGACCGCTATGCGCCCACGCCGTTGGTGCGGCTGAAAAATCTTGCGCATGAACTGGGGCTTGGCGAAATTTTGGTAAAGGACGAATCACAACGCTTCGGCCTCAATGCCTTCAAGGTTCTGGGCGGTTCTTACGCCGTGGCGCGCTATCTGGCCCGGCGGCTTGATTTGCCCATGAGCCGGGTGAGCCCGCAGTTGCTGCGCTCTGCCGAGGTGCATGAGCAACTGGGGAAAATTACCCTGGTTACGGCTACAGACGGCAATCACGGCCGGGGCGTAGCCTGGACTGCCCAGCAGCTCGGCATGGGGGCCACGGTTTTCATGCCCGCAGGTTCCGCGCCGGTCAGGGCTGAAAACATCCGCAAGACCGGGGCGCAGTGCACCATAACCGACCTCAACTATGACGATACCGTGCGTCTGGCCATGCAGCACGCGCAGGAAACGGGCGGTGTGCTTGTGCAGGACACGGCCTGGGACGGGTATGAAGAGGTGCCGCTCTGGATCATGCAGGGCTACACGACCCTGGCTCTGGAGGCGGACGAGCAGTGGCGGGATTGCGGGCTGCGCCCGCCGACCCATATTTTTCTACAGGCCGGGGTAGGGTCCTTTGCCGCTGCGGTGCTAGGGTATTTCGCCGCCGTGTGGGGTGATGCCGCTCCGCAGGTCATTACTGTGGAGCCGCAGGCTGCCGACTGCTTTTTCCGATCCTTCATGGCTGGAGACAGCGCCCCCCGCGCGGTCAGCGGGCATATGCGAACCATCATGGCGGGGCTTGCCTGCGGTGAGCCGAGCAGCCTGTGTTGGCCCCTTTTGCGCGACAGGGCCGTTGGTGGCCTGTCCTGCCACGATGTGGTGGCCGCCAACGGCATGCGCATCCTTGCCGCGCCCCTGCCGGGCGACAGCCCTGTGTGCAGCGGTGAATCCGGCGCGGCCCCTCTGGGAGCCATCGTGCATATCATGAAAAATACGCAGATGCAGGAAGTCCGCCAGGCCCTGAGGCTGGACGCAGCCTCCCGTATTCTGCTTTTCAGCACCGAAGGGGACACCTTGCCCGAACTGTACCGCCAGATTGTCTGGTATGGCCGCTGCGCCGGGGTGGAGGCGGAATAACCGGCCATCTCAACGTTACAGTACGATAGAATAGATATGACGGGCGGAGCCGCCCAGGCCGGCCGAATATGGTAACGGAATAAAAAAAGGCCGCACGGATGTTGTGCGGCCTTTTTATGTGTTGCGAAAAAATTGCGGATTTGATGCGTCAAAAAGAAAAATCCGTTGGGGAACGCACTGTGCTGACCCTGTGCCGTAATACCGCCGATGACGGTTTCCATGCGGGCGCATGCCCTGTGCATGTGGCGCGGGATGCCGGATGCGCAGGCTCCAGGCGCACAGGTTGCACGTGTTCATGAGCTCAGGCTACAGCCGGTGATGAAAACTATTTTCCGCGGATCCAGTAGGTTTCAAAGCCGTCCTGCAGCCAGCCGTCCTGTACCTGGGTGCACCCTGCCTGCTTGAAAAGCTGACGGTATTCATCGCGCGTGCGCCGCCAGCCCCAGAACTGCTGACGCCGTATCCCCAGATAATGGAGAAAGCCGCGAATAACAATCTTGATGGCGTTGACGAAGCTGCCGATAAAGGAATCCTCTTCCAGCAGGGAGGCCGAAAGCAGGATGATCTCTCCGCCGGGGGCCAGCTGGGCGCGCAGTTCCTGCAACAGATAGGTGAATTCACGCGTGGGAATGCCGTAGTCCACAGTGGAAAGGTAGATCATGTCATAGTGGACGTCAGGCGGCAGGCAGGCCGGGGGCAGGCCGATATAGATACGCTCGCTGGGAATCTGCTGGCGCAGCCATTTCATGCCGACAGTGCTTGGCTCGTTGACGTGCAACTCCAGCTCGGGCATTTCCTCCAGCAGGATTTTTTCCATATAGCCCACGCCGCTACCGATAGACAGCACACGCACAGGCTCTGTGCGAGGCTGTGCTTCTCTGGCGACCTGATCACGCAACTGGCCGATGAGCCAGCGGGCGTCTTTGCGTTTGTTTTCGCGCCAGACAGCGGGCAGATCGTCCCAGTTTTTGTAGCGGCGAAAAAGCTCTTCGTAGAACACCGCATAGAACTTGGGTTCCGCCAGATGGAAAAAGGAAATATGCGAAAAGGACGTAAAGGGTATGCCCTGCCAGCTTTCTTGATAAAATCGCCGCACGTCAAGCCTCCGATCATGGCTGCAAGTATGCGTTATTGCAACGCCGAAGCCACTTCACACACTGTCAAGTATACCCCAAGCCACCACAGGGCGCAATGCGCGGTTAATTGTTCTGCTGTGCGCTTTCGGGGCGCACAAGGCTTCGCGCGCATCGCACAAGGCTCTGGAATCATTGATCTGCAATGGCCGGACAGGCTCGGACGGGCCTGAACCGTCCCAAACCGGGCAAGGGGGCAGTGGCTTGCCTGTATGCCCGGTATGGATGGTATGGCGCGCAAGGGTGGCTGTAAAAAGAATCTTTGTCAATGGACGGGGGGCGACACCGATTGGCGCCGCCCCCCGTGTTTCAGACTGTCATTTCAGGGTCGCAGGCTCTTGAGCAGTTCAACTTTGAAAAAGTTGGAACGCTCTGCGTGGATTTTTAAAAAATCCGCGCCGCGAAATGGTTGCAAGGCGAACCTGATTCGCCGTCAGGCAACCATTTCAAGCGTCAAGTGCTCTAATGGTCCTTGGAGCAGCCGTTGCGTCCCTTCTTTTTGGGGAACAGCACAAAGTTCCAGTACACCACATAGAGGGGCAGAACCACAAACATCATGGCGTAAGCCCAGCTCTTCGTATAGAGGAAGTAATCGTAAAAAGTATGGAATTCCATAGTATTCTCCTCTCCCTGTTGGCTAGTGCTCATCCCTGAAGTCGGGGTGTTCGTACAGCACCGGCATGTGGTAGATGATAAAGCGGTACACGGTCACGATCATCGTTACCACAAAGATGGAAATGCATATCTCCCAGATGCTGGGGAAATAGCGTTCCGCCGGGGGCAGGTTGTAGTTGAAGGCGATCATGGACACGTTGAAACGGTTCAGAACAATGCCCAGCACGGTATTGGCCGATGCAATGCGGCACAGGGTCAGGTTGCGGTCGCGCGCGCCCTTGGCATAGAGCAGGGCGGGCAGCAGCACGAAGCCCAGCATTTCAACCAGCCACCATGCCCCGTAGCCCGAGAAAACATAGGGCAGATTGGCCTGCACAAGCATATCGATAAGCTTGAGCATGAAGTAGGCGAACAGGATGAAAGAAGCCGCGCGGGAGAAGCTGAGGACCACGCCGTCAGACTCACGCAGGTGGGTTTCGTCCATGTAGTGGTGCAGACCCTTGTGGGCAAATATGCCTTCAAAGATGACCATGGAGGCCCCGGCAGCCATCGAGCTGACGAAGAAGAACATGGGCATGAAGGGCGAATACCACAGGGGGTGCAGCTTTTCAGGCGCAATCAGGTAGAGCGCGCCCAGCGACGACTGGTGCAGGGTGGACAGGGTAACGCCAAAAATGGTCAGCACGATGGTGCTGTGCACCACGAGCCTGCGCCATTTGATAAGGCAGGGGAACTTTTGCGCCAGCCATTCCATAGGCGCCACGGAAAACTCGATGAAGAGCACCGTAACGTAGGTGGCCACGCACAGGCCCACTTCAAAGAGTACCGAGGTGGTTCCCGGGAAGAAGAACATGAAGGGCAGCCGCAGCGGGTGGCCCAGGTCATACAGAAGGGCTATGACCACAAAACCGTAGCCAAGAAAGGCCGTGGTAATGGCCGGGCGCACTGCAGAGTGAAACTGCTTCATGCCCATGACGTAGCAGGCCACGGTGGTAAAGTAGCCGCCTGCCGCCAGCGCCACGCCGCAAAGCAGGTCAAAGCCGATCCACAGGCCCCAGGGCTGGGTGTTGCTCAGGTTGGTGACCGAGCCGATACCCATGGTGAAGCGGATGACGGTGATTATCAGGCCCACCGTCAGGATGATGGCGGTAATGATATTGCCCGGAGTAGGTTTGAGAAACTCGTCCAGGTTAAACAGCTTGCCTTTGCTGGGAATGACGATGCTGTGCTGTGACATTTACTTATCCTCCCCGTGACCCGTGCACGCCGTTTCGCGGGCCTTGAGGGCCTCGGTCATGGCGCGGCGGGCCGTATCGGCAGCGCCCGGCCCCTGGGTTTCCTCAATTTTGCGTACGGCGGCGTCAACGGCGGCGGCCACGTCTTCACGGGCTTCCTTGATCTTGCCATCCGTTTCAGCTTTGTACATGGCTTCGCGGCGCCTGCTGATGGCGTAAGCGCCACCGAAGAGCACGGGCCAGAAGGCCACGATCATGGGCACTGCGCCCAGAGCGCCGTAGGTCAGTTCGCCCATGGGACGGTTGCCGAGATGGGTATCAAGGCCGAGCTGCTTGAGCTCATCACCAGCCAGCGGGGCATCGTCCACCGGAACAGCCGCGGCGGCCTGTCCCACTGCGGGGCTGAGCACCATCCAGGCAGTGCCGCCCGCATCAAACTCGCCATAGAGGTAGTTGACGTACTTGCCGGGATTATCGGCCATGCGGGCGCGGGCCACGCGGATCAGGTCGCTGCGGCGGCCGAAGGTGAGGGCGTCCTTGGGGCAGGCCTGCACACAACCGGGCAGCTTGCCTTCCTTGAGCAGCGGCTCGCAGAAGGTGCACTTTTGCACGAGGGGGTCAAAGGCCTCGTCGTACTGGAAGCCGGGAACATAGAAGGGGCAGGCGACCATGCAGTAACGGCAGCCCACGCACTGCGAGCCTTCGTAGTGAACAGCGCCGTTGGGCTGCTTGGTAAAGCACTTGGCAAAACAGGCGGAAGCGCAGGCCGGATCGTTGCAGTGAAAGCACTGCAACTTGCGGAACACGTCTTTGCCGTTGACCTTGTACTTGTTCACCACGGTCCATTCATATTCGCCCGTGCGGCGGTGCGTGTCGCACACTGTAAGGTCGCTGAAGGGTTTTTTGGGTTTGGGCAGGTGGTTGACCTTGTTGCAGGCTTCTTCACACTTGCGGCAACCGATGCAACGGGTGGTGTCGTGCAGCACCCCGTAGCTGTCTGCGTAATATGGGAAGGTATGGGGGCCGGCCTGGGCCACCTTGGCCGAGCCAAGGGCCGAGACCACGCCCGCGCTTCCCAGAATGGTCAGAAATGTTCTGCGTTTCATATCTTACTCCATGCTAGTCGGCGCTCTTGGGCGCAGCCTTATGGCAAGTGGTGCAGTCGGTATCACGAGGACGCGCGACATCCATGCCCTTGTGGCAACCCATGCACTGCAGATGGTAGGCGGCCATAAGGTTGGGACGACCGGGATTGGCCTTGTCGATCTCCTTGGCGTGGCAGCTGCCGCACTTGGGAGGCGTAAGGGAAAGCGGGCTTCTGTGGTGGCAGGTGGCGCACAGAATTTCAGGCTTGTTGTGGAAGGCCTGGGCCAGCTTGTCGTCCTTGATTCTTTCCATAAGGGACGTGAGGTGGCGGCGGTGGGTAAAGTTGCTCGGCTCGTACTTGTCAGCCAGAGCATCAATGACCACCTTATAGGGGGCCAGCATGGGGGAAACAGGCTCAACGGTCTTCTGGGCCAGCACGGTTTCTGTGGCCAGGGCTTCGTTGTCGCCGGGCAGCAGGGTTCCGTTAATGCCCTTCTGCATCTGTTCGGGCGTCATTGAAGGCGTGATGTTGTGGCAGGTAGCGCACCATGCCTCGTCGCGCTTGGGTGTGACAATGGCGTGACAACCCGCGCATTCGCGCCGTTCTTTGGTTTGCTGTTCATGACAGCTTACGCAGCTGACGGGCGTGTTGCCCTTGGCGCGTTTGGCGATATTGGTGGCATGCATGGCCCGGTCAAGGGTGATGTAATTGCCCTCGGCCTTGCCTTCCACCGTATGACAGGTGCTACAGGACACCGGATCGCCCGTGTGGTGACAGGTCTCGCAGTTGTCGATCTTCTTTTCGTGGATAAGATGATTGAAAACCACGGGTTTCATGGCCGCGCCCTTGGGATTGGGCTTTTCGCCGACCGGAAACATGACTATAGCCGATGGCGCGCCGCTGTCTGTTGGCTCCAGAGCTGCGGCCTTGGCCGTGCCTCCCATCGCCGTGAGACACGCCGCGCCAGCCAGGGCTATAGCCGCCAGCAGAAGCAGTGATGTGCCGTTCCTCATGTGCTTGTCCTTTTGCATTCAGACATTACCCCAAGCCCGCCACTACAAGGGTGGCAGGATCCTCCGGCCCCGCCGATCCCTGCGGGGGGCAAACACGCAGATATTGCAACGGTATCGCAGGCTGCAAGACTCGTCAAGGAGGTCAGAGACTTGGAACGGCTTCTCATGCTTGGAAAAACAAGGAGATTGGGAAATATTTCATTAAAAAATAGGTTTTTATTTTGGCGGTTCACGCCAATGCATTTATTTGTTTCCTCACGTTGTGCATAACTGTCACATGCTTCGGCGCGCGCTGATAAAAGTAAAAAAATATTGAATGTGGCCTGAAAAAGGCAATGTGTGCGCTTTGCGCTTGACCTCCAGATAAAGATGCTCTACGTGGCAAGATGATATGGAAGCAGCGTGATGATACCCCGGCCCTGCCGGGGAATGCGCCCCCCTTTACGGGTGGTGTCGTCTTTCCGCAGAAGACGGCTCCACGGGGTGCACCTGCCGCCTGAATGGCTGTGGAATGAAGGGCTGCGTAACCCCAACGGAGGATCGTTGATGAAGAATGTTGAAAGCCTGTTACAGGGCAACGAGCTGTTTCAGAAAAATTATTTCAGGAAAAATGAAACCCAGCTTCTGGATCTGGTCAGCAGCGGGCAGCATCCCAAGGCGCTTTTTATCGGTTGCGCCGATTCCCGGGTTATCCCCTCTCTCATAACCAACGCGCCTCCGGGGCAGCTTTTTGTCTTGCGCAATGTGGGCAACTTTGTGGCCCCCTATAAGCCGGATGAAGATTATCACGCCACGGCTTCCGGCATTGAGTACGCGGTCACCACGCTGAATATTTCAGAAATCATCATCTGCGGGCATACCCACTGCGGGGCCATTGAGGCGCTGTATAAAGATATCAGCGGCAAGCAGCTCATCCATACAAAAAAATGGCTGTCCCTGGGCAAGAAAGCCAAAGATCTTGCCCTGCTGGCCCTGGGCAAAAATGCCGACAGGGAAAAGCTGCTGCGTCTGACGGAAAAGCTCTCCATCATATTTCAGATCGAAAACCTGCTCACCTATCCCTATGTCAGGCGCAAGGTAAACAAGGGGATCCTGCACATCCACGGCTGGCTCTACCACATCGAATCCGGTGAAATGGAATATTATGATCCTGACGCGCATGAATTTCTTACGCTGAACAAGTGAGTTCCGGCGCTCGTCGCGCAGGGGATGCGCCTGTGGCAACTGCTTGCCCCTGACCGGGAAACGGTACAAACGCAAGCTGCGCTGCTCGCCGGCCTCTATGCCGCTTTTCATGTTTGAGGGATGTGCGGTGCGTAGATGCGCGGTGCGTAGTGGATGCATCTGCGTGGGGGAAAAGGCTGTTCTTCGAGATGGGGATTGGTATCGCCCTGCGGACGTGGGGGCTTTTTTTGTTTTCTATTTGGGCCGCCCGCGCGGCGGGCGGCAAGGCGGGGCCGGGAAGGGGCGCAGCCCCATAACCGGCCCTCCTTGCATCCCCGAAGCGTTCCCGTTCAGGCTTGCAATTGCCATCTGGCAGCGAGGGCTGCGCGTCCTCTGCCTCGGGAGCATCCCTCCCTGCGGTCGGGTGGTCTTCCTGCGAGCCGCGTAGCGCCATCAAGTGGGATTGGCCGGAAAGGTGGACAACGAACAGCCCAAATACGTTGTCAGCCCGTCGTGTTGTAACCGTCGCAGACGTACAACGAGGGCGGTTTCAGGCATTACTTGCGCAGACTCCGCGCCGCGTTGACCACGGCGTCCACGTCATCGGGCGGCAGCCACACGGCCTCCGGACGCGCGCGAAACCAGGTGAGCTGGCGTTTGGCGTATGCCCGCGTGTTGCGCAGCCAGAGGTCGCGGCATGCGTCAAAACCCAGGCGGCCCCGCAGAAAGGCGAGGGCTTCTGCGCAGCCGATGCCCGTCCAGCCGGGGGCATTGTCATCATTACAGTTTTTGAGCGCTGCTGCGGCTTCATCCATCGCGCCGGATTCAAGCATCATGTCCAGCCGTCGGGCAAGGCGCGGCTCCAGCCAGGGCAGGGGAGCGTCCAGCACAAGCAGCGGCCCGTTGCAGGGCGGACGGCTCATGGCGTGCTTGTGCCACCAGGTAAAGGGTCTGCCCGTGGCCGCGTGTACCTCAAGGGCGCGCACGATGCGCTGCCGGTCGTTGGGATGTATGCGGGCGGCATAGTCCGGATCTACGTGGGCCAGTTCGGCATGCATGGCCTGCGGGCCTGCATCATCCAGGCGGGCAGTGAGAGCCGCGGTGAGAGCCGGATCCACCGGAGGGATTTCGGCCGTGCCGTGCAGCAGGGTCTGGAAGTAAAGCCCCGTGCCGCCCACCAGCAGGGGAATTTTGCCTTTTGAAAGAATCTGCCGCGCTGTGGCCTGGGCCTGCGCGGCCCATCGCCCGGCACTGATTTTTTGCGATGTGGGCAGAAAGCCGTACAGATGGTGCGGGCAGCAAGCCAGTTCTTCAGCAGAGGGCTGGGCCGTGATGCGAGGAAAGTCGGCGTATACCTGGCGCGAATCCGCGTTGATGACTTCGCCGCCCAGAGCATCGGCCACGGCCAGGGCCGCGGCTGTTTTGCCTGAGCCCGTGGGGCCGGCAAGGCAGATGACGGGCAGTGCTTCGGATGGCGGAGCGGCCTGTGCCGCCCCGCCGGAGATGCTGTTGCTTGGCATGGGAATACCGCTAGGAGGTGCGGAATCCGCCGTGCGGCGGAGCAAGGCATGGGGTACCCTTGGCAACCTCGCCTTTTTCGTATTTTTCCAGCAGGGCCAGGCGCACATTTTCGGGTACAAGGCCCTTGATGTCTGCGCCGTGGCTGGCAGCGGCCTTGACGATGGTGGAGCTTATGAACAGCCACTGATAGTCGGTCATGAGAAAGACCGTCTGGATATGGCGCTGCAACCGGCGGTTCATGAGGGCCAGCTGGAATTCATATTCAAAATCAGAGGCGGCGCGCAGACCGCGCAGCAGGGCGCAGGCCCCGCGCTGGGCGGCGTATTCCACCGTCAGGCCCGAAAACGGCTCCACCCGGGCGCGCGGCTCGTCCTTGAGGGCCTCGCGGGCCATGTTCACACGTTCCTCGTGACTGAACAGGGGGCGCTTGGGCGTATTGTCGGCCACGGCCACGATAAGCTGGTCAAAAACTTCGCACCCGCGCCGGATAAGGCTGAGATGACCATTGGTCAGCGGGTCGAAGGTTCCGGGATACATGGCTACTCTCATGATGCTATCCAGATACAGACGCGGGTCTGGCCCAGCAGCCTGTCGGTTTCCAGGGTGAAGCCCTGCGGCACGGCAAAGCGTGCCTCCTTTTCAATCTCCGCCGTCACAAAGGCTCCGGGCGCAAGCCAGCGATGGGCTGCCAGAAGGCGCAAGGCCGGTTCCGCCAGTTTTTTGCGGTAGGGCGGGTCCATAAAAACAAGGTTGTACGGTTCCTGCGGCGGCCGCTTGAGCACTTTGAGCACATCGTCTTTCACAAGCCCGGCCTCGATCTGTACGCCGAGGTTTTCCACATTGGCCTGAAGGCAGCGCATGGCCGAGGTTGAGCTTTCCACCAGCAGGGCGTGCGGGGCGCCCCGGCTGATGGACTCAAAGGCAAGGCTGCCGCTGCCGGCAAAAAGGTCCAGCACCCGCGCCGTGGACCATACCAGTCCACGGGCGGCGAGCATTGAAAAGAGGGCTTCGCGGGTTCTGCCCATGGCGGGGCGGTAGCCTTCACCCTCTACAGTCTTCAGAATACGGCCGCCAAGGCGGCCCGCTATGATGCGCATGGTGTTTTCATTCTCCTACATGCGCGAAATAAGGCGCGTGAGGGCATAGTCCATTTTTTCCAGAGCTTCCTGCAAATCGGTCTGCTCCACCCAGGGGCGGGCCTCAACATCAGCCAGCTTGCCCTTGAACATATCCCACTTGCGTTCCACCTCGCCGGTAAGAAAGCCCCAGTCCACCCTGGGGTGGGCCTTGGTTTCGTGGGTGACGGTGGCGGTTACCTCGCAGCCGTCCAGGACCATTTCTTCAAGATAGGCGGCGATGCGCGGCTTGAGGCCGAAGCGCTGGTGGATAAGCCCGGCCAGCGTTTCCTGCGCCTTGATTTCACCGTGGGTCAGCACTATCTGGGCGCAGTTGTGGGCCAGAGGGGCCAGCCAGTCCAAAAGCTGGCTCTGCCCGGCATGCCCTGAAAAACCGTTAATGGTGAAAATGCGGGCGGCCACGTCCATATCTTCGCCAAACAGGGTTATTTTTTTGGCCTTTTCAACAATCTTGCGCCCGGGCGTACCCACGGCCTGATAGCCCACAAAGACGATGCTCGCGCCGGGCTTCCAGATATTATGGCGCAGGTGGTGGCGCACGCGACCCGCATTGCACATGCCGCTGGCGGAAATGACAATGGCCGATCCCTTGTAGTCGTTGATGGCCTGGGATTCGGCCACAGACAGGGTATAGCGCAGGTTGGGCAGCGCAAAGGGATTGTCGCCGTTATTGAGCAGTTTTTGCGCGGCGTCGTCGAAAAGTTCCCGGTTACGTTCAAAAACTTCTGTGGCGCGGATGGCAAGGGGGCTGTCCACATACACGGGCATGTCTTCGGGCAGTTTGCCCTGCTTGCTCAGTGTGTGCAGGCAGTACAGCACTTCCTGGGTGCGTTCCACGGCAAAGGCCGGAATAATGACCTTTTCGCCTTTGCCGTAGCTGTAGGCAATGGCTTCGGCCAGTTCCTGATCGCTGTTTTCTTCGTTTTTATGGTCGCGGTCGCCGTAGGTGGACTCCATAAATACATAGTCGGCCTGCGGCGGGCTTTCGGGGCTGCGCACAATGAGGGCCTGCGGGCGGCCGATGTCGCCGGAAAATATGAGGCTTGTGGTCTTGCCGTCTTCGTCGGCCTCAATGCGCAGGGAGCCGGAGCCAAGGATATGCCCCGCATCATAGTAGGTGACGCGGATGCCCGGAGCAGGCTCAAATGTTTTATGGTAGTCCACAGCGGAAAAAAGCGATACGGCCTTTTGCGCGTCCTCTACGGTATAGAGGGCGGCGGGGGGATTTTTCAGGCCCCGGCGCATGTATTTTTTTGCTTCCCACTGGGCTTCCATTTCCTGAATATGGGCACTGTCCTGCAACATGAGATCCAGCAGTTCACTGGTGGCCTTGGTGCAGTACACGGGATTATTGAAACCGTCGCGCACGATCCGGGGCAAAAGGCCCGAATGGTCTATGTGCGCGTGGGTAATGAGCACGAAGTCAATGTCAGTGGGCCGGTAGACTTCGATTTCGCGGTTGCGGGCGTCAATGGCCTTGTTGCCCTGGTGCATGCCGCAGTCAATACAGAAGCGTTTGCCGCATGCCTCAATCATGTAGCAGGAACCGGTCACGGTTTGTGCCGCGCCCAGAAATTGGACCTTCATCATGGCCTCCGGTAAGAGTTGGCGGCAAAAGGCCGCCGGATATACCGAGGCGGCAGGCGGGCTTTTGCGCGTCCGTTTTTCCGCCCTGGCAACGCTGTTTTTTAGTATGGCGATGCGTTTCGGCTGCGCGCGGTCCGTAAAGCCCGGGCGCGGACGGTAAACGCCTTTGGCGCGGCTGTGTGTTGCGACAAGCCGCGCAGGACTTTTTTCCATAGCCGTTTGGGGCGTGTAGCGTCAAGCTGCCTTGCCCGTGCGTCTGCTGCGCGGTAAAGCTTCGCATTGCCTTTACGCAACGGGAAACATATACTGCGACCCTGATTACACTGCTGCCGCCTGCGGGCGGTAAGGTACATTCATGCGCTTCCGCCCCGGGCCGCCAACCGGCCACAAGCCCGCTGCCCGGAATACCGGAAGATACAAAAGGAGTATCCATGCCCGAACTGCAACAGAATATCGTAGACGACCTCGCCTCCGTGACCACTGAATCCTGGCGTACCTTCCGCATCATGGCCGAAATGGTAGAAGCCCTGGACACCCTCAATGCCCTCAAGGTCAACTGCATTTCCATTTTCGGCTCTGCCCGCAGTACCGCCGAAACGCAGGAATACAAGGATGCGGAAAAAATTGCCAAGCTTCTGGTGGATGCCGGTTTCGGCATCATCACCGGCGGCGGTCCCGGCGTTATGGAAGCGGCCAACAAGGGCGCAACCGAGGCCGGAGGCGAGTCTGTCGGTCTGCACATCCACCTGCCGCACGAGCAGGGTTGCAACCAATATGTTAAAACCCGCTGTAACTTCCGCTACTTCTTCATCCGCAAGTTCATGTTCGTCAAATATGCCATGGCGTATGTGGTCATGCCCGGCGGTATGGGAACCATTGACGAACTGTCTGAAGCTTTTGTTCTGGCCCAGACCGGGCGCACGCGTCCCTTCCCCATAGTGCTGTACGACTCCAGCTTCTGGAGCGGCATGGTGGAATGGCTGCGTAAAAACATGGCCGGGCGCGGCTTTATTAATGAAAAAGAAATAGACCGGCTTATTACCGTGTGTGATACGCCGGAAGAAGTGGTCAACCATCTGCGCAAGATTGTCATCCTTTAGGATGCCGCATGTGGCGTGACGTACCGGACGCTTCTTTCCCCTTCCCCGGCGGGCTTCGCCCCCGGGGTGGGGGATTTCGCGCTTTTGCGCCTGCCGGGCCGGTACCTGCGGCCCCGCCCGGCCATACCTGGGAATGTCTTATGGACCGTGCCCTTGACCGGGCGCGCCGCGCCGCCGCCCTGGGTGAAGTTCCCGTGGGGGCAGTGCTGGTTGCGCCTGACGGCAGGGTCCTGGCCGAGGAGGCCAATGCCCCGGTAGTTCTGAGCGATCCCACGGCCCATGCCGAAATACTGGCTTTGCGCCGCGCGGGGCAGACGCTTGGCAATTACCGGCTTGGCGGCTGCGTGCTGGTGGTCACCCTTGAGCCGTGCGCCATGTGCGCGGCGGCCTGCATTCATGCCCGGCTGGCCGGGCTTGTTTACGGGGCCGCGGACGATCCGGCCGGAGCCGTTATATCCCGCGCGGAATATTTTGACGCCCAGAGCGCCAACCACAGCCTGTGGCATATGGGGGGCGTGCGCGGTGAAGAGTGCGCGGCGCTGCTGCGTGATTTTTTTGCCGCGCGCCGTGGCCCGGCAGACTTTTCGCCCAGGTAACAGCCTTGCCCGGTTTTTCCGGCCGGATGCCGTGACGGTTCTGGGCGTTGTGCAGAAGGCCGGACGCCCTGTTTTATGAGACAGCATTTTTTATTGGGCCTGGTCCCGGAGCAAGAACCAGGAAAGGAGTGCCATGCTGGAACTGACGGTCTTTTTAAGCGGCGCCCTGGTCATGGTGCTGGAAATGGTGGGTGCGCGCGTGCTGGCCCCTTATGTGGGTACATCAGCCATTGTCTGGACCAGCCTTATCGGTGTGGTGCTCGCCTGTCTGGCGCTGGGAGCCTGGGCAGGCGGCCGTATGGCCGACAGGCATCTTTCCCGCAGGGGCCTTGCCCTTGCCCTGGCCGGAGCCGGGGCGGGCAGTGCGCTTACGGCCCTGTGCCATCCGCTGGTGGGCCAGTGGGTGACGGAGGGCATTGGCAACCTGTATGTGGCCGCTGTGGCCGCCGCTGTGGGAATTTTCGCCGTGCCAGCCTTTTTTTTCGGCATGATCAGCCCTTACGCCATCCGCCTGCGCATCGGCAGCCTGGACACGTCCGGGGCCACGGTGGGGCGGCTGTACGCCCTTTCCACGGCGGGCAGTATTCTGGGAACCTTTCTGGGCGGTTTTGTGCTCATATCGTTTTTTGGCAGCACGTCCATTTTGTGGGGGGTGGCTGTCAGCATGCTGGCCCTTTCGCTGTGTAACGCACCGGGCGGGGCCAAGGGCAGGGCTGCCCTGCTGGCGCTCTGTATTTTGGGCGCCGTGGTCAACGGCATGTACGGAAACTGGCGCGAAGGCAGAAGCAGCATGCATCTGGTGGAAAGCCCCTATAACAGCATCCGCGTTTACGAAGGTACGGACTGGGGCGAGGGCGGCCGCGCCGTGCGGCTTATGGCTACAGACCCGGGGTACAGCCAGTCGGGCATGTATCTTGACGCGCCGGACGAGCTTTATTTTCAGTACACGCGCTTTTATGCCCTGGGTCCCTGTTTTGCGCCCCATGCCCGCTCCATCCTGATGCTGGGCGGCGGGGGCTATTCCGTACCCAAGTGGATTCTGGCGGGCAAGTCGGCCCTGTCCGCCCCCGAAGATGTGCGCATGACCGTTGTGGAGATAGACCCGGCCATGACTGACGTGGCCCGGCGCTGGTTTGCCCTGGGCGAGGATCCGCGCCTTTCGGTGCGCCACGAAGACGCCCGCGCCTTTCTGAACAGGCAGGACGGGCGCTTTGACCTGGTTTTTGTGGATGTGTTCAATTCGCACTATGCGGTTCCCTTTCAGATGGGAACGGTCGAGGCCGCGCAGGCCTTGCGGCGGGCTGTGGCTCCGGGAGGGGCCGTGCTCATGAACGTCATCTCCGCCGTGGAAGGAGAGGACGGCCGCCTGTTCCAGAGCATTTTCAAGGCATTGTCCGCAGCATTCGCTGAGGTGCAGGTTTACTGCGTGTCGCGTCCCGACAGGCCCGGCGAGGTGCAAAACCTTATGGTGGCGGCTTTTCCTGAAAAAAGAGACAGACCCGCACCGCTGACCGCTGACGGCAAGCAGGCGTTGCCGCCGGAGCAGGAGGCTGTGGAAATGATGCTGGCTACGCGGTACACAGGCCCGCTGGATTTTGCCACACTGCCCCTGACTGACGACTTTGCCCCGGTGGAGCGTTACGCCCTCATGCTGCTGCGGCAGTGATATTTGCTGATGTGATCTCTGTGCCTCCGGTTTTCTGCATTGCAACCCGGAGTTTTTCGTGCCGCTGCCTGCGAGGCTGCGCCGCAGTCAGGCCCCCTTGCGGGATGGCGGCGAAAATTGTAGCCTTGCCTATCAGAAATTAAAGGAGGCAGCATACTATGAAGTTCCACACTGTCAGCCCGCTGAGCATCAGCGAAAATGTTCTTGGTATTCTCGGCAACAAGATAGCTTCGGGCAGAGAGCTGACCATGGCCGAACGCATGATGGCCCTGTCCGCCTCCGGGGCGGTTGTCGCCAGTGCGTACGGCCCCGGCCCTACGGAAATGGTGGTCAAGACGCCCGAGTTGCCTGAAAACGTCAAAGGCATGCTGGCGAATTACGCCGGATAGATTCCGCTCCATCGGGGGGCGGCCATGAGGCTCCGCAGGGAGAAATATTTTGAACGAGACTATTGACGATCTTACCGTACAGTATGAAGAAAACGGCCAGATCATTATAAACGAACTGGACAAGGTTGTACTGAGCAAGGGCTTGTGGACGACCATTCTTTTCC
>NZ_JAHZAA010000002.1:153115-177054 GCF_019424165.1 Desulfovibrio sp. | reverse complement strand
TCCGCTACCAGGAATGGCAGCCGGAAAAGGATGATTTCGGGCCGGACATGTATGTTATCCGGCGTTACAAGAAGTCCGGCGGTGAATACCGCCAGCAGTCCAAATTCACCATTTCCAGCGCAGAGCAGGCCCGCAAGATTGTGGATGCCCTCGGGAGCTGGATCAGTTAAACGCTGCTTGCAAAATCAGATGTTACAAGACCGAAGGCCCCGGACATTTGCGTGTCCGGGGCCTTCGGTCTGATGTTTTTTTACGCAGCGCGGCCGATGGCTGCCGTGCGACTACCCGGCTCATGTCGCGCGGGCATGTGAGAGCCTGTTGAGAGCCGGTCAGGTTTCGTGCTGCTGTACACGGCTGCCTCCCAGGGCCGCGTTATTAGACCGCGCCCGGCACGCCTGCTGCCGCAAAGGCTGCTACAGCGCTGCCACCTGCCCGTCGCCGCGCGGGTCTGTGGCACCCTGCCAGACATCGTCCGGCCGCCGCAGGATGGCCCCGGCATGCCCCATCATTTCTGTAAAGTCCGCAATGCGCCGTACTTCATGTCCCCGCTGTTCCAGGTCCCGCGCCACATCTTCCGCAATGCGCCCTTCAAGCTTCAGGTCATTGGATTCTGCCCCCCAGCTCCGGCCCAGCAGCCAGCGCGGCGCGTTTACGGCGTCCTGCGGCTCCATGCCGAAGTCCACCATGCGGGTGGTCATGGCCGCAATGGTCTGGGGCTGGCCGTCGCCGCCCATACTGCCGTAAACAAGATGAGGCCTGCCGTCTTTGAGAAGCATGGCCGGCGTCAGGGTGTGCAGGGTACGCTTGCCCGGCCGAAGGCTGTTGACATGCCCCGGCTCAAGGGCAAAGGCGCAGCCCCGGTTTTGCAGCACAAAACCAGCGTCGTGCGCCACAATGCCCGAGCCGAACTCGTGGTAAATGCTCTGGATGAGCGACACCGCATTGCCGGCCGCGTCCACCACGCCAAGCCAGATGGTGTCGCCGCCGGGGGGCAGCGGAGGCAGGGGGCCGGCGCTTTTGTCCATCCGGATGCGCGCCGCCTGTTGCCGCGCATGCTCCGGAGAAAGCAGCCTGGCAGTGGGGATGTCGGCAAAGTCCGGGTCTGTGAGGTAGTGCTGGCGGTCAATGAAGGCTTCGCGCGTGGCCTCGGCCATGACATGATAGTAATCGGCCGTGCCTTCGCCCAGGGAGGTGATATCCATCTGGTTGAGGATGTTGAGAATTTCAAGTGTTGCCAGTCCCTGGCAATTGGGGGGCGGCGTGCAGGCCGTGTAGCCCCGGTAGGCCACACGCAACGGCTCGGCCCAGTCGGCCGTGTGTCTGTTCAGGTCTTCCTGCGAAAGCAGGCCACCGTGGCGCTGCATGGCAGCCACGATGGCCCGGGCTGTCGCGCCGCTGTAAAATTCTTCAGGCCCTTCGGCAGCCAGGCGGCTGAGGGTGCGGGCGAGGTGCGGCTGCCGCAGAATGGAGGCAAATGCCGGGGCATGCCCCTCGGATGTAAAGAAAAGCTCGCGGAATTCGGGGCAGTCGTTCAGGCTGTAGTTGGCCTTGCCGCTGCTTACAAGCGCCAGGCTGCCCGCCAGAGAATGCGATACGGCAAAGCCGTTTTCGGCATATTCGCGGGCGGATTCCAGCAGGTCGCCCCAGGTCAGGGGCGAGGCCATATGTTTCTTGCTGTGATCAAAGGCGGCTGCCCAGCCCGACACCGCGCCGGGAACAGTAATGGCTGCCAGCGCCCCGCGCGTGGGTACGGTCTTGTGGCCGCGCCCGGCGTACAGGTCGGTGGTGGCCGCCCGTGCGGCACGGCCGCTGCCGTTGAGGGCGCGCAGTTGTTGCGAGGCCGCATCGTATATGAGCCAGAAATTGTCGCCGCCAATGCCGCACATGTGGGGGTAGACCACAGAAAGCACGGCGGCTGCGGCAATGGCCGCATCCACGGCGGTGCCGCCCGCGCGCAGAATGTCGCGCCCCGCCTGGGAGGCCAGGTAGTGGGGGCTTGTGACCATGCCCCGCAGACTCAGCGGGTTGCTGGCAGTGGAAAGGGTAAGGGAATACCTGTGGCTGGCTTGCATGCGAACCTCGTACTGGCTTGTCCCGCCCGTTTTCGGCGCGCTGGCGCGGCTGGCGGATGTTCGCGGGCAGTATGCCACAGGAAGGGGCAGGGGGCAAAGGAGGCAATGGCCCGGCCTCAGGCGGTTCCGTCTTGATCCGTGCGGGGGTCCGGACTTTCCGTTTTCCGCTTTTCGCGGTGGCGGGTTGGTCCCCCCACTGACAGGAAAAGCCCGTTCCAGGGCAGGCGAAGCGTTTGCAACACTTGCCTGAACCGGAACGGGCTTGAGTTCATCGGGATAGCGCTTTTTTCGGGCTACGCTCCGGCAGCGGCTCTTGCCGCCTCATCGGGATAGAGCGCCTCAATGCCCGCAAGAAAGGCTGCGTAACGGCCTTCAATGATGGCCTGGCGCGCATTGCGGGCCAGGTCGAGAAAATACGTGAGGTTGTGCAGGGAGTTGAGACGAAAAGAGAGCAACTCCTGACTGGCGTACAAATGGCGCAGGTAGGCGCGCGAAAAGTTGCGGCAGGTATAGCAGCGGCAGTGGGGGTCCAGGGGGCCGTCGTCTTCGGCAAACTGCTTGCGCCTGATGTTTATTTTGCCCTGCGAGGTATAGAGCGTGCCGTTGCGCGCGTTGCGGGTGGGCAGCACGCAGTCGAACATGTCCACCCCGGCGTTGATGCCGTTGGCGATATCGAGCGGCGTACCCACGCCCATAAGGTAGCGGGGCTTGTTGCCGGGCAGTTGGGGGGCGGTGTGGTAGAGCAGGTCATACATCTGGACTTTGGGTTCGCCCACCGAAAGGCCGCCGATGGCAAAGCCGTCAAAATCAAGGCCGCAAAGTTCTTCCACCGAGCGCGTGCGCAGGTCTTTATGAAAACCGCCCTGGGTGATGGCAAAAAGCAGGTTATGCGCCGTGCCTGCCGGGTAGGCTGCGCGGGCGCGCAATGCCCACCGCGTGGTGAGGGCCAGAGATTTTTCAGTATACGCATAGTCCGCGCCATACGGCACGCACTCGTCAAGCACCATCATGATGTCGGAATTGAGATTGCGCTGTATCTGCAATACCTTTTCAGGCGTGAACAGGTGACGGGAACCGTCAAGGTGTGAGCGAAATTCCACCCCTTCTTCACGGATTTTGCGCAGCGAGCTGAGGCTGAATACCTGAAAACCACCGCTGTCCGTAAGGATGGAGCCGGGCCAGGAGGCGAATTTGTGCAGGCCGCCGCGCCGGGCCACCAGTTCGTCGCCGGGGCGTAGATACAGGTGGTAGGTGTTGCCAAGTATCACGGGCGCGCCAATGGCGGCCAGATCGTCAGGCGCAATGGCCTTGACCGAGCCTACCGTGCCTACGGGCATGAAGATGGGCGTGGGTATCGTGCCGTGTGCCGTGCGCAGGGTTCCCGCGCGGGCGGCCCCGTCGGTATGTTCTATGGTAAAGATGGTGTCGGACATGCCGCGCACAGTATATGCAAGCGGGGCGGGATGCAAGCAGTCCTGCATGCGCCCGGCCTGCAATGCATGGCGCGCGCCGGACATGCCGGATGGATGTTTGACAAAGATCGTATGCCGGAATAAAGAAATCTATTATACGTAGAGCTATCTGTTCTGTCTTGCGCTTCCGAACATGAAAAGGGGGCAGCCCCGCAAGAGGCAGGAAATGCTTTTCTTCAACCGCTTCAGGCATGCTTTGGGTCACATGGCCGTCAAGAAGCCCTCTGTCGGGACTGTGCTTGACGCGGCCTTTGCGCACCAGGTTTGTGTAGAAGTTATCTTTATCAATCGCAACCGCCAGATGGATAACGTGTACTGCCGCATACGAAAAGTGCGGCGGGCCAGCGTGCTGCTTGTGTGCAGCGTCAACTTTCTGCCCGATGCGCTCAACGGCGAGCAGTGTCTTATCCATTTCAACCTGCCGCGCGCGCTGCTTGTGCATACCTTCAAGATGTCTACCGTTGAGGCCCGTCAGGGGTTTTTGTGCAAAACCCACATCATCCATAATCATGTGGACCCCGAAAGCCGCCAGTGCGAAATAGAGATCAGCAGGCCCGAGGCCTATGTGCAGCGTGAGTTGCGCAAGCACGAGCGGATATTTCCGTCGCCGGGCATGGTCCGCTCCGTTGACTTGTGGCTGCGGGGCAGGCTGCCCGCCCACTGGCGCGACCTGGGAGCCCCTGATTTTGTTTTTCGCGAAGACAGCCCCGGACAACTTCGGCTGGTGAATATTTCCGCAGGCGGGGCGCGTCTTGAAATGGGCGATGTGGACGAAGCAGACCGCTACCACAGGCTTACCGGCACACAAATGCTGCTTTGCGTCGTGCTCAACAGGCCGGGGCGCAAACGTTGTGTGGCCCCGGTGGTCTGTCAGTGTGTGGAGGGGCTTTACAGCGCCACCATGCGGCGGCTTGCCCTGCGGCTGCGCTTTATGCAGGTGTGGCTGACGGACAGTGACGGGCAGGGCGCGTGGGCCAGGGTGGGCGATGAAGGCGTACAGCCCATCAGTGACTGGATCGCCGATGACTACAGCCTGCTGGCAGAAAAACCGGCGCATCTGCCCTGATGCCGCGGCGGACGCCGGAATGCCGGCAAAAAACTGCGGCATGCCCCCGGAACATGTCCTACAGCGGCGTTGTGTGAACGCATTGCTCCTTGACAGGGCGCATGGCGGGCAGTATACAACACGTTCCTTGCCCGTACCTGTGTGTGGCGGGCTGTCAATCCACAAGGAGAAACACAATGCGGAAATTTGAAACCCTGCTGCTCCTTTCGCCGGAGCTTTCCGCCGAGAACCGCGAGGGCGTCGTTAGCACGTTCACCGGTATTATCGAGCGTGAAAAGGGCGTTATGGAAGAAGTGGACAACTGGGGTATGCGCGACCTCGCTTACCCGGTGCGCAAGCTGATGCGCGGCTACTACGTGCGTCTGGTGTACCAGGGTCCGGCTCCTCTGGTGGCCGAACTGGAACGCAACATTCGCATGACCGACGGCGTCTTCAAGTTTGTGACCGTCAAGCTGGCCGACGAAGTGGTCGGGGAGGTTGCTTAAATGGCCTTTAAGAAGAAATTTGCCCCGCGCCGCAAGTTCTGCCGCTTCTGCGCAGACAAAGACCTGCCCCTGAACTACAAGCGCCCCGATATCCTGCGTGATTTCATCACCGAGCGCGGCAAGATCATTGCCCGCCGTATCACCGGTACCTGCGCGCATCACCAGCGCCTGCTGACCCGCGAAATCAAGCGCGCCCGTCAGATGGCCCTGCTCATTTACACCGCGACGCACGATTCCGGCGTCCAGAAAAAGAGCAGCATCTAAGGAGGCGCACATGAAACTGATACTTCGCGCCGACGTGGAAAATCTCGGCAGCCTTGGTGATGTGGTTGATGTCAAACCCGGTTATGGCCGCAACTTTCTGTTGCCCCAGGGTTTGGCCATGGTGGCCTCGCAGGCCAACCTGAAAGTTTTTGAACAGGAACGCAAAAAGCTGCAGGCCCATATGGATGCCCTGCGCGCTGAAGCCCAGGACATGCAGGCCCGTCTTGAAGCCCTTGACGTGGTCATCACCATGCACGTGGGCGACAACGACAAGCTGTACGGCTCCGTCACCACCACCATCATCGGCGACGCCATCGCCGCCCTTGGTGTGGATGTTGACCGCCGCCGCATTCTTATGGACGCCCCCATCCGCACCCTGGGCGAACACCCCGTGCGTGTGCGCCTGCACCCCAGCGTTATTGCGCTGGTGCCGGTGAAGGTTGTGTCCGACCACCAGTCCTTTGAAGAAGAGCCTGCTCCTGAAGCTCCCGCTGAAGAAGCTGAGGCCGCTGAATAGGGGATGTAGTGGTTTCCCACAGTGATCATGGCTCCGCCCCCGGCCCCGAGGCCGGGGGCGCGCCTTTTGGGCAGAACGGCACTTCCGGTCGCGGTGGCCGTGGCGGCCAGTCGGGCCAGGGTTCGTTCAAGGCCCGGCAGGGCAGTGCTACGGACAGGGCCGAGGCCGATCTTTTGCGCCGCGTGCCGCCCCACAGTGTGGAGGCGGAGCAGGCTGTGCTCGGCGGCGTGCTCATGCGCCCCCAGCTTATGCACGCCATTGTGGACCAGCTGGCTGCCGAAGATTTTTATGTGCCGACCCATGCCACCATTTACGGCGCTTTTCTTGAGCTGTACCGCAAATCCGCGCCCATAGACCTGCTCTCCACGGCAGAAATGCTGAAAAGCCGTAGCGCTCTGGAAGAAGCGGGCGGGGCCGTATACCTTGGCGATCTTGCCCAGGCCGTGGTCTCCGGCGCCAACGCCGAATATTATGCTACCATCGTGCGCGACAAAGCCCTGCAGCGCGGCCTTATCGAAGCATGCTCCGGTATCATCACCAACTGCTATGATGCTTCCCTTGAAGTGGGAACCCTGCTGGACGAATCCGAGCAGGCGGTTTTTGCCATTTCGCAGCGCACTTCCGGACGCGACTTCACCCCCACCCGCGAACTGCTGGACAGGGTTTTTGACAATCTTTCCCGCCTGGCCGACGCCAAGGACGTAATCACCGGCGTCACCACGGGCTATACCCGTCTGGACAAGCTTACTGCCGGGCTTCAGCCCTCGGACCTGATCATTGTGGCAGCCCGCCCCAGTATGGGTAAAACGGCTTTCTCGATGTGTATGGCCTTGCACGCCGCCGTGCGCCAGAACGTTCCCGTGGCCGTCTTTTCGCTTGAAATGAGCAAGGAACAGCTCATGCAGCGTATGCTGGCCGTGTGGGGCAAGGTGGATCTTTCCAAGCTGCGCCGTCCGTCGCTGCTCACCGACGATGACTGGCAGCGCCTGTATGCCGCGGCCGACGTTGTGGCCCGCGCGCCCATCTTTATTGACGATACCCCGGCCCTCACCACGCTGGAGCTGCGCGCCCGCGCCCGGCGGCTCAAGGCGGACAAGGGGCTTGGCATGGTGGTTGTTGACTACCTGCAACTCATGCGTACCAGCCGCCGCACAGACTCGCGCGAACTGGAAATTTCAGATATTTCCCGCTCCCTTAAAGGGCTTGCCAAGGAAATGCATGTGCCTGTAGTGGCGCTTTCGCAGTTGAACAGAAAGGTGGAAGAACGCAGCGACAAACGCCCCATGCTCTCTGACCTGCGCGAATCCGGCGCCATTGAGCAGGATGCGGACGTTATCATGTTTGTCTATCGCGATGACGTGTATAAATTCGTCAAGCCCGCCGAACGCCCCCCTCAGGGCGTGGCCGAAATCATCATCGGCAAGCAGCGCAACGGGCCTGTGGGAGTGGCGGAGCTTATGTACATGTCGCCCTACACGTCTTTTGAAGACATGGCCCCGGACTGGTCGCCGCCGCCTTCTGAAAGCGGTTCATAGTCGTTCATGCAGCAGCGTGCCTTTCGGCACGCTGCTGTTTTTTGTCTCCCTTCCCATGTCGCAGGTCGCGCAATTTCAGTCTTTCTGTTACTGACGCCATAAATACCTTTCGAAAATCAGGGCAATTACGGTCTGACGCGGCATCGCTGCCGCGCACGGCGGCCATCTTGCTGGTTGTTGTGTCGCATGCCGCGCGGTCGGTTATCATAAAAGCCTCATGCACATCAGCGCGGTTGCCATGTCGTACGCCTGCGCCGCTGGTCGCATACCGGGGAAAGCACACGGTCAGGCTGGTATACTTTCAACGTGCCGCTCCGGCGCTTGCATACGCAAATCGAGCAAGGCGTGGGCTGCGTTGGCTGGCGCTGGCAGAAGCTCCGTTGGACATGCCGCTAACGCGAGCAGGTGCTTGCGCCGTTGTCGGCAGGGCAAAATAACAGCATGGAAAGCTGCGCGTCGGAAACAGCCCTGATGTTCCATTTTTTTAGCCACATGTGCAGGGTACCCAGGTAACTCTTCTGTAAATTCTCTTCGTTTTTTTTGATATCAGATAAGAATCCCCACTTTTTTCTCACATCCAATGTTCTATATAAAAACAAGAAACGCAGTGTTTTTTTGCGTTGCCGGACCTGGCGATGGCGTTATTTTTGTTTTTATCCAGCATTGATTGCGCATAATTTCACACGTAAGGCCTTTATTTTTATATCTGTTGTATGGGCGTATAATATGTTTGTGCGGTCAAACAGTCCGCATCTTTACTGCACAAAGGCTTGCCTATCACATGTAAATGCTCTGATTTTGATGCAGCGTCTCTTTGCTGTGCAGATAGATAGTTGATGATGCTCTGGCGCTGTTGGCGTATAACATTTTGAAGGTATTGAACATCTTTTGATTAAAACATCCAGTTATTTCATTGCGTCACATGTTTTTATCACGCAAAAAGCGCGCAATGCCAACTTTTTTTAGTACTTTCGTTGACAAGCTTGTCAAAGCGTGTTTCTGTGACTTGCATGGGCCGCGTACCGGTAATACGTTTTATCGGGTGTAAGCGCGGGAAGATTGTTTTTTTTGTGAGGGTGTTTCATGTCCAAGTCCATCTATGTCGGGAACCTTCCCTGGTCTGCTACTGAAGAACAGGTTCAGGATCTTTTTGCCGAATACGGCAGCGTTCTGTCTGTGAAACTTGTCAGCGACAGGGATACCGGCCGTGCCCGCGGCTTCGGCTTTGTGGAAATGGAAGACGGCGAAGCCGACTCCGCCATTGAAGCTCTTGACAACTTCAGCTTTGGCGGTCGCACGCTTCGCGTCAACGAAGCCAAACCCAGGGCTCCTCGTCAGCCCCGCTACTAGGGTTCAGCAGCAACATAACGCCCCTCGCTTTTTGGGGCGTTTTTTGTTCGTTGCGTTTCTAACCCCGCACAGGCACTGCGCCTTGTGGCGTAAAAACGGCGGTGCGGCACAGTTTATTTGACTGTGGCGGGCAGGCAACTCCCTGAACGGTGTGCCCCTTCACGGGTTTAGCCAGCCCGCTCCACATGAGCGCAGGCAGCCAGAACTACCTGCGCTTGCCCTTTGGGCCGGTTTTGCCTCGAAACGCTGGCGGCTCACAAGCGCGGTCTGGTCAGAAGACACAGCGCTGCTTCAGAGAGCCGAAGTCCTTCGCATAAAGGCAGGGCCATCATGCCTTGCGCAAGCAGCTACTGAGCAGCGCACTGCAAGTTTTGAGTGTTTGCCTTTGCAAGGCTGCTGTATTGGCGTTGTTCGCGCGTCTGTGTGGCCGGGCCGTTTGTCTGGCTGGTGTGCCGTTGCCTTGCCACGTGCCAGGGTGGCTTCAGCGTAGCGCGGATTGCTCTTTTTCCGTCCCTTCCCCGTTCTCCATTTTCTTTCTTGCCTTTGTCTGTTCTTCATCTGCCTGCGTTGCAGTGCTCTGTTGCCGTTTGTTGCGGAGCACTCTGCCCGTGGCCCGTGCTGTGGCTCGTATGCCGCTGCCAGGCCTTGCCCGGAAAAATATTTTGCGGCGCAGGCGGCTCATGCCAACCATTTCTTTATCCGGCCAGCCTTGCCGAGCGCTGTAATTTTTGCAATGATGACCATGACGCTTCTGCCGGATACACAGACCACTATCCACAATTTGCCCGGCGCAACAATCCTTGAGGAGGCAGCATGCTCAACCCCAACCAATGTGTGCTTTACAGCGGCGGCGCCGCCGGTACAGAACAGTTCTTCGGCGCTCTGGCTGAAAGCTGGGGCATGGAGGAAGTGAATTACAGTTTTGAGGGGCATCAGATGGAGCGCACCCGTGGCGTGCGTGTTCTTACGTCTGAAGAACTGGCCCTTAAAGATGTGAGCCTTACCTATGTGTCGCGCCTCATGAACCGTGAATACACGCGCGCGCCCCTGTTTCGCAAGGTGCTGCAGTCCATCTGCTGGCAGGTCAGCAGTGGCGACCAGATCATAGTGGTCGGAGCCATCCAGCCCGACGGCACGGTCACGGGCGGCACAGGCTGGGGGGCGGAATTCGCCAAAATCTGCAACAAACCCCTGCTGGTTTTTGATCAGGCCAAAAATGCCTGGTTTGACTGGCGTAAAGATAAATGGGTGCAGGTGGAAAATCCCGCCATTGAGCAGCCCCATTTTGCCGCGACGGGTACGCGCTTTCTTGAAGATAACGGCCGCGTAGCCATTCAGAATCTGTTTGCCCGTTCGTTTACGCGCTGATAGTGCGGTTTTTTCTCCCGGCCCGGGGCGCTCCCCGGGCCGGGCTTTCGGCCTGCGCCATGCCTTGGGGCATGGCCGCTTGCCGCGTGCTGTTGCTCGCGGCATCTTCTTTGTCTATTCGGAGAATCCATGAGCCATCAATTCAGCCCAGAGGAACAAGCCGTTCTGCGCATTGTGCAGGCCAACCTGCCCGACAGTCTGACCCCCTACGCCGATCTGGCGGAGCAGGCGGGCATGACAGAAGCGCAAGTGCTCGAACTGCTTGGCCGCCTCAAGGCGTCCGGGGCCATCCGCCGTTTCGGGGCGAGCATCAAGCACCAGAAAACGGGATGGACCCACAACGCCATGGTCGCGTGGAAGGTCACGCCCGACCTGGTGGACGACTGCGGCCGCAAGGCGGCAGAGCACAACCATATTTCGCACGTCTATTATCGCCCAAGCTCCGCTCCTGACTGGCCCTATGAGATGTATACAATGATTCATGGCCGCAGTGAGGCCGAATGCCTGAGCGTTGTTGAAGACGTCAAGCGCACGACTTCCCTGAAAGAACACGCCATCCTGCGCAGCCTCAAGGAACTGAAAAAAACTTCCATGACGTATTTTACCTAGCATTTTGTTGCTGAAAATATTCATGAAAAATAAAATGCCGTCACGGTTCACAGCGCGGCGGCATTCACGGTCTGGCACGGGCGGACAAGATTGGCCGCCATGCAACAGCCCCCAAGCACAAAATGTTATAAAGGAGCCAGAATGGATACTGTTTCGCGCCAGCTTTTTGAAAAAGCCCAGGCTGTCATACCCGGCGGTGTCAACAGCCCCGTGCGTGCGTGCCACAATGTGGACAGCCAGCCGCTGTTTATTGCCGAGGCACACGGTTGCCGCCTTACTGATGTGGACGGGCGGCAATACATTGACTTTGTGCTCTCCTGGGGGCCAATGATTCTTGGGCATGACGAACCTTCCGTCACCCGTGCCGTGTGCGATGCCGCCCATCGCGGCACCAGTTACGGCGCGCCATGCCCTGATGAGGTGCTGCTGGCCGAAGCCGTGGTGGCCGCCATGCCCAGCCTTGAGATGGTGCGGATGGTCAACTCGGGAACCGAAGCCACCATGAGTGCCTTGCGCCTGGCCCGCGCCGCCACCCGGCGTGACAAGGTGCTCAAGTTTGTAGGCTGCTACCACGGGCATGCCGATCCTTTTCTGGCTGCCGCCGGTTCGGGGCTTGCCACGTTTTCCATCCCCGGCACGCCCGGCGTGCCTGCCGCCGTGGTAGCGGACACCCTGCTTGCCCCGTATAACGACCTGGAAGCCGTCAAGGAATGTTTTGCCCGTCACGGTGAAAGCATTGCCGCCATTATTGTGGAGCCTGTGGCGGCCAATATGGGCCTTGTGCTGCCCAGGCCCGGCTTTCTTGAGGGCCTGCGCGCCATATGCGACCAGTATGAAAGCCTGCTTATCTTTGATGAGGTCATCACGGGCTTTCGTGCGGCGTTTGGCGGGGCGCAGGCGCGCTTCAAGGTTGACCCCGACCTTACCACCTTCGGCAAGATCATCGGCGGCGGCCTGCCTGTGGGAGCCTTTGGCGGCAAACGCCGCTATATGGAGCTGATCGCTCCTCGTGGCGGCGTGTATCAGGCGGGGACCCTTTCGGGCAATCCGTTGGCCATGGCTGCCGGTCTTGCCACGCTGGGCATTCTCAGAAAGGCAGATTATGACGGCCTTGAAAACCGTACCCGCGCTTTTGCCCACAGCCTGCGCGACATCATTGCCGCCAAGGGCGTACCGTTGCAGATGCCCACGCTGGCTTCCATGTTCTGCCCCTATTTCAGCGAACATGAAGTGACGGACTTTGCCGATGCGCAAAAGTGCGACCAAAAGCTCTTTACAAATTTTTACAAGCAGATGCGCGCTCAGGGTATCTACCTTGCCCCCTCGGGTTATGAGACCGGCATGGTTTCTTTTGCTCATACGGATGAAGACTTCAACCGCGCCCTGGATGCGGCCCGCAAGGTGATGTTCTAGGGTCTGCTTTTACATGGCCGCTTTGCACAGAGCCGCTGTATACGGATAGGAAAAATGGGGTTTTGGCAACAGGAGGGTGCGTAGATGCACTGGCCTGAAGGCAAAACCCCATTTTGTCACAGACATTCGCGCACAAAACGCTGTCAGAGGACCTTTAAAATTTTCTGTGGCTGTGCTTTCGTATGATCCTGCGTTCCTGTATTTCAATTCCGCCTTCTTTTTCAGGCCACGCGCGGCGAAAGGCCGCCGGAGGTTTGCTTGCACCCTGTTTCTGAAAAAACTTCGCTGGCTTGTTACGCCCTGAGCCTTTCGGCGCTGCCCCTTGCACGGCGGCTCAAGACTTTGCTGGCGAATCAGCCCTGGACAGCGCCGGGGGGCGACCGCCTGGAACATTGCCGTATCTTTACGCCGCAGCGCTTTTGCCCTCCCGATGCACAGCCTTTTACACGGCTTGGCGACTTTCTTTCCACCGCCTACCGGCAGCACGGGGCGCATATCTTTATCGGGGCTGCGGGTATTGCCGTGCGCGCCCTGGCCCCCCTGCTGGTTCACAAAAGCCAGGATCCTCCGGTTCTTGTGCTGGATGCCGCCGGCAACTACGTCATCAGTCTGATTTCCGGCCACTGGGGTGGCGGCAATCATCTGGCCCGCCATGTGGCGCTTCTGTTGCGGGCCACTCCCGTCATCACTACAGCGTCAGATGTTTCTGCAGAAGAGGACAGACTTTCCGCAGCAGAGCACCGGCATGCAGGTGCAGACGGGTCAGGGAGGGCTTTGACTGTGGAGCGCGCTCCGGCCCTGGATCTGTTTTTGCGTGAGGCCGGTCTGCGCATTGTGGACTGGGGGCAGTTGCCGCGCGCTCAGGCGGCCCTGATGGAAGGTGAAAGCCTGCGGGTTTGGGATCCCTGTGGGGCTGTACCCGCGCATCCCGCGCTGGAGGTCTTGCCTTGCCGTGATGAAGGTGTCGTTCCGCCCCTGTCGCTGCTGGCCGGAAAGCGTGAAGCACATGCGCCGCCACTTCTGGCCGCGCACTGGCGGCGGCTTCCCCCTTGCGAGGGCCTTATGCGCGTGGCCGTGCCGCGCCTGTATGTGGGGCTTGGCTGCCGCAAAGACCTGCCGCTGGGCGCTGCTCTTGAAGCTTTTGAAGAGCTTTTTGCAACGCACGATCTTGAGATGCAGGCCGTGGCCGCCCTTGGCACGGTGACGGAAAAGCTGCGGGAACCCGCCCTGCTGGAGATTGCCTTTCGCCTTGGCGTGCCGCTCAGGGGCTTTGATGCGGCCCGTTTGGCCCGCTGCCCGGTGCCGAATCCTTCAGCGGCGGCAGGGCGGCGTTTCGGTCTGCCCCCTTTCAGCGTGTGCGAAGCTGCGGCCCTGCTGGCGGCACGCAAGGATTCGGGATGCAGCGAGGCCCGCCTGCTGTTACCCAAAACCATTTTTCAGTCCCAGTTGACCGTCGCTGTGGCCCTGGCCCTCGAGCAGGAGTCGGACAAGACGACAAGCGGTCAAAACAACAAGGAAGAAGAACAGATATGACGCAAGCCGCCAGTCTCCATGTGGTCGGTCTTGGCCCCGGCGACGCCCAGTGCCTTACGCCGCAGGCCCGCGCAGTGCTGGCCCAGGCCCGTTGTGTGGCGGGTTATCACCTGTACATGGATATGGTTCCTCCCGAACTGCTGGAGGGCAAAGAACTGATCAGCACCGGTATGCGCCACGAAACAGAGCGCTGCGCCGCCGCTGTAGATGCGGCCCTGGCCGGTCGGCCCACGGCTCTTGTCTGCTCGGGGGATCCCGGCATCTACGCCATGGCTGGCCTTGCCCTTGAAATACTTGAATTGCGCGGTCTGGCGGATACGGTTCCCTTTGGCGTGGTTCCTGGTGTTCCTGCGGTATGCGCGGCAGCGGCCCTGCTGGGCGCGCCCCTGACGCATGATTTTGCCTGCGTGAGCCTGAGTGACCTGCTGACGCCGTGGGAAACCATTGTCAAAAGGCTTACCGCAGCCCTGGAGGCGGACTTTGTGTGCGTTATCTACAATCCGCGTTCCAAGGGTCGGCCCGGCCATCTGGACCATGCGCTGGAGCTGGCCCGCCGCTTTCGCACGGGGGACTGCCCTGTGGGGCTGGTGCGGCAGGCGTACAGACCGGGACAGAGTGTGAGCGTACACAGACTGGATGCCTTTGATGCCGCACAGGTGGATATGCTCTCTCTGCTTATTATCGGCAACAATGAAAGCCGATCTGTTGGGTCGTATATGCTTACACCCAGGGGATATGCACGTAAAAGACGTTTATGACAGTGTAAATGACTTGAAAATGTGTTTCGGACTCCCCATTGACACGTTGCCATGCTGGCCGTAAGCTTGCAAAAATTCTCATGTGTTGTTTTTTACCTTGGAGGATCGCTGTGAAAAAAACTCTTGCTCTTACCTGTATGCTGGCCCTGCTTCTTGCCGTGAGCGCCTGGGCCGCTCCTGCCGTGCCTGACAAGCCTGTTGAGGTCAAAGGCTCGCAAAAGACAGTCATGTTTCCCCACGCTCCCCACGAAAAAGTGGAATGCGTGACCTGCCACCACCTGGTGGACGGCAAGGAAAGCTATGCCAAATGCGGCAGCTCCGGTTGCCATGACGACCTGACCGCCAAAAAGGGTGAAAAGAGCCTGTACTACGTTGTTCACGCCAAGGGCGAGCTCAAGCATACGAGCTGCCTTGCCTGCCACAGCAAGGTTGTGGCTGAAAAGCCCGAACTCAAGAAGGACCTTACCGGCTGCGCCAAGTCCAAGTGCCACCCGTAGGCTGCCTGTCATCTGCTGACAGGGTGCAGAGCATTGCATCTTCAGCCTGTTGCAGGGGCTTGCGGTTTTGAGCGCACGGACTCTTGACGTGTTCAGGCGTTCACGGGGCGCGAACAGCTTGGGCGGGCCTGCCCGCCGTGGATGACTGGCCTGAATGAAGCTGTTTTGCAACATAAAAGCGGCGGAAGTAGATACTTCCGCCGCTTTTTTGTTGCAGGAAAAGCTTTGGGCTATCCTTCCTGGCACTTCTTTTTCAATGTTTCGGCCACAGTCTTGCCCATGTCGTGGCAGGCCTTGAGCACGTCGCGGTCGGGTCGCCAGTTGCACTTGACCGGTTCCACAGGCATGACCATGTGCATGCCTGCCAGGTGCTCGTGCAACTGCCTGGGCGCTTCGCCTGACCAGCCAAACGAACCAAAGGCCGCGCCTACGCGATTCAGGGGGCGCAGGCCCTTCATGTAGGTAAGCTGAGCGGCAACCAGGGGCAGCACCGTATTGTTGTGGGTGGGCGAACCGGCCAGCACCGCGCCGCAGTCGGCCAGTTCGGTCATGATAGCGCTGTGGTGATTGCTTTTGACCGACATGATGCGCGTGGGCACGCCGTTTTCTTCCAGCCCGCTGCATGCGGCATACGCCATGGATTCAGTGGACTGCCACATGGTGTCGTAAAAAATGAGGGCTCGCTGCTGCGGCTTCTGTTCGGCCATGGTGCGGTACAGGTCGATAATGCTGCGCACGGCCTTTTCGCCACGGTGGATGAGGCCGTGGTCGGGGGCGATCATGTCGATATCCAGTTGCTCCACGACGGGCAGGGTCTTGAGCACCATGGGGGAGTAGGGCAGCACGATATTGTAGTAGTATTCCTTGACGCGGCGCAGATATTCGCCGTCATCATCAAAATCGTCTACAAAGCGCGCGGAACTGGCGATATTCTGACCGAAGATGTCGTTACTGATGAGCAGCTTGTCTTCAGGAATGTACGAGACCATGCTGTCGGGCCAGTGCAGCATGCGCGTTTCCTGAAAAATTATGGTGCGCTTGCCTATATTGATGCTGTCGCCGCTCTTGACCGCCTGTACGGGCCAGTCTTTGCAGGAAAAATAGCCGGCCATGGACTTGAGGCCAGCCTGCGACACGAAAATTTTTTCGGGCTTGCAGCGTTCCACGATGGCTTCAAGAGCGCCGGCGTGGTCAAGCTCCATATGGTTGCAGACGATATAGTCGATCTTTTCAGGCTCCAGAACCTTGGCCATGCGGCACAAAAGCGTGCCTTCGCAGCCTGAGGATACCGTGTCCATAAGGACATTTTTTTCGTCTTTGATGAGGTAGGCGTTATACGTGGAACCGTCCGGGGAGCGGGAGTAGCCGTGGAAGTCCCGATGGTCGTAGTCTACATAGCCTATCCAGTAGATGTCTTTTTTGATTTCAACAGGTTGCATGTATATATTCTCCGAAGTGTTTGGTCTTCCCCTTTACGAAAAGCCCCGCTTTGCCGTAAGTAGCGGCAAAGCGGGGAAAAATGCTGGAAAAGACCGAAGTTAGGCCGGGCTGAACTGGTCTTTGCTCACCCCGCATACGGGGCAGCACCAGTCGTCGGGCAGCTGGTCAAAAGGCACATTATCGTGCTCGGCGGGGTCATATTCGTAGCCACAGACATTGCAAACGTACTTCTGCATTGGGGAATCCTCCTTGGGAGATGGCGCGGGCTTCCGCACCTTTTCTGTAATGCGCCTTGCGGCGGATCTAGTTTTCAGCCTTCCAGTGCCCGTGCAGATTGCAGTATTCGCGGGCGGTCACCTTGGCGGCGTCAATGGCAAAGAAAGCCTCGGGCGCATCGCCGGGCTTGAGGAACTTGGTGTAGCTTCTGCCGTCGGCCAGCAGTTCAATCCATTCAATCCAGTGCTTTTCTTCCATGGGATGAGGCACACTGCCCACCTTGATCAGGTAGCCGCCGTCAACTTTTTCGATAACGGGTACATGCTTTTCCATCGCGCCGTCGGTAGCGCCTTCGACCATGTGCTTCATGGGTTCGCCACAGCACACGAGTTCGGCACCGCCGCCGTGCAGCACTTCAACAATATTACCGCAATGAGTACACTTATAAACTTCCAGATGCTTGGGCATGGTTTCCTCACTTGCTTTTGGCCGGCATGGGCCTTGATTTAGGTTGCCGCCGGGGCAGCCCGGGCGGTAGGCACGCAGTTGCGCGGATGCCCCTGTAGCCCCGGATACCGATAATTATTGTGTAAGAAGTCCTGACCAAAGTAAAGTCTTTTTTATGAGAATCAATAATTATTATCAATAATACGGATGCGGGGCGAGCCGCAAAGCTTTCCCGGTCAGACCGGTTTCACTATGCCATTTTATTTCGGTTATGACTAGGGCATTACAGCTTTGCGAATATATACCTGCAAAGTTTTTGTGGAGCTTACGCTGGCGTGTAACGGTACCAAAAAAAAGTGGTTACGCCTTCGCAGTGGTTGCCTGCCGGACAGGCGGCAGGGCGATGGTGAAAGTAAAAACTTTAATTGTTTTCCGTTTGTGGCGGAGCCTTTTGCCCGGCAGGTTCTTCGGGCGAAGGAAGGGCCGCAGGCGGCTTTGGCCTCTCCTCTGTAAGGTCAGAGCTGTCGAAGCCGTCGGAGCGGGCGGGCGGAGTCAGGGCGGCAGGCGTGGCTGCGGAAGTATCTGTAGAAGTATCTGTGGGGATATCTGCGGGCGGCGTGGCGGCCTCGTTTTTTGTAGCAGCCTTGCGCACGGCTCCCAGCACGTTGGGCAGTTGGGCGCGCAGGTCGCCGGTGACCAGCAGCCCGGCGGCGCTCAGCCCCGCAAGTTCGTGTTTCCAGTCGGCCGAGCGCACCAGCAGCCCGGCCTGACCGCCGCCTTCCACATACATGACGGTGCGCACGTTAAGGGGCAGGTGCAGCAGTTGCTGGGCAAAGGCGTAGGCCTCCACTGGCTGACGGCAGTGCAGAAAGAGAATGCGGCCGTCGCCGTCTTGCGCCACAGCGGAAATGGAGTAGTGCGGGCCGCCGGGCGACCACAGGATGCGCCTGTCGGCGCTGGTCATGCGGTAATTCTGTATGACAAGGTGGTACTGGCTGATGCGCTGTTCCCATTGCGGGTCGTCGCGGTCCACAATGGCGGCTCCCGGCAGTTCCGGGTTGTCCGGCCCGGCCACGAAAAACGCGCCGAAGCGCTGCACGATGCGCTTGTTATTGTAGTGTCCGTTCTGACGCATGTAGCCCGTGCTTGTGATGCCGTCCGGCAGGTACATGCTGGCGTTGATGGCCGCGGTGAGGCCATACTGCTCGGCCCACTGGTTCAGCGAGCGCAGGGCGCCGCCATCCTGCGAGCGGGCGCAGAGGATGAAGTCAAAGTGGGCCGGATCAATGCGCAGGGCTGTCAGCAGGGCTTCGCTGTCTGTCAGTTGAAATTCTCCGAAGTCAAGGCCGGGTTCCAGTTGCCGCCACGCGGGCTTGCCCAGTTCATCAACCCCGGCGGCGGAAGGAGCCTGTGCTGCCACACCGGGAGCGGGAGGCGGGGGATTGGTGGTATGTTCGTCGGAAGGGGCTGCTGTTTCGACGGGGGAAGCAGCGGCGGCGTCCACTGTGGCGGCGGGGCGGGCGTCGGGCCGGGCCGGCGAACGGGTGTCCGCTGCCTCGGCGGCCTGCCAAAAGGCTGCCAGACAGCAGACAAACAGGCAGTTCGCCAGAAAAACGCGTGCGGCGCGGGGCCATGTACGGGCGCAGCCCGTTCCGGTGGAACATGTGCCGCCTGGGGTGGCGGGCGCAGGCTGTCCGGCAATATAAAGGTCAGTTCTGTGCGTCATGGCTATGCATCATGGCTGTGGGCCGTGGCTGTGCATCTGCTGGTATGGCATCGCCGCTGTCGGGGCGGTTGCGGAGCCGGCATGCTGCCTACGGTCTGCTGTATAGTGCAATATTCCGGAGTAGTAGTGGTTTTTCCGGTTTGCGGCCGGGAAGGCGCTGCGGCGCAGGCGCTCTTGCCCCTGCATTACGACCAAGTGTGGCATTTGGCAAGGGCGTGAGGCTTTTTTTCTTGACATATCAGCTTATCTTGATATAAACATAAAATGGATCCGGACCCGTATGGGTCGTACCTGCTGCCATAAGGAGTTGCCGCATGCATATCGGAGACAGCATCCGCGCCGCCCAGAGACCTTTCTTCTCGCTGGAGTTTTTTCCTCCGGCGGATGAGGCCAATCTGCCCGCTTTTTTTGAAACTGTTGAGCGGCTGCGCCCCCTGGCGCCCCTGTTCGCTTCCGTAACGTATGGTGCGGGGGGCGGCAAGCAGCGCAACACGCTGGCCGTGACGACCGAGCTTGCGCGGCGCGGCCTGAACACCATGGCCCACCTTACCTGTGTGGGGGCCGACCCCGAGACCATCTCCACCTATCTTTCCGAGTTGAGGGCCGCCGGTGTGGACAACGTGCTGGCTCTTCGCGGCGATCCGCCCGCCGGAGAAGACTGGGACTGGAGTAACTGCCGCTTCCGGCATGCGTCTGATCTGGTGACGTTTGCCCGTCGCCAGCAGCCCTATATGGGTATTGGCGTGGCGGCCTATCCCGCGCCGCATCCCGAGTCCACCTCCATTTCGCAGGACCGCCGCCATACCGCTGACAAAATGCGCAGCGGCGCGGACTTTGCCGTGACGCAGCTTTTTTTCGATGCCCGTGAATATGCCGACCTGCTGGAACATCTGCGCGGTCAGGGCATTCACACGCCCGTGATTCCCGGCATTTTGCCCATACAGAGCTTTGCCTCGCTGAGGCGGGTGCTTGCGCTGTGCGGGGCCAATATTCCCGGCAAGCTCTACCTTGACCTTGAAAAGGCCGATGAAAAGGGCGGGGTAGAGGCCGTGCGCGAGGTGGGGCTGGAATTTGCCGTGCGTCAGATACGTTTTTTGCTGGATAACGGCGCTCCGGGTATTCACCTGTACACCCTGAACAAGGCCGATATGTGCCTGCGGCTTGCGCAGGAGTCCGGCCTGCTCGGGGCAGACGTGACGCTGCCCGCAGCCTGACATGGCCCTGCCCGTGGCCTGCTGCGGCCCTGCCCGCGCGGACAGAAGCGCCCCCCCTTGCGCTTTTTGCTTCAGGCGTGTGCAGGTGCGGGCGGGCTTCGGGCCAAACCCCCGGCCGTATTGACCTTGTCCGTGCCCGGCGCTAGTGTGCCGCTATGTCTTCATCTATCGAAAAAGGCCATGGCTGGCTGCTGATTGCGGTTTGTACCTCCCTGTTCTGCATGCCCTTCATGATGGCGGGCGTGAACGCTGTTTTGCCGCCCATTGGCGAAAGCCTCAATGCCAGCGTGCGTGAACTGGGGCTTATGGGCGCTTTTTACGCCATGGGGCTGGCGGTGTTTCAGCTTGCCAGCGGCAGCCTTGGCGATATCTGGGGCTACCGGCGCATTTTTATTCTGGGTACGATTATTTTCGGGATCAGCGGGGCTTTGCTGGGCTTTGTCACTTCAGTGGAGTTCTTTCTGGGCCTGCGCCTTGTGCAGGGAATGGGCGGGGCCATGTTCAACGCCTGTGGGCTGGCGCTGCTGGCCTCGGCCGCGCCGGCAGAAAAACGCCCCATCTACCTTGGTTACAGCGGCGCAGCCGTGTACGCCGGTATTGCCTGCGGCCCCCCCGTGGCGGGTTTTGTGGCGGGTTGGCTTGGCTGGCGCTGGCTTTTCTGGGGCAACGCCCTGACCTCTGTGGGCGTTCTGCTGCTCATGAAGTATTTCGTCAAGCTGGACTGGCGTACCGCCAAGGGGCGGCCCTTTGACTGGACAGGCTGTTTTATCTACGGGCTGGCCATGACGGCGCTTACTTTCGGTTCGTCGGAGCTGGCGGGGTATCCTGTCATGGCGGGCTGTCTGCTAGGCGCTTTTGTGGTGCTTATGGTCATTTTCTGCATCAAGGAACTGCGCAGCGAGTTTCCCATCCTTGATGTCCGCATGCTGGCCCGCAACAGGGTTTTTGCCCTGTCCTCACTGGCAGCCTTCATCAACTACAGCTCATTTTTCGGCATACTTTTTTTCTTCAGCCTTTATTTACAGTTTGGCCTGGGCATGACAGTGCAGCAGGCCGGAATGTTTCTTGCCCTTCAGTCCGTGGTGCAGGCCCTGACTACGCCGGTGGCCGCCCGCCTGTGCCTCAGGTTCAATCCCGGCCATGTGAGCGCCGTGGGGGTGGGGCTGTGCGGCCTGGGGCTGCTGGTTTCGGCCTTTCTTGAGGTGGATTCGCCCATCGGCGTACTGCTGGCGGCCCAGGGGCTGCTTGGCGTGGGCATAAGCCTTTTTGCCCTGCCCAATACCACCATTATTCTTGAAAGCGCCGGGCCGGAACATGTGGGACAGGCCTCGGGCCTTACCGGAGCGGTGCGCACGGCCGGGCAGCTTGTGAATATGGCGGTCATTACCCTGACGCTCGGATTTTTTCTCGGCGACAGGCCTGCGGGGCCGGATACGGTGGACGCCTTCATGAAGAGCATGCATCTGGACCTGATTGTCTTCGGCGTGCTCAACCTGCTGGCCGTGGGCTGCGTGCTGGCCCGTAACCGCAACTGACGCGTTGCACCTGGATCTGAATATTCTGTAGTCATGATTTTTCGGCGGGTAGTGCGGCCCGGGGCAGCGTCGTCGCATGTCGGCTGCTTTTTCCGTAAATCCGGTGCAGTGCCGGGGCCTTGTGCCGGGAGCCTGCGCGTGCCGCTGCGCTCTTTTGCCGCCCGGAGCAGGAAAGGATGCTCCGGGATGTTCGGAACAGAAAAGTCTAAAGTTTTTTCAGGCCCGTCCGAACAGACAGCAAGGACGGATACATGCATGCCCGACGCCAATTCTGCAAAACTGCGCATGATGCTTCAGGGGTACGAGCAGCAACTGCTGGCTGCCCGGCGTCTTGCGCGTTTTCGCGTACGCAGGCGCCTTTCTCTGGGTGAAGACCCGCATGATCCGGACCCCGCTGCCCACAGGCGGGCCTGTGTGGAAAAAGTCGCCCGTGAACTGTACGAAACGCTTATATTCACCGGCAGCGACAACCCGGTGGTGGAAAATATCCGCAAGGAACTGGGCAAGGAAGTGGGGCAAGAGGTGTTTTTCACCTATCCGCCCGGCCAGAGGCTGCATATTGTGGGCGAGGGGCCGGATGGTATGGAACCCCTGTCAGAAGACGTGCAGCGCAACACCCGGCATGCCTTGTGGCGCATCATTCGTGAGCAGGTAGACAAGAGCATGCTTGAAGAGCCGCCGCGCGAAACGGACCAGCGCGGCTGATTGCACGGAGCGGCCCGAACGTGCCGCCAGTGGAGTAAAGTGTATGGAAATAAAGAATACGCCAAACAGTTTTTTTGACCCTTATGCGGCTGGTCTGGAAAAGAACGCCGCAGCCAGAAACGATGTGCGCGCAAGACCGCGCGCCGGAACCGCCGGTGAAGAGGCGGGGCAGGGAGACACGGTCAGTGTTTCGCAGGATGCCCTGCTCATGACCGAAGCCCGCCGCGCGGCCCAGAGCGCCCCGGACGTGCGCGCCGAAAAGGTCGAAGCCCTGCGCATTCAGGTGGCTAACGGCACCTACAAGCCCGACAGCCGCCTTATTGCGTCCAGTCTTGTTCGTGAGGAGCCGGGGCTGTTCCGCATTTAAGGCAGCGTTGTCGCGATATTGCCCGGACGTCTGCAATATCTTTTGCCCAGCCCCCCGCTCCGGTTTTCAGAAGCGCCAACAGGCGATGGCACGTCTGCCCCGCAGGGCCTCCGGCCCAGGGCTGAAGACGTGCCGTTATTTTTGCAGGCTGCGCTGGCTGCAAGGGCAAGACCGGGCCAGCGTCCCTGATCTGACTGCCCTGAAAACGCTCTATACCAACGGGCTTTCTGCCCGGAATATGTGTGGGCCGCTCCTGACGGGGCGGCCCTTTCCCTTTTGTCATACGGTGTTGTGCGGCGTTGCCGCATTTTCTGTCCTGTCTTTTCGCAAGCCCTCGCGGTGCAGCGGTTTCCGATTTCGGCATGCTTTCTGCAATAACGGCAGTGCCGGTATTCCGGCAAGGAGACAGCGCCATGAAATTGACGATCTTGCGCCATCCCGTTTTATGGATATTTACGGCGGCCCTGCTGCTGAGTATGGCCTTGCCCGCGCAGGCCGTGCGCATCAAAGATATAGCTTCCTTTTCGGGGGTGCGTGACAACCAGCTCATCGGCTACGGCCTTGTGGTGGGGTTGGCAGGCACGGGAGACAAGAAGGATGCGGTCTTTACCCTGAGTTCCATGAAAAACATGATGGACCGGATGGGTATCGGTGTGGACTCCTCGGCGCTCAAGACCAAAAACGTAGCCTCGGTGATGGTGACGGCCCGTATGCCCGTATCCGCCAAGCCGGGTACGCGCCTTGACGTTACCGTGTCTTCTGTGGGCGACGCCACATCGCTTTTGGGCGGTGTGCTGCTGCAAACAGCTCTTAAAGGCGTGGACGGCAAGATATATACCCTTGCCCAGGGCTCACTGACCGTGGGCGGTTTTTCCAGCCAGGGCAGGGCGGCCAGCGTCAGCAAGAATATTTCCACTGTGGGCATTATCCCCGGCGGGGGCATCGTGGAGCGGGGCATTCCGTTTGAGTTCAACCAGCAGGACAAGCTTACCCTGCACCTGCGCACGGCCGACTTCAGCACAGCCCAGCAGATCGCCGAGCGCGTCAACGGCGCCATGGGCGGCCCCTTTGCCCGCGCCATAGACGACATGTCCATCACTATGGACATTCCGGCGCAGTACCGCAACAACATGGTGCCTCTCATGGCCTCCATTGAAAATCTGGACGTAAGCCCCGACACCGCCGCCAAGGTGGTGGTGGACGAAAAAACAGGCACAGTGGTGCTCGGGCGCGATGTGCGCATTACCCGCACCGCCGTGGCCCACGGCAATTTGCAGATCACCGTGCAGGAAGGCGAACAGGTATCGCAACCCGGCCCCTTCTCGCAGGGGCAGACCGTGGTGACCCCCA
>NZ_JAHZAA010000002.1:144166-153105 GCF_019424165.1 Desulfovibrio sp. | reverse complement strand
CAGAAACCAACGTGCGCGAAGAAAACCGCCACCTCATCATCATTGAAGGGGCCACCCTGCAGGAACTGGTGGATGGCCTCAACTCCATCGGGGCCACCCCGCGCGACCTCATATCCATTCTGCGCACCATGCAGGTTTCCGGTGCGCTGCTGGCGGAACTGGAGGTAATATAAATGACCTCTCCCCTGACCACCGGCCTTGTGCCGCATGAAGCCGGAGCGGCGGAAGTATCCCGCCGCGAGTTCCAGTCCCGCCTGGCGGGCATTGGCAATCTCAACGGCAAAAAAATGACGGAAGCGGAAAAAGAAAAAAAACTGCGCGAGGCCTGCGAAGGCTTTGAGTCCATATTTATCCAGAAAATGTGGCAGGAGATGCGCAATACCCTGCCCAAGACCAATATGCTGCAAGGCCGCGAAGAGCAGTTCTGGCAGAGCATGTATGATCAGGAACTGGCAAAATCCATGACGGCTGCGGGCGGCATCGGCCTTGCGGACATGATGTACGCGCAGCTTTCGCGCAACCTTGTTTCGGCCAGCCGTAGCACGGCGTCTTCTGTGGGCGGCGCGCCCTCGGGATTTACGCCCCAGGCAGCATCCATACTGCCCGCGGGAGGCAATGACGAAAGCGCCGCGGCAGATGGCCCCGGCGGCCTGTCGGCGTCCGGCGGCGGACAGGGTGGCGCGGGACACAGCGCCATGCGTGGCGGTGCGCCCATTCCTTCTGTGTATGATGGGATAGCTCCTGTGCAGGACGTGGGCGAGTCCGGGCGTATTCAGGTCTTGCCCGGCGGCATGGCTTCGGCCGAAACCGCCGGAGCTGCCGGTTTGCCTGCCTCACAAGCTGCCCAGGCGGCAGGTCCGCCCGAGGTGGAGCAGGCCCTTGCCGCCCTGCGCGCCCGGCAGGATACCGCGCAGGATAAAGAGCAGCACGCATCGCCCAACATGAATACAGGGCTGCATCTGGCCCGCGCCGCCCGCTTTGAGGCGGGCAGCAAGCTTGGTTCGCGCGGGGTGCTGCCCCGCACGCACCTTGCGCAGCCGCACCAGCCGCTTCAGGCGGCTCAAACGCTTCCGTCCGGCGGGTCTGCCGGACATGTGGGAAACATTCCGCCGCTCACCGGGCAAACCATGCAGGGCGTGACGGCGCAGCAGGCAGCGCAACAGGTGGCCGCCGGAGATATGCAGATGCTTATGGCCCAGAGCATGGGTACGCCCGCAGCCATGCAGGCGGCCATGAACAGCATGGCCCAGCCGGGCAATGCCGCAGCCTATTCCGCCGGGCAGCCCATGCCGCAGTCCATGCCGCAGTCCGCCCCACAAACCGGCGCTCCTGTTCCCCGGCCTCCCCAGGCTGCCCCGACGGGCGGCATCGTGACGCCCGGACCGTCGGTTCCCGGCGCCCTCGCGAGCGATCCGGGGCATGAGGCGCAGGAAGCTGCCGCGCAGGCGGAGCCGCATATACAAAAAGTGCGTTATACCACCAACGTGCCGCCCAGCAAGCGTAAAACATCCGGCAGCGCCATCCTGCGCAGTCTCAGCGCAGATGCTGTTGGCCCCAACAGCCGGGCGGGAGCCGGGCTGGCCGCCTATCACGCGCAACAGGCTTCACAATTGGCTTCACAGCAGGCAGTGCAGCCGTTGACGGCTTCTGCCCCGGCTGCACAGGGGCAAAATGCGCCTGTGGGAGCGGCATCGGCGCCAGTGGGCGGGCAGGTAGGCGCCATGACAGGCCAGCCGGTTGCAGCACAGCCGGGCATGGCGACATCCGCCCCTTCCGCGCAGCAGGCCCGGCAGGGAATGGAAAGCTACGGCATCCCACCTCTGACGGCCACGGACTTGCGGCGCTGACGCGCGCGATTGCCGCGCCCCGGGCCAAAGCCTGCGGCGCGAAAGCCGTTACGACAGGCCATGCGGCAGATTCTGCGGCGGGCAACTTTTGTGCCGCACCTCCGCGCCGTCGCAACCGCTTTACCTTCCACAGCGTTTCAGACCGGCAACAGGACGAGGCACGGAAATTGCTTGATTCCTGACGAGGCGGCAGATTCTGCCCGCAGCTTCAAAGTCCGGCCACCCAGTGAGGTTGACCATGTATACGATAATCCACACATCCCTGATACGTCAGAGCAAGGCCCTGTCCCTGCTGTGCGAGCTTATGGAAGAGGAATACGCCGCGCTGCTTGACCGCAACACCGATTCGGTGGTGGCGCTGGAGTTTTCCATTCAGGAGCTTATACGCCAGCTTGCGGCGGAAAAAGCCACGGTCATCACGACGCTGGCGGGAGTGCGCGTGGCGGAATACGCCGGTTCCCTGTCTTCTGAGGAGGGCGGGGCGCTGCTGGAACTTCTGCGCGCCATAGACAAGGCCGAACAGGGTGTGTCGCGCCAGGCCACGCGCAACAGCCAGCTTTCGCTGGCGCTGCTTGACCAGAGCAGCCGCACGCTTCAGGCACTCACAAGTCAGGCCATGCCCCCCAAGGCGGAAACCTACGGCCGGCGTGGCGGCATGCGTGTGCAGCATCACCCCGAGGCGGCGCTTATCTCAGGGAGGCTCTAGGTCATGCTTAACGGTCTGCTCAATATCGGCAAGACGGCTCTTGGAGCCTCACAGGCGTGGATATCGGTTACCGGCAGCAATATTGCCAATGCCGATACCGAGGGCTATTCCCGCCGGTATGTGGATCAGCGTGACGCCGGAACCATCACCGCCAAGCCGGGCGGCGAAAGTCTTGGCGTCAATGCCCAGCAGATCATGCGCTTTTTTGACGCCTTTCTTGAGCGCTCCTATGTGCGCCAGTCCACCAACTCTTCCCGCTGGAAAGAGCAGGACATGATCCTCTCTTCGGTGGAAAACCTGTTCAACGAATCCAACCGGGCGGGCATAAGCTCGTCTTTGGATAAATTCTTCAAAGGGTGGCAAGACCTCACCCAGTTGCCGGACGATAATGCCTATCGTGAAAGCCTGCTTTCGCAGGCCGACAACCTGAGCGACATGTTCAGCAGCACCGCGGCCGGGCTCAAGGCCATACAGAACGAGATGGATGTATCCATCAAGCAGTCTGTGGACCGCATCAACGCCCTGTCCCGGGGCATTGCCGACCTCAACAGGCAGATCACCACCAACACTGTTGACGGTGTGAGCAATCCCAACGCGCTGCTTGACCAGCGCGACCAGATGGTGCGCGAACTGGCAAGCCTTGTGGATGTGGAGACCATCGACAACGGCAAGGGCAACTTTACCGTGCAGCTCACCACCGGGCAGCCGCTGGTGCAGGGGCAGAACGTCAATGTGCTTGAGGTGATGGGGCCGCGCTCCGAAAGCCATCTGAGCGTCGGATCGGCCTATAAGGGTGCTATCGAATTTCAGGGTACGGACAACCACGAATATACTGTGGATATCGTCACCGGCGGCAAAGCGGGTGATGTGCCGCCACCCAGTTTTCGCGTGTCGCTCGACGGCGGCAAAACCTGGCTGCGTGATGAAGACGGCAAGGAAATGCGCTTTGAGATCACCGATACCGATGGCGACGGCAAGGTAGATCCCGTACAGGTAAAGAATCTCAAGATTTCTTTCACCGCCACAGACAATTTTACCGTGGGCGACCAGTTCGACATCGTGCCCATGAGCGGCCTGTACTGGATAGAGCCGACGCGCGGCCCGCAGAACGTCACGCCCCAGACCTTTTTTGACGGTTCGGAAAACAAGAACCGCGTTACCGGCGGCAAGCTGACTTCGTATTTTACCGTGCGTGACGACAATTGCGGCCGTTACCTTGATGAACTCAATGCCGTGGCCTCGTCCCTTATCTGGGAGGTCAACCGCCTGCACAGCCAGGGAACCGGCACGGAAATGCTGAATTATGCCCAGGGCTCGCAAAAGGTGCAGAGCACGCAGCAGCCCCTTGGCTCGCCCCAGGCCATCATGCCCTATGCGGACAGACTGCAAAGCGGCAACGTAAACATCTTTTTTTACGACAAGACCACCGGAGATTTTCGCAATACCGCCGCCGGAAGCAACACACTGGACTTCAGCTCCATCACGCCTCCCGGAACCGTGAATTTCGACCCGGCCTACCACACCCTGCAGGACGTGTGCAACGTCATCAACAGCAGCTTTCCCGATGCCAACGCGCCTGGCCTCAACATGCTCAAGGCGACCATCCAGGACGGCAAGCTGCTCATAGAGGCCAATCCGGCCTGCAACGTCAGTTTTGCCATGGGGGTGGACAGCACGGGGCTTATGGCCGCGCTTGGCATAAATACGTTTTTTACGGGCGACAGCGCTACCAATATGGCGGTGAACAGCCAGTTGCACAGCAATGTCAACCTGATCGCCGCCGGGGCCGTGAACGGGCAGAACCAGGCCAACAAGGGCGATAACGTCACGGCCACGGCCATAGGGGAGCTTGCCAGCAAAAAGGTGACGGTTTCCACCACCTGGAAGACCGTAAGCAACCAGAGCATCGGCGAATACTACGCTACCCTGGTGACCACCGTGGGCGCTGACAAAAGGCTTGCCAAAACCAATGCGGAATACCACAAGGCCCTCGCCACCGACCTTGAAGACCGGGTGACCTCGGTAACAGGGGTGAACCTGGATGAGGAAATGTCCAACCTCATAAAATTTCAGCATTCCTACACGGCAGCGGCCAAACTTATCACCACCGCTGACCAGATGCTGCAAACCCTGCTGGGCCTCAAGCAGTAGGGACCTGCACCGGAAGCCACATGCGCGCGCATGTGGCGGCCCGTTAAACGATAGCCTCAGCGTAACTGTTTCCAGACGCAATGCCGTCAGGCCTGTCCGTGGCTGTACAGGGGCGCTTTAAATACTCGGACACGTGTTTTTCCGGCGAGAATATGCTCAAGGAGTTGCCATGTCCATTCGCGTAACACAAAGCTCCATGTATAATACCATGGTGGGGCAGATGCAGAAGAGCCTTTCTTCATATATGGAAAGTAATGAACAAGGCTCAACGCAGAAAAAGATCAATCGTCCTTCCGATGATCCTGCGGGCATGTACCGTGTGCTCATGACCAGAGATGATATCAGCGCCACCAAGCAGTATCAGTCCAACTGTGATACGGCCAAGGGCTGGCTTGAACTGACGGATAACGTGCTGGGAACCCAGTTGAGCAATGCCATCATCAGCCTCAAGAGCCGCATGGAGCAGGCAGCCACCGGCACCACGGCTGATCAGCGCAAGCTCATTGCCCAGGAAGCGCGCGAAATTTTCGGCCAGATTCTCAACCTGTCCAATACGCAGTTCAACGGCAAGAGCATTTTTGCCGGGCAGCGTTACGATCTGAACGCCTACGAGCAGAGCCTGGGCCTGACCTGCTGGGATGATACGTGGAACAGCGAGATCAGCCAGGGCCATTACTCCATTGATGGCGCAAGCAATACCTCCATGATGATCCAGTTCACGGATGACGGAACCCTGGGTACGGATACGCTGACCTACCGCTGGTCCAAGGACGGCGGCGACACCTGGACCACAAGCACCGTGCCTGCGGGCAGCCGCACCCTGGTGGCCGATGGCGTAACCATTACTATGGATCAGGATATGGCCGTCAGCGCGGCGGATACAAGCCTCGGCCCCGGAGCCAAGAACGGCACGCTCGTCTATATACGGCCTACGGCCGTCTACCAGGGCGACGACAACGATCCGCCGCCGGAAATGACCGTCATGGGCGGTCCCGCCGGGCTGCAAACATCGGCCAACGGAGCTTTTGGCAATAACGTGCTGGTGCGTATGGACAATACCGTGGACCTGAACTCCACCGGCACGGCGTTCAATTATTCCTACAGCCTGGATAACGGCGGAACCTGGGTCACGGCTTCGGGCCAGACCACGGGGGGCGGCACTGTGCGCCTGCCGGTGCCGGGCGGCTATATGGACGTGGACGCCACAGCCACCAACCCGCCCACAAGCGTCATTGACGCTGGCACGCAGGTTCTCATCCATCCCTCGCGCGCCAACCTGAACCTTGAAATAATGCAGGGAACCTACATCTCTGTGAACAACGTGGGCAAGGATATTTTCGGGGGCTACTATCAGGGGCAGCCGGCGCTTGAGGGCGGCCAGAACCTTTTTGACGTGGTGGGCGAATTCATCGCCTACTGCGAAAACAATAATCAGGAAGGCTGCCAGAAAAGCCTGGCCGCCATCGAGCAGGCGCATGCCCATATTCTTGCGCACGAGGCCCGCATCGGCGGGCTGGAAAACCGCGTCAGCATGGCCCAGGACGTGCTCAGCTTTCAAAAGCTGGACCAGGAAGAACGATTGAGCTATACCGAAGACATCGACCTGACAGAGCTGCTGGCAAAGCTTACGCGGCAGCAGTTGACGTACCAGACGGTGCTTCAGTCTTCTTCTATGATCATGCAGATGAGTCTTGCCAAGTACATATAACAGGTAGCATCTATGCTTATACTGACGCGCCGCCCGGGTGAAAGCCTGTATCTCGGCGAAAACATACGCATAACCGTTCTGGGTATGCAGGGCAAACAGGTCAAGCTTGGCCTGGAAGTGCCGGGCGACACAACCGTTTACCGCGAGGAAGTGTATAAACGGGTTGTGGAGGAAAACCGCCGCGCCCTTGAAACCAGTAACAACGACCTTATGGTGGCTGCTGAATTATGGCACGAAACAAAGAAATAGAAATCGATACCCGCCTTGGCCGCCGGAGTGTCGATGCCGACAAGGTTGTACACTTTCCGCGCGGGCTGGCCGGTTTTGAAAATGAACGGGATTTCATCCTGTTGCAGATACGGCCCGAGGCCCCTCTGCTTATCCTGCAAAGCATGAACAACCCCGTGGTGGGGCTGCTGGTGGCTGATCCATACAGTTTTATGGAAAAAGGCGCGTATGCGCCTGCCATGGGCGAAGCCGAAAAGCAGCTTCTGCGCATATCCGGTCTGGATGAAGCCGCGGTTCTGGTTACGGTCACCATCCCCGCCGGGCAGCCCGGCGAGGCGGCACTCAATCTGGCCGGGCCGATTGTCATCAATTCACGCGAGCGTGTTGGCCTTCAGGTTCCCCAATGCTCTGATGGCCCGCAGCAGATATACATGCACAGCCTTAAGCCCGTTGGCGAAAACGGGCCGGCAGAAAAAAGCGACGCCGCGCCTGCGGAATAGCTGCCCTTGCCGCCCTTGAGGGGCGCAAGTCTGCACCGGTTTTTTGCAAGGCCCCTTTTTCAGTTATTGAAAAAGGGGCCTTGCTTTTTGGCGTTGTCTGTTTTGTTGGGCGGGCGCGTTTCAGTCAGTGTACTGCGCAGGCACTGATGATTTCCAGCAGGGGCAGCAGCCAGGCAGGGCTGCGCTGTGTTGGCATTGTGCGGCGCGCAGGGGATCATCGGGCGAAGCGGGGAAGCTCCGCACACAAGTCGCGCAGCCCGTAACAGGCCCCCTCTGCCGCCCGCCGCGCGGGCGTCCCAAACAGGGACAGTCGTCATATCTCAAACATCAACGGCTCCATACCGGAATTATTTTTTCTTGGGGCTTGCCGTGGTTTCCGCAGGTTGGCGCTGTTTGGCGGACGGCGCCGGGGCAGCCGGGCTTTTTTCTGCGGCACTGTCGCCGCCTTCGATATGCACCGTCGGCAGTGCCGCAAATGCGGGTTCATGCAGATTCATGGCCTCCATGACGGTTCCGGTAATGTCCATGCCGGGTGCCGCGTCCAGCAGGCCGCTGCGGGTCAGCACCATTTGTGCCTTGTAGCTTTCGCGCCAGCGGGCTGCTTCTGCCTGCATGTGGTTTACAACGACCTGTCTGGCCGCTGCTTCTTCCAGCGCCATCTGGTTGCGCAGGGCGCGCAGGCCCTGAACCAGTGCCTGCTCACGCTCTTTCGGCGGCGCGGCGGCGTAAGCTTTTTGCAGTTCGTTCCAGCCCGCGTTCAGGCGCTGGCGGACGGCATCAAGATGTTTGGCGGCGGCATGGGCCGCGCGGGATTCGCGCAATACGCGGTCCACATCCACCACCCCGACCTTGGGCGGATCACTGAAGTTGAGGCATCCTGTGAGAAGAATGCAGAGCAGCCCCAAGGCTGCAAAACGTATTTGTTTTGTCATAAATGCACCTTGGCGGAAAAAAACCGTCCGCGCCCAAGGAAGGGCAGGGCGTGGACGGCACACAAGCCGTATGGGCGCTTGTGGTGTTATGCAAACATAAGCGGGGCGGCGTAAGCCGCCCCGCACCGGATGTTTATGGTCTGTTATGCATTACTGGTTAAAGAGCCTCTTGCAAACGCGCAGTTGTTTCGTTTGGCAAGGCGCGGTCTTTTTTTGAAGCAGGAGTAGGCTTTTCCGCCCTTGGCTGTTTCAAAGAAAGTAAAGCAACGCCGCCAGACGGAATAAATCAGCGTTTTCCTAGAACTCGTAGCGGACCGTGCCGAACACACCGTGCGAAGTGCTGTGCTCAGAGGCCTGTATGTTGTAGTTCACGCCAAGGCTCAGGTTGTCATTGCCGAAGTCAAGGCCAAGGCCACCCGTATAGCTCATGTAATCCATTGTATGGGTGTCCAGCTCGGCCTTGGTGCCGGTTCCGGTAAAGCGGATCTTGCTCTTGGCTTCAATATCGCCGGTGGCGGGAATGATGCCGAGGTCAAGGTTGGGCTTCACGTACCAGCCGTTGCCGGTTTCAACCTGCTTGCTGAAGGTCACGCCGATGGGGAATGTCCAGATATTCTGGTTCATTTCATCCCCGCGCATGACGGTGCCGTTGCTCTTCACGTCGTAGGAGTCGGTGCTCACGTACATGTAGCGCACGCCCAGATGGGGGATGATGTCCACATATTGGGTGTTGAGCTTGTATTCGGCACGCAGGCCGGTGCTCAGGGCGTATGCCGTGATGTCGCTCTTGAGGTCGCGCATCTGCATGGCCCCGGGCAGTTCCTGCTTCACCTTGTTATAGGTGCTGGTGTAGTTGACGTCGGCGGT
>NZ_JAHZAA010000002.1:137772-144156 GCF_019424165.1 Desulfovibrio sp. | reverse complement strand
CGAAGTTTTCCTTCGCCCATCCGGCGTACGCGCCAAGGCCCCAGAAGCTGAAGCTGTTGGTGGTTTTTGCCAGATCGCCTTCGCCTTCGGCGTAACCGCCGCCGATATTGAAGGCTATGCCCGCACGCAGGGCGTTATCAAAGGTGTAGTCACCACCAAGGGCAACGCCGCCAAGGCCGCCGTGCCACTTGAGGTCATAGCTGTTGCCGGCTTCCATATTCCAGGCGTTCTGGCTCTGGTACAGGGGCATGATCCACAGGGCCATGCCGTTTTTGGCGGAACCTTCCGCCTTGTTGAGCGAAACGGACTGCATGCCGTTGCCGTCAGGCTGGGCAATGCTGGTGCGCTGGGTAATGGCAGCGCCCGCCGCATTGTTGGCGGCCATTGTCATTTGCGGTACTGCACCGGCTACGGCTATGCGGGCGGCACTTTCAATGGTTTTGGCGGCCAGGTTGGCGTCGCTGCCGATGAAGTTGTCGCTGGTGGCACGGGACAGGAAGCGCACACCCTTCACGTCGGAATCCACATGCGCGGGACCGACCTGGTCGGCGGTGTAGGCATTGTCCAGCACCTTTACAAGGTCGCCGTCAAGCTTGGGGTAGACGTTGGCGGCGGAATTGAGCCCCGTGCTCAGTACGCCGGTGGCGGCATCAAACGAGCCGTTGATCATGCGCGAATCAGTGATGAAGTTGGAACCTGTCCAGCCTGTTCCGTCAGTGCCAAGGGTGATTGTGTCTATATTGGTGCCGAGCACCGTATAGTCCTGGCCCACTTTGGCATCAGTAATACGCAGTTTTGCGCCATCGCCGATATTGGCTGTGCCGCCTGCGGTGTTGCTGCTGATGGCTCCGTCAGGGGTGACGGCAGCGGCAGCGGTAACCACCAGAAGGGACTTGCCGGAGAAATCAAGCTGGTTGGCGGTCGGAGCCCCGGCGCCTGTAAAGTCCGCTGTTGTTTGTGTGCCGTCCACAATAATGCCGTGAGCGCCGTCAAGCACCTGGGCGCTATAGATGCCCAGGGCGGAGTCCACACCATTCTGCGTCAGGCCCACGCCGTTGGTGGCTTCGCTCACCTGCCCGGCCAGCCAGCCCGTATCGGTGGTGCCGATGGCAGCCATAGAGTTCATGCCCACGCCCACGTTGCCGTTGATTTCGACATCAGTGGCTGTTGCGCCCGTAAAGCTGCCTACAGCCACGTTGCTGGAGGCCAGGCCCCAGGCAGGGTCCACATAGAGGTTGCCGCCGGCCAGGTCCAGGCTGCCCACGGTGAGGGTCGTGCCGCCCTTTGTATCATCGGCGTCGCCGACAGAAATGGTTTTGCCCGAGGCTCCGGTCAGCTTGTCGGCCTTGACCTGCGCGCCGTCAATGAAGGCGGCGTCACCGGCCACAGCAAGGCTTTCAGCCACAAGGCTGCCGCCGGTGACGGTGGCAGCGCCACCCAGGGTGAGGCTCTGGGCCACAAGGCTGCCGCCATTAATGACGGCATTGCCGGTTACAGCCATGTCGCCGAGAGCGGCTTCGCTGTCGGTCAGGGTAAGGTTGCCGGTCACGTTGCTGGCATCGGCATCGGTGCCGGTGGCAAGCAGCTTGCCGTTGGCAACCGTCACATCTGCGGAGGCCGTAAGCGTCTTGGCCGCGATGCTGCCATCGGTAACAAGTACCGTGCTGGTATTAAGGGTTTCAGCAGAAGCAACGGTGCTGCCGTTCTTCACGTTCACGCCGCCAGCGCCGGCAGTGATGGCGCCCGTGGACAATATCGTGCCGCCGTTATCCGCGGTTACGGTTCCCGCATCAATGGACGTTGCCGCAAGAGCGCCCATGTCGGCGCTAACGCTGCTGACCGCCTCGGTGGCAGTGCCGATGGCCCCGGCAGTAAGGCCCCCGCCAGCACTGACGTTCACATTGCCAGTATCGGCAGCGGCAGCAGTGATGTCGCCCACAGTATAGTCTGCGGCAGCGGCATTAAGGGCAGAGCCAGCTCCGGCCAGTTCCACGTTGCCGTTAAGTGTGCCGCCGTTGGATGGCGCGCCTATGGAGCCGAGGTTGAGATTTTTTCCGGTATCTACGGTAACTTTGGTGGCCGCATCGCCTTCAGCGATGATCAACTGACCGCCATTGCCAAGCAGGGTGGTGTTGCCGTTGATGGCGGCAGCAACATCGCCGGTGTTGCCCGTAACGACAAGAGCATCAACGCCGAAGCCGCCGCCCACGGTGATGGCGTCGCCTGTGCTGGCATATTCCGCATTTATACCGGCCAGCACTGCGCTGGTGGCTTCTGCCGCAGAGCCTTTGATGCTACCGTCGCTGGTTCCCTTGTCGGCGTCTGATATTTCTATGGCTGCGGCGCCATAGCTGATAAGGCCGCTGCTGTCCGCAGTCAGCAGGCCGGTTTTTGTGCTCTGCATCTGCTGGGTATTGACGCTTTCCAGCCCGTCAAGCCGCAGCGTACCGCCATTGGCCACATGTATTTTTTCGAGGCCCGCTGCGATGGCAGCAACGTCGTCTGTGTATGTGACAAATTTTTCGGCATCGCCTGACAATACGCCGTTATTCATGACGTTGACGCCGTTGTCGTGGCCGACATCACCCTCTGCGCTGCTCTTCAGGTCGCCCTGGATGTTCAGTTCGGCAGAGCGCCCATCGTGTCCGCCGCCAACGGTGAGGCTGCCATCCTGGATATCCAGCGTCTTGCCTGCGGCCAGCGTCCACTTGCCCTGGGCAACGTCAACTACGCCCTCGCTCGTAACGTTGGCATTGATATCGCCGCCGGGGGTTGCATCCTCGCCAAGCTTCAGTACACCCTTGTCGGCTATTTTCAGGCCCTTGCCTTCGCTGCCCGCGAAGCTGAGCGCGGAACCCGTCTCGCCCTTGAGAAAGAGCTTGCCGGACGCAAGCGTAAAGTCCGTATCCGGGGTATCCGGCGTAAGGACAAGGCTGTTGGCCTTGATGCGGTTGCCCTGCGCTCCGGTGCTGTCAATGTCGAGCGCATCGCCGGTCAGCGTCAAGTTTTGTGCCTGAATGCTGCCATTGCCAAGAAGAGCGACCTTGCCGGTTACGGCCGCGGTGTTGCCTGTGACAATGTCGGTAGCAATCATCGCGTCTGTGCCAAGATGCAGCCGAGCTTTCTTGGCATCGGTTCCCTTAACCGTGACAGAACCGCCTTCTTCAAGCCAGGCGGCAAGCTGGGCGTCAGTCATGTCCGTACGGGCCATCGTGTCGCTATCCGTGTTCAGAACGCGCTCGACAGCTATGGTTCCGGCCGTGCCGGAGAAGGCATCAAGCTGGGCTCCGGTCAGGTCAAGGCGGGCGTCAGTCACCGAAAGCGTACCCGCGTTGGCTACAATGCCCGTCAGCTTGTGGTCGCCGCCAGCGCTGTAGGCAAGCATGGAGTCAGCATAAAGGTTGACCTTGCCGCCGTTGTCCAGCACGCCATCGGCAGCCACATCCAGGGTCATGCCCTTGTTCAGGAAAAGATGCCCCTTGTCGCCGACAATAACGCTGCCGCCATCAGCAACCCTGGTGTATCCGGCCTCGGCGCCAGGCATGGCGTCAGTCACGGTCTGGCCCGCGGTGTTGCCAAGATAGCCTGTCAGCAAAAGACCGCCTTGCACATCAACCCTTGCGCCCTCTGTGATGTGGGTGACGCCGGCATTAAACACGCCGTGATTGCCTTGAGCAACATTGATTCCGGTGCTGTCGCCGGTGATCAGCAGGTTGGCGCTGTCTTTGTCAAGAGTGGCCGCACCCTTGCCGGCAAAAAGCATGCCCGCGTCATCAAAATCTTTTGTATGGCTTTCGTCCGGAGATTGGCCCATAAGGTTGATGGTTGCGCCGTCGGCAATGTTCAGTTGAGCTGTCGCAAAGTCTGTTGCGGCGCCCCCAAAAAGGTTGGCCGAGGTGATGTTGACCACCGTATTGGGGCCGGAAACAAGGGTGGGCAGACCGGTAGAAGCGGTAGCGTCGTTTTCATCGACGGTTTCAGCGTAGCCGCCAAGGCCGTTTTCGCGCCAGCCGTTGCCGGTTGCGCCGTTGATGTTGACGGTTCCGCCCGTGATTTGCAGGTCACGCGAATCCGAATAACCGTTGACGTTCAAAGTGCCGCCCGTTACCAGCAGCTTGCCGTTGGAAGGGGTAGCGCCGTCTCCGGCCGAAATGCTCCCGGGGCTGTTCACGGTGACCGTGCCGCCGTCAGTGATGGTCAGGGTTCCTGTAAGTACTACCGCGTCAGAATCCACTGTGAGGCTTGTCTGATCCCCGCCGGTGCCCACGGTCAGGTTGCCTCCATCCCAGTCCGCCGCCATAGCCGGTCCGGCGCTGCCCAGGGCCAGGGCCGCTGCCAGTGCCAGTGAACCGAAAGTGTTGATCAGGCGGCATTTCCCCAAGACCGCCTTATACCTGTTAATCAGGTTGCCAACCGCGTTTTTGGACAACATCATGAGCTTCCTCCTTAAAAAGTCACCATCAGGGCCGTAAAATTGGCCTGTCCTCTGCATGGGGCGGGGAAAGCAATCCGTGAATAGGTACTGCTGAAAATATTGCTTTCCCCGGATTAGGCGGATATGGTTAGTCTGCTAAAACGTGAACCTTAACCGCCCAACTGCATTATTAGATCAAAATCTCAGCTATTTCAACCTGAATATTGACCATGAATTAAAAAATCATCTATTTATTCAAATGTTGAACGATATTTTGATCTTACAGGACGGTGCGGAGATGATTGGGCATTGGGATAGTATAACGTATGAAAACGCTTGGGTCTCGCATCCGTTTCGCGCGAGGAGCATTGTCGCAGGAAGTTTTTGCAGCAAAAATCGGCGTCAGCAAAGGGTCGCTTGGGGGATATGAGCGAGACGAAAATCTTCCAAATAGCGATATTATTTTGAAAATATGTCAAGAAACCGGGATGTCTGTTGAATGGCTTCTACTCGGTACAGGCGCCCCGGCTGCATCTGAAGAAAGGCCTGCCGGACCGGGAAAACTGCTGGCAGGCGGGGCTGTACCCCTGCCGGGTATGCTGGGGGTAGTTGCGCCTCCATCCATGTCTCAGGGCGGAATTACGTTCGTTCCGGACGGAAAAATGATCCAGCAGGAATGCGCACGCTGCCGCAGGCTTGAAGAGCGGCGTGAACGCCTGGAAGATGAACGCAGGGAATTGAGTGAAGAAAACAGACGTCTTTGGAAGGAAAACAGCCTTCTTGCTGCTCGTCTGGCGCGCATGAAAACCAGGGGTTGAGCCCGCGCCGGGTAGAGCTTGCTCTACAGTTACGCGCGGCCAGGTTGTCTTTTTTCGCTCCTGGCCGCGTTTTTCGGTTTTTTGGGCCTGTGGGCCGCATTGACGCACCCCATCGCCGGTCTTATTTATCTAGGGCAAAGCAATTTTGAAAATGGGTGTCCAAAAGGTATGGCATACCTGTTTCGATGTCGCGCATACAATAAACCGGGCCTGCGTCCTGCCCGCGGTCTTTGCTTGCACCGCAGGCTGGCAGTTTTGCCATCATCTTTCGGGTAAGGCGGATAAAGGGCTGGTGCGCGTGACAACTGCTATGCCACCATCCGGTTGTGCCGAAGCCGTGCATCTGTTGTTGCTGTTGTGCCGCCAGGCGCGGCCTCTGCTGGCGCGATTACGCGCCTGTGCTGCCGGAAAGCGGCACGGTTGCCATCTGTCTTTCCGAAAAGGCCAGTGAATTTTTTCTCTTTCTTTTTTCTGCCCAATAAATTTGCCTTGCAAAATTATTTTTATTTCCAGTTGTTGCTGATTTTTCACCAATTTGTTTTCGCGCGGCCGGAGAGAATACAGTTGAGGTCTAATAGTGATACCAAAGTTTTTGGGCTTATCCCCTATGCAAGGCTGGCAAACGCAGATATATGATTTTATTCTTGTAGAAAAGCTGACCGGCCGGTCAACCGGCCGCACATGTGCCCGGCATGTCCGGGCTGGCGCGTGGGGCGCGCGGGCTGCGTCCTCCACCATTACAGATGTTCTAAGGAGGCCACATGGCAAGCCAGGCGTTGATCAGGGATTTTGAAGATCTCATCGGCAAGGAAAACGTGTTCAGCTCCGAAGCTGACCGGCAGAGCTATTCGTATGACTCGGCAGTGCTGACCCCCGTGGTTCCTGCTCTTGTGCTGCGCCCGACTACGGCCGAGCACCTGGGCGCATGTGTCAAAAAGCTGTACGACAACGGGCTGCCCATGACTGTGCGCGGCGCGGGAACCAACCTCTCCGGCGGGACCATTCCCGACAGCTCCGACTCTGTGGTTATTCTGACCACCGGGCTCAACCGCATTCTTGAGATCAATTCCGACGACCTCTATGCCGTGGTGGAACCGGGCGTGATCACTGCCCAGTTCGCCGCCGAAGTAGCCAAGAAAAATCTGTTCTATC
>NZ_JAHZAA010000002.1:126660-137762 GCF_019424165.1 Desulfovibrio sp. | reverse complement strand
TATCCCCCGGACCCGGGTTCTCAGGCCGTGTCGACCATTGGCGGCAACATTGCTGAAAACGCTGGTGGCCTGCGCGGCCTCAAGTACGGCGTCACCAAAGACTACCTCATGGGCATCGAATTTTTTGACGCCACCGGCGAGATGGTCAAGTCCGGCTCGCGCACGGTCAAGTGCGTTACGGGCTACAACCTGGCTGGCATGATGGTGCAGTCTGAAGGCACGCTGGGCATCATCTCCCAGGCCATTCTCAAACTCGTGCCCCCGCCGAAGGCCTCCAAGGCCCTGATGGCCGTGTTTGACAACGTGCAGGACGCCGCCGAAGCCGTGGCGGGCATTATTGCCGCCCACGTTGTACCCTGTACACTTGAATTTCTGGACAATAACACCATCGTGCGCGTGGACGACTTCACCAAGGCCGGTCTGCCGCGTGAAGCCGGAGCCATCCTGCTGATCGAGGTGGACGGCCATCCCGCTCAGGTCGCTGACGATGCCGAAGCTGTGGAGCGCGTGCTCAAGGCCAATCGTGCCACCGCCGTGCACGTACCCAAGGACGCCGAGGAAAAGTTCAAATTGTGGGAAGCCCGCCGCATGGCGCTGCCCGTTCTGGCCCGCTGCCGTCCCACTACCGTGCTTGAAGACGCCACCGTGCCGCGCTCGCAGATTCCTGCCATGATGAAAGCCGTTAATGAAATCGCCACCAAGTACAAGCTTGAAGTGGGTACGTTCGGCCACGCCGGTGACGGCAACCTGCACCCCACCTTCCTGTGCGACAAGCGCGACAAGGACGAATTCCACCGTGTGGAAGAGGCCATTGACGAAATGTTCGATGTGGCCCTCAAGCTGCACGGCACGCTTTCGGGCGAGCACGGTATCGGCACGGCCAAGGCCAAGTGGATGGAAAAAGAAACCTCGCGCGGCACCATTCTGTTCTCTCAGCGGCTGCGTCGCGCCCTTGATCCCAAGGGCCTGTTCAACGCCACCAAGCTGGTGGGAATCTAGGAGCCTTACATGAGTAATCTGCACGAACTGGCCCAGCGTCTTATGGCGCTGGACGACAAAGTCACGGCCTGCATGAAATGCGGCATGTGCCAGGCCGTGTGCCCCATGTTCGGCGCTTCCGGTATGGAGGCCGACGTGGCGCGCGGCAAGCTGGCGCTTATCGACAATCTGGCCCATGAAATGATCCAGGATCCCGAAGCCGTGGCCGACAAGCTGGGCCGCTGCCTTCTGTGCGGTTCCTGCCAGGCGTCCTGCCCGCCCGGCGTCCAGATTATGGACGTGTTTATGGAGGCGCGGGAAATCGTCAACGCCTATCTGGGCCTGCACCCGGTCAAGAAAATGATCTTCCGTGCGGTGCTGCCGCAGCCCGGCGTGTTCAACCTCGCCATGCGCATGGGTGCTCCGGTTCAGGGGCTGATCTTCCGCAGCACGGGTTCGGCTCAAGGCACGGTGTGTGCGCCCATGCTGAACTTCATGCTGGGCGATCGCCACATGCGCCCCCTGGCAAAAAAGCCCCTGCACGCCCGCTACGGCGCGCTTGACGAACGCCGCCCGGCCGGCGGCATCAAGGTGGCTTTCTATCCGGGCTGCATGGGCGACAAGATGTATACTGATATGGCCGAAGCCTGCCTCAAGGTTCTGCGCCATCACAACGTGGCGGTCTTCATGCCCAAGGGCCTGACCTGCTGTGGTATTCCTGCCCTGTCCTCTGGCGATGCCGAGGGCATGGTCAAACAGATGAAGGTCAACCTGCGCGCCCTTGACGGTGCGGATTTTGACTACATTCTCAGCCCCTGTGGTTCCTGTACGTCTACTGTAAAGGAACTGTGGCCCCGCTACGCCGGACGCCTCGGCGCTGCGGAACTGCGTAAGGCCGAACAGCTTGCTGCCAAGGCCATGGACATCAACGCCTTTCTTGTGGATGTGCTCAAGGTGCAGCCTGCCGAAGCTCCGGCGGGCAACGCCACTACCGTGACCTATCACGACTCCTGCCATCTCAAGAAATCGCTGGGCGTTGTGGCCCAGCCCCGTGCTGTCATGGCGGCCAACCCCGCCTACAAGGTGGTGGAAATGGCCGAAGCCGACCGCTGCTGCGGTTGCGGCGGCTCGTTCAACCTTTTCCACTATGACTATTCACGCAAGATCGGTCAGCGCAAACGCGACAACGTGGTGTCCTCCGGAGCCGAGATTGTGGCTGCGGGCTGCCCGGCATGCATGATGCAGCTTGAAGACGTGCTCTCGCATAATAAAGACCGCGTGCGCGTCAAGCATACCGTTGAAATATACGCTGAAAGCCTGAAATAAGAACGGCCGCTCCGGCGGGAAATTTCCCGCCGGAGCGGCGCGGCATGGCCGCGTAATCATGATGACCGAAAGGAGAATCCTATGCCCCCTGTGAACCAGGAACTGGTCGAAGCCTTCGCCGCCAAGGCAGCGGCGGTCAGCGCAGTGGTGCAGGAAGTGCCCACCATGGCCGCGGCCCTGCAATATGTTGTGGACGTGTGCGCCAGCAAGGCTCCTGCTGAAATTCTGGCTGATGAACCCGGCACAGCCCAAGGCCCCTTGAGCCCCAATAACGTGCCTACCCGGGTGCAGCGTGTTGTCGCTGCCCCTGAACTCAACGATGCGGACTTCGCCTCCCTGGCCGCCGCCTGCGACGAAAAGGGTTTTCTTTGCATTCGCGAAGGGCTGCGCAACTATCTTGCCGGTATTGATGTGGGTCTTTCCACGGGTATTGTCGGGGTAGCGGCCAGCGCTACCTGCATGCTGGATACCGACAAGGAAGACGTGCGCCTGGCGGGCATGATTTCTGAAGTGTCCATGATTCTTTTGCGCAAGTCCGACATTTATCCCGATCTGCCGTCCATTGCCCAGTTTTTGCGTGAGCGCATGAACTCGGCCCCGGCCACCTACACCACTCTGGTGACGGGTCCCAGCCGCACGGCTGATATCGAACGTGTGGCTGCCGTGGGCGTACATGGCCCGCTGGAACTCCACATCATTCTTCTGGAGGACTAACCCATGCATGACGCCCTTAAAAGCAGCTCCGGTTACCACAAGGAACTGGACGAAGCCCTGAACGACGAATTCCTGCGCCGTACCCTCGACACATTTGCCGTGGCCTACCGCGCCAACCGTGAAGCCGTGTTCAAGGAAGTGGACGAACGCGCCCTTATCGCCCAGGTGGCCGATGCCAAAGACTACGCCTGTCAGCACATGGAAGAACTGTACGCCCAGTTCAAGGCCGAGGCTGAAAAGCGTGGCGTGCATGTGCACCGCGCCGCTACGGCTGCCGAAGCCAACGAGATCATTTCGCGCATTGCCAGAGAAAACAATGTCAAGCGCGTAGTGAAATCCAAGTCGATGACCGCTGAAGAAATCGAGCTTAATCCTGCCCTTGAGGCCCAGGGCCTTATTGTGGATGAAACCGACCTTGGCGAATGGATCATCCAGTTGCGGCACGAAGGCCCTTCCCACATGGTTATGCCCGCTATCCACCTTTCGCGCTATCAGGTGGCCGATGACTTCACCAAGGCCACCGGCGTGAAGCAGGATTCGGACGTGCAGCACCTGGTCAAGGTGGCCCGTGTGCAACTGCGCCGCAAGTTTATTGCCGCGGATATGGGCATCAGCGGCTGTAACTTCGCCGTGGCCGAAAACGGCGCGGTGTCCACCGTGACCAACGAAGGCAACGCCCGCATGGTCACCACGCTGCCGCGTGTGCATGTGGCTATTGCCGGTCTGGACAAGCTCGTTGCCAAGCTGGACGACGCCCTCACGGCCCTGCTGGTGCTGCCCCGCAACGCCACTGCCCAGCGCATCACCTCCTATGTCACCTGGATGTGCGGCGCAGGCCCGTGCGCGGCCAATGCCGACGACAAAAAGATCATGCATGTGGTCTTTCTGGATAACGGGCGTACCGAGATTGCCAAGGATCCGCTGTTCAAGCAGATATTCCGCTGCGTGCGCTGCGGCGCCTGCGCCAACGTCTGCCCCGTGTACCGCCTGGTGGGCGGCCACAAGATGGGCTACATCTACATCGGCGCCATTGGCCTTATTCTTACCTACTTCTTCCACGGCAAAGACCGCGCGCGCATTCTGAGCCAGAACTGCATGGGTTGCGAATCCTGCGCCAATGTGTGCGCCGGCGGCATTGAACTGCCGCGCCTCATCCGCGAAATTCGCGCGCGCCTCAATGAAGAGCAGGGCGCTCCCATTGAAGCCAACCTGTTGTCGGCCGTCATGAAGAACCGCAAGCTCTTCCACCGGTTGCTCAAGTTCGCCAGCTTTGCCCAGAAGCCCTTTACCCGCGGAACGCAGTTCCAGCGCCACCTGCCCTCAATATTTATGGGCAAGCACAACTTCAAGGCGCTGCCTGCCATCGCCAACAAGTCCTTCCGTGACCGCTGGCCCGAAATTGCGCCCAGGGTGCAGAATCCCACCATGCGCGTGGCCATCTTCAGCGGTTGCGCCCAGGACTTCATCTACCCCGAGCAGTTGGAAGCATGCGTGAAAATTCTTGCCGCCAAAAATGTGGCGGTGGAATTCCCCATGGAGCAGTCCTGCTGCGGCCTGCCCCTTGAAATGATGGGACAGCGCAAAACGTCCATTGATGTAGCAAAGCAGAACATCGCGGCTTTCCGCGGCGGTAACTACGACTACATCATCACGCTCTGCGCAAGCTGCGCCGGTCACCTCAAGCACCATTACCCGCAGATCCTGGACAAGGATTACGCGGTGGTGGAAGGCCAGGCCTTTGCAGCCAAGGTCATTGACTTCAGCTCCTTTGTGCATGACGTGCTGGGGCTCAAGCCCGAAGACTTCCACAAGTCCGGGCAGAAGGTCACCTATCATGCTTCGTGCCACCTCTGCCGTGGCCTGGGCGTGAAAAAGGCCCCCCGTGAGCTTATTGCTGACGCGGCGGAATATGTACCCTGCGAGGAAGAAGAAGTCTGCTGCGGCTTCGGCGGCAGCTATTCCGTGAAGTTCCCCGAAATATCGGCGCAGCTTCTGGAAAAGAAAGTCAACAACATGAAGGCGACCGGAGCCGACCGCCTGGTGGTGGACTGCCCCGGCTGCGTCATGCAGTTACGTGGCGGCGCTGAAAAGCAGGGTCTGAAGATCAAGGTCGACCACATTTCGGAACTGCTGGCCGACAATCTGAAAAAATAAGCCCTTTCCGATAAAGCGTTAAAAACAAAAGAGCCGCCTGGTTATCCAGGCGGCTCTTTTGTTTTTGTGTGATGCCAGTATGCCAGTTGACTGGCGGCTCAAAAAAACTGTCGGATTCCGGCTGTGAAACGTATGGAAATGTCCCGTTACGGGAAAAGGCTGTTGGCGCCGGGGGACAGAAAATATCCGTAAAAGAGCCGCACGAAGATATACGTTGTCTGCGGGCTGTCCGCAGCCTGGGCCGCTTCAATACTTGCCGGGCAATGGGAAAATCACGTACTGGATATGTTTTTGCCCGTCAGCACAGTCGGTCCGGGGTTACACTGTTTTAATGGGTTGCCTGCAGGGGGATGCGCCACCAGTACCAGAAGCTGACGATGGTGGGGTCCTGGGGTTGCCATTCGCCGCAGGTTTCAAAGTAGTGAAGCACCTTGCGTTCAATGCCATCAAGCGGAATTCCGTTTGCGGCCATCTGGTGCAGGCGGAAGAAAATTGCCAGACACTCAAAAAGGCTCAGGCAGTCTTCTTCCAGGCAGACGCCGGTTTGAAGTTGTAGAACAAATTCCTGGTAAAAGGGATTATCTTCGCCTACGCAGGCATCAAAGGCCGGGCTGTTTTCCAGAAGGTGTTTCAGACCCTGTGAAAAAAGCTTTTGCGCAGGTCGGGACGAGGTTTGCGATATACTGGATGTATACAATCTTTCCATTGCCTTGTGATGACTGGAAAGTGGCATAGTCGGCTCCTCTGGCTGGTTATTCTGGATTATTTTAGCATAATTTCTATAAATTACAAATTATTCTATAAAGGTAGGTATTCTGCTCCATAGTTCCCGCGACGGAAAGGAAAGAAATAAAAAAGGAATGGCTACAAAGCCGGCAAGGGTTCGTGGGGCGCGTGATTGCCGTCAGCGTACAGGACGGCGGGGCTGCAGGTACTGGGGCTGAAAAAATAGCCGGTACTGCTTGGCGGGAGAAAGGTGGGTCGGCCTGCTGACCTCCCCTTCAATGGATAAAGGCTTGTCCGACAGGCCAAAGGGCTGCAGTTGCCCAGGGGCCATGTCCATATGGGATAGTCTTTCTCCTGTAACGTTAAAGACGGGCATGCTGCTGTTGGGGTTGCCTGCCATAAGCACGCTGGATTTGCCCGAGGGCAGCACGCCGCCGCTGGTTCCGTTATGTGCTGTAGCGTTGAGCAGGCTTGGTACGGGAAGGTCCGTGCGCCGCAGCATATCAAGAAAGTCGTTGCCTGTGCGGCCCACAAAGGTCACCAGTGATGTGCCGTCGCCATAGACCAGCAGACTGACAGGCATGGTGCCGCCATGAATGCCCATAAAAGCCGATCTGGCCCCGGCAGGCATGACGACCCAAGCATTTTCGGCCTCGGCCGTATCTTTGGGGGCGGGCGTCGGCTGTGCGGCATACGGGGTGGACCCGATCACGAGCGCGAGGCACAGAATACAAAGGGGCAGTAGCTTCATGCCGTCCATATTTCCATTGCTCTGAAAAGGCCGCGTTGCTGCGCAAACAAGGCCATTTCGTGCAGAAAACTTACATTACGGCGATGTTTGCCTGTCTGCCGGGGGCAGCATTGCAAAACATTGCCAGGCTGTTTTACTCAGGCCGTAACATCCGGTGCGGCCAAACAGTCAAGCTGATGATTTTACCATTCGTGAATGCGTGATGCCAAACCACGCACACTTTAAAGAGCTTTAGTAAGGGGCGGCACAATTGTCAAGGATATGGGCCGTATGAACATCACCTGTCGCAAAAAAATCCTGTTACTGCGCCCGTTTGCGTTTTATCTGTTGCGCTGGCGCCGGAGTGCTTTCCTGTTTGGGCGGCAGGGGCGGGCTGAGGTCCGGCGGGGCGGGAATGCGGGGCAGATTTTTACCACTGCCGAGATAGTGCAGAAAAAAGTCGCTCAAGGCGGCGAACATGCTTTTGTGTACGGCTTCTCTGTCGTTCTCGTTTACTGAGCGGCAGAGTTCGGGCAGCTCCTCGGCCAGCGCGGGAGGGCAGGGGGCCATGAGCGCGCCGGCATCGGCCTTGTCCAGAACAAGCCAGCGGGCTTTTTTGCCTGTGCATTCATAAATCTTGCGGGCATGCAGGGCGGTTTTGTTCAGGCTGTCGCCGGAAGCGGCCACAAGCAGCAGCGGCGGGTAAAACCAGCGGAACGAATCCCGCCCAAAGAGCATGCCGAAACCGGGAGCCACTGCCGCCACTGCCTTTATGCGCGTATCGGCCAGGCTTTTTGTCAGGGGCAGGCTGCGGCAGAGCCCGTCCATGCGGTTTTGCGCCCATATATTGCAATACATGTCGTGCTTGCCAGCCTGCGCGCAGTAATCTTTCCAGCCTTCGCAATCGGGGAGCGCGCCGCCCAGCAGGAGCGCCGCCGTGCCGCCCGCGCCAAAGCCCAGAACGCCGATACGCTCATGGTCGATGGTAGGCTCGGCTTCCAGGTCGTTCAGCAAAAAGGAGATAAGGCCTGAAAGCTCCCGCACCCTGCTTTCCAGTTGTTCCCAGGTCAGGAGCAGATCCATGTTGTCCATATTGTCGCCCGGATGCGTGGGGGCCGCCACCACAAAGCCGCAGGCTGCCAGCCATGCGGCAGTGTCGTGATAGGAAAAGCGCGATCCCGCCGTATCGTGCGAAAGCAGAATAAGCGGAAAACGTCCTTCCACGGGCTTGCCCCCGCGGGCGGCTGAAATTTCCCAGGGGCCGTACTGGATGTCGCGTGGGGGACGCACCGAAGGATACCAGAGGTTCACGTCCAGCCGCAGGCCGTTTTCAGCATCCCATTGCCCAAGTGTGCGAAAACCTACCTGATAAAAATCGGCACGGGCGTTGGAAAAAGAGAGCAGCAAAATGCCGAGGCAGAAGACCAGCAGTGCGGAAAATTTCTGTCGCATGCTTGTGTTGTGCCACAAGCGGGCTTGGGGTACAAGGGCGTTCGGGCGGGTCCATGCCGCCACAATATGGGCCGGGAGCATACGAACGTATGGATATGGTAAGCTATTTTATTGACTTTGTGCTGCACATTGATGTGCATCTTTTTGAACTGGTGGAGCAGTACGGTCTTTGGATTTACGCCATACTGTTTATTATTGTTTTTTGCGAGACCGGGCTTGTGGTCACACCGTTTTTACCCGGCGACTCGCTGCTGTTCGCGGCAGGCGTGGTGGCCGGCACGGGCCTTATGGGCTATGCTGAAGTGATGCTTGTGCTGCTGGCGGCGGGCATTCTGGGAGATGCCGTCAATTATTGCATTGGCCGTCATGTGGGCCCGGCCATTTTTTCGCGGGACAGCCGCTTCATTAAAAAAGAGCATCTGCTCAAAGCCCATCATTTTTACGAGCGCCACGGCGGGAAGGCCATTGTGCTGGCACGTTTTGTACCCATTGTACGCACTTTTGCGCCTTTTGTGGCGGGCATCGCCCTTATGCATCCCCGCACGTTCTTTTTCTTTAACGTGACCGGGTGCATTCTGTGGGTAGGCAGCCTCGTTTCCGCAGGCTTTTTTCTGGGCAATCTTGAATGGGTGCGCCAGAATTTCAGCATTATCGTTTATGGTATTGTTATTGTTTCCGTGCTGCCTGTTGTCATCGAAGTGCTGCGCTCCCGCCTGGGCAAGAGCAAAGGCGGCTCCGGCGAAGGTGACGGCGCATAGCATTGCGAACGCTTTTGCGTGCCGTTTAAACAGAAAATCCCGCTCATGGCGGGATTTCCTGTTTCTGGAGCCAGCAGCGGGTTTAGATGACAACGCGCAACTGGCCGTCTTCCATATGTGCCTCGCGGTTGATGCACAGGGGGGCATCCTCGCCGTGATGGGAAACAAAAACCATGTGCAGGCCACGGGCCGCCAGCAGGTCAAGCAGGCCGAGATAGCGGGCGCGGCTTGCGGCATCCAGCCCCGAGCACGGTTCGTCCAGCAGCAGGATGTCCGGATCGCCCACAAGGGCGCGCGCCAGAAAAAGGCGGCGCAACTGCCCCGTGGACAGGCGGCGGATGGACAGATGCCCGATATCCGCCACGCCTTGCGAGCTTTCTTCGGGAAACATTTCTTCCATGCGGCGCAGGGCCTCGGCTTTTTCCGCGGCGCTGAACTTGCGGTACACGCCTATGCTGTTGTCAAAACCCGTGCAGACCATGTCATGTGCCGTAAGGGAGTAGCCGTACAGCGCCTGGGAAAGGTCGGAAACCAGCCGTATGCCCTTGCGCACTTCGGCAAGGGTGCGCACTGCCCCGCCCTGCCGGGGTAGCCAGCGCTCCAGCCTGCCATCGGCAGCGGCAAACTCGTCTCCGGCCAGCAGGCGCAGCAGGGTGGACTTGCCCGAGCCATTGGCCCCGCTGATGCGCCAGTGTTCGCCCTGATGCATGCTCCAGTCTATATGCCGCAGCACTTCCTGCCTGTCGATGAACACCGTGACATTTTCCAGGTCCAGCAGGGGAGGAACCGGCCCGTTTTTGTCCGCCTGCTCCTGAAGCGCCTGCCCTGCAACCGTGACGGCGGCACTTTCCGCCCTGTTGGCCGTAGCGTCCTCAGCCTGCCCCGGTGGTACTGCATACAGGCGGCCCCGGCTTATGTAACGCCGTTCCGCGCACCAGTCGGGAATCTGGCCGGGACGGTGCGCCGTCATGACGATGGTGCTGCGCAGTGCGCATTCTTCAAGCACGTCAAAAAAAATCTGGCGGTGGCGGGCGTCCAGGCCATCGGCGCACTCGTCCAGCAGCAGCAGGGACGGCGCGCGCAACAGCGCCCGGCCCAGAAGCAGCAGGCGTAACTGTCCCTGGGAAAGGGTGGGCATGGTTCTGTCAAGCAGGCCTTCGGCCTCAAGGCGGGCAGCCATGTGTACGGCGGCGTCCTTGCGGGCCTGGGCCTGACTGCCGCCGTCGCTGTACACCAGGGGCGTGTCTTCAAAGCCTGTGAGCAGGATATCGAGTCCGGTAAGGTCCCACGCCTGGCGCTGGTAGTTTTCCTGTTGCGTCGGAGATACCAGGGCCGTCATGGCCCGCCCTGCCAGGGGGGATTCTTCGCGCCCGTCAGGCGTATGCCACCAGATATGCCCCTCGGCGGGCCACAGCTCGCCGCGCAGCAGGCGCAGCAGGGTGGATTTGCCCGAGCCGTTGGCGCCCAGCAGGGCGCAGTGACGGCCGCGTTCAATCTGCCAGTTTATGTGGTGCAGTACAAAGCGCCGGCTGGATTCGCCGGGCAGAAAAAGACTCAGGTCTTCAATAGTCACAAGCGGTTCTGACATAGGGTATTCCTGCTGCCGCCTTTCATTCTACATATGCCGGGCGCGCGGCTGCCTGCAGGCCGCAGTGCGGCAAGGCTGCGCGCCCGTGATCCGGCAGGCTTTAAAAGGGGTAGACGCTGCGCTGACCACGGTCGAAAACCGTGTACTCCCTGAAGCCGAAGGCGCTGGCGTAAGAGGCAAGACGGGCGAAGCCGTAGCCCACGTCATCGGTAACGTGAGCGTCCGAGGCGAAGCTTATGGGCAGCTCCATTTCCGCAGCCATGACCATGATGGGCGGCGCGGGATAGATTTCGCGGCATGCCTTGCGTATACCGGCGGATGAGATTTCCATACTCATACCAGAATTGCGCAGGGCGGTCAGCCCCCGGCGCACAAGTTCCCGGCTTTGCGGCTTGTGCAGCCAGATGTGAAACTGCTCGACGGAAAAAATCTTGATAAGGTCCGGGTGGGCCGCGATATTGAACAGCCCCGAGGCAAGCATGGCCTCCCAGATTTCAAAGTAGCGTGTGTACTGTATTTCGCACTCTTCCTGCGACATGGCTTTCCACGGGTCGGCGCCATCGTCAAAACCCCAGTGCCCGATAAAATGCACGCTGCCGAGCAGGTAATCAAAATCATAGGCTGTGCCGGAGGCACGGGTAAAGTCTGTCTGCCCTTCGAGCCAGTCCATCTCCAT
>NZ_JAHZAA010000002.1:50040-126650 GCF_019424165.1 Desulfovibrio sp. | reverse complement strand
ATGCCGAAAAGCACCCGGCAGGGACCGCCCGCATTGGCCGCCTTGAGGGCCAGTACCTCACTGGCGTAGTCCGGCAGGTGGCGGGTGAGCTTGTCGCGGTACTCGTGCGTGTAGTCGAAGCCCACCGGCCGGGGAGAATGTTCGGTAAAGCCGATAAGTTCAATACCCCTGGCCTGTGCTGCCGCGTGCATTTCAGCCGGGCTGTTGCCGCCGTGCGAGTATTTGGTATGGGTGTGCAGGTCTGCAAGGATCATGACGGGTGTTCCTGAATGCTCCGGGATGTTTCCGGCCCCATTGGCGGGGAGGGTTGTTATTGTGACCAGTATGACCTTGAAGGCCCCGGCTGGCAAGATGTGACGGCCAGTGCCGCCGGGTTTGGGCCGCGCTGGCCCGCCGCCCGGAAAAAACCGGGGGAGAAAGCCTCTTCCTGTCTTGCCGCACCCCGGTGGCGCGCGCAGACAGTGGAAGCTTTCTCCCCCGCGAATGTTTGAGCGCAGTGCCTCGGGCTACTTCAGCAGGCGCCTTACGATTTCCTGTCCGGCCTTGCGTCCCGCGCCCATGGCAAGGATAACGGTGGCCGCGCCGGTAACGATGTCGCCACCGGCAAAGACATTGGGTATGGATGTTTCGCCCGTTTCTTCATCGGCCTCGATATAGCCCCACTTGTTCAGTTTGAGCTCGGGCGTGGCTTCCAGAAGGATGGGGTTGGAACGTGTACCCAGAGCCACGATGGCGAGGTCGGTGGGCAGGTCATACACTTCGCCTTCAATGGCAACGGGGCGGCGTCGACCGGAGGCGTCTGGCTCGCCCAGCTCCATTTTTTGCAGCGTTACGGAGGTGAGGCGCATTTCGCTGTTACCGTTAAAGCATACCGGCGCGGAAAGCATGGCAAACTGCACGCCTTCCTCTTCGGCATGTTCCAGTTCTTCAAGGCGGGCGGGCATTTCGTCTCTGGTGCGGCGGTAGACAACGTGTACGCTTTCCGCGCCCATGCGCAGGGCGGTGCGCGCCGCGTCCATGGCCACGTTGCCCGCGCCGAACACGGTGACGTTTTTACCGGGAAAGGCTGGGGTGTCCTGATCGGGAAAGTCATAAGCCCGGCCGAGGTTCACGCGGGTAAGATACTCGTTGGCCGAGAACACGCCCACCAGGTTTTCTCCCGGCACGCCCAGGAATACGGGCAGGCCAGCACCCACGCCGATAAAGACGGCGTGATGGCTTTCAAGCAGCTCGCCCACGTCCACGGTGCGGCCGCCGACGGCGTTCAGATGAAAGTCCACGCCGGACTGGCGCAGACCATCAATTTCGGTGGCGACCACATTCTTGGGCAGGCGGAATGCGGGAATGCCGTAGATAAGTACCCCACCAGCCTCGTGCAGGGCTTCGTATACATCCACCTTGATGCCTGCGGCGGCGCAGACGCCCGCACAGGTAAGGGATGAGGGGCCGGAGCCGATGCAGGCCACCTTGAGGTCGCCTCTGGGCAGGGCGCAGGCGTTGGTGCCGGTAACCTGTTCGCAGGCTGTGGTTGCTATATAGGTGTCGGCCACAAAACGTTCAAGGCGGCCGATAGCTACAGGCTGGCCCTTGGCCTTGAGGACGCACTTGCCTTCGCACTGATGTTCCTGCGGGCAAACGCGGCCGCACACGGCGGGCAGACTGTTGGTGCTTTTGATGATGCGGTAGGCCGCATCCATATTGCCCAGGGCCACTTCGCGGATAAAATCGCGGATGGGTACTTCCACAGGGCAACCGCTGACGCAGAAGGGCTTTTTGCACTGTAGGCAGCGCTGAGCTTCTTCAACAGCCATTTCTTTGGTGTAGCCCAGGGCCACTTCATCGAAGTTGGCGCGGCGCACCTCGGCGGGCTGGCAGGGCATGTCCACCCTGGGAGCGATAGGCTTCTTTTTTGGGGTTTTAGTTTCCATGAGCAATCCTCAGCTGATAATCGTCGATGGAGACCTTTTCCTGTTCGCGGTAGGCAGCCAGACGGCGGCGCAGTTCGGGAAAGTCCACTTCATGCCCGTCAAATTCGGGGCCGTCCACACAGGCAAACTTGGTCTTGCCGCCCACGCTGACGCGACAGGCGCCGCACATGCCGATGCCGTCAACCATGATAGGGTTGAGACTGACAGTGGTTTTTACGCCGAAGGAGCGCGTGGTTTCGGCCACGGCGGCCATCATCGGCACAGGGCCGACGGCCACCACTTCAAAGACGCTCTTGTCTTTTTCAAGCCTGTCACGCAGAAGGTCGGTTACAAGGCCCTTGTGGCCGTAGCTGCCGTCATCGGTAGAGATGAGCAGTTCATCCACAAAAAGCTTCAGTTCTTTTTCAAAAAGCAGCAGATCTTTGCTGCGCGCGCCGATGATGCCCACCACCTTGTTGCCGGCACGTGCATGCCCTTTGGCAATATGGTGCATGGCGGCAATGCCCGTGCCGCCGCCCACGCAAATGACGGTGCCTTTCTTTTCAATGTGGGTGGGGTGCCCCAGGGGGCCGCAAACATCAAGAATGGAGTCGCCGGTATCAAGTTCTTCGAGAATGGCGGTGCTTTTTCCCATGACCAGATAGACGATGGTAATGGTGCCTTTTTCGGCATCTGTATCTGCAATGGTCAGGGGAATGCGTTCACCCGTGGGGGTCATACGCAGCATGACAAAGTGGCCGGGCCGGGCCTTGCGGGCAATTTGTGGCGCATCAAGCACCATCTTGCTGGTTTTGCCCGGGATCAGGCTTTCCTTGTGCAGTATGGGTGTTGGCATAGACTCTCCTCTTCTGGCTTGGTGCTCTTATGGTATCTGCGAATACGCGCCCATGCAAGCGCGGGGCGGAGTGGCGGCAGGGTGGTTTGCCCTGGATAAGCTTTACCGGCCTGTAGGAAAACGTGGTTTGATGTACTGATGTACTTGCGTAAACGCAATATATTTATGCTGTTATCACGTGTGTTGACGTTTCGGCGGAGTGCACGGCTTTTTCCCGGTCAGAAACTCTAAAGATTTTTGCCGCGCACTCCGATAAAGTTGGTGATGAGTGGGGAAGGGGAGACCGTGTACAGACACAAAAAAGGCGAACCCGCCCCTCCTGATGCAGGGAAGCAGTGATCCATTCAGGGAGGAATGGTCATGTCGCAACGCATCACTGACACATTCCTGTCGGAAGCCGGACCGCCGGAAAGGCTCGCGCCCGAAGAGCACGACCTTGCCGTGATACAGCGGTACCTTGCCGTACTGGAAGAGAACAAGAAGGCCAGCCGCGCGGCTATTACCGACGCGGATATGGCTATGGACATGGCGGGCTTTGTGCGGCGTCAGCTGCGCAATCCTCTGCAAAGGCACACCATATCGCCCGCGCTGCTGGCTTTGGCCCTGGTGCAGCGCGTGCCGGACGCGCCTCAACAATAACCGGCGTTGGCCCAACGGGAAAACGCCGTGAACCGCAGAGCACAGAAAGCCTGAAACAGTCGCCTGTGGGCAGGCAAGGCTTGTCCGGGGCTGTTTCGCCGTGCGGAGTATTCAAAAAACGCACGGGGTCAGATGAACAGGTTCGATGTTGATTTGCTCTAACCACGCATACCGGACAGGCGGCTCAGCGCCGTACTGTCTTTGTAAACACGAAAAGCATCACTTTTCCGTGACATGAACGGGAGCGTGGCAGGTTCGCAGTCCATAAAAAATTCTCCACTCATGCGAAGAGGAGGGCCGTGGGGGCCCTCCTCTTTCTGTTTCGGCGCATGGCCGATAGCGGAAGTTGCGGGGTGCTATCCCCGCATGCTCCGGTATGTCCGCCCGTGGCGACCGGATCAGGCGTCCGGCATCAGGGGCTTGGCTGCCGGCTGCCTGACGCTTATGGCAGCGGCCGCCGGGGCGGATGTGGAGAATGCTGCCCGGAGAACGGCTCACCATGCCCCGGTGCGATGCCGTTTTCCGTCTGCTGCCGGGGCATACTCTGATGGCTGGCATAACGTGGTTTGCCGTGCTTTCTGTTTTGCGCCGGAAGCAAAAATGCGCTGTGCGGCGGCCATGCTGCGAAGCCACGAGGTTTTTACCGTTGCCGGTCCGGTCGGCTTTTTGTCGCCCTTGTACGGCATTGCGCCGCCGGACTGCTCCCTGTTGCTGTGTGGCGCGGGTGCGCAGCAGGCTTCGCGCCACACAGTCAGGTGTCTGTCACACGCCCACGGCTAGGGGTAAAAGCCGGTGGGGTTTTCTGACAGATTGATGATGATGTTTTTCTGCTGGGTGTAGTGCTCAAGGATGGTCTTGTGCGTCTCGCGCCCTATGCCCGATTCCTTGTAGCCGCCAAAGGGAGCGCCCGCCGGGATGCTGTTGTAGGTGTTCACCCACATGCGGCCTGTTTCAATGGCGCGGCTTACGCGGATGGCGCGATTGATGTCACGCGTCCATACGCCGCCGCCAAGGCCGTATACGCTGTCGTTGGCCATGCGGACCACGTCTTCTTCAGTCTTGAACTTTATGATGACGGCAACGGGACCGAAGATTTCATCCCGCGCGACGCGCATGTCGTTGGTGACGTTGCCGAGCAGGGTGGGCCGCATAAAGCAGCCTTTGCCCAGATCGCCCGATGTGACGCGCTCGCCGCCGCAAAGCACTGTGGCCCCTTCGCCCTTGGCCTGCTCAATGCAAAGCAGAATGGCCTTGAGGTGCGCTTCGTAGATCTGCGAGCCCATCTGGGTGGTCGCCTCCCAGGGCAGGCCCACCTTGACGCGGTTGAAGCGTTCCACTGCTTCGGCCACAAACCTGTCATAAATGTCTTCATGCACAAAAACGCGCGAACCGGCGCAGCATACCTGCCCCTGGTTGAACAGGATGCCCAGTTGCAGCCCGTCCATGGCGAGGTCCCACTGGCAGTCGGGGAAAAAGATGTTGGCCGACTTGCCGCCAAGCTCCAGAGTGGAGGGGATCAGGCGCTTGGCTGCGGCCATGCCCACGCTGCGGCCCACATCGGTGGAGCCGGTAAAGGCCAGCTTGTTGAAGCCGGGGTGCTCGAGGATATACTGGCCGGAGCGCGAACCGCGCCCGGTGATCACGTTGAACACGCCCTTGGGCAGCACACCGTTGATAAGGCGCGCCAGCTCCAGAACGGAAAGAGAGGTGTGGTTGGAAGGCTTGAATACGGTGCAGCAGCCTGCGGCAAGCACGGGGGCCAGCTTCCATGCAGCCATGAGGAAGGGGAAGTTCCACGGCACAATCTGGCCTACCACGCCGATGGGTTCGCGCAGCACCAGCGAGAGCGTGTTTTTGTCAAGCATGGTGGCCGAACCTTCCTCGGAGCGCAGTACGCCCGCAAAATAACGGAAGTGGTCGGCGGCAAAGGGAATGTCCACATTGGCGGTTTCGCGGATGGGCTTGCCGTTATCCAGTGTTTCCACCATGGCAAGATGTTCTTTGTTGGCGTCGATGATATCCGCAATTTTTATGAGCAGGTCGGCGCGCTCGGCGGCGTCTGTATTTTTCCAGCTTGCCCACGCCGCTGTGGCGGCCTTGACGGCAGCGTCCACGTCTTCTCTGGTGGCTTCGGCGCAGGTTGCCAGGCGTTCGCCATTGGCCGGGCAAAGGGATTCGAAGGTTCCCCCGTCAGAGGCCTCTTTCCATTCACCATCAATGAAGAGAGCATATCTATCCTGCAGATTGGGTTTTTTCATGACGCTTCCTTTGGTTAAAGGTTTGCATGCACAACGGAGGTAATGTTGTTATAAAGTAGTAAGTCCTTTTTTACGTTGTTAAAGGGGTAAAAACATAGATAATAAAAAAATATAAACTATATTGTGAAAAAAATATCAAACTGACTTCTTCATGTGAACAATTGATACATTGTAAAACATGCTTTGTCACACAGTATGAGCTAAACGCCAAAAGAACAAAAACCGCAACAGTATCACGCTCTGCATAATTATCAGGATATAAACAGAATAAAGCGCGAGGCAGGTAAATGGGATGAGATTGGGGAAGCACGGGGGGCCTGCTTGCGCAAGAACCCGTCGCGAAAGCTCCGGCCAACGCGTTGGCAAAGGCTTGCGCAGGAGTGTTCTGTGCGGCAGGGGGATATTGAACCGCAGCGACACTGCGGGCAATGGAAAGGGCTTGTCAGGGCTGTTGTTCAGAGGTGCTGTATGCGGAAAGATGCATTTTTGCATGTACGGCCAGCAAAAACGTGATGCCCGTGCGAAGCTGTCGCGTCAGCCTGCGCCTGTCTGGCCTCTGCGCCAGCCCGGACTCACGGGCCGCCGCACTGCGCGGCTCAGTCTTTTTTTGCCTGCCGGTAGCCGTGACTGAAGCCGGAGGCATAGAGCCGGGAGCATGTGTCCGGTGCATTCTGCCCCGGCAGCACCAGAAAAACCGTCTGTCTGGTCAGGCCGTGTTCCGCAACACATTGGGCCAGGGTTCCGGCGGTGGCCCATATGAGGCGCTGGTCCGGCCAGCCCACGCGGCAGGCGCACAGCACCGGTGTTTCAGACGGCATGTGGCACAGCAGGTCAGCTTGCAGGGCCTCGCTGGAGGCTGCCGACAGATATACGGCCATGGACGTGCCGTGGGCGGCAAGGCGGCGTACGGCTTCGCGCTCCGGCACGGGGGTGCGCCCTTCCATACGGGTGATGACAAGGCTCTGGGTGACATCGGGTACGGTAAAGGTTACGCCTGCGGCGGCCGCCGCCGCACAGGCCGCGGTAACGCCCGGTATGACGCGCCAGGGAATGCCGTCCGCATCCAGCAGGCGCGTCTGTTCGCGCAGCGTGCCGTACAGGGCGGGGTCGCCCGTGTGTACACGCGCCACCGCGCCGCCTTCAAGGGCTGTGCGGCGTACCAGCGCGTGGCATTCTTCAAGACTCAGGGGGGCGGAGTCTACCACAGGCACGCCGGGGGCCGCGCAGGCCACTATCTGCGGCGGAACCAGCGAGCCGGCATAAAGCACCAGGGCGGCCTCTTCAATGGCCTTGCGCCCTTTGAGCGTCAAAAGTTCCGGATCGCCAGGGCCGGCCCCGACAAAGCTGACCAGCCCGGGCGTGCTGGCGGAACCCCCGGACGGCGCCTGGCCGGAAGCGTGCTCTGCCGCCGCGCCCGCCATATGAGCCGTATGCTTTTCGTCATGCTTGCAGGTAGTCATGGCGCTTGCTGCCTGTTGTTTGCCGGGCGTGCCGTTACCGTTGTCCGGGGCGCGTTTCATGAGCGCGCTCCCTGACCGGCGCGGCCGGTGTTCTCAGAGATCGGCTTTTGGGCCGCCAGCAGAAAAACGGGATTCATGGCCGCCAGATGCACATCACCGCCCAGTTCCCTGCCTTCAGAAGCCTGAATCTGGCTGATTTCCACCGGCCAGCCAAGGCGCTCAAAAAAGCGGCGGCACAGGCACAGGGTGTCCAGCAGAACACAGCTTGCCACCACGCGCCCGCCGGTGGGCAGGCGCAGGCAGACATGCCCCAGGATATCCTCGCCATCGTCGCCGGAAAGTCCGCCACCGACAAAAACACGGTGCGGATCAGGCAGTGAGGGCAGGCATTCCGGGGCCTGCCCCAGGCGTACGTCCAGAATGGCCGCGCCAAAGCGGCGGCGGTTTTCCTGAATGCTCATGGCGCGGCCCACAGAGCGCTCAACCGCCACCACACGGCCTTCGTGCGCCAGCACAGTGGCTTCAAGCGCCACGGCCCCGGAGCCGGAACCGACATCCCACACCACATGGTGCGGCTCTATCTGCAGAAGGGCCAGGGCTGCGGCGCGCACGGGTTTTTTGCTGATCAGCCCCCTGTCCACAGCCAGTTCTGCGGCGTTGAGGCCGAGCCGCGCGCGGCGGGGCGTGTCGCAGGGAACAAGCACAAGGGTGCAGGCCGGGCCAAAAACACTCCCGGCGGCCTGAGCCATGCTCATATGGCTGTTCTGTTCATCCGGAGCGCCCATGCGCTCGAAAACATGTGCGGTGAACCAGTCCACCCCCCGGTCCAGCAGGTGGCGGGCCAGCACGTCCGGTGACATGCGGGCGTCGGTAAGCACGCAGAGCGGCGCATTTTTACTCACAGCCGCATTGAGCGGCCCAAGATCATCACGTCCGTGCAGCGACAGGCAGATCACCCTGTGCCAGGGCAGGGCCAGGCGGGCGCATGCCTGTTGCAGGGAGCTGACCGCAGGCACAAGTTCTACGGCTTCCTGCCCGAGCAGGCGCACAAGTGTTCCCCCGATGCCGAAAAGCAGGGGGTCGCCGTCGGCCAGCATGACCACGCGTTCACCGGCGGCGCGCATCTGGCTCAGCCGGGTGATGACGGGTTCCAGTGGTGTGCTCAGGGGCAGCAGGCGGGCGTTGAGCGCATCCTGCCTGTCCGCCTTGGCGTTTGGATCGGGATCTGCGCTGCCCGGTGCATCTTCGGGAGCATGCCCCGTCAGGTCGTGCAGTATCTGGCGGCCGCCGCAGATCACATCGGCCTTTTGCAACAGCAGTTTCTGTTCGGCTGTCAGGGCCGCAAGCCCACGCGGACGCCCGCAATCGAGGCCAAGCACCGTGATGGGACTGGGCTGTGCAGTGGTGGGTTCAAAAACAAAGCAGGATTGCAGAATTTCAGACATGGGCGGCCAGTCGTCCGGCTGGGCGGGGCTGGCCTGCTCCTGTGGCGGCTGTTGTGCCGCCTTGCGCCGTTTTTTTACAGCCCTGGGCGCAACGGGGGCGCTTTCCGCCCGGTGTTCCAGCTTGGGCTGCAAAGGTGCGGCCGCAAGTGCCGGGGCTTCCGCGGAAGCGTTGCCTGCCGGGGACAGACCGCTGCCGGCCGGGGGCGCTGCGCGAGCGCCGTGCGGTTCGTCGGCCGTACTGCGGGCGGTGGTATGCAACCCGTCGGCAACCTGTGCTGTAGCGGAATCCGTAACGGCGGAAGAGACGGCACGTTCCGCGTCGAACGGAGCTTCATGCGCCTCCGGGGCGTCAGTTGCCGTCGTCCGGTTGGCGTTTTCGCTCGGTGTGGGGGAGGACACGGCAATGCCGGGCAGTGCGACCTGATTTTTCATAGTGCCAGTAATTCCCTGCCGTCGGTGTGAAAAAGGTGCAGCCGCACGGGGCGGCCCGCAAATTTTGCCGCCACTGCGGCGGCTTTGACGGCCACCTGACGTATAACGTCTGTTCCGGCCTTGTCTTGCAAAAGCAATTCCAGGGCGTGGGCGGCAGTGACGCAGTTTTTTACCTGCTCCGCGCAGCACGCGCCGTACTGCTCACATACGCGGGCAAGACCCGCCATGTCCAGATCTGCGTGGCGGGCGTGGGTGTAGGCATGCCCCTGGGCCAGTTTGACCAGTTTACCGAAAAAGCAGCCCCACACAAGGTTGTCAAAACGTCCTGTCCCTGCGGCGTGTAAGGAAAAAGCAGCAAAGTCAGCCACCTGGATGAAGCATTGTTCCGGCATGTGGGGGTAGCGCTCCATGAGCAGACGTTCCGAGCGTCTGCCCGTGGTCAGGGCAATGGACCGGCAGCCTGTGGCCGCAGCCACGGCCAGCCCCTGCTCGATGGTGGCTTTCCAGGCTTTGTGACTGTAAGGGCGCACCGTACCCTGCGTACCCAGAATGGAAATGCCGCCCACAATGCCCAGCCTTGGGTTGAATGTCTGCCGGGCCAGCCGCTCACCTTCGGGAACGCTGATAATAACGCGCAGGGGCGGGCATGGCGGCATAGCGGTGGCAACGGCATGACGCAGGGCAAAGGCGATCTGCTGGCGCGGCACGGGATTGATGGCCGCTTCGCCCACGGGTACGGGCAGGCCGGGCAGGGTTACACGCCCCACCCCCGGGCCGCCTTCAATCGTAATACGCAAGTCCGTGCTTGTGCTTGGAGCCACCCGGGCCATTGGAGCCGGGGCGGCAGATGGTTTCTGGGCCGGACATGGGGAGCCGTGCGCGATTCCGGCTGGGGCAGGCGCAGGGCGATCGGTCTGCCAGGGGCCTTCCATAATGCCTTCCATAATAACAGTGGCCGTGACGAGCGCCCCTGATGTGGCATCCGGGTCGTCGCCGCCGTCTTTGCGGATAGAGGCGTGCGCCAGCCGCAGCGGGGCGCGGGTTGCATCTGCCCCCGCAGCATCCGGCGGCAAGCTGGCGGAAAATCCGGCAAACGCTGCCAGTTCAGGGGCGGGGCCGGGGCCGCAGGCCGCCACCGCAAGGCGCAGCCAGCCTCTGGGCCGCAGGGCTTGTGCGGGGGGGGCGGGCTTCTGTGCCGTGCGCTCCGTCGGGGCCGGATGCGCCAAAATCTCTTCTTTGGCCTCTTGTGCGATATGGTGGGAGGCATCCGTGTTGGCGCGGGCGCTGACGGTTTGTTCCGCATCCACGTCCGCGGCGGGCTTGGCCGGGCGTTCGGGAACCGGCTGTGCATCAAAAGGCGGCAGCGGCACATCCACATGGTCGGGAGCATATCCGGAGCACAGCAGATTCAGGGCGGCCAGGGCCGCGCCCGTGGCTGCCGAGCCGGTGGTGAAGCCTTCGCGCAGCTTTGCGGCCATATTCAGATGACGCCGCCGGGCAACCACACCTGCCCATCGGCAACCAGGGCCACCGGGCCGTTTACGCCCGCCATGGAGATCCCGTCTTCGCTGAAAAGACGAACCTCCAGCGGGGAACCGCCAGGCTGCATGATGGAAAAATGGTTGCCGCCATTGCTTTTGAAACGGCTCAGAGCCAGAGCCAGAGCCAGAGCGCCGGAGCCGCAGGCGCTTTCCAGATAGTCAGTACGGGTGTCGCGCACGTGTACAAGGGGCAGCATGTCAAGCTGCCCCTGTAGCGCCTGCCACCAGATGACGCCCACGGCTTCCTCCTGTTCCAGGTCGTAGCGCTCGCGCAGCAGGGCGGCGGCGGCGTAATAGTCTTCAGGGTGGCCGTGGGTGCGCGCGTCCAGCAGCAAATGGCAGATGCCGGGCAGCCGCACCAGGCAGATGCCGTTGGCCTGGCATTCTATAAAGACGTCGGGCAGCCGCAGTACGGCCTCTACCTGCCACAGGGGAAGGCCCCCGCGCACGAGCAGCCGTACCGGGCTTTGCCAGCCGGAAACGCTGATCTCGTATTGGCGGGCGGCTTGCGCTGTCTGCGCCGGGGCCTGGGGCGCGGCAGCATCCTGGGCGCGTTCTTCTTCGCAGGCCAGCAGCGCGCCCACGGCACGGCTGGCATTGACGCAAAACTCACCGCCCGCCATGCGCAGGCTGCGGGCCTGAAGGTCTACAAAGCCTGCCTGCTCGCCGCCGAGCACAGAAGGATCCAGGGCAAGGCGGGCAAGGTTCGCCTGCTGCTCGGGAACAAGGCCGTCCCCCGGGAACAGAAGGGTGGTGTTGCCGCCGGGACTCCATTTGGAAAACATGAGTGTTGACATAGAGATATTCCTTGGTTCCTGGCATTAAGTATGCCTCAGGCCCGGTCCGCTGTCCAGCCGCCGTAAATGCGGTGTTTTCAGGCGGATATGGCCTGCGGGAGCCGTTGAAAAAAGAGATGTCCTGTCTGGTTATTGAAGAGTATTTCCTATTTAAAACTTGCGGTTTTTCATGAAGGCGGTTATGTAAAAGGCAGTTGCCGCCTCCAAAGGTTTTTCCTGTTAGTGAGTTGGCAACGTGGCGGGCACACCGCGAATTACTGTTATTGACGGTAACTCGACGAACTTATCAACGTTTGGGAGGCAGTATGAAATCGTTTCGTCTTCTTGTTCTGGCCGCTGCTCTTATTTTGAGCTATGCTGTGGCCGCCGCGGCCGCTCCGGCCTGCACCAAGAAAATTAACAGCTTTGACTTCGTTGTAGACTATTCCGGCTCCATGATGATGAAAAATGCCCAGCTGAAGCAGGACAAAATCATCGTGGCCAAAAATGTGCTGCAGCGCATCAATGCCGCTATTCCCGCTCTGGACTACAATGGTGGTCTGCACACCATTTCGCCCAACGGCGTTATCGTTGCCCAGGGTCCCTGGGATCGCAACACTATGGCTGCCGGCATTAAAAAGCTGCGTTCCGACTTCCAGATCTTCGGTCGTATGACCAGCATGGGCACCGGCCTGCAGGCTTACGAGCCTTTCCTTTCCAGCATGAAGCGCGACGCCGCCGTTATCCTCGTGACCGACGGCGACAACAACCGTGGCGCCGACCTGGTGGAAGTGGCCCGTCAGATGTATGCCAGCCAGCGTAACCTGGTTGTCCACATCATCTCCTTTGCCGACAGCAAGAACGGCGAAGAAACCATCAAGCAGGTTGCTGCCCTGAACCCCGCCACCATCGTGGTGCGTGGTGAAGAACTGGCCACCAGCGACGCCGCTCTTGAGCGCTTCGTGCTGTCCGTGTTCTGCCAGGACGAAGACGTGATCGTGCTGCGTGGCGTACACTTCGCTTTCAACTCCTATGCCCTTGACGGCAAGGCCATGGGCATCCTGAACGAAGCCGCCGGTCTTATCAAGGCCAACCCCAACAAGCGCGTGGTGCTCGCCGGCTGGACCGACTGGATCGGCTCTGACGCCTACAACATGAAGCTTTCGCAGGAACGCGCCAACAGCGTGAAGAACTATCTTGTGAAGCAGGGCATCCCCGCCAGCCGCATGACCGCCATCGGCCGCGGCAAGTCCTTCAAGTACAACAACGAAACCGCTGAAGGTCGCGCCATGAACCGGCGCACCGAAATCTCCTTCGAATAATCGAAGGGCGGGTTTCAGTGGAATAACATGCAAAAGCCGGGTGGCCTATGCCGCCCGGCTTTAATGTGTGAGGTGCTATGCACAAGCAAATATTTTGGGCATTTTTGCTGATCTTCGGATTGACCACAGGTGGTTGCGCCTGGTTTGGCGGCGATTCTTCTTCCACTGAAGCGGTGGTAACGCCCGCCCAGCCCGAGCAGGCTGCCGAACCTGCGCCCGCGCCGGAAAAAACGGCTCCCGCCAAGGCCGATAAAAAAGCCGCTAAGCCTGCGGAAAAGAAACAGCCCGTCGCCAAAGGGGCCAAAACTGAAGCCCAGATTGCCGCCGAACTCGACGTGGTTGGGCGCAAACTGGCTGCCCAGGCCGGTCGGACCGTTGTTCCGTCCAAGTCCAAAAAGGATGTACGGCAGGACGGCAAGGAATTTGTAGCCAGCTATATTGCCGTGGATGAAGGCAGTGTCACCACAGAGCTGCGCCCCGGAGCTTCCGGGCAGTATGTGGGCTTTGTCCGCTACAAGGAAAATGTGTTTGAGTGCCGTGGCGCCAACCGCCAGGCGGCCCTTTCTGCCGCTTGCCAGCAGGTCAAGGCCCGCAGGATTAACGAACTTATCCGTTATGATGGCAAGAGCTGGCAGTACTAGAACGGATTGGCTTTGAGAATGCACATCTCAAGGCTTGCAACACGTTCGCTACGGCGCTTGATCACGCAACTACACAGCGCTGCTGTCTTTTCCGCAAGCCCTTCGGGCAACGGTTCAGTTGCACTTCCACAGCAGGCGTATGCTTACGCAGCCGCCTGGGCATTTCAGAGTGAAAATGCTCTGCACTGCTGGTGATGTTTTTGCTTGAGATCGCGGCAAGATGTTTTTCTGGCGGGGCTTCGGCCCCGCTTTTTTTTATGCATCGGCCCGTTGTGTGCGAAGCGCGGGACCAGTGTCATCCGGCAATGGTGACGCTTTGCAGGCAGTTGCGCCCGATGGCGCATTGTATGAAATTGCAATTGGCAGAAAAAAGGCAGAGCCGCTGTTGAAGAAAAGCAGCGGCAACCGTAGGATCTGGCGGTATATGGCTGTTACGGCCTGTCAGGCATGGTCACTTCAACGGGTAGTTGCTGCATTATCCAGTTCACGCACTGTTGCGGATTTTTGTCTGCAGCGGGGCAGCGCAATGTGGCATAACGGGCGTACAGCTCTTCGCGCTCCCGAAAAATGTCGTGCAAGGTCTGGCCCGGGGCAATGGCGAGGCCGCGTTGTGGGTTCCGGGCAATGCGTTCCTCCACTACGGCAAAAGGTACATCCAGGTAAACCAGCGGTCCCAGCGAGGCCAGGTGGCACATGGTCTGCTCGCGGTAAACAACGCTGCCGCCTGTGGCAATAACCGTGCGGTTGGCCTTTATGGCGCAGACAACGCTGGACTCCACATCCAGAAACGCAGACTTGCCGAGCGCATCGGTAACGTCTTGCAGGCGGGCGGCATACACGGCCTCAATAAGATGGTCGCTGTCCATAAATGCCCAGCCAAGCGCGTGGGCCAATGCTTCGCCCACGGTGGATTTGCCTGCTCCAGCCATGCCGATAAGGATAATGCAGGGAGATGGCCTGGTGGGGCCAGACATGGCAGGCGGGGCTTCGGCAGGGGAGGGCGCGGACATTTCGACTCCTGATGGGAAATTTTTTTGAAAATGTGCCTAAGCGGCGGCAGCCTGTCAAGGCGGACGGAGGCAAAAGCGTAAAGATCCCCTGTAACAGAGCGCGGTCGCGCTCTTGCGCTGGTTGCTGCGGCGCCCCTGTTTTTCGGTTCAGTCCGCCCCTTCGGTATCCAAATGCAAAGTCAGGCTGTAGTGTGTGGTCATGGCCTGCTGCGCGCAAGGTGGAGTGCGCCCTAAAGGCATTACATGTCCGGCCGATAAGCGTTATAGAGGTGGTATCATGTTCATGACGCTATGCAAAAAAACAGCGGCGCTTTGCGCGTTACGGGCCGTAACTGTGAGAACGGCTTTTTTGTGCCTCTGCGCTGCCTTCATGTTTTCGGTCTCACCGGCTGCGGCTGCGGAAACTGTTCACCTGCCTTCCTCTCCGCCACCAACGCTGCCGGATGGCGGGGCCAACCTGAATGAGGCATGGGTGCGGCACGGCGGCGCGCGCCTTTACTGGAACACCTTGATGCAGCCACGGCAGTTGCGCATGGCCGGGGCAAGTTTTGCAGATCCCGCAGCCGTACCAGAGCTGATGCCGTCGCCCCAGGGGCAGGCTGGCAGCAAATCCGCCGGGAAAAGCCGCGCCGGAGCCAAAGCGGCCCCCCATAGCGTGGTCATCGACCCCGGCGCTCCGCTGATGCCCATGCGCGGAGCCTCACATTCCGCGGGCAAGGCAGGCAACACCGTCAAAAAGACCGACACGGCCGCTCCTCGCGTGACAGGGCAGAGACCCGCTTCTGTAAGCCCTGCACTCACCGCTCCGGCTGCTTCCGGCAACGGCAAGGCCGCCACCGCTGCCCGGACGGGCAGCGCGGCAGCCGGAAAGTCTGGCAATGGCGCGGCATCAGGCATTACGCCAGCCGTTGCGCCCGGTACTTCCGCTGTTACGCCCGGCGCTACACCCAGGCCCCCGGCCACGCAAGGCAGCAGTGCCGCGCCGCGCAGTGCTGCCGTAACCGAGGGCAAGGTGGGCAACAACCCTGCGCTGCCCGGTGTGGAAAAAGCGGACAAAACTCCCGCAGGAGCCGGGATTTCCGGCCATGCGGCCCCGGGGGCGACTGCTCCGGAAAATACCGTTGCCCCTGCGCCGCCGCCTGCCTCACTGCCCGGCGTGCTCAGTGGGACCGGCGCGGCTGCCGGTGCTTTAAGCCATGGTGGCGTTGGCGTGGCGCGAGATGCCGCAAGGGATGCCCCGCAGGGCGTGCTGCCGCCTCCCCCCGTACCTTCGCTTTCCGCAGATGACCTGCTGCCGCCATCCAACGGTTCTGACGGGGCTGCTCCGGTTCGTGCTCCTCTGCCCTGAAAAAGTGCAGAGTAGGGGAAACGCGCCCTCCTTGCTGTCGGATCACGCCCGTACGCAGCAGGCTGCACGCAGTAAACCGGTAAAAGCGGCTTCCTCAGCGGATATTGCGCCTTGCCTGTCCACAACGTGTTTTTTAACCGGTTGTAAGGATAGTCCAATGTGCGGCTCCGACCTGTCGGAGGCTTTGCGCCGCCCGGCTGCTTTTCTGCGTGTGAGGTGTCGCCCCGGCAGCGCAAAGGCGTGGCGCGGTAAATTTATTCCGGTGCCTGATGCACAGGATTCGCCGTGAACTGCGGTCCTTACGAGCGTAACCTTGAAAGGATTGGCTCAGTCCGCGCTTGACGGGGGGGCTGCGGGCGTGTATGTAGCTTCTTCCATATTTTAACGCTAGGGCCTTGCCGTCCCTGCCCGCCAAGGCGGCTGACGGCCTCATCACCGCTAAGCCCTGCGTGCCGAAAATCCCCGGTCCGGCATTTGGCCCTACCGGAAATTTTAAGGAGTCAGCCATGAAAAGAACATATCAGCCGAGCAAAATCAGAAGGGCACGCACTCACGGCTTTCGCGCCCGTATGGCCACCCCAGGGGGGCGCGCGGTGCTGCGTCGTCGTCGTGCTAAAGGCCGTAAACGCCTGAGCGCCTAGTTGAACGGGGGGACTGCCCCCGTTCGTCATTAGGGAGCTTTCATGCGCCGGTACCTCCTGCCCCGACAGTTGCGCATCCGCCGCCGGGTGGAGTTTACAGCCTGCTACGAGCGGGGCAGGCGCTACCACACCGAGCATTTCCTTGTCTTCGTGTTGCCGCGGGCTTGTCCCGGTCTTCGCGCGCGTACCGGCATGGCCGTTTCCCGCAAGGTGGGTAAGGCTGTGGTACGCAATCGCGTCAAGAGACTCTTGCGGGAATTCTACCGCCTGCACAGAGAGGAGCTGCCCGTGGAGGCCGATATTGTTACCGTAGCAAAAAAGCATGCTGGAGAAGCCGCACTGGATTATGCCCGTGTGGCTGCTGAGCTTTTGCCCCTGTTGCGGCGTATGGCCCGGCATCTGCCGGGCTCTTCGGCATTGGATGGTTTGCCATGAGCCACATGTTGCGTGTGATCTGCGTTTTTCCCATACGCGTTTACCAGCGCTGCATTTCGCCTGTGCTGCCCCCTGCCTGCCGTTATTATCCTACCTGTTCCGCCTATGCCGCCGAGGCCGTAATGACCCACGGCGTGTTGCGGGGCGGCTGGCTGGCGCTCAAGCGTCTGGCCCGCTGTCACCCTTGGGGCGGTTCGGGCTATGACCCTGTTCCACCATCACGACGTCGCCGTGACGTTCCGCCATTGTCCCAGGAGTGATCGCCCCCATGCAAGACGGTAAAAATCTTCTCGTTGCCATTGTTCTTTGTCTTATTGTCATTGTTGGCTGGGGCTATCTGGCCGAGTATATGGGCTGGGCGACCCGGCCTGCCCCGGTGGCCCAGCAAAGCCAGGACCAGCAGGCCGCCCAGTTGCAGCCCCAGGCCCAGACGCAGGCCGCGCCCGCACAGGCCAGCCTGCCCGTCTTCACGCCTGCCTCCGGGCGCGACCTTACTGTGGACACCCCCCTTTACGAAGCCGTGGTCTACAGCGGCGGCGGCGCCCTGCGTTCATTCAAGCTGAAAAAATACCAGGTAGGCCTTGCGGCCGACTCGCCTCAGGTGAACATGGTTGATCCCAAGAGCGCCCAGGTGGCGCCTTTGGGGCTTGTCATCAACAGCCAGCCTTCGTGGAGTACGGGCCAGTGGTCTATGGACACCGACGAAAACGGGCTTGCTCTTGAGCAGGGCCAGCAGGGTACACTGCGCCTCGTGGGCGAGGTGGACAACCTGCGCGTGGTGCGCGAAATGACCTTTAGCGCCACCAACTATCTTATCCGCGAAAAAATCCGCGTGGTGAACCAGACCGAGCAGGCCCGCAGCGTGCGCGTGAGCTACACGGTGGCCGCTGATGCCAGCAATGCCGCGGGCGACCGTTACGATGCCATGCGAGTGGCATGGGATAACGACGGCAGCCTCAAGGAAGAAAGCTCGGCCAGCACCCTTGAAAGCACGGGTGTGCAGGCTGTAGGCAAAATTTACTGGGCCGGGGCCATGAGCACGTATTTTCTTGCGGCCGTGCTGCCCGGTGATGTGAATAACGTGACCGTCAAGGGCGTAATGCAGCAGAATGTGTACCGCACCGCCGTGGAAGAGCAGGAAACCCTGCTAGGCCCCGGGCAGGAAAAGGAACTTTCTGTTTCCTACTGGGTTGGTCCCAAGGTGCGCTCCGAGTTGCAGGCCGTTTCGCCCCAGCTTGCCAAGAGTGTTGACCTCGGCTTTTTTCACATCATTGCCAAGGGTCTTCTGTGGTTGCTGGAATTTTTCCACAAGTATGTGCATAACTGGGGTCTGGCAATCATTCTGCTGACCGTGCTCATCAAGGCCGCCTTCTGGCCCCTGACGGCCAAGAGCTACGCCTCTATGGAAAAGATGAAGAAGCTCCAGCCGCATATGATGGAGATTCGCGAGAAGTTCAAGGACAACAAGGAACAGATGAACAAAGAGGTCATGGCCCTCTACAAGACCTATGGCGTCAACCCCGCCAGCGGCTGTGTACCCATCCTCATCCAGTTGCCCGTGTTCTTTGGCCTGTACCAGGCCCTGCTCACATCCATCGAGCTGCGCCATGCGCCCTTTATCACCTATCTGCCCGGAACGGACATCCTGTGGCTGGCTGACCTGTCCACCAAGGATCCCCTGTACATTACGCCCGTGATTATGGGCCTGACCATGTTCCTGCAGCAGCGGATGAGCCCCCCGGCCACAGATCCCACGCAGCAGAAGATCATGATGTTTCTTCCCCTTATCTTTACGGCGCTTTTCCTGAACTTCCCCTCGGGGCTGGTGCTGTACTGGCTGGTCAACAACGTGCTTTCCATAGCGCAGCAGCAGATGATGATCCGGAAGTTCAAGGCCAGCGCCGCCGCGAAATAGCCGCAGCGACGGCTTGCGATACCTATTGGAACGAGGATGATTATGGAAGGGTTTAAGGAATTCCAGGGTAAAGACCTGGACAGTGCCATAGAGGAAGCCTGCGGCTACTTCAATACGGCGCGTGAAAAACTGGAAATCGAGATCGTGCAGGATTCCAAGTCCGGCATCTTCGGCATCGTCGGGGCGCGTAAGGCCAAGGTTCGCGCCCGCCGGGTGCAACTGCGCGAGGCTGTTGAAAACATATTGGGACGCAAGGGGGGGCAGGCCGCCCCCTCCGACGATGCTCCTGCTGAAGCCGCGAGCGAGCCTGTTGCAGGTGCGGACGGCAAGGCCCGGACGTCGCGTCAGCGTGAAGAGTCTCCGTCTTCTGCGCCCCGGCAGGAAAAACGTCATGACCGTGCCCGTGGCCGCAAGGGCGGTCAGGAAGAAGCGACAGCAGGGACTGAAGGCACCGCGGACGCCGCTGTCACGCGGGGCGAAAGCCCTCGTGACGCAGAACGCCCCGCCGGAAATGCCAGCCAGAAGCCCGAAAAAAAGCATGAAAAAAATACCGGGCGGTGCACCGAAAAAAGTGCTCCCCGTAATGACGGCAAGGGCGCGCGTAAAAACGGGACGGCAAAGTCCGGTGACGAGAGCAGCGCCTGCAATGGTGAAAAGCCTGTAGAAAAGCCTGCTGGCGCTGGCAAGAACGGCGAAAGGTCCGACAGGGCTTCCGGGCGTGGTCAGAACGGGCATGCGGAAAACGGCAGGCGCGGCGAAGGCCGCGGCCGCAGGAACGAACCCCGTGAGGGCCGCGACACTCGTGAAAACCGCAGCGCGGTGAAAGAAGGCGGGCGTGACGCTTCACGCCAGGCTCGCCCCGGCGCTGCGGATATGCTGGACGACGATTTTGAAGAAGCGGCTGAAGGGCTGCCCGTTACCCCCCTGGAGCAGCTTGATCAGGAGCGGCTTATAGCCCTCGTGCACGAAACCGTGCGCAGCCTGGTACGCCCCATAGTGGGCGAAGCCGTACAGCTTGAAGTGGCTGTGGTCGGCGGCAGGGTGCAGGTGGGCATTGAAAGTGAAGAAGATTCCGGTCTGCTCATCGGCCGCGAAGGCCAGACTCTGGCCTCGCTCCAGTACATGATTTCGCGTATTGTGTCGCGAGGCATGAATGCCGCTGTGCGCGTGCAGCTTGATGCCGGTGAATACCGCCGGCGTCAGGATGAACGGCTGCGCGAGATGGCCCTTGCCCTGGCCGACAAGGTGCGCCAGAGCGGCCGCTCCTATTCCACGCGGCCCCTGTCTTCCTATCACCGCCGTATTGTGCATGTCTGTCTTCAGGACGCTACCGACGTGCAGACGCGCAGCACGGGCGACGGCCCCTTGAAGCGGGTCGTCATACTGCGCAGAAAGACCGAAAAAAATTAACGTATTGCTCTGGCAACACGTTACAGTACGGCGCGGATCAGTCAAAAGTCCGCGCCGTAGCGTTTTTGACGCGGGCGCTGCCTGTGCAGCCCGCCATGACAAATACCCCACGTCAGTATCCTGAAAAACTGCTTGTGTTTTACTGCTTGCGGTTCGCGCTGCCTGCACAGAATGGTCTGCGTTTTACACGCTCGAGCCTGCCGGAGCGTGTTGTCTTTGACAATCCGTATTTTCAGTTTTTTACAATGCTGCTTCAGCGTTTCACAGCGCAGACTCGCTGCGGTGGGAACTTCATCCGCAAGCCTGCGGCAACGGCATATGGCTTGAAGCGCAGTCTTTTTGCCGTCTGCCCGCGCGGTCAGTCCGCGGATGTAAAGCAGCACTGTCTCCAGGCAGCCACGGGGCATTGCGTTCAAGCATCCGCTGCATTCTTGAGGGCATACGGCTGTTTTGTTACGTTTGCCGTGCAGGCGAGGCGTGCGCGTGCGCGTGCAGCGGCGTGCGCTAGGCATTCCCCGGTACAGACAGGCAGGGTGAAGGCAGCCGCGCGTCTGCCTTCCAGACCTGTTGGATTCGATTTCGCGCCTGTTTCTGGTTTATTACGAGTTTGTTCCGGCGCGCGGGCCGGTCGGCAAAGTGCTTTCGTATGGACTGCGAAGGCAGTACCGGGTATGCTGCCCCGGAATTTGCCGTAAAAAGTATTTCTGTACGCCGAGTTATTGCGGTTTTCACTTTCTTCGCCGCGCGCGAAAGGCGGAGCCGCATTTTCTGAACTTTCACGCCGCACTACGACGGGGCGCGCCCGGCAGCCAGCGGGCAGTAGACATCATGAGCACCAACGATACCATAGCAGCCATAGCCACGCCCCCCGGATCCGGCGGGGTCGGCATTGTGCGTATTTCCGGCCCCGAAGCCAAGCAGACACTTGCGCGCATGTTTTTGCCCATGTCGCCGAAGTTTGAAAACTTTCGCCCCTGGTTTCTGCACAGGGGGCGCGTTGTGGACTGGAACGGGGAAAATCTGGATGACGTGCTGGCCGTCTTTATGCCCGGCCCACGCAGTTTTACCGGCGAAGATGTGGCTGAAATACATTGTCATGGCGGTCCATTCATTGTGCAGTCAGTGCTTGAGGCTGCCTTGCGCCTCGGAGCGCGCCAGGCGCAGCATGGCGAATTTTCGCGCCGGGCCTTTATCAATGGCCGTATAGACCTGAGCCAGGCTGAAGCCGTGGCCGAGCTTATTGCCGCGCCTTCGCGCGAAGCCCTGCGTTACGGCCTGAACCGCCTGGACGGCCTGCTGGCCCGCCGGACAGAGACGTTGCGGCGTGAGCTTGAAGATCTGCGCATGCAGGTCTGCGTGGCCGTGGATTTTCCCGATGATGAAGTGGAAGGTATGGATGCGCCCACGTTCAGCGCGGCTGTGGAAAAAGTGGCTGCGGCCTTGCGTCACCTGCTTCAGGGCAGCCGCAGGGCGCGGGTAATGCAGCAGGGTGCTGTGGTTGTGCTGGCCGGGGCGGTCAATGCGGGCAAGTCGAGCCTCATGAACGCGCTGCTTGGACGCAACCGCGCTCTGGTTACTGATATTCCCGGCACAACGCGGGATTTTCTTGAAGAAGCTTGCGATCTTGGCGGCCTGCCCGTGCGTCTGACAGATACGGCAGGCTTGCGCAAGGCTGCGGAAAGCATTGAAGAGATGGGTGTTGAGCGCAGCAGGCAAAAACTGGCCGAAGCCGACGCTGTTGTTCTGGTGCTTGACGGCGGTGCTTTGGGAGAAGCCGGAGCCGCTGCCGAAACCTGCCCTGACCCCGCTGCCAGAGAAGTTCTTGAGCTTGCCGGTGATACGCCTGTGCTGGTTGTATGGAACAAATGCGACCTGTGTACGCCTTCGGTTTTTCCGCCTCGCTGGATTCAGGGGCAAACCTGTTGCACAACAAGCGCTTTTTCCGATACACAGGTGGAGGACATGGCCGAAAGCTTGCGCGCCCTGCTGCTGGCCGGCAGCGGAGGAGCTGCCGCAGAAGAGGGGCTTGCGCCCAATGCGCGGCAAAGCATGGCGCTGGAAGCGGCTCTGGCCGAACTGGCGGCCCTGCGGGAAGATGTGGATGCCGGGCGGCCGTATGACTGTTGCGCCGTGCGCCTGGACGTGGCTGCCGCTCATCTGGCGGAGGTAACAGGCCTGAGCAGCCCCGCTGAGGTGCTGGACAGGGTTTTTTCTCAATTTTGTATCGGCAAATAGTTTGGTAACCAATTTATGGATATGGACGTTCTACGCCGCCGCCTGAGCAGCGAAGAGATAAACACCTTGCCCCTGTGTCATTACGAGGGGCCGGTGCATGTGGTACGCAGCGAGGCTGACTGGCAGGCTGCGCTGCCCCTGTTGCGTGAGGAAAGTATTCTGGGCTTTGATACCGAAACACGTCCGTCCTTCCGCAAGGGCAGGCGCAATTCGCCTGCGCTCATCCAGCTGGCAACGGCCCAGGCTGTTTATCTTATCCAGTTGTCCTGGCTGCCCTTCGGCCCGCACCTGGCAGACCTGCTCGCCAATCCCGTGCAGGTCAAGGCGGGCGTGGGCATTCGGGATGACATGCGCGACCTGGCAAAACTGCACGACTTTGAGCCTGCGGGCCTGGTGGATCTCGGCGGCGTCGCTCGCGCGCACAAGCTGCCCAGCCAGGGGCTGCGCACGCTGGCGGCCAATTTTTTCGGCTGGCGTGTTTCCAAGGGGTCCCAGTGCTCAAACTGGAGCCTGCCCGAGCTTAGCGCCAGGCAGATCGCCTATGCCGCCACCGATGCCTGGATAGGCCGCCTTATCTTTATCCGCATGTGCGAGCTTGGTCTTATTCCTGCTGCCAGGCCTGCCGGTTGGCCTGCCGTAACCTGCGGGGGCGGTGCGTGAGCGGCCTTTCGGCCTTTCCGGCCCTGGGGCCGCGCCTGACCTTTTTTACCGGCGGCACCGCCTTGCGCGCCCTGAGTCGCGAACTGACCAGGCATACCCACAACTCTGTTCATCTGGTGACCACATTCGATTCCGGCGGCAGTTCAGCGGCATTGCGCCAGGCTTTTGCCATGCCCGCCATGGGCGATATCCGCAATCGTCTGCTGGCGCTTGCCGACAACAATGTGGTACCCGCATCCGTGCTGGATTTCTGCGCTGGGCGTCTGCCTTCGCACGAGGAGTTGCCGGCGGCAGACAAAGATGGCGCGGCTGGGGGCAAAGACCCTGCCGATGGCCTGCGGCGGCAGCTTGTGGAAATGGGCCGGGCCGGGCATCCCGTATGGGCAGGTATGCCGGATGTGTTTGCCGATGCCCTGCGCTTGCATCTGAATTTTTTTCTGCAGCGCATGCCACCGGACTTTGACCCGTACCGGGCCTGTTTCGGCAATCTTGTGCTGGCGGGCGGCTACCTGCATCATAAACGTGATTTCGGGCCGGTTCTGGCCTTTTTCAGCCGTTTGCTGCAAACGCGGGGTGTGGTGCGCCCCATTGTGAACGAAAGCCTGCATCTGGCGGCTGAGCTGGATGACGGTTCGATTCTTGTGGGCCAGCACCGGTTCAGAAATCTTCCCCGGCCCGTGAAGCGGCTTTTTCTTACGGTACATGAGCCGGAAAGGCTGGATACCAGCGACTACTCCCAGCTTGCCGCCACCGCCTGCCGCCCGCCGCTGGCCCCGGCATCCAGCGTATACCTTGGTTCGGCGGGGGCCATATGCTATCCGATGGGCAGCTTCTATACCAGCGTGCTTGCAAACCTCCTGCCTCAGGGAGTGGGGCGCACGGTGGCCGATGCCCAATGCCCCAAGATATTTATTCCCAATTCAGGCGGTGATGCCGAGCTGTTTGGCCTTGGCATTGCCGGGCAGGCAGCCATGATTTTGCGGCATCTGCGCGAAGACGCCCCCGAGGCGACCACCGGACGGCTTCTTCATTATGTGCTGGTGGATTCGCGCCACGGACGCTATGAGGGCGGCTTTGGCTCCGAGGTGCGACGTGCCGTGGAAGAGATGGGCGTGCGCCTGATCGACCGCCCCCTGGTGTATGAGAACGATCCGCAGCATCATGATCCGGAGCTGACAGCGCGCGCCCTTCTTGAGCTTTTGTCCGGCAATGCCGCGGAGATATGAATGAAGCCCGCGCACAAAACTCTTTGCGCGAACCGGCAGGACGGCAAGGGACAGGACGACACATCACCGGACACAGCCGCTGGCGGCCCCGTTGCCGCGCCCGCGCAGGAATTTTGCGTGGACCATCAGCATGCAGGCTTGCGGCTTGATCAGGCTCTGGAATACCTTTTGCCGCATATGGGCCTGCGCGGGCGCAGGCGTTGTATTGAAAATGGCGGCGTATCGGTAAACGGCCGTGCCGCAAGCGCCTCGCGCCGCATGCGCCAGGGGGATGTGGTGCGCCTGCACGGCATGGAGGCACGAAACGCCCCGGCGGCCTTGGGCAGTGAGCTTTCCTGCACGGCGTTTTCTTCCGGCTCTGCGGCTGCCGCCAGCGGGCTGCGCATGCTCGGCAGGCAGGGCGAATACTGTTTTTTCAGCAAGCCCGCGCGTATGCACAGTGCTGCGCTGGCGGGTGCTTGCGGCATGAGCGTGGAGGCCCTGGCCCCTGCTCTTGCTGCCCTGTGGGCTGAAAAAAGCAGCAGCGGCAATGATTTCGATCCGGCACGGCTCGCCTTGTTGCAACGGCTGGATTTCGGCACTTCGGGGCTTTTGTGCGCGGCACTCTCGGCTGCTGCCGCTGAAGCGTTTCGTGCGGCAGAAGCGGCGGGGCTGTGCGAAAAACGCTATGTAGCCCTGCTTTCGGGGGTGCTTTCCGGGCCTGCCGTGGCGCGGCAGCAACTGGACGTAAGCGGAAGGCGCAAGAGCCGCGTGCTGCCCGCACTCGCGCACCACACGCGCTGGACGGAATTTTGGCCCCTGCATGTCTGGAAGCCCGGCGATGCATCTGTACAGGCCCTGCACGCACTGTTTGGGCCTGCACAAGGCGTGGAGCCGGAAGCGGATGGTTCTGTTGTGAAGGCGGAAGCGGGTGGGCTGCCGGTTCCGGCCGGGGGGCTTACGCTGGCGGCCTGCCGCATACGCAGGGGCGCGCGCCATCAGATCCGCGCGCACGCGGCGGGTATGGGACATGCCCTGTGGGGAGACAACCTGTATGCGGAGCCGGAAGAGCCTGTGGCGGCCGGTGACGGCCCTGCCGTAGACCTGGCTTCGGCGCTCGCCTGCGGCAATACCGCGAAGGGCAATATGCCAATTCCTCCTGTTTTTTCTCCCTTGTGTGATGCCGCAGGATTTTTTTTGCATCATGGCGGCCTGCGCCTGCCCGGCGCGGCAGTGACGGACGATCCACCCTGGCCTTTGCCTGAGGGCTGCATGAAGGCCGCGAGGGACTGGCTGGCCGGAGTTTTGCTCGGCGAAGAGCCTTCGCGAGCATGGTAGTTGAGTGCTCAAACAGTTTTTTTTCTGCAAAAATAACACATCCAATATATTGAAATTAAAGACGATATATTTACAGAAAATAAAACTTTTATTTGTCCGGGCCAGGAAGTCTTGGCACATCCCCTCTGTGAGTATACATTTGCCGGGTAGAGAGACGGCGGCCCACATGGGTGGGCGACCGCCGGAACGTCAACCGGTATGGCGCGTGGAAAGGACCCACGTAAGCTGATACCGCCCAAGGAGCGAGGATGTTCCCTGCGTTGTTGCCCAAATCCGCACCGTTTTTCGCCATGCTGGAGGAGCAGAACGAACTGCTGCGCCGCATGTCGGGGCTGCTGGTTGAAATGCTTGAAGACGTGGCCAATATGGACCGCGTGCATAAAGAAATCGCTTTTCTTGAAGAAGAGGCGGATGTTCTGCACAGTCAGATAATCCGCGATCTTTCGCAAACGTTCATCACCCCCATTGATCGTGAAGATATCCTTCGCATCAATCAGGAGCAGGAAGAATGCATGGACTGCCTGCACAGTCTCAGCACCCGCCTGCATATTTTCGAATTCACCGGCATACGGTTTCCCGCTTTGCAAATGGCCCGCACCATCAGCGCCATGCTGGACCTGAGCCGTCTTATGCTTGAAGGGCTGGCACACCGCCGCGATTGTCATAAAACCCGCGCTTTCCGCATTTTGCGGGGCGAGTGCGACATGCTGCTGGCCGTGGGACTGGCGGAACTGTTTGACGAACAGCAGGAGCTCACCGTGCCGCAGATCATGCGGACGCTCAAATGGAGTCAGGCGTATGAGCGCATGAGCATTCTGCTTGAACAGGTCAATGCGCTGGCGGAAACCATCGAGGAAGCGGTGCTGAAAAATGTTTGATATTCCTGTGCTGCTGGCGCTCATCGTGCTGGTGGCCCTGATATTCGACTTTACCAACGGCGCGCACGACTGTGCCAACGCCATCGCCACAGTGGTATCCACCAAAGTGGTCACGCCTCGTTTTGCCGTGGGAGCCGCCGCCCTGCTGAATCTGGGCGGCGCCCTGCTTGGAACGGAAGTAGCCAAGACGCTGGGCAGCGGCATTGTGTTGCCCCATGTGGTAGAGGGCAGTCATGTGCTTGTACTGGCCGCTCTTGTGGGGGCCATAAGCTGGAACTGCATAACCTGGTATTTCGGCATACCCTCTTCCTCTTCCCATGCCCTTATTGGCGGGCTGATCGGCGCGGCAGTGGCCGATGCCGGCTTTGGCGCGCTCAACGGCGGGGGCATTGTGGACAAGGTGTTGGTCCCGCTGCTAGCCTCGCCCCTGGCGGGTTTTCTGGTGGGCTACCTGATTATGTGGATCATTTTCTGGTCCTGCGCCCGCATGCACCGGCGTAAGGTCAATGGGCTTTTCCGCCGGTTGCAGCTTGTGTCCGCAGCCTTTATGGCCATCAGCCACGGCCTCAACGATGCCCAGAAAACCATGGGTATTATTACCCTGGCCCTGCTTATTTTCGGCAAGATTGATGCCGTGGAAGTGCCGCTGTGGGTCAAGCTGTCCTGCGCCGGGGCCATGGCCCTGGGAACTGCCGTGGGCGGCTGGAAGATCGTGAAAACGATGGGACACCGTATTTTCAAGCTGGAGCCGGTGCACGGCTTTGCCGCTGAAACTTCGGCGGCGCTGGTCATTACGGGGGCTTCCATGCTGGGCGCTCCCGTGAGTACCACCCATACCATTTCCGCGTGCATTTTTGGCGTTGGTTCCACCAAGCGTCTTTCGGCGGTGCGCTGGAATGTGGCCGGAAGCCTGGTCACTGCCTGGGTGCTTACTCTGCCCGCCGCTGGCAGCATCGGCTTTATCTCTTACTGGCTGCTGCATTTTATCTGGAATTAGCGCCGGCAAGTGCCGGGTAAAAAATCTGCTGCGAGCGCGGCCCTGCCTAGGGGGCCGCGCTCGCTTTTTTTGCTGCAAGAGTACGTTTTTTCGCGGGCAGAGCATGGCCCCCCACATGGGGGCAGACAGAGGCATGGCGGAATCGCCGTAGACAGGCATGCCGTTGGCTGGCTGGTGAACGCGTACCGAACGCCGCATGACGCCGATCATGACGCCGCACGCGCGTAACGACGAAGCCTCATGCGCGGTGCCGCTGGTGGCTGTTTGGAGCAGCGGACAAGCGTCAAGACCCGGTGGCAGCCGGAAATACAGCGGCGCAGGCTTGCGCCCCGCCTGTATGTAGGGGAGGGAGCGGCCTAGTTGCCGCTTTCGCGTTCTTCCTGGCAGGCGCGGCACAAGCCAACGCCCGGCAGGGCTTCGAGGCGTTTCTGGGGGATGGGGTCGCCGCAGTCGCGGCAGCAGGCCACACCGTCGATGATTTCCGGTCCTCCCCGGTCAATGGCGGCGCGGGCCCGCATAAGGGCCGACTCACGGTCCAGACGCTCCAGTTCCGTAGCTTGGTCAAAAACGTCCATATGCTTTCTCCTTGGCAAAGTAAGCGGCAACCCCGCCGAAGCGGGGTTGCCGTAATAGTCGTACCTGAAATTCAACGCAGCTTATTTAGTCTACAATGACCTGTCTGTAAAGCCCCTGTGGCGCTTTTCAGGCGGTAAAATTCCGCAGGATGTCTTCAAGCGTATCCAGAAAGCCATCCAGGTCTGCCTGGTCGATGTTCAGGGGCGGCAGAAGGCGCAGGGTCGTGCCGTGGCTCAGGTTGCAGATATAGCCCCGGCGCAGCAGTTCGTCCCACACGGCCTTGCCGTCCACGGCAAGCTCAATGCCCAGCATAAGGCCCAGGCCTCGCACTTCGGCAATTTTGCCGGGCAGGCGTTCCTGCATGGCCGCAAGGGCGCGCTTCATGTGTTCACCCAGTTGGGCGGCGCGTTCGGTCAGCTTGTCACGCAGCAGAATTTCAATCACCTTGGTGGCCACGCCGGAGGTCAGAGCGCCACCGCCGAATGTGGTGGCATGGCTGCCCGCCTCAAAACCTGCGGCAACCTCGTCTGTAGCCAGCATGGCCCCCATGGGCAGGCCGTTGGCCAGAGCCTTGGCAACGCTGATGGCGTCAGGCGTCAGGCCGTGGTTCTGGAAGGCCCAGAAAGTGCCGGTGCGGCCAAGTCCTGCCTGGACCTCATCGCACATGAAGAGCACGTCGCGTTGGCGGCACAGGGCCTCAAGCTGCCGCAGATAGTCACCGGGCAACGGCACAATGCCGCCTTCGCCCTGCACCACTTCCACCAGAACCGCGGCAGTGGCCGGGGTGATGGCCGCGCTCATGGCGTCCATGTCGTTGGCCGGAACCTGCCTGAACCCTTCGGGCAGGGGAGTGAAGCCGTCGCTGAGGTTTTCGCGTCCTGTGGCGGCAAGTGCGCCCAGTGTGCGCCCGTGGAAGCAGCCGTGCAGGGTGATGATTTCATAGGCATCGCGCTGCCTGACCTTGCGCATATAGCGGCGGGCCAGCTTGATGCATGCCTCGTTGGCCTCGGCCCCGGAGTTACAGAAAAAAGCCTTGTTGTGATGGCTGGTGGATAAAAGCAGGCGCGCCAGCTCAAGCTGTTCTTCCTGATAGAAGAGATTGCTCACATGCCAGAGCTTTTCCGCCTGTGCGGCCAGAGCGGCGTTTACTTCATCGTTGCAGTGGCCGAGGGTCGTAACAGCAATGCCCGCCAACAGGTCGACATATTCCTTGCCGTCCACATCCCACAATCGCGCGCCCTTGCCTCGGACCACGGCCACAGGATAGCGGCTGTAAGAACGGCAGAGCAGGCTTTCTTCCCCGGCTTTGACGGCAGCAAAGGCTTGTGACATGGACGGACTCCTTTTCTCGATAAACAGATGGTTGTTTTGGACGCGCCGCAGGGGCGCGGCGCTGTTAGCGCCCTGTGTGCCCGAAGCCGCCGGAACCTCGCCCGGTGGGGGTCAGTTCCGCCACCTCACGCCAGCGGGGGCGTACAAAGGGCTGAAAGATGAGCTGGGCCACGCGCTCGCCATTGGCGATGCGGCGTTCCTGCCCGGAGGTGTTCAGAAGAACCACCAGTATTTCTCCGGTATAGTCGGGGTCAATGACCCCTACGCCCTGGGCCACGGTCAGGCCGTCGCGCGCTCCAAGACCGCTGCGGGAATAAACAAAACCCGCCACGTCTGCCGCTTGCGGCTGCACGGCAATGCCTGTGCCGACCTTGAGGCGCTGCCCCGGGGCAATGACCGCCTCGGCCGTGTCCAGGCAGGCGCGCAGGTCGAAACCGGCAGACCGGCTGGTGGCCGGAGCAAGAAAATCTTCGCTGTCACGGGCGTAAAGTTCCCGTGCGCCGGGGCGCACAAAGGCCAGGGCCACGGCGGCGGCGCGCGCGTTCGGCATGCCCATCACTTCATCCAGCAGGCCGGAAGCGCTTTGGGCAAATGTATTGTCGTGTGTATTGTTCATTGGCGAGTAGTAGCGCAGCTTGCCGCCGGGGGCAAGAGTAGCGGTCCGGCCGGTCCTGCTGGAAGCCGCGTGGCGGGCAGGCTGTGGTAAAAACTGTTGGCGCGGCAGCAGCGTTGTGCCGCGCCGCGCAACGGCCTCTTCATGCCGGATTTACGTTGTGGAAAAAAGATTCCCGCAAACATGCGGGAATCTTTTTTTCTGCGGTCATTGGGGCGGGTTCTGCTCAGGCTGCGTTTCAGTGAAAGCAGTTTGCAGCCCGTGCCGGCAAAGACGTTAGGCCAGCCTGGACAGCAGGGTTTCCTTGATGGATTCGATGCTGCCTTCGCCGTTAAGCTCAATGTATTTTGTCTTGCCCTGATCAGCCAGCTTTTTGAAGAAATAGGCGGCGGCCAGGGTTCCATCGGTGGTGCTGTAGTAAATATCGTGGCGCTTGTTGATGGCGGTTTCGTCCTGGTCATCGGACCGGCTGGAAAGGGCGCCGCCACAGACGCGACAGACATCGCCATCGGGCTTGATGGCCTCAATGAAAATATTGTTGGGGTGGTTATTGTTGTTTTTGCACAGGCGGCGGCCCATGATGCGGTTTTTGGCCGTTTCGCGGGGCAGCAGGATTTCTACCACATAGTCAAGGCGCATGCCTTCTTTCTGCAGGGCTTCCCACAGTTTTTCGGCCTGCACCATATTGCGGGGAAAACCATCAAGCAGCCAGCCGTGCTGGCCTTTGGTTTTCAGGGTTTCAAGAACCATAGGAATGGTGATTTCGTCGGGCACAAGGTCGCCGCGGTCAATATAGGCCTTGGCTTTCTTGCCCAGTTCTGTGCCGCCGCCGATGTGTTCACGGAAGATGGCGCCGGATTCGATGTGGGCGAGATTGTACTTCTGCTTGATAAGATCGCCTTGAGTGCCTTTGCCGCTGCCGTTGGGGCCGAAAATCAGAATATTCACCGTCACTCTCCTTGGCGGAACCGCAATTTTGATTGTGCAAAAAAGAACACATCGCCAATCTAGACTCTAAAGCCGCTCCTGTCAACGGGAGGCAGGAAGAATGGTCGACAAAATGCCTGTGTTTTGCGTTGTGAAATCTTGTAATCTATCAGCGAAAAAGTTTCCAGGTTCCTTCAACGATGCCGCCGAGCACGTCCACAAAACCCTTGGTAATATCGCCAAGCGTGTTCAGGATAAGCGTACCCGCGCCGATGGATGTTTTGGTGTTGTCCAGGCTGCCGTAAAGGCGCAGGGGAAAGTCCGGCACGTTCTTCATGCTGACGTTAAAGTTGCAGTCCAGTGTTTCGCTGTTAAAGTCTATCCAGCCGCCGCCATTAACCTGAAGGCCAGTCCCTTTGAGATAAAAATCACTACTTCGCGCTACGCCGTTGGTGATGCTGCCTGACGCGCCGGATGCGGTAATGGGGGTGGGTTTGCCCTTGAGCTTGCCTTCCGGGGTTCTGTGCTGGAACGAGCCGTTGAGCACCTCGACCCGCCATTTGCCGTTGAGCAGGGCGGGGAGCTGGTCGGGACCGGTGAGGCTGGCGTGGATTTCAGAGTGGACAGAGCCTTTGCCCCTGAGTGCTGCGCTGCCGCCCCGGGCGTTGCTGGCTTCGGTAAGGTCAAAGTTGTTGATCGTCAGGGTGTTGCTGAAACTGAGGCCCTTGTTGAAGGTAATGGTTCCCTTGCTTATGATGGGCGCGCCGTAAAACTGGCCGGTTATGGAGTCGGACGTGAGCCGTCCATTTTCCAGCTTGTAGCGGGTGCGCAGGTTCTGCACCGTAAAGCGCATGGCCGTTAACCTGGTTATGCTCATTTCGCCTTGTGCGCGAAAGGCCCGCATGAAGCGGAAATCCCATTCCTTGCTGCCTGCCTTGCCTTTGCTGGCGGGAGCAGTGCTCATGTAGCGGTCAAGGTTGATCTGGTCGGCGTTGAGCTTGAAGTTCAGGGCGGGCTGCTCGCGCCAGTCGACATTCAGGGTTCCGGTGATGACGCTCTGGTCGGCCTTGGCGCGGATTTCGCGCAGGGCGAGGGTATCGGGGGTTCCTCTGAAGCGGGCTTCCATCTCTATACGGTTCAACGACGGGGGCATGCTTATTCTGCCCATGCCAGCCATGCGCAGGGTACGGGCAATATCCGGGCTGTAGGCAGAAAGTTTGCCCTGCCAGAAGGGGCCGTCCTTGCCGGAAGCAAGGCTGGCCTGCCCGTGCGCCTCCACACCGAGAACATTGATGTGGGCTTCGGATACGGAAAGTTCATTACGGCTGGATTGGCCGCTGAAGCGGCCCGAAGCCTGCACGTGCAGGCCGTCCGGCTTGAGGGAGCGTTCCGCATCCATGCGCAGGGAAAAGGAACCGGGCAGGCTGGTAAAGTCCATCTGCCCGCCATCCGCTCCATCACCGCTGAACCACAACCTGCCGTTGATGTCGGTGGAGGCGTCCAGCCCCTGCGCGGCCAGCGCGGCTGTCCATTGGCCTTCAAGGCCGAGGCGTTCGCCGTCCCAGGCCGCGGTGCGCACCTTGAGCCCGACATCCAGAAGCGAGAAAGCCAAAGAGGATTTTTTGCCTCCGCTGATGCGCGGCGGCGGTCGTAAAAAACCGTTTTCAGCGCGGGCGGTCACGCTGCCGCGCAGCTTGCCCAGAAAAACATCCAGTTCACGGCCCTGGCTCATGACGTCCACATCCGCCCGCAAGCGACCGCTGCCCACAGGCATGACCTTGAGGTCATTGGCCAGGGCCGCGCCGTTCACATCGCGGGCGCGCAGGCGTATGGAATAGGGGGTGCTTTTGTCGCCGCCAAGGATGGTCTCGCCTTTGACGCTGCCCCCGTACAGCTTGCCTTCCACCAGCAGCAGGGTGTCTTCAAGGCGGGTTTTGGCATCCAGCAGGCCCTGGCGGATGACCACCAGCGCATCATCAATGACAATGCTGCCGTACGCCACCTTTTTGGCGGCCAGCCGTATGTTGTAGTCCACGCCGATTTCGCCGGGCATGAGGGGGGCGCCGGGTATGGGCGTAAACGGTCCGTGGCCGAACTGCGGCTCCGCGGGCAGGTCGCCCACGGCTTCGGGGATTGCGCGGCCAAGATTCACGTTGTCAGAGACGAGGTCCAGCGCCACTTCGGGCTTGCTCCAGTCCGCCACGCCGCCGCTGCCCGTAAAGCGGCTGCCCGCCGCCGTCACTTCAATATGCGGCACACGCAGGCCCGCTGCGTCCAGGTCAAAAACCAGCAGCCCATCGCTGAGTTCGTCCAGGGCAATTTGCAGCCCGGGGGCCAGATTGCGGGCAAAACCCAGCCAGCGGGTGAGGCTTGCGCGGTGCAGTTGCAGGCGCCCCGCCAGGGACGGCGCGCTGTTTTCGTTTATGGTCAGCGCGCCGTTAAAGCTGGCATCATCAGGGCCGAACGTCAGGCGCAGCTTTTCCAGGCCCACCCTGTGCGGATCGGCCTGCCGCCAACTCGCGCCGCCCATAAAGCGGAAGGGCAGGGCGGTGTCGTCCTTGCTGACGCTGCCTTCAAGGTCGGCAGTAAGGTCAAGCCCCTGCTTGCCGGGAAGAACGCTGGCTGGAGAAAGCTTGAGGGAAAATTTCATCTCGGGCAGCCACTGGGGCGCGCGCAGCACCCCGCTGGCGGTAAGGCGCGGCTGCGCGAGCAGATTTTCAAGGCTGCCTTTGCCGTCAAGATACAGGCTGTCCAGAAGTATCGGCTGGCCGTCGGGCGGCACAAGGGCGGCTGATGCCCAGCCGATGTTGCCGCTTATGCTGTCGCCGGGTTTTGCCTCCAGATCGCACTGCATGCCCTCAATGGCAAGGCTGGAGTTTTCCGCGCCCTGAATGCGTACGTCCCCTTGCTGTACAGACAGGCGGCAGCGGCCGGACAAAAGGTCGCCCTGCGGGCCGCCGCTGCCCAGCAGGGCCTTGATGTCCATATCCGGGCTGAGAGGAACAGCAACAGTGCCGCTGACGCGGGGACGCAGCAAGGATATGTTGCGGGGTTCCAGACGGCCCTGCACAAGAGCGGCGAAATCGGGTCTGAGGGTGGCGTAGGCGGTGGTAAACTGCCAGTTTGCACCCGTGACGGTCAGCGTACTTACGGCCAGCGCGGGAACGGGCAAAAGAGCCACATTGACGGCATCCACGGTGATGTGCAGGCCGGTGCGGTCGCTCAGTTCCTTGATAAAATGCCCGGCAAGGGCCTGGGGGTTGCGCTGCAACAGGTAAAAGGCCCCCGCCGTCAACGCCGACAGCAGGAGGAAAAGCGCCAGAAATATGCGCGCGAAAAGGCGTAGGCGACGGGCATTCAGAAACATGTTGCAGTCTCGTATCTTGACGCCGCAGGGCGTCAAGGCTAGGTTTCAAACCTATTGTATCTTGGCACTGTTGGCAACTGTCGGCATGCAAAAGGCTTTTTTGACAACTGCCGGGGGATCATGCAAAAACTTTTGTGGCTGGGCAGCCCCTTTTTCGGCGCGGAATTGCGCGCCTGCGGCTGGCAGGATGTGACTCTGCACAATTTTGGTGGCGGTTGCGTATTCGGCTGGCATGATCTGGTGCGCCTTGCGGGTTTTGTGCCGGATGTACTGGTTGTGGCTGACAAAAGCCAGCCGCCCTTTGTGCTCGGGGTTGAGAATTTTCCCTGCCTGACGGTCCATTACAGCGTTGACTCGCATATCCATAGCTGGCAGCCCTTTTACGCCCAGGCCTTTGACATATGCCTTGTGTCGTTGCGCGACCATCTTGCGCGTTTTTCCGGCCCCTTTTTAGAGCAGGAGCGTGTGTGGTGGTCGCCGCCTTTTGCCCATGAGCGGGATCAGCCCGATCCTGATGCCCGGTACTTGTGGGACTGTCTTTTTGTGGGCACCGTTTCGCCAGCCATGCCCCGGCGCGCGGATTTTTTGCGTCGCCTTGGGGAGAGGCTTTCCGGCTTGCACGTTGTCCGGGGCAACTACAGGCAGCTTTTTCCCCAGGGGCGCGTGTTGCTGAACCACTGCGAACACGGGGATCTGAACTTCAGGGTTTTTGAGGCTCTCGGCTGCGGGGGCTGCCTGGTGACGCCCCGTGTGGGGCACGGCCTGGCCGACCTTTTTGTAGACGGTGAGCATCTTGTGGGCTATGCCCCCGGCGACGTGGGCGATGCCGAGTTTCGCATCAGATTTCTGCTTGAACATCCCGATGTCGCGGCCCATATCAGGGCGGCTGGGCTGGCCGAGGTCAATGCACGACACCGCGCCCGGCACAGGGCGCAGGCATTTACCGACGGCCTGTGCGATGTATGGACGCACGGACACGAAGCCCTTGTGGCGCGTCGCCGGGAAAGGGCCGGGGCTGTGCTTGAGAAATCCCTCAGGCTGCTCTATCTGCACTGGGCCGAGGAATGCGTCGATGCGGCCATTCGGCAGGCCTACCTGGTCGCAGCCGGGGGCCGCTTCGGCCTTGATTGAAAGGGCGGCCGGCAGGCGGGCCGCGCGCGTGCCTGATCTGGCTTTCGCCAGCGCGCCAGCCCAGCACGCTTTACACCGGATGATCGCAGCAGGATGTTTTCCGTCCCGGGCCTGTCAAGGCGCGGCTGACCGGTGTGCCGTCGGCACATGCTGTTGCCAGTGTTTTGTGGCAAGGGCAAGCTCCCCGCAGTCCGGCTGGCAGTCTGCGCGGCGCTGTGATGTGGTGGCCCGGCGATGCGTGACGAAACTCAGCGCCTTGCGCCCTGCGGCATATCCAGCGGGTCAAAGTGCAGGTCAAGGGCCGGATCCACGGCAGCGGCTCCGGCGGCGGAGCGGCCGGGGGCATGGGCTGCGGGCGGGTCGAAGCTCAGGTGCAGCAGCGGATCATCGGCAGTATCAGCAACGCGGCCTTCATGCGCAGGTGTGAGTCTGGCGGCTCGCGTCTGGCCTGAAAAATTTTCCAGCGGGTCTGCGCCACGAACGTTTTTTGTGGGGGCAGCCTGCGAGTGGGGCTGATCCGCCAGAGGGCGGTCGTCCGGCTCTGCGTCAGCGGGTCTGGTTCCGTCCAGATGATCCAGGCGCGATTCCATGGCGCGCAACAGCACCCGCAACTGCGCATGCTCGTCGCGCAACTGTGTTACCAGCCGTTCCTGGCCGCGCAACATGTAGACAAGCACGGCGAGAATGCCGAAAAAACACAAAAAGATGAAAAGCATTATGGAAAACATGAAAGGCCTCCAAAAGTACGGGCCGGGAATCCCCGGCCGCGTAGGGCCGTTATATACGTTCGCCCGCGCCGGGGCAAGGAGCTTTTATGGCTACCCAACACATTGAGCCGCATCTGGTTATGGCGGATGAGCAGGGGAATATCTATGATGACGAGCGCCTGCTCATGGTCTGCCGCCGTGGCGCGCAATGGGGGTTGCCGCGGCCGGATGAACTTATGCCCCTGCCGGAAGAAAGTGAATTCTTTCTGCTGCCGGGGCGCCAGGCCGTGGGGCTTGACCCGGACAGCGGCGAGATAGTCCAGCCCGAGGGCGAGGCCCAGCTTGCCGTGGCGGCTTTTGCCGCCCCGGCGCACACCATTTCGGCGCATCCCGCCTATACCAGCGGCCCCGACGCGCCTTTGCTGCCGCTGTTTGCCTATGGGGCAGTGGGCTTTGCACGAGGCCGTTTTTATGTCTGCGCGCGCAGGGTTGATACCGACCAGCGCCAGATCTTCAGCCGTATTCCCCGTCACCGCATAGAGCAGGGCGCACGCAGGCTGTTGCGGGACTATCCCGGCAACCGCCTTGTCCGGCATATTCTGGATAACTGCGTGGCCCGTTATGACTGCCCGGCGGCCCGCAACTTTGCCCTTGGCCGTTACGAGGCCCCCCTGCCCACCTCCCGCGCCTGTAACGCCCGCTGTGTGGGCTGTATTTCGGCCCAGGAAAAGGATTCTCCTGTGGCCGTGACCCCGCAGTGCCGGCTGGCCTTCACGCCGGACCCGAGGGAAGTGGCCGAGGTCATGCACATCCATGCCGGGCGTGAAAGCCGCGCGCCCATCTATTCCTTCGGCCAGGGATGCGAAGGCGACCCGCTCATGAATGCGGACCTGCTGGAAGAAAGCATACGCCTCTTCCGTTCCGGGGGCGGCGCGGGAACCGTCAACTGCAACACCAATGCTTCGCGGCCGCAGGTTGTGGCCCGCCTGGCAGAAGCCGGGCTGACCAGCATGCGGGTCAGCCTTAACAGCGCCCGCCCTGTTCTGTATGAGCGCTATTACCGCCCGGTGGACTACTGTCTGGACGATGTGAAGGAATCCATACGCGCCGCCAGAAGCCGCGGGGTTTTTGTAGCCCTGAACCTGCTGTTTTTTCCCGGCGTCACCGATACGGAAGAAGAGCTTGACGCTCTGGCGCGGATGGTGGGCGAGAACGGTGTGAGCATGATACAGTGGCGCAACCTCAACATTGATCCCGAATGGTACTTCAGACTCATGAACGAGGGCCAAAGCTCCGGCGGCGGACGGCTCGAATTTTCGCCCAGCATGGGGCTGACCCAGTTCATGAAGCGGCTGAAAAAGCTTTGCCCCTGGCTGCGCTACGGCTATTTTAATCCGTATGTGGGCGACAGGGCCGAACTTGAGGCCCCTGCGCCCGGTGACTGGAGCATGCCCGCGCCCCGTGCCAAAGAAGGGGCGCTGGCACCCGGTGAAAGTGCGGACAGCAACGGGGACAGCGCCGCAGACGCATCTGTTGCAGACGAAAACTCCTGAGTGCATTTTTGTTTTTTTGTGAGCACAGTCACAGAACTGTGCGCACATGATTCTATAGTGAAGACGCTGGCTGCCCGGCGTCTTCCTTGCTTTCAGGCGTTGAGATCGCTTATGGTTCCTGCGCGCGGCACAGACCGGCCCGAAAGTGTGTTTTCAAGGGAAAAGTTTGTATTTTCGGCTGCATGGTCTTGACATGGGAGTGGAAGGTATTTATGTCATTTGAAAATGAATTTCATTTTATAATTGTCCGGCCACAGCCGGAAGGAGCGTATCATGAGCAAGGTTTTAATTCTCTTTGGTTCCAGCACCGGCAATACGGAAAGCATCGCGCAAAAGCTGGAAGAACTTGTAGCGGCCGGCGGGCATGAAGTAACCCTGCTGAACGCTGCCGAGGCGTCGGCCGACAATCTGGCTGATGGTTATGACGCCGTGCTCATGGGCTGCTCGGCCTGGGGCATGGAAGATCTGGAACTGCAGGATGATTTTGCCCCCCTGTTTGACGAAATGGAAAGCATGGGCCTCAAGGGCAAGAAGCTGGCCGCCTTTGCTTCGGGTGATATGGAATATGAACATTACTGCGGCGCGGTTCCCGCCATTGAAGAAAAGGCCAGGGACCTGGGCGCGGAAGTTATCTGCGAAGGCCTCAAGATAGAGGGCGACGCCTCCAGCGACCCCGATGCCGTGAGCGCCTTTGCTGAAGACGTGATCAAGAAGCTGTAGACTCCGTCAGGCCTGACCGCAATCCGGCCGTTCACGCGGCAGAGTGCGGCGGGCGGAACAACAGGCGCGGTCAGACCAGGCAAAAGCCTGCCGCGAAGAATCTTCGGATGTCCCGAAGACGGGGCCGTACGGCAGACGGCCCTTCGCAAGGCCCGGAACTTTCTGTGAGGTTCCGGGCCTTGTTCCGTAAAAAAATATTATTCCGTGCTGGCATCGTGGCTCAAGTCGTGGCAACATGGGTTCAGAGCAGATGGATTTTGTTCTTTTGCAAAGTCCCTTTCCGGTGTTCCGCCACGGTGTCCCGATGTGGATGGCGGGCGCATGCGCCGGACCTGCATGGCGGGCATCCGTTCCGGCAGCCGACGGAGCATGTTCAGGGTTGAAAATACTCCGGTTATGGCGGGGCTTGCCATGACGGCAATTGTTGTGCAAAAAGCGAAACCTTGTTGGCGTGGAATCCGCGCCGGACAGCTTTCAACAAAAGAGACATGCCAATGCCCATTCTGGTTTGCGGCGGAGCCGGATATATCGGTTCCCACAATGTGCGTTCCCTGTTGGCGCGCGGTGAGGAAGTTGTTGTCATAGACAATTTTTTTACCGGCCACCGCGCTTCATTGCCTGACGGCGTTAGCCTGTATGAAGGTGATATTCGCCAGGGCGAACTGCTGGACAGGATCTTTTCCGAGCACCGCGTGGATGCCGTGCTGCACTTTGCCGCCAGCTCGCTGGTGGGCGAGAGCATGGAACAGCCGCTGAAATATTTTCACAATAATGTCCACGGCATGCAAAGCCTGCTTGAATCTATGGTGCGCAACCATGTGGACAAGATCGTTTTTTCTTCATCGGCGGCTGTTTACGGCGAACAGGAAAATGTACCCATCAGCGAAGATGCGCCCCTCAGCCCCACCAATCCCTATGGCGAAAGCAAGCTCATTATGGAGCGCATGATGCACTGGGTGGGCAAGGCTCACGGCATACGCTTTGTGAGCCTGCGCTACTTCAACGTGGGAGGAGCCTGGCCCGGTGGCATTATTGGCGAAGACCACAGGCCGGAAAGCCACCTCATCCCGCTCATCCTGCAGGTTCCGCTGGGCAGGCGCGAAACCGTAACCATTTTCGGCAATGACTATCCCACGCCCGACGGTACGTGTATCCGTGATTATATCGGCGTAATGGATCTGGCGGATGCGCACATGCGCGCCCTTGACTATCTGCGTGCGGGCGGCGGCAGCGAGGTGTGCAATCTTGGCAATGGCAAGGGCTTCAGCGTGCGTGAAATGGTGGCCGCAGCCTGCCGGGTGACAGGGTACGACATCGGCGTGACCATGGCCACCCGCCGTTATGGTGATCCGGCCCGGCTGGTGGCTTCGGCCGACCGCGCCAGGGAACTGCTGGGTTGGGAAGCCAGAGCGGGCATTGATGACATCATTGCTTCTGCCTGGGAGTGGCATAAAAACCACCCTGACGGCTTTTCCGCTTGAGGATCGCAACCTGACATGCATGTAGCAAGTATGCGCCCGCCCTGTTTTTGGGCGGGCGCTTTTTTTGCTCTTCGTTTTTGCCGCCTGCGCAGCGTATGTTGCGGGAGCTTCCACGCTTCGCCCGGTGATAGCCCTCCGCGCCGCGCAATGCCATGAACGAACGGGCTTTGCCTGGACTGCTGTTATGTGCCGCTGCCCAGAGTGGGCGCGTATTCAGGCTGTCCGGCGCAATGTCATCGCCATGCAGGCTTTGAATGGCGGGTGAGCCTGAGCATATGGACGGGTGGGACGGGGCCTGGCCGCGCGGTCGCGGGGGGACTTCTCCAGAGCAACTGTAAAGAATATCCCCCCATGCGGCCCGGCCCGGCATGCTGCCGGGGGCGGCAAGACATTGACCGCAAACGCAGAGGTCTTATTTACAGAGAGAACAGAGAGGCAATTATGCGCCACCATGTCTTTTTTTTGATGCTGGTCGCCTGGCTGCTCTGCGGCGCTTTTGTTCCGGCCGCAGCGGATTGCGCCGCTGCCGGACCAGGTGATGCGGCTTTACCGGAGACTGTCATGAAACCATCTTTTCCCATGCCGCCCCTTTCCGGGCCGGAAGCGGATATTATTTTACGTAAAGCCACGGAAGCCCCGTATTCCGGGCAGTATACGAACAAGCGGGAAGCCGGAACCTACGTGTGCCGCCAGTGTGGTGCGCCTCTTTACAGTTCGCGCGACAAATTTGAGTCCGGCTGCGGCTGGCCCAGCTTTGATAATGAACTGCCCGGCGCGGTGCGCCGCCAACCTGATGCGGACGGCAGAAGGGTGGAAATTGTCTGCGCAAACTGCGGCGGGCATCTGGGGCATGTTTTTGAGGGCGAGGGTTTTACCGCCAAAAATACCCGGCACTGTGTCAACTCGCTGTCCATGGCCTTTTATCCGGCAGGCAGCCCGGAAGAGGCGCAGGCGCTGGCCCGGTCCGGCACGCAGGGCTGTACGGCCACAGCCATTGTGGCCGGGGGGTGTTTTTGGGGAGTGGAAGATGCCTTCAGAAAGATGCCGGGCGTGTGCGATGCTGTCTCCGGGTATACCGGGGGCCGTACGCCGGACCCGACCTATGATGACGTGTGCGGCGGCAATACAGGGCATGCCGAGGCCGTGCGCGTGAGTTTTGACCCGTCTGTGGTCAGTTACGAGCAGATCCTGCGCCGTTTTTTTGAAATCCACGATCCCACGCAACTGGATCGCCAGGGGCCGGACGTGGGCGACCAGTATCGCTCGGCCGTATTTTTTCTGGATGCGGAGCAGAAAGCCGTGGCGCGCAGCCTTGTGAACCGCCTGCATGAACTGGGATATGATGTGGTGACACGGCTTGAACCGGCCGGCCCGTTTTACATGGCCGAAGAGTATCATCAGCGCTTTGCAGAGCGTACGGGGCGAGGCCGCTGCCACATGTCCGTACCGCGCTTTGACATACCCGCCGGGGGCGGCGGTGGCACGTTGCGGAAGTAAAAGCAGCACGGCGGTCCGCTGTGCGGACCGCCGTGCTGTTTGTCGGAACTGTTGCCAGAGACATTTTATTTTTACAATGCGCTGAGGGCTGCGGGGTGTAAGCGTATTGTACCGGCGCTATGATGTGCCGTGGCGAGCGCCATAAAAAACTTTGAAAAATCTGTTTTCCTGCAGAACATGATCCGGGCAGTTCCAAAAACGGGATTGCCCTATTTTTTCAGCTTCAGGTTGGGCGGCACAAGCTTGATATATTTGTCTGTGGCATAGGAGGCAGTACCGGTGTACAGCGCCTCGTCCTTGCCCAGGTGGCCCTGCTCGGCGAAAAAGCGGGCGATGGTTTCCAGCTTTTTCTGCGCTTCGCTGCGCCCGGCAACGGCATCAAAATCCGCCTGCTGCTCGGCCAGGTTGAAGACCTTGTGACTTTTCATGTCGCGCAGCATGAGTTCATCGTCAAAATCCTTTCCGGCCCATTCCAGATAAAAGCGGCGATAATCCTGAAGAAAGTTTTCGGGATTTTTGCTCTGGTATTCGTCAACGGCCCTGAAGTAAACTGTAAGAAATTTTACCGTGATTTCGGGGTGTTCATTGGCATAGGCCGTGTCGGCCACAATATAGGTTGGGCTGTATTTGCCGCAGCCTTCAAGGGTTGCGGCAAGAGCGCCGTTCTTGTTCAGGGCCAGAAACAGTTGCGGCGCCCACAGGGCCACGCCGTCGCCGATATGATTTTCAAAACTGGCGACCACAAGGCCCTGCATCATGTCTCTTATGATGACGTCACTGTCCTGAAGGCCCAGTACGCGCAGCCAGGATGAAAGCGCGTAGTGTGCGGAACTCATGTCTGAAACCAGAAAAGTCTTGCCGCGTACGGTATCCGGGCTGCCGAGAACTTCGGGATACTCCTTGTTCCAGCCCTTGACGGCCGCTATGGGGCTGTCGGCATGCACCACAACGCCGTTGGCAGCGGATTCGTCCGCACCTGTGGCAATGGCGACAACGTTGTTGCGCAGGTTGCCCATAACGGCCGGAACCGTTCCCATACCGGCGTAAACCCATGCCCCTGTGGGCTGGGCATCAAGTATTTCTTCACCGGAATCATACTGTCTGATTTCTATGTCCAGCCCGGCTTCTCTGTCCCACCCTTTATCTTTGGCATACCAGATAAGAAAGGTTTCAAATTCGTCCATCCAGGCGGTGGGTATGCGCACCAGGCGCGAGGCCGCGGCTCCGGATGCCGCCAGGTGCAGCAGCATGAGCACTGCGACAGCCAGAGAAATGCATTTTTTTATATTACGCATACCTTTTCTCCTGAAGTCCGAAAGGGGCGAAAAACAGAAATTGTATTACGGCCCGGCTTGTGGATCCCGGCCTGTGGGTGCTGTTCATAGACTTTGAATATGTTTATCTGTTTTTTATTTCTTCGGCAATGTAAAAACCGATAGATGAACGTGGCCTGACCATCTGCCGCGCCTGGGGCGCCGTGCGTGCCGGATATGTAAGCTCGCGCATGCGCCCGGTCGCGTTGTGCATTCTGCGGCCGTGGCTGCGCATGCTCTGCTGCCGCAAGCGGTTACAGACAGTCGCAGAGTGTTTTTTCTCTTAATGATTTAAGCCGGATGCCTCCATGTATCAATTCGCCGCGCAATTCACGCAGGCGGCGCTCCAGCCCTGCGGGAATATTTTTGCCTGCCGCAGCTTTGAAGGGGGCCATGTCTGTAATATCCACGCCACCGTTTTGCAGGTCGCGTATCAGAATTTCCTTGCCCTTGAAGTTGCCTGAAGCGGCCGCTGCCACCAGGTCATATACCGCGGTGTCGGCTTTTTTGACGATAGAGGTGAGCACCCGGCCGGGCAGCCTGTTGTCCTGGTTGTTGTCCAGCCCCACCACATAAGCTCCGTGGGCGGCGGCTTCATCCATGGCTGGCCCGTTGCCTGCGCCGCAGGCCAGCACCAGCACATCCGCCCCCTGGTCCAGCAACTGGCGGGCCGCCTGGCGTCCGGATTCGGCATCGGTAAAGGAGCCGGTAATCTTGTTGATGACGCGCACCTCCGGGTCCACCAGGCGGGCGCCTTCTACAAAGCCATTGAGCAGTGAGCGCATGGCGGGCACATCCTCGCCCGAAAGCCAGCCGATGGTTCTGTCGGCATTGATGCCGGGCAGGGCGGTTTGCGTGGTGAGCATGGCCGCGGCCGCTCCGGCGAGGTATGCCGCCTGCTCATCGGCAAAGGTAATGCACATGATGTTGGGTGCGCGTATACCTGCGTCAATGCAGCCAAACATGGTGCGCCGGAAGTTGGCGGCGTTGTTGCGCAGGCTTTCGTGCAGGCGGTCTGAGGCCACAAGAACCATGTCATGGCTTGTTGCGGCATTTTGAAAAAAAGTTTGCAGCGCGGCTGTGTCGGCTTGTGGCGGCGCCACAAGCACATCTGTCTGTACCGGCAGGTCGCGGCGCGCGCGCTCAAGGCCGTGCAGCAATGCATCGTTCCAGCCGTTGTCACCGCCGGGATGCTCCAGCAGCAGGGCCACACGCAAGGGGTTTTCGGCCGTGGCCGGGGCAGGTTGGGCTGAAGAGGCGGGCGTGGCTTTTCCCGCCAGGAGGATGCAAACGGTAAAAAGCAGGAGCAGGCGAAAAAATGCCGTTGTGGGCAGGGCGTGTGCAGGGAGACTGGCTTGGCGATGACGCATGGGGAATCCTGGAAAGGTCTGGATTGAATGAGGTCTACCGCTACAGCATACGTCCACGCTGCCAGGTTCGCAAGTACGTCATGCGTATGTGCGGCGGCAGGGCGTGGGGCGAGCAGGGTATCGTGCGGCAGCCGGGCCGTATGTGGGCGGATGTGCGACAGGGCTTTACGGAAGCGGTAAATGGTATCTTTTCGCTCCTGTAGTGCATGTCTTACGCGGATGGCGTGCGTTGCGGCACTTGATGCGGTAGTGCATGGCGACATTTTTAGGATGGATGGCGGCTGCCCCGGCAGCGCGCAAAATTACTCATGGATTTGTGGTTCCTGTACTTGACGAGATATGTGAAATAATGGACAATCGAATTACCGAATTTGAATGAGTATTTTGAAAGGCAAGATAGCTCTGTATTTTTACATAGTTCTTAACTTGTGCGAGGTTGACAAGCATGTCTGTGGAATCGTTGCCCCGGTGGTTTAGTGTGTCTGCCATTGAGCGCGCCCTGGATCGTCAGGATGCCCCGGACGCCATTGAGCTTCGTGATATTCTTGACAAGTCCATGCAGATGGTTCCGCTGGAAGCAGATGAGATTGTGGCTCTTATGCGGGTTGACGACCCCGTGGAAAATGAGCGCATTCTGGCTGTTGCCGATGAAGTCAAACAGCGGATTTACGGCGACCGCATGGTTCTTTCCGCGCCGCTGCACCTTTCCAACCATTGCGGCAGTGAGTGCCTGTATTGCGCCAACCGGAAGGGAAATGAACAGATAGAGCGCAAGTACATGACATCGCCGGAAATGCGCGAAGCGGCCCTGCGTCTTATCCGCCAGGGGCATAAGCGTATTTTTCTGGTCAGCGGGCAATTGCCCAATGCCGATGTGGAGTATCTGGCCGAGGCCATCAGTATTCTGTACACCGTATTTGACGGCGTGGGCGAAATCCACAGCGTCAACGTCAATGTCGGGCCGCTTGAAAGCGCCCAGTACGAAACGTTGCTCGACGCCTATGTGGGAACAGTCCTCATCTATCAGGATACCTATCATGAGGCCAGCTATCGCGCGGCGCACGTGTCCGGTCCCAAAAGCGACTACATCAAGCGCCTTGAAGCCCCTGACACCGCTTTTGCGGCGGGAGTACCCGATGTGGGCATGGGGCTTCTGCTGGGGCTCGGCCCTTGGCGGTTTGACCTGCTGGCCCTCATCCAGCATGCGGCCCATCTGGAGCGGGTGTACGGCATGGGCTGTCGTACCGTAAGCCTGCACCGCATGCGTCCCGCGCCCGGCAGCCTGATGGAGGCTCCTTATCCGGTAAGCGATGCGGACTACCTGCGCTGTGTGGCCCTTGCGCGGCTGGCTCTGCCCTATGCCGGCCTTATCCTGACCACCAGGGAGCCGTCCGGTCTCTGGCGCGACGGCTGTAACGCCGGTGGCTCGCAACTGCTCACGGGCAGCGTGGCAAATCCCTACGACGGCTGGTTTACGGCTTCAGGCCAGCAGGTTCCTTTCCCCTGTGGTGAAGACTGCCATGTGGATGAGGTCGTGCGTTTTCTGCTTGAAGAAGCGCGGCATCTGCCGTCCTTTTGCGCGGCCTGTCCACGCTTGGGCCGCAGGGGCGAAGAGTTCGTTTCCATGGTGCGCGAATGCGGCATCAAGGGGCAGTGCGGGCCAAATTCGGCGGCGTCGTTTATGGAATTTCTGCTGCACTATGCCACGCCCTATACCCGCATGATGGGTGAACGCCTTTTGAAGGAAAAGCTGGACAGGATGCCCATTCACGAACGCGGCGCTGCGGACCGCCTGCTCAAAAAGGTGCGTGCGGGCTGTATGGACGAGTTCATCTGACGGCATCTCGTCGCAGGCATTGTGATTACCGCGGGCTGCCGTGCAGCAGCCCTGGCCCTTTGGCCGAAGCGTCCAGCCGTTTACGGCTGGACGCTTTGCATGGGGCCTGATGCCATTTGTGTCATTGGGCCTTGCCGCGGCAGCGGCAGTTTTTCATGTACTTTTTGCTGTTTACCGGTGCAGGGGGCTGCCTGTGTTTCACCACAAGACCGGGATATTTGACGTGAACGCAGGGTCGGGGTAAGTGTTGTAAAAGGTTTATTTTAACTGTTGCGCTGCAATGGTTTTAAAGGAGCGTGTGGCGTGAGTTTCGTATGGCGTGGTATTTATTTTGACAAGCAGGACAGAGAGATCCTTGTCCTTGTCAATCGCATTCTGGAATCCGATAACAATCATTCGGATACCAGCCTTTTTGACCCCAGCCTGCACCCGCACGGCATCAAGGAACTGGTGGCATCGCCTGTTTCGCGTATGGCCTATGCCGTCATCAACCTGTTGCGCAATCTTCAGGCTGGGCGCACACAGGCCAGAGACAGGCTGCTTGCTTTACAGACGCTGTATGATGAAGTTTTGAACAGTGCGCATTCGTCATTGCGGCGCAATACTGCACGGGTACTCATGCAGATCATGAAGAGTATTGTGCGCGCGCATGACAATCCTATGGAACAGTTAAAGCTGGCTCACGACTTTCGCCGCACTGTACAGGGAACACCGCGCATTGTGCGCCGCATGCTGGCCCGCTATCACTTGCCGGAAATGCCCGAGGCCTGGAACCAGATAGCCTTTGACGACCATGTGTATGATGCCAACACCAAAGGGCGCAAAAGCCCCACGCATCTTATAATGGATGCGTGGATCAAGGGGTTGCGCTCCTTGACCGTGGCCTACGAATATTGGGTACAGCCCGATGCCGCGCGCGAAATTTTACGTGCGGCTGAAATAACGGGCATTGACGTGCGCATCGGCCTGGAGTTTCAGGTTCCGTTTTACGGGCGTTTTGTAAGCCTGTTCTGGATACCGCGCGGCTTCAGCTCCAATGAAGATTTTCTGGAATTTCTGCACAGCCCCAAGATGGCTGAAATGATGAAGCGGGGCCGCGAGGTGCTGCGCTGGCGGCGTGACCGGGTGCTCAACTGCCTTGCGCTCTGGAACGAACACCAGCGCGCCAAGATGGAAGCCGCCTGGGAAGTGGAAGTTCCCGAACTGTCAGGCGAGGAATTTCTTCGCATGGTGGGCCGAGGCCAAGCCAGCAGCCTGCATCTGGCCGAAGCGCTGCACCGCCATGTTCAACCTTCGTTGCGGCAGCGGGCCGCAAGGCTTGCCGAGCGTGACGATGCCACTGCCCGGGCCGAGCTGGCGGTGCTTGAAACTATGGGGCCGGAGCATATCGCCGAGGAATGGCTGTCGGCTGCGCTGCACCCCGAACTGCCCGATCTGGACTGTCCGCCCCCACAAGAGGAAATGCCGCACCTCATGCGGCTTTCCATACTGGAACTTACGCGGGAGCTTGTGGAGCTTACGCCGGGTTATCGACTGGTGCTGTGCACCTCTGGCCTGAGCGTGGAAGACGTGGCCGAACTCCTGTGGGATTCCAGAGGCAACATTACCCATCTGGAAATCTTTAACATGAAAAGCTGGATGGAGCGGCAGCAGGCCAACCTCAAGCCCATCAGTGAATTGCAGCAGGCGCTCAACGAGGGTCTCGGCCCGCGTGTGAAGCAGATCATCCGGCAGATGGTGCGTCGCATGCGCACCGTGGATGAAGAACGGGCCGCCAAGTTTCGCGATATTTTGCATAACGTGCCGAAATTGTGGGAACACTACCGCCACAAGCCCCTGGGGTCGCGCCTGGGAACAAGTTCCGCAAGCCGTATTACCTACGGTATGGGCTTTGCCATCAAGGACACGCTGCCCAGAAAAGGCCGCCCGGCCCGTCGGTACAGGGGGCGGCAGTTGTTTGAAATTCCTATCTGCTCACCGGTGGAAGAGGTGTTCAGCTATACCAAGCCACGCAACCCCTCAATCTGGCAGCGCGCGGCCAGGTGTCTGCGCTGGTTGCCCGGTTGCGGCCATCTTGGGCTTGAGTGCCGCAAGGCGTGGAAAACCGCCAGCGAGGACTTTCACGTTTGCAGTCAGGGCAATATCATGAATCTCGGCGGTCTCAGCGCCGCACTGGGCAACAACCTGCTGGGCAAGAAGGACGAGGTCAGCTCTTCAAAGCCCGGGGCGGCCTATTTGAACAGTTCATTCTGCAACTGGCTCAAGGTCTTGCTGGGTTTTGTACCGGCCTTCTTTTCTTTTCTGTATACGCAGGACTGGTGGCTTCTTGCCTGGGGCGGCACATTTATCTGGTTCGGCATTACGGGGGTGCGCAACGTTGTGCAGATGGTGCTGGCCGCCAAAGGGGCCACGCGCGATACCCTTATCCACTGGCGGGATCAGGTCAGCGTTAACCGTTTGTGCGATTCGCTCATGTATACGGGTATTTCTGTTCTGTTGCTTGAAGTTATGGTGCGTGTGTGGCTGCTGGACAGGACCTTCAACATAACCGTGGCCCAAAGCCCGTGGACGGTTTTTACCGTTCTGAGCATCATCAACGGATTTTATATCTGCGCGCACAACGTATTTCGCGGTTTTCCCAAAGAGGCGGCCATCGGCAACCTTTTTCGCAGTGTGTTGGCCATTCCGGTCTCTTCCCTGTACAACTCGCTGCTGTATTACGGCCTTTTCGCATGGGGGGTAGCCAGCCCGGAAATCTATCTTGTTCCCAGCGCCGCCGTGATTTCAAAGATGTCTTCGGATTCGGTGGCAGCGCTTATTGAAGGGTACGCCGACAGCCAGGTAAACCTGCGCATCCGGCGGTGGGACTACAGAAGTAAGCTCAATAATCTCTTTGACTGCTATACGCGGCTTGAACTGCTCTTTCCGCATGAAGACGCGCTGATCAAGCTGGCGCGGCCCGGTGGCCTTCAGGGCAGTGGCGGCGTCAAGGGCAAGGAGCTGGAGCGCGCGTTCATCGTCAATGCGCTGGACCTCATGTATATATGGTTTTACCAGCCCAGGGCGCAGGACGCCTTCCGTCAGATCACACGGGCCATGCCCGAGGCTGACCGCAATGTGCTGGCACGCTCGCAGTTGGTGCTGACACGTGAGCGGGAGATAAGCCAGCTTCTGGTTGATGGGCTTCTGGGACGCAACTTTTCGCGCCCGCTGGCGTTCTTTCTGGATAAGCGCAAGGCGTACCTGCGCCGCCTGAGCCGTATGTGCCGCCCCGGCAAGATGCGTGAACCGGGCATGGCCCGTGTGGACAGGACGCAAAAAAGGTCGGCAGCGCCGAGGGCGGACTAATGCCGGGGAAGATAGTTCCCAGCGTGTAAGGCTCGCCCGTTACGGCCCGCAGCAGTCAGGTAAACTGCACTTGTGCCTGCATAGCGGACGCCTGCTCGTGCCGCCGTCGGCGCAGCTTCAAAATGAAGTTGCTCTGGCATTTGATCCTTGAGAAGAGGTGTTTTCAAAAAGGCTGCAAGAGCCTCGTTGCGGTGTTTGCCCGCCGGTGAACCGCGCTACAGTCTTTTTACCGTAGCCTTTGGGAACGCTGAAACCGTACTGCACCTTCGTGGTGGGCATCTGTTTGTACAGCCGTCAGGGCAGTTGTAACGTAAAACTGCCCTGACGGCTTTTCTGCATATTTTTTGGGCGCTGTGCCGTGTCAAAGGCCCGTGTCTGTTCTGGTCGTCCTCAAGGAGGCGGCTGGATGGGCACGGGCTTTTTTATGGCGACAGGAATGTCCTGCTTTGAGCGTCTGCTACGTGGCTTCCTTGCTTTGCCCGTTATCTTGCTTGATTAGTCCGGTAATCGCCCTCCGCGCCGCGCAATGACATCAGCAAGATGCGCCGGAAGCCGGGCAATGGGTAGTAGAAATGCCTTGCCGATGTGTTGTTTCGTAAGAGGTACAGGTATAAATCCAGAAATGCTTCAGGCGTTAGATGCCCTAATGTTGCTTGATATTTCGTGGGCAGCGGCTGTGCTGCCTGTTATGTGGATTGGCGGTGTTGAATACTTGAACAGGCGCTTTGGGCGCGTTGCGCATGCTTCAAAGACAAAAAACATTCGGCTGAGCAGCTTTGCGGCCGCTTGGGTGTGAACCTTCACGCCCGATGGGCTTCTTTCAACTGCGGGACAGCGTCTTGCGAGCATGGTCTGAGCGTACATATATCTGTTGTCTTCAGGCGGCAGCAGCGTGAAATCATGCTTCCGATATTCATGATCCGGCCTATGGTCACGCTTTTCAGTTTTTGGGTGAACAATCAACCAATGCAGTATTGTGCAAAAATGAACTATCTATGTTGAGTTGTGTAAAAAATAACATGTACTATGGCGTAAAATAACTATACAAATTACTTTTACATCGTGCTTCAAGATGCTTGCATTGAATTTTTTGATGCTGTACTCTTTTTTGTAAGGTTATTTCCTTATCACTGCGGTACAATAGTGGTACATGTAGCGCGATTGTGTCCGCATAACGCTAGGAGTCGCATATGAGTACGGAGCTTAAGAGCATGCACATGGGGCAGGTGACCTCCTTCTTCATTCCCAATGTTACTCTTGTGGGCGAAGGGTGTTCCAAGGAAATTCCCTCCCGTCTCAAAAATATCGGTGGCGTGAAGCCGTTGATTGTTACGGACCAGGGTATCGTCAAGGCTGGTATCCTCAAGCAGATTACCGGCATTCTTGATGCCGCCAAGATGCAGTACGCCATTTACGACCAGACCGTACCCAACCCCACAGACCATAACGTGGATGCGGCCTTCGAGATGTACAAGAAAGAAAAGTGCGACAGCCTCATCACCCTTGGCGGCGGCAGCTCTCATGACTGCGGCAAGGGCGTGGGTTTTCTTGCCGGCAACGGCGGAAAAATTCATGATTATGAAGGCGTGGACAAATCCGCCAAGCCCTTTCCGCCCTACGTGGCCGTCAATACTACTGCCGGTACCGCTTCAGAAATGACCCGCTTCTGCATCATTACCGACACCTCGCGCAAAGTGAAAATGGCTATTGTTGACTGGCGCTGTACGCCCGGCGTGGCTATTGACGATCCCCTGCTCATGATGGGCATGCCCCCGGCTCTTACCGCCGCCACAGGTATGGACGCCCTGACCCACGCTGTAGAGGCGTATGTGTCTACGGCCGCCACGCCCATGACAGATGCCTGCGCTGAAAAGGCTATGGAATTTATCAACCGCTACCTGCGCCGAGCCGTGGCCAACGGGCAGGACAAAGAAGCCCGCGAAGGCATGTGTTACGCCCAGTATCTGGCCGGTATGGCCTTCAATAATGCGAGCCTTGGTCACGTACATGCCATGGCGCACCAGCTGGGCGGCTTTTATGACCTGCCGCATGGTGAGTGCAACGCCATTCTGCTGCCCCACGTGTGCGAGTATAACCGTATGGCGACCCGTCGCCGCTTCGGCCGCATTGCCCGCCTGCTCGGTGAAATCACCGACGGCCTGAGCGCCGATGAAGCCTCTAAAAAGGCCATCGCCGCCATCAATACCCTGTCTTCTGATGTGGGCATTCCCGAGGGGCTGAAAGCTCTTGGCAAAAAATACGGCAAGGATGTGAAAGAAGCGGACATTCCTACTATGACCGGCAATGCCCAGAAAGATGCTTGCGGCCTTACCAACCCGCGCACCATGACTGATGCCGCTGTGGCTGCCATTTACAAGTCTGCCATGTAGGTTTTTGACAGTGCCTTGCGGCCTCGCTCGACGAGGCCGCAGAAAACGCAAAAGGGCCGCCCAGTATGGGCGGCCCTTTTGTGTGGCAAGTTTTGAACTTTTGCAGCGGCCTGCTGTTGCGGGCGCCAGAGCGCGGTAATCAGGCAGGCTGATTTTGAGCGGACACATTCGCGAGGCGGTACGGCCTTCACTGCGGCGCTTGCGCGCAAACACACGGTCCTGCCGGCTTCATCCCGCCTGCCTGGCGAACAGGGGCTGTTTGCGCCGCCCGCGTGACATGCGTCGCTTACGCACCGGCAGGGCAGTTTCAGATGAGTGGCCTGCTCGCGTCTTAAATAAGCTGTAAGCTGCGCAGCACGCCTGCGAGTTTTTCTTTGGCTGCCGCGCTCATTGGGCAAAGCGGCAGGCGCAAACCGGCTTCCATTTTGCCCATAAGGTTCAGGGCCGTTTTGGCCGGGATGGGGTTGCTTTCAAAGAACATGGCTTCGTGCAGAGGGAAAAGCTCGTGATGGATGCGCGCGGCTTCGGCCACGTCGCCCTTGTTGAATGCATTGCACATGGCAGCCATGCGCCCCGGCACGATATTGGACGTAACGGAAATGACCCCTTTGCCACCCAGGGCCATGAGAGGCAGGGCGGTGAAGTCGTCGCCAGAAAGCACGCTGAAGCCCGCGGGACAGCTCGACAGGGTTTTGCTGCCCTGGGCCATGTCACCGGTGGCTTCCTTGACGCCCACAATGTGCGAAAATTCTTTGGCCAGGCGGGCCAGGGTCTCGGGCAGCAGGTTGCAGCCCGTGCGGCCAGGCACGTTGTAAGGCACAAGGGGCATTTCTACGGCTTCGGCTATGGCTTTGTAGTGGCGGTACAGGCCTTCCTGCGTGGGTTTGTTGTAGTAGGGGGTGATGAGCAGGGCGCCGTCTGCCCCGGCTTTCTGGGCGAAGCGGGTCAGGCGCACGGCCTCTGCCGTGTTGTTGGATCCGGCCCCTGCCAGCACGGGTACGCGGCCCTTGGCCTGATCAATGCAGATTTCAATGACCCTTTCATGCTCTTCGTGGCTGAGCGTGGCGGATTCACCGGTGGTGCCGCAGGGTACCAGACCGTGGATGCCTTCCGTAATCTGGAATTCAATAAAATTCCTGTAGGCTTCCTCGTCCAGAGCCTCATCCTTGAATGGGGTGACTAGCGCTGTCAGTGCACCTGAAAACAGCATGACAAACTCCTTGGCGCGCCCTGCGCGCCCATGGATGGCCGAGCACCGAGAACTGAAGGCAGGCCTTCACGCGGTTCGGCTCAAGTGGCGGCAAGGCCGCGTTATGCAACGATGCCTATTGATTGATGAATTCTTTCAGTTCCTTGCCAGCGCGGAAGAAGGGCAGACGTTTCGAGGCCACGGTGACGCTTTCACCGGTTTTAGGGTTGCGGCCCGCGTAGCCTTCGTACTCTTTGATCTTGAAGCTGCCGAAACCGCGTATTTCGATACGTTCACCGGCAAGAAGGGATTGTTTCATGGCATCAAAAAAGGTGTTGACCACCATTGACGCATCATCAAAGGGAATGTTGGTTTCGTCGGCCAGCGCCTTGATAAGTTCGCTCTTGTTCATCACGCCTCCGTGACTGCGTTTGTTGCCCGCAAAGACATTCTGCCTGAAACAGCGTTGCTCGTCCACTATCTTTAAGATATTGCTGGCGATTTTGCCGTGTCGCCTCGCGCTGTCAAAGTGCTTTTCTGCCTGAATGCCCAAGGGCTAACGATAGGCATCTAGTATTAATTCATCTCTATACCTTTTATGCAACAAGGTAAACAGTCCGCGAGGTTTTTAGGCCGTCATCCTCATTCTTTTGCGGATATGGACTGCAGCACCTTTCTGGGAGCCAGCCAGTCGGCCATGCCAAGGCGCAGCCTTTGCAGACGCGCTGCCAGGTTTTGAATGTCCTGGGCCGCGGGGCTGCCGGGGGCGATGCGCATAAGCGGCTGCTGGCGGCACACGGCTTCGGGAACTTTTTTGTCATCGCGGATGTGCCCGAGCAGTACCGGTTCGATATGCAGAAAATGGCGACAGGCTCCGTGCAGCTTGTCAAACGCGGCTTTGGCCTCGCTGGCAGAAGCCACCTGGTTGACTATCACCATAAAGTCCTGCAGCCCGTAACGGGCATTGAGAACCTTGATGAGGGCGTAACTGTCTGTGAGCGATGTCGGCTCGGGAGTGATGACAACAATGCGCATGGCCGCCAGGGCGGCGAAGGTCTGCACCGTGCCGGAAATGCCCGCGCCCACATCCATAAAAACAAAGTCGTACTTGTCCAGCTCCGGCTCAAGGCGATCCAGCAGCATGTTGCGCATGCCGGGCTGAAGCTCGGTAAGCTCCGGCACGCCGGAGGCGGCGGGCAGCACGTCAAAGCCCTGTGCCTCAACGTGATACAGCACATCACTTATATTGGCTTCGCCAAGCAGGGTGTTCTGCAGGTTTCCCTCAGGAGTGATACCCAGCAGAACATCAAGGTTGGCGAGGCCCAGATCACAGTCCATCAGCAGGTTTTTAAAACCCATCTGGTACAGGGCGCAGGCCATATTGAGCGTTATATTGGTCTTGCCGACTCCGCCCTTGCCGCTCAGCAGGGCCACGCTCAGGGTTTTATTTGCCATCAGTTGTTTCTCCCGAAAAAAAGAAAGCGTTTTTCGCTGGAATGTACCAGACTTGCGCGCTCTTCCAGGCTGGCGCTGTCTGCAAGGCAGATCCGGCCGGAATGTTGCTGCTGTGTTTGCAGCAACGCATCTTGCAGGGCGCTGCGCGCCTTTGCCAGCAGGGCTTCGGCGGTAATAGCCGCGCCGGACTCGGCACAGGCGATGCCGAGTGCGCAGGCGGGCGGTGCTGTACCCGGTGCTGTGGCTGTTGCGCCGCAACGCTGCACGGCTTGCTGCAGAAATGTTTTTTGTATGGCATTGGCCAGCAGACGCGCTCTGAGCGCCCCCACACCGGGAAGCAGCAGGGCGTAGCTGCCGCAGGCCAGGTGGCCCAGGCTGTCGCAGGCTTCGCTGTGTTCCCGCAGGCTGGCGGCCAGAGCCGTATCCATCAGGTCGGTCATGCCCGACTCGTGCTGCGCGGCCGTTGCATCCCGCTGGGGCAGGGCGGCGCATATGAGGCTGAGTTCGCTGCCGGAACGTGCGCCGCGCAGCATTTCGCGCCGGATCTGTTCCAGCAGAAGCCCGGCAACAAGGGCATCATCGGCGGACGGGGAGCCTCCGCAGGCGTCCATATGGGCGAGATCCGGCGGCGTATCGGGACCCGCAGGCCATACATACCAGCGCCCTTTGGCGTGATCGCGGCAAAAATGCCGCCAGCGCTCCAGGCTGAAGTCCGGCAAAAGGCGGGCCACCAGCACTCCGCTCCGGCCCGGGCCGTCGGCTTTGCGCGGAATATCCGCATCGGGGGCGCTGGTCTGGCTCAGGGCCAGCATTTCGCGCGCCAGGGCTTCAAACTCAGCGTTGCTGCTCATGGCGGTGCAAAAGGTAGTCGTGCTGGAAGACGTCAATCTGCCCGTCCAGAACCGCATCCACATCCCCTACTTCTGTGCCGGTGCGGTGATCCTTGACCAGGCGATAGGGCTGAAGGGTGTAGGTGCGTATCTGGCTGCCGAAAGCGATGGCATCCTTACCGGCGTATTGGGCCTGGCGCGCGGCATCGCGTTTTTCAAGTTCCATGTTGTAGAGGCGGGCGCGCAGGACACGCAGGGCCGTTTCCTTGTTGTGGTGCTGCGACTTTTCGTTCTGGCACTGGGCAGATACGCCCGTGGGAATATGGGTTATGCGCACGGCAGAGCTTGTGGTGTTGACGCTCTGGCCGCCGGGGCCGCTGGAGCGGAAAATATCCACCCGCAGGTCAGCATCCTTGAGGTCCAGTTCAATGTCGTCACCGGCATCGGGGATAACATCCACCGAAGCAAAAGAGGTGTGCCTGCGGCCGGACGAGTCGAAGGGCGAAATGCGGATGAGGCGGTGGATGCCGCGCTCGCTTTTGAGAAAACCGAAAGCGTGCGGCCCGCCCACGCGCAGGGTGACGCTTTTTATACCAGCCTCGTCACCGGGCAGAAAGTCGAGTTCTTCAACCTTGTAATCATGATCGGCGGCCCAGCGGGTATACATGCGCAGCAGCATTTCTGCCCAGTCCTGAGACTCTGTGCCGCCCGCGCCGGGATGGATCTCAAGTATGGCGTCCTGGCTGTCTTCTTCGGCGGAAAGCAGCATCACAAGCTCTGTTTCGTCCAGCAGGGCAGCCAGATCCTTCTGCTGTTGCGCCAGGGATTCCAGCGCTTCAGGATCTTCACTTTCCGCTGCCAGAGCCAGCCACTCATTCATGTCGTCGTGGCAGGTTTTGAGCTTGCTCAGGCGGGCCACCTCATCTTCGAGGCGGCGTTTTTCCTGAAGCAGGGGCGTGAGCGCTTCGGGTTTGTCCCATGCGCCGGGACGTGAAATTTCTGTTTCAATGGCCTGCAACCGTTTTTCGCTGGCCGCCACGTCAAAGACGCCCCCAGAGGGAGGCAAAACGTTGGGCAAGGGGTGGGCAGGCGGCGCGAAGGTCGGTAAGTTGCAACATGGCTGATATATGGGTTGAAGGTGGCCCGGCGCTTTTGCCGGAAAAGCCGGTCTACGGCTGCACGGTGTATAACAAAAATGAAAAGGCGCGTGACCTTTGTCAGACGCGGGCGCGGCGGCGAAGACAGCCGCCGGGACCCCATAAAACCAGGCCGGTCAGCAGTGCCGCGGCTGCGGGCAGGGGCCAGGGCCACAGGCGGTGGTACAGGCTCGGTCTGCTTTCAAGGGCGGCACGGCCCCAGATGGCCTGCTCCCTGAACTGTTCGCCGCGCATGACCAGGCGGCCCCGGCTGTCAATCACGACAGAAATGCCGGTATTGGTGCCACGCAGAATCCAGCGGTTTTGTTCAAGAGCGCGCAGAACCGTAAGGTAAAGATGCTGCCGCGCTGCGGGAGTTGCGCCGAACCAGCCGTCATTGCTGATATCCACCAGAATGTTGGCTCCGTCCTGTACGCGGGCCTGAGCCAGCCAGGGAAATATACCTTCATAGCAAATGAGCATGCCCAGGGCAAGATTGCCGTAGCGCAGGGGCGCGATGGCCGTGCCGGTTTCATACACCCCCACGCCTTGCAGCAGCGCTTCCAGAAAGCCCCAGTTGAGCCATTCCGGCAGGTATTCGCCAAAGGGAACCAGATGTTCCTTGTCATAATGGGCGACCGCCTCGCCGGCGGGCGGCGTGAGCAGAAAGGCGCGGTTAAAGACAGCCGGTTCTTTCTTGCCCGGCAGGCGCTCCACGCCGGGCGCGCCCACAAGCAGGGGGCAGCCCGTGATCGCAGGCAGTTGCCGTACCCGTGGCGAGTGCAACTGGTTGGTTTCGAAAAAGAAAGGCAGGGCCGTTTCCGGCCAGATGATCAGGGGCCTTTCTTCAGGTTTTTGCGCCAGTGCGTCGTAGGTAAGTTTCAGATACAGGTCAACGGTCTGCCGCTGGAAGGCGGGCAGCCACTTCTGGTTCTGGTCCACATTACCTTCGACAAACAGGGCCAGCACGCTTTGCGGGCCGCCGGGATCGCTGGTAAGCGGCTGGCGGTGCATGCGCAGCGCTCCGTAGCCGAGCAGCAGGACAGCCATGAGCAGGCCTGATACCAGGCATGCGGGCCGCCACGTTATGCGGCGGGTATGGGCCGTCTTGCCGCCTCCCGCTGTGTTTTCCCCCGCCGCGGGGGTGGAGCGCACCGGATGCGGCAGCAAGGCAAGCCCGCACCACAGCGCCGTGGTGGTCCACAACCCGGCAAGTGCATAGGACCCGATGGCGTCAGCTCCCTGAACCAGCAGGGGCCATGCCGCCAGAGCGCCCGAAAGTTCCAGCCAGGGAAAGCCCAGTACCAGTGCGTACACAGCTTCAAGCACGTACCACAACAGACCCAGCATCACGGCCCATAGCCAGGGCGCACGGTGGCGCAGCAGATGCGCCGCCATTGAGAAAAAGCCTCCGGCACTGGAAATGCAGGCCGCAATGAACAGAGCGCAGGGAACAGCCAGCAGCCAGGGCAGACCGCCCACATTGTGTACAGGCAGGCTGAGCCAGTAAAGGGCGGCTGTGCTGCCGGCCAGGCTTGTGAGCCAGCCGTAACGCATGGCCGCGCCGCGTGAACCGGCGTGCAGCCCCAACCAGGCCAGGGCCAGCGGCCACAGCAAAACCAGAGGCGGTATGCCTGCAAGGTCGTTGGGAAAGCCAAGCCACAGACCTATGGCCCCCGCAAGGGCCACAGGCAAGATGCGACCCATTGGCCGGGATGCAGCCGTGGAAAAACGGGTCATGCCCGTGGAGGCTCCGTAGGGCGGGGCGCATCTTCTCCTGTTTCGGCCGCCGGGGGCGGCGTGCTGCGCAGGATTTCTTCGGCGGCTTGCGCAGCGGCTTCGGGGGAGGCCGCTGCATCATCCACGCTCACGGTGGCAGCGGCGGTGGCGGCAGCGCCAAGGCTGCCCGGCAGCGTTTCATAGCGCGGGGCCACGGCATGATCGTCAGGTGTTTCGTCCTGTTCCGGGTTCTGTGCCGCGTCCGGCGCTGCATTTGACGCCGGAGCTTGTGCAGGCTCTTGTTCCCCGTTCTGCCGGTGGGCAGCGCTGTCGGCCGGTTCCATCCGCAGACGCACAATCAGTTTCCGGTCGGCTTCAAGCACGGTAAACGTCCAGCCGCGCAGGGTGAAACTTTCGCCGGGGCCGGGTACGTGGCCTGCTTCCATACTGAGGTAGCCGCCGATGGTGTCTACCTCGTCCGAGTCAATATCCACGCCCATATCTTCAAGGTCTTCAAGCAGCGCGCGGCCGGTGAGCTCGTAAGTATTGTCGCCTATGGGGCGGATGTCTTCTTCGCGCGGGGTATCGTGCTCGTCTTCAATGTCCCCCACGATTTCTTCCAGCACGTCCTCAATGGTAATGAGGCCCGATGTTCCGCCGTACTCGTCCAGGGCAATGGCTATGTGCTGCTTGCGCGCGCGGAATTCCTGAAGCAGGGTGCGGATGGATTTTGTTTCGGGTACAAAGAATGGCTCACGGATGAGGTCGGCCAGTGATGACACTTTGCCCTCGCCGTCAAGCATGCTGCGCAACAGGTCCTTGGCATGCAGGATGCCCACGATATTGTCGCGGGTTTCCTTGTAGACGGGAATGCGTGAGTGCCCGGAGCGGACAATGATGGCTGCCACCTCTGCCATGGGCATGTCATGAGGCACGCAGTCGATATCGGTGCGTGGAATCATGGTGTCCTGCACCTGGAGGTCGTTGAACCGCAAAATGCCGAGCAGCATGGATTCCTCATCGGGTTCCACTTCGCCATCGGCGCGCGCTTCAAGAATGGCTTTTTCCAGAGATTCCTGATCATCGTGCCCGAACAGTCTGCTCAGGCGCGACCAGATGGTACTATGACCTTCCGAACCACCGTCCAATGTAGTCTCCTTGGTTGGGAATGGGACCGGGCCGCACTATGCGGCCCGTGGGCCATGTTCGCCTCGCGGCATACCGCGCCTGCGGATGCTTTGGCGGTTGTGCCGCGTTTTGTCCGTGTCGGCAAATTTCGTCCCGGGCGCGGCCGTGCTTTGCAGCCCTGCAAAAATTTCCAAGGGCAGCCGCTCTGGGATCGACGGTTAAAGCAGCTTGCGCTGCTCCATATCCATATACATGACCCACTGGGTTATGGGCGACACCCCGCGTGCTTGCGGGCTGTGGAACCAGTGAATGTCGGACTTGCCCTGTTCCAGCACGGCCCAGTTGGTAAATTCTGTGCCAAGCACAAGGGCCGGATTGGATCCCTCGTGTACACGGGCGTGGAGCACATTGCAGGTGCACCAGAAAGTAACGATTTTTTCTTCCTTGCCCATGCCGTAAATTATAAGACAAAGTAACTGTGAACCTTTGTCCAGGTCAACCGGCTTGACATCCAGATCTTCCATGGGAAAGCGCAGGGCCATGCCTGTGGCCGAGATATTTTCCACCTGCACCGATTCTTTTTCCATGCCGCGACGATAGTGCAGAAGCGGGCGGTTTATCTCGGCCGTGGTGCGGGGCATGGGCCTGTTGGCATCCAGCTCCCACACGCCGATAACGCGTACTTTTTCTTTGGGCGGTTTGATGCGGATGAAAAGGCGTTTTTGCCCGGCATCAAGGTCTTCGGGAGAAGCCAGATGCAGCCGGGATTTTTCCCGACCGGCTTCAACGGACACGATGGTTGAGCGAAATTTGTAAAAGCTCGCGCCCTCGGGCAGGGTGGCCCGAAAATAGATTTCCACGGGCATGCCCGTCAGTTCCTGCGAAATAAAGCCCAGAACCTCCAGGCCAAGAACCGTGGGGGAAATGGTTTGCAGCAGGGCGGCAAGGCCTTTGTGGGTGGACGCCTTGTCCAGCACGTTGATATCAAAAATCTCGTTCTGTTCCTGCGCCGTTTCAAGCAGTTTTCGGATGATGGACTTGCGCCGGGCCTCTTGCCGCTGCTTCTGTACGCGCGCCTGAACGATGACGACGATCGTGCAGAAAATGATCAGCACCACGGCGAAGACCAGGAGAAGTTGTTTGCCTGTCATAAACTCACCGAATACGTTTCGCTGTGCCGTGAGGAGCCTTGCGGCCCCTCCGGTCCGGCCGGAGGAAGAATGATTTTTGGCTCGGGCCTGCTGTGTGTCTGTTGTGCCGCCCTGACGACATCAGAGCAGTCCCAGTTTGTGCAAGTGTATTTCCAGGCAGGCCACTGCCGCCGGGGTGACTCCTGAAATGCGCCCGGCCTGGCCAAGGCTCAGGGGCCTGACACGGTCGAGCTTTTCCGTCACTTCACGGGACAACCCTGCTACTGTGGCATAATCCAAATCCGGGGGCAAGGCTGTGGACTCAAGCTTTGCCGCGCGCGCGACCAGTTCGCGCTGACGGGTCAGATATCCCGCGTACTTGATCTCTGTCTGCACGCTTTCGCACACGCCTGTTCCGGCCAGCGCCATCTCGTGCTCAAGAAATTTCGCGGTGGCGGCCGTGTCTTCACAGGCGCAGGAGCGCAAAAGCGCCGCAAGGCCGTGCAGGTCCAGTTCGGGTCTGCGCAGGGCCTCGGCCAGTGTGCGCCCTACGGGCAGATCGGCGGCGGCCTTGCCTGTAGCGGCCGTACAGTGTGTCACGGTATTTTTTTCATGTTCAAGCGCGTCTGTTGCAGGCCCGTCCGCGAGGGAACCGCGCTTTACGGCAGGGATGCGCTTTTGCTCAAGGCCCGAACGCAGGCGGCTTGCGGCCTCCTGCTTGCGGCAGAATACAGCCCAGTGGCCATCACTGACCAGACCCAGCTCCCGTCCTCGGGGCGTCAGGCGCGTATCGGCATTGTCTTCGCGCAGCAGCAGGCGGTGTTCGGCGCGTGAGGTGAACATGCGGTAAGGCTCCTGGGTTCCCGAGGTTACCAGGTCGTCCACCAGAACAGCCATATAGGCTTCGTCGCGGCCCAGCAGAAAAGGCGGCATTTCACGCAGGCGGCACGAAATGTTCAGCGCCGCCCACAGGCCCTGGGCCGCCGCCTCTTCGTAGCCGGAAGTGCCGTTGATCTGCCCGGCCAGCCACAGGCCGGGAACAGCCTTGCTTTCAAGGGTGGGCATAAGCTGCACGGGATCGGAAAAATCATATTCAATGGCGTAGCCCGGGCGCAGCATGACGGCGTTTTCCAGGCCGGGGACAGCGTGGATCATGGCTATCTGCACATCCAGAGGCAGGCTGGTGGAAATGCCGTTGGCATAAACTTCGGCGCTGTCCAGGCCTTCGGGCTCAAGGAATATCTGGTGCCGTTCCCTGTCGGGAAAGCGGGCGATCTTGTCTTCAATGGAGGGGCAGTAGCGCGCGCCCGTTCCCTTGATGACGCCAGTGAACATGGGCGAGCGGTCAAAGCCGCTGCGGATGCATTCGTGCGCCTGCTCATTGGTCCAGGTCACATGGCACGAAACCTGGGGCAAGACCGGGCCGGGACCGTGAAAACTGAATGCCGGGGCCGGATCATCGCCTTTTTGCTCTTCCAGCACGGCATAATTGATGGACGACTTCAGCAGGCGCGGGGTTGTGCCTGTCTTGAGGCGGCCCAGCTCAAAACCCAGGGCGCGCAGGCTGTCGGAAAGGCCCAGCGCGGGCGCATCGCCAAGGCGGCCGCCGGGAATGCTGGTCAGCCCCATATGGATGCGGCCGTCAAGGAATGTTCCCGTGGTCAGCAGCACATGGCGGGCGGAAAATTCAAGGCCCTGTGCCGTGCGCACACCTGTGGCGCGGCTGTCGCCCGCAGTGATTTCGATGACCGAATCCTGCCAGATGCGCAGCCCGGGGGTGGAATAGAGCGTCTGCTGCACCACGCGCTGATAGACAAGGCGGTCCATCTGCGCGCGGGTGGCCCGCACCGCGGGGCCTTTGCTCATGTTCAGCATGCGAAACTGTATGCCCGCCGCATCGGCCCACAGGCCCATCATGCCGCCCAGGGCGTCGATTTCGCGCGCCATATGGCCCTTGGCAAGGCCGCCGATGGCGGGATTGCAGGAAAGGTAGCCCAGGCGGTCAAGGTTGCCGCTGATGAGCAGTACGCTGTGTCCCAGGCGGGCAAGGGCCACGGCGGCTTCGCAGCCGGCATGGCCGCCTCCGGCCACGATGCAGTCAAATACGCTTGTGTTGTATGAATCAGACATGGGCGGAATTCATGAGTATGTGGGTGAATACCTGGGCATCTTTAATGGCGGCGGTGATGGAAGCTCGCTCGTTGGGCTGGTGGCAGGTGTTTTCAACGCAGCTCCATACGGCGGCGGCAAGACCACGCTGGCGCAGTTGCGCGGCCACGGTAGCCCCGCCAATGCCCACGGCTCTGCCTTCAACGCCATATACTTCGCCCACAGCAGCCTTGAGGGCCGTCACAACCGGGCTGTTTTCATCCACGCCCGAGGCGGCCTGCCGCTGCACCACGCTGACTTCTATGCGCACGCCGTGGCGTTCTTCCACTTCGTCCGCCAGCGCGCGCGTCCTGTCCAGCACCGCCTGCGGGTCCACCTGCGGTAAAAGGCGGCAGTCCACATAGAAGACGTCATCGCCCGGCACGGTATTGATGTTGGGCACATTGGCCTCATGCTTGCCAGGTACAAAGGTGGAAGTGGGGGGATTGAAAAGCGGGTCGGCAGCAGCAAAGGCGGCGTTCAGGCCGTGATGGCAGGCGAGAGCCATATCCGCCCCGGCCAGAAACGCGTTGCGCCCCTTGTGCGGGGTTGAGGCATGGCATTGCACGCCGATGGTGCGGACCTTGAGCCAGAGCTGCCCCTTTTCGGCCACCTCGATGACGTCGCCCCGTCGTGAGCCGGCGTCAGGCACAATATACAGGTCGTCTTTGCTGAAAAGTCCGGGCTTGGCTGTGAGGACGTGTTCCAGGCCGTACGCGCTGCCCGTTTCTTCATCGGCCATAAAAACAAGGCCAAGGCTCAGTTCCGGCGTGATGTGACGCTGTTGCAGTTCTTCGGTCAGCAGCAGCATGCTTGTTATGGCCTGCTGGTTGTCCTCCACTCCACGGCCATAAAGCATGTCGCCCTCGCGCCGTACCTGCCACGGGTCGGATTGCCAGGCAGAAAGATCGCCGGGGGGGACAACGTCCATGTGGCCGAAGAGCCAGAGCGTACGTTTTGTTTTGCCGGGGATGCGGGCAACAAGATTGGGCCGCGTACCTGAAGGAACGCGTACGTCCGGGGCGTCCACATGCAGAAGGTCCTTTATGCCGCAGGCCTTGAGCCATGCGGTAATAATGGCGGCCTTGGCCTGCTCGCCGTCACCGCCGTTATCCGGCCCCAGAGCCGGACAGGCTGTAAGCGCGCTTTGCAGCGTCACCACACGGTCTTCGCGTTCGGCAAGACCGTGTAAAAGGGCATCCATATCCTTATGCATATTTTCCTCTTGCCCAGTTTCGCACTGAATCCGTGCAGCCGCAATGTTTTTTCATGCTGTCGTGGCCGTCCGACGGCGGTTGCGGCCAGACCTTCTGTTTGCCTGTGCGGATTCCGTAAAAACGGCTGTGATGCGAACCGCAGTGTCTGCAATCGCGATGCGGGCTTTGTCCCTTGTGGCGTGGGCGACCTCAGCGGGCCGCGCGGCGGCACAGAAAAGAAAAACCAAGAGGCTGCTTGCGCAGCCCCTTGGGGAAGCATGGCCCGGATGCGGCAGCCGCACGGCTGAAGAAACGGAAAAACGGCCTGTGCCGCGCGGGTTGACCCGCAACGGAACAAAAGCCGAAAATCCGACGTCTTTTACATCCAGCTAGAGCAGCGCAGCCTTGCGAATCTGTATTCCCAAAGGTTGCTTCGGCGTCCACTATGGCGTTCAGCCGCGCGGCCAAACCGCGCGTAGCCCTGGTGGTCAGTCTGCCCACAAGTCGCCAGAGCAATTTTAACGTAAAAACTGCTCTGTGCAGAGGAACGAAAAAGTCCGCATCTGTCTCGCAACAAGAGCTTGTGTAAAGCCCCTGCGGAGCATTCGCCCGACTCGCGTGGGTGCTCTAGCGGCCCTTGGCGGCGCGTTTGGACGCCTTAAGGGGGTTGACCTTGGAGCCGGAAGCGGACTGGGCCTTCATATGAGTGGCGAAGTTGCAGCGGCCGCCGACCCACTTTTTAGCGGGAACGGGGTAGCTGGAGCAGAACTGCTCCTCTTCAAATTCGCGCACGCGTTCACAGCCGGCACACTGTTCCACCACCGGGGCAAGAACAAAGCCGTTGAGTACCACACCTTCGTCGGTCTTGGTGGCGTTTTCCAGAGCGGTCATAGCAAAACCTCCATGCGCCGAAGCGCCGTATTGCGAAATAGCGGCGGCACAGGGCCGCCGGTTCGGAATGGAGAAATATAGCCGAACGCAAGCCGCTGTCAAGAGGTGCGAGGCGAGAATTTCCCGGCAGCGGCGGCCAGGGCGGATATGCCCATGCCCCCTGGCCGGAACTGCTACCCTGCCGCCCCGCGCTGGCGGGTCAGGCCAAACCGGCATGGCGGCGTACAAAGTCGCGAATGGAGGTCATTTCGCGGCACAGGGCGTCATAGTCAAAACGGGTAAATTTTCCATCCTCATAAACAATTTCTCCGGCAACCATAGTCATGCGTGTTTCCATGCCGGTGGCAGCGTAAACAAGGTGTGAGACGGCATGGTACAGGGGCTGCATGTTGGGAGCCGCAAGGTCCAGGGCCACGCAGTCCGCAGCCTTGCCCACGGCCAGGCTGCCCAGGCGGCTGTCATGCATGGCGGCCGCTCCGCCAAGGGTGGCCATATCCAGCACGGTCTGGGCGGGCAGAAGGGTGGGATCCATTCCGGTAAGCTTATGCAGCAGGGCGGCGCGACCCATTTCAGTAAACATGTTGAGCCGGTTATTGCTGGCGGCCCCGTCTGTTCCCATGGCCACGGCCATGCCCCGTTCAAGCATGGCGGGTACAGGGCATGCGCCGGAGGCAAGCTTCATGTTTGAGGAAACATTATGGGCCGCCACCGTGCCGCTTTGGGCCAGAAAGTCCAGTTCGTCCGGGGTGACGTCCACCACATGGGCCAGCGTGCAGGGGCCACCCAGCAGATCAAGGCTGCGGCAGTAAGCCACGGGCCTTTTGCCGTGCGCATGCAGGCATAGCTGTGTTTCTTCGGTTGTTTCGGCCAGATGCATGTGAAGCGGCAAGGCCAGTTCGCGGGCAAGGTCGCGGCAGGCAGCGAGTATTTCCGGCGTGGTGGTGTAAACGCTGTGCGGGTTGACGGCTATTCCCAGCCTGGGATGCTCCGCGTATTTTTGCGCCAGGGCGCGGGTTTCCTCAAGGGCAGCCTCCGGGCCGGAAAAGGCGGCGGAAGGAAAGGCGAAGATCACCTCGCCCCCAAGGCAGCGCAGCCCGGCCTGATCCGCGGCGGCCATGGCCTCTTTTTCAAAAATATACATATCCACGCAGGCCGTTGTGCCGGTGCGCAGCATTTCCGCATACCCCATAAGGCTGCCCAGGCGCACAATTTCGGGCGTGAGCTTTTGCTCTACCGGAAAGATGCGCTTGTTGAGCCAGTCCATAAGGGGCATGTCGTCGGCCATGCCGCGCAGAAAGGTCATGGCAGAATGCGTATGGGCATTGACAAGACCCGGCAACAGCAGGCACCGGCCGAAATCGGCCTCGTGGCGCGGCTGCCAGCGGGCGGTCATCTCATGCCGCGGGCCAAGGTCGACCACAATGCCGTCTGTAACGGCCATGCTGGCGTTTTCAAGAATGCGGCGTTCTTTATCCTGGGTGACAATAAGGGCGGTGTGAACAAGTGTCTGGCAGGGGCGCATGGCAACTCCTGTGCGGCGTTTGCGAAAAAATATCCTGTAGCCCCGTCAGCCGCGGGATGCAAGTTCCTGTGTGGACATGTTGTGTTATCCCGGGCTCGGCATATGCCGGAACGGCGCTGCACGCGGTGCTTTTGGCATTGTATGGCGCGCGCCTGGCCCATGCGAAAAAAACATCTTGCGGCTGCGGGGCGTTTTACCGCGCCGGACGCGGCGGAAAGACTTGCAAGATTGAACGCCAGCGTATATAGAAATGCGCTGGTATTGTGCGCAAACCGGCACAAGGACGGCTTTGGGGGCCGCCTCCGGTGTGCGTGAAGTTCTCTGGCATATGACTCAGCCACACCTTTGGAGGTGCGTTTTGTTTGAATCCGTAGCCTACGCCATGGGTACGCCCCAGGCCGGCGGCGCTCCCGCCGGCGGCGCCGACATGCTGATGCAGTTTCTTCCCCTCATCGTGATGTTCGTCATCTTCTGGTTTCTGCTTATCCGTCCGCAGCAGAAGAGGGCCAAAGCTCACAAGCTCATGCTTTCCGAACTGAAGCGGGGCGATCACGTTCTCACTTCGAGCGGGCTTATCGGGCGCATCCTTGAAATTGACGACGAGCAGGTGCTGCTTGAATGCGGCGAAGCCAAGCTGCGCGTTACGCGCGGCGCCATTGGCGGCTTGATGCCCGGCAGGGGCGACAGCAAGTAGCAGCCCAGGTTTTTTGGCATGTCCGGCCCGTGAGCTGGCCTTATACGGGCCGGCTCAGGGGCTTTTGCCCTTGAACCGGCATGCCTGAACCAGTTTTTTACCGGGAAGCGGCATCGGCCCTTCCTTTCTGACTGAACGCGGTCGCCGTGTTCCGTGTACCATTCCGCCGCTGTGGGCGTCCGCCCTGCCCACGGCCTGCAAGGCTCCGGGCGTGCAGTGCCCCCCTCAGGGCATGCTGTGCTTTAAATCTGTTGTCTGGAAGGTGAACGATGGGTCTGCGCTGGCGCCTGATCTTGGCTTCGTTGGTATTTCTTGTTTCTCTTGTGTACGCGCTGCCGAGCGTGCCCGTTATCGGGCCTGCCCTGGAGCGCGTTTTGCCGTCCAGCAAGATCAATCTCGGTCTTGACCTTAAGGGGGGCATACACCTGACTTTGGGCGTGGACGTGGCCAAGGCCGTGAGCAACTCCCTGGCTCTGGCCGGGCAGGACCTGCGCCGTATGGCCCAGGATGAAAAAATCATTGTGCTGCGCCCCCGCCTTGTGGGTGGCACAACCCTTGAATTCATTCTGCCCCGCGCTGAGAACGAGAGCAAGCTGCGCGAGATTCTGGCCCGTCATTTTCCCCAGTTGAATGTGGCGCAGCCCCAGACGGGCGAAGGCGGCCAGTTGCGCTATGTGGCCCACTTCACCCCGGGCGAGGTGAAGAGGCTTGAAGACATGGCCCTTGACCAGGCGTTGCGCACCATCCGCAACCGTATTGACCAGTTCGGCGTGGCCGAGCCCGACATACGCAAGCAGGCCGGTAACCGCATTCAGGTGCAGTTGCCCGGCATTTCCGACCCGCGCCGCGCTGTGCAGATTATCGGCCAGACGGCCCACCTGGAATTTCATCTGGTTCGCGAGGATGTGGACCCCGGCAAGGCCGTGTTGCCTCCCGGGGTTATCGTTCTGCCCATGCTTGAGAAAAATCCCGGGCAGCAGGCGGCCGAAGGCCGTATTGCCCTTGAAAAGGACGCCATGCTCACCGGCGAGGACGTGGCCGATGCCCGCCCCGCCTTTGACAACATGAACCAGTCGTATGTGACCATGAGCTTCAACGCCCGCGGCGCGCGCATTTTTGAGCGCGTCACCGGTGAAAGCGTGGGGCGCCGCATGGCCATTGTGCTGGACGGCAAGGTGTATTCCGCCCCTGTCATCCGTGAGCGTATCGGCGGGGGCAAGGCCAGCATCTCGGGCAACTTCACCACCGCCGAGGCCCAGGACCTGGCCATTGTGCTGCGGGCCGGTTCGCTGCCTGCGCCTGTTTCAGTGCTTGAAGAACGCAGCGTCGGCCCCTCCCTTGGGCAGGAAGCCATTGACAGCGGCATCAGCGCGGCCCTGGTGGGCGCAGCAGCCGTGATCATTTTTATTGGCTTCTATTACGGCGTCAGCGGTCTTATAGCCGACCTCATGCTGTGCTTCACCATGCTTATCGTTATGGCCGGCATGGGCGCGTTCGGCGCGACCCTGACCCTGCCGGGCATTGCGGGCATTGTGCTGACCATCGGCATGGCGGTGGACGCCAACGTGCTCATCTACGAACGAATACGCGAAGAGCTGCGGCTGGGGCTAACGCCGCTGGCGGCAGTGCGCGCGGGTTTTGACCGGGCCATGGTCTCCATTACGGACGCCAACCTGACCTCCATTATTGTTACGGTCATCCTGTACCAGTTCGGCACAGGCCCCATCCGAGGCTTTGCGGTAACCCTGGGGCTGGGCATTGTTGCCTCCATGTTTACGGCCATCTTCGTTTCGCGGGCCATTTTTGAAGAATGGGCGCGCCATTGCGGTCCCAAGGGCCTGAGCATATAGCGCGCCGGGAGGCTGTCATGAGTTTTACCTTTATCAAGCACGACACCAATATCGACTTCATTGGCAAGCGCTACTGGGTGTACGGCATTTCCGTGGCCCTTATTCTTATAGGCATCGTTTCGGCCATCTGGGGCAACGGCCTCAAGATGGGCATCGACTTTGCGGGTGGTGTTATCGTCCAGGTGCAGTTTCAGGAGCCCGTTGCCGACGAGGCCCTGAAAAAGGGCCTGGATATTCCGGCACTGCCCGGCATCAGTACCCAGCGCTTTGGCGAGGGGGGGCGGGACTACCTGCTGCGCTTCAGCAGTGCGGAAAACGCCGATGCAACGCAGCTACGCACCTCGGTCGTGGATGCGCTGGCAGCGACTTTTCCCGGCAATGCCGCCGAAATCGTGCGTCTTGAAATTGTCGGCCCCAAGGTGGGCGCAGATCTGACAAACAAAGCCCTGAGCGCGCTTTATTACGCCATTCTGCTGATTGCGGTCTATATTTCCGGCCGGTTCGAACAGCGCTGGATGGCGGGTGCAATCATGGCCGGAGCCTTGTGGGGCGGCATCTATCTGGCGGGGCTTACCGGGCTGGGCATGGGCTGGCTTGTGCTGGTGGCCCTGTGCATAACCGTGCTTGTCTGCTTTGTGCTGCGGCTCAACTTTGCCCTGGGGGCAGTGGTAGGGCTGATACATGACGTGGCCATCACCGTGGGACTATTGTCTTTGCTGGATGTGGAGATTGACCTTAACGTCATGGCGGCCCTGATGACCCTGGTGGGTTTTTCACTCAACGACACCATCATCATCTATGACCGCCTGCGCGAAAACCTGCGCGCCACACCGGATCTGGATATGGCCCATCTTATCAACAAGAGCGTCAACCAGACGCTTTCACGCACCATCCTGACCAGTGGCACGACCTTTTTGTCCACCCTTGCGCTTTACCTGCTTGGCGGCGGCGTCATTCATGACTTTGCGCTGACCATGCTCATTGGCGTGGTGGTGGGTACGGCTTCGTCCATCTATGTGTCTTCCGCCATGTTGCTGGCTCTGGGCGATACGGATTTTTACGTGAACCTGGTGCAGAAGAAAGACAGATACGAGCGGCCGGGAGAGCACGGCGTGGTGTAGCCGTTGCCATACAGTGCAGTCGTATAATATCAGGCCCCCGCATCATTGATGCGGGGGCCTTTTGCATAAACATATTTCAACGGGGGCAGGGAAAAGAACGCGATACGTTTTGCGCATCCTGAAAACATCCGGAATGGATCCACGCTGGAAAGCAGTGCACAATAAAAAAGGCCGCAATCGCTTGCGGCCTTTACTATCAGGCAGACGTCCTGCCCTGCTGCCGGACTACCAGCGGCGGGGGGCGGGACGGCGTTCTTCGGCCTTGTTGACGCGAAGCGCGCGGCCGCCAAAGTCCGTGCCGTTGAGGGCGGAGATGGCGTTCTGGGCTTCGTCGTCTTCCATTTCCACAAAGCCGAAGCCGCGGGCGCGGCCGGTTTCGCGGTCAGAGATCAGTTTGACGGAGATAGGATCACCGTGAGCGGAGAAAAGGTCACGCACAGTGTCTTCGGTAGCGGACCAGGGCAGATTGCCGACATAGATGGAAGTAGCCATTTAGAGACTCCGTATTGTGTTCTGGGTGCAGACTTTCCGCTTGAAGCCTTACACCCGTGTAAAGTCTCTGGCAAAAAAAATACTGAACCCAATAAGTGGACAGACTCTACGAAGGGTATTTGAGCATGTCAAGTGAAACACGTAGGAAAACGGGCGAAAGCATAAGGATAATACCTTGTGATAGCAAAAAAATGGCACAGTCTGCTTTATTGCATCCCCGTATCCGATCGCTTTATGGTGGGCAGGCGATGCCCATAGTTCTCTTTGCTCGGGCATGGCAGTGGGCAGTGCAGCATACTGTGGTTATATCCTAGTTTATTACTATGAAAAAAGGCGCAGGCAAAGAGTGCCTGCGGTGTTATCTCGCCCGTCGCGGCAGCGGCGGGGCATTGGCTGTGTGCAGTGGGGTAATATACAGTATAGTTGCGTAGCGGGACGCGCAAGAACATGTGAAAAATAAAAGGCCGTCAGCGCAAAATACCTTGGTAGCCGCACGGCCCGGGCAGCATGGCTGTTCGGGCAGGAGCATGCCAGGCTCTCATGACTCTATTGGTGTACGCCTGCCGCCGGTGCAGGCGGGAATCTGAAGGTTAGGGTTTGACGGCTTCAATGGAAAGGCTCACCACATAGTCCGCCAGGTCTTCTCCCTTGGGGAGGTTGGCGGCGATTTCGGCGTAAAGGGGGTCGTTCCAGTCCTGCATGCTTTGCACATAGCTTGGTCTGGGCGTCAGTGTCGCCCCGGAAAAACCGGTTTTTTCCAGCAGGGCCGCGCTTGTATCCACCAGTGCCGCCCCGGCAACGCAGCCAACCAGCGCGGACGCCATGTGGCGGATATTGTCGGGCAGCGGCTTGAGCAACGCCAGATCAGAAACAGCCACCTTGCCGCCCGGCTTCAGTACGCGAAAAATTTCTCGCCAGACCTGCTCTTTGTCCGGCGAAAGATTGATGACACAGTTGGATAAAACCACGTCCACGCTATTGTCTGCCACCGGTAGATGTTCGATTTCTCCCAGCCGGAATTCCACGTTGTCCAGCCCGGTGACTTGCCGGTATGACACGATGTTTTTTCGGGCTTTGGCGAGCATCTCTGGGGTCATGTCCACGCCGATGGCCCGGCCGGAAGCTTTTACGCGCTCCCCGGCTTGGAAAACGTCAAAACCGCCGCCACTGCCCAGGTCAAGAACGGTTTGCCCTTCCCGCAGAGCTGCCAGGGCTACAGGGTTACCGCACGAAAGTCCCATATTGGCCCCCTCGGGGAGGCGGGCAAGGGTTTTTGCATCATAGCCGAGCGATTCTGCCAGCCGGGCGGGATCGGCCTGTCCGCTTCGACGGCCGGAACAGCAGGAGCGCTGCGTTCCGGAGGCGATGGCCGCATAGCCAGAACGGACGGTTTCTGTAATGCTTTGCCTGTTTGTTTCTTTGTTTGCAGGCTTCATGCCGCACCTCTGACATTTCAATTATTCAATTACTATTGTATTGTTTGTATGAAAAATACACTTCCAGATACAAACGGCGTTTCCACCACGCGGCCGTCAGCGCAAAATCCTAGTCGTTCCAGCCCGGGAGCACGGCAGGCGAAACAGCGCTTTGCGCCCGGTAGCGCCGGCATTGTTCCGGCTGGTTTGCGCAGCACTCTGAAGTCAGGTAGGCGATAGTGTCGAGCATGAGGGGAATATTGGCCCGGTAGCGCAAAAAACGCCCCTCTTTTTCCACGCTGATCAGGCCGGAATGCAGCAGCCCTTTGAGGTGAAAGGAGAGGTTGGTTCCCGGCACGTGCAGGGTTTTTGCAATTTCTCCGGCCACAAGCCCATCGGGCGCGGATTTGACGAGAAGTCTGAACAGGTCCAGACGAACTTCTGACGAGAGGGCTTCAAAAATGCTGCTGGCTTGTGGTGTTTCCATGGATTGATATTTCAACTTATATTGAAATGTGTCAATGTTTTTTTATCAGCGCGGCTTTTTAATGGGGCGAGCATGTTGCAAGGCTGTCTTTTGCGATATCTCAGCGAAGCCGCCGCCCTGACCGGAATGCCTGCCGTGGGCGCACAATCATGCCTGCCACGACGGCAGCCATGAACGCCGTCACAAAAGCGCCCGCCATATCCAGCGGGTAATGCACGCCTGCAAAGATTCTTGCCCAGGCGGTCATGAGCCCCAGCAGTATGATTGCCAGAGAAAAAAGACGTGTACCCTGCTGTAAAAGCAGCGGTAGGGCCAGTGAAAACACAAACGTGGCGTGAAAACTGGGAAAAGAAGATGTCGGCGCATGTTCGATAAGCATGCGTCCAAGGCCCATGACAAAAGGCCGGGGGTTGTAATGAAACTTGCGGATGCAATACGCTGTACCCATGGCCAGTGCCATTGTCAGCAGCAGGCGGCCTGCAAGCACGCCGCGCGTTTTTTGCGTGAACAGGGCTATGAGCGCAAGAACAACGGCAATGCCTATGGGCCATTCCGCCAGGATGCGCGCGGCCCATAGGCAGAAAGGCGATGCCGCGTCCCCGGCGTTGAGGGCCAGAAAAAGCTGATGATTTAAGGATTCCATAAGGGTGTTGTGCATATTTTGTTGCGGGTTGGATCCGGGCGTGGCGGGTTTGAACCGAGCAGATTGCACCGCCAAGGTATATGAACGCCCCACGGCGAGACCGTTTGCCAGGGGAAGTACCCGACCTGTAGAGCAGCCTTGTGACAGCCTGGAAGGGCGAAGGCCGTTGGCGGCATTTCAGGCAGAAAGCGCAGCCGGGTTTTGAGCGGGCATTGCTGCGCGTGCCGCAGCAGCCCGAAGTTCCTGCAAAGGCAAAGCCCGTCAAGGGGGTAGCTTGACGGGCTTTACTGATCTTCTTGGTGGGCCCACCAGGATTCGAACCTGGGACAGGCCGGTTATGAGCCGGAGGCTCTACCAACTGAGCTATAGGCCCCAAGGAGGAGGACTATAGCCGCAAGTTGTTTGGTGGTCAAGCCAGAGATGCCCGTACAGGCATTTTCGACCGCTGTTTTTGCATGACGGCACATGCGGCCCGGAAACCGCTTGCGCCGCAGTGGTCTTACATGGCGTTGCCGGTTTCCAGCAATGCGATCTGTTCATCCATGGCTTTTTGCAACTGGTCGGGCAGACCCATAATATCCACATTAAGAAAGCCGCGCACAATGGTGGATGCGGCTTCATCTTCATCAAGGCCGCGGGCCATGAGGTATTCTATTTCTTCCTGGGCTATTTTGCCCACGGCAGCCTCGTGCGAGAGTTCCACGCCGTCCTGGTTGCTGTCCAGCTCAGGAATGGCGTGTATGCGCCCGCCGCCAAGGATAAGGCCCTTGCATTCCAGATGCCCCCTGGCGGGAGCGGCGGATGCGCCTATGAAGCCGCGGTTGATTACGGTTCCGCCTGTGGTGAGGGTGCGCGAAACTATTTCACCGCGCGTATCGGGCGCATTGAGTTCAATGCGGTTGCCGCAGTCCACATGGGAGCCTTCGGGCGTGACAATGACGGAATTGAAGCGCGCAACGGCGCCGTTGCCCTGAAGTTTCATGGTCGGGTACATCTGCAGGTCAGCCACGGGCTTGAGCAGAATGTAGTTGTTCTGAAACTCTCCCCCGGCTTCCACAATACCCGCAGAGCGGGGGCGAACCGTGGTGCTTGTTCCCCAGTTATGGATCATTGTAAAGGTGAGCTTGCCGCCTTTTTCCACATAATATTCGGTAATGCCCAGATGGGCCGTGTCATTGGCATCGTGAGCCGTGGCGCAGCCGCCCAGAATGTGCAGCTCAGCCCCTTCTTCCACCACCACAATATTGTGGATGCTCTGGCCCGCGCCGTGGCCCTTGATGAACATGCATGACTGCACGGGCTGGGTGATTTTGGCTCCCTTGCGGGCGCGCACAAAATAGCCGCCGTTGCAATGCTCGCGCGTGAGGCGGGTGAATTCGTCTTTTTCGGGATCAAGCAGTTTCCAGTAATACTGGGGCAGGCCGTCAAATTTTTTAAGGGCCTCGCGGATGTCCATGAGGTCAAGGCCTTCATGGCTTGTATGGCAGTGAACCCCCGCATGGTTGAGCTGCATGAATGCGCCGCTCACCGCGTGATCGTTCACGTCAATACCCGCGTGTACAAGGCGCTCCTTGTCCGCAGCGGGCAGGCTGGCGAGATTTTCTATGGGGGCGGCGCTTTCGCTGCCGCTGAAGCTGTACCGGGAAAGATTGACTGTGCTCATTTGAGGGGGGCCTCCGCAATTTTGCCAAACATGTCGCCGGCCAGGCAGCGCAGGCATTCCTGATAACCGTGATTGGCGATATGGTCGAGAATTTCGCGCGGCCCGGCCTCACAGCAGAGTTTGCCGTTATACATGACCTGACCCCGGTGGGCGTTGACGTATTCAAGAATATGCCCGGTATGGGTGATGATAAGGCCGCTGGTGGAGCGCGCTTTTTCGCGTTGGCGCAGGGTGGCGCAACATCGGTCGGGCAGGCCGTCCAGCAGGCTGCGCACGGTTTTGCCCACAAGCGTCATGTTTTCAAGGTCCACGCCGGATTCCGGCTCGTCAAAAAGCAGAAGGTCGGGCTGCTGGGCCATGAGTTGCAGCAGTTCTGAACGTTTTATCTCACCGCCGGAAAACCCCGCGTTGACATCGCGGTTCAAAAACTGGTCAAAGTGCACCCTGCGGGCCATGTCTTCCACATCCATCGGGCGCCCGCGCCCGCACAGCTCCACCAGCTTGCCCGTGGGCAGGCCGTGGATGGTGGGCGGCCGCTGAAAAGACATGCCTATGCCGAGACGCGCCCGCTCATACATGGGCGCATGGGTGATATCGTTGCCCTTGAAGATGATCTGCCCCTGGGTGACGGTATATCCCGAAACACCCATAAGGGTCATGAGCAGGGTTGTTTTGCCGGAACCGTTGGGACCGAAGAGTATGAATGTTTCGCCGGGCTTGACGTGCAGATCAATACCTTTAAGCACGGGAGTGCCTTTGACCTCCACATGCAGGTTACGGATTTCAAGCATTATTGTCTCCGGTTTCACCAAGATATTCCATCACATCGTAATGTACATGGTCCAGAATATGGGTCAGCCTGGAGACGCACTCGTCCCCCACGGCTCTGCCCAGAAGGTCAACGATAAAGGCCGCTCTTTTGGCATTGACCAGGGCATCATATCCCTGATCCGCACTGTAGGGTATGGCGCTGATGCTTTCGCTGAAGTCTTGCAGCATTTCCGGGTCAAGGTTCTTGATGGGCTGGGCTTCGTCATCGATATAGGCGATGCCATCGCGCAGTTCAAGCATGACCGGTTTGCCGTGCATGTAGGCGATGCACACTTTCATGGTAGTCCCCTTGGTTTTACAGATGCCGCATAGTGGCAAACTTGGCTGCCCGTGTCCAGAGGCAGGGCGCGCGAACAGGATAAATACATGGCGGCTCTTGCGGTTGCGGCCGGCACTGGCTACCATGCGCAAAGATGTAATGGAGGTGTCCATGTACGTGATTACCGGTGGCGCGGGCTTTTTGGGCAGCGCTCTTTTATGGCAGCTTAACTGCATGAACATTGACGATGTCATAATTGTGGACAACCTGGCACGGAGCGACAAATGGCGTAATCTCGTCAAACGGCGCTACGTGGACTATATGCACAGGGACCAGTTTTACGATTTCGTGCAGCGCGATGCCCTGCCCTGGAAAATCAGCGGCGTGGTACACCTTGGGGCCTGTTCGTCCACCACGGAAAAGGATGCGGACTTTCTGATGGAAAACAACTTCCATTACAGCCGCGACCTGTGCCGTTACGCGCTGGACAAGGGCGTTCGTTTTATCAATGCCAGTTCCGCCGCAACCTATGGCGACGGTTCGTTGGGTTTCAGCGATGACGAGCAGCTTGTGCCGCGACTGCGGCCTCTGAACATGTACGGCTACTCCAAGCAGCTTTTTGATCTCTGGCTGCTGCGCGAGGGCTTGCAGGCCGAAGTAGCCAGCCTGAAATTTTTTAATGTTTATGGTCCCAACGAATATCACAAGGGCGACATGCAGAGCGTGGCGGCCAAGGCCCACCGGCAGATACGCGAAAAAGAGCGCCTGCGGCTCTTCAGGTCCGACCGCCCGGATGTGGCGGACGGGGAGCAGAAGCGTGATTTTGTTTACGTCAAGGACTGCACGGCCCTGATGGCCTGGCTGCTGGAGCGCGACGATGTCTGTGGCATCCACAACGTGGGTACAGGAACCGCGCGCAGCTTCAACGATCTGGCACAAGCCGTGTTTGCGGCCCTGAACCGGCCCTGCCACATAGAATATGTGGATATGCCCGACAGCCTGCGGGGGCGCTACCAGCACTATACACAGGCAGATATGGCATGGCTCGGGCAAGTGGATTGTCCGCTTGCCTTTACGCCGCTTGAAGAGGGCGTGGCCGATTATGTGAATGGGTATCTGGAAAAAGAAGATCCCTATCTGTAGGGCCGTGATCGTCAGGTGCGGATTTTTTCGGGCTGCGGGCTGTCAGCATCAGTGCTTTGCGGCCAGGAGCGCGCTACCGGCCCAGCCGATAAAGAATGCCCTTGCCGGGAGCCGGCCTTTCTGTAAAGAGCGTGCGCTGCATGCGCTGAGATGTTTC
>NZ_JAHZAA010000002.1:0-50030 GCF_019424165.1 Desulfovibrio sp. | reverse complement strand
TGCAGGGGGCCGGAACATATTGTTGCCGCAACATCAAAATCCCGCTCCGGACAGGCTCTGTACGTTTTGCACAGCCCTGCCCGGAGCGGGATTTGTTGTTACATAATATCCTGTGGCTGCGAGGCATGTCATCGCAGACAAGCTTACCCCGCAACGGGGCAGGGCGCTATGCCAAATCCTGGTCTTCTGTCGTGTCCTGCGCGGCTGCGTCATCCTGCGCGGCGGCATTGTCCAGTCCCAGACGGGCCAGGCGCGCAGCTTCCTGCTTGCGTTCGCGCGTACCGAGGGGCTTGCGTGATTCAAAGTCCTGACTGCGTTCCTGCTGGCGGGCAAAAACCAGAAAACCCGTGTGGGCATTCATGCGGTCTTCGGGGCGCAGGCGGTCGGCCACCGGCTTCCAGCGGCGGATGAGGATCTCGCAGACTTCCACATCGGCAAAGGGGCCGCGCTCAAGGCCCAGCAAAAGCTTGCTCACCTGGTCCACCGTGGGCAGCAGAAAGCCGAAGCTTGCGCCGGGGCGCACGGCCGCAAGGGCATGGTCCAGGTATTCCCAGGGCGTGCGCACGTCCAGAAAGAGCGCGTCCGCGCCGGTAACGGCAAAGCCTTCGGCCACGTCACGGTGGTGCAGCTCCACGTTCTGGCCCACGCCCGCCCACTCAAGGTTGCGACGGGCCAGCGCCATAAACTCTTCGCGGGCCTCGTGGCTGACCACGCGCCCCGTGGGGCCGCAGAACCATGAAAGGCCCGTTGTCAGACCGCCGGAGCCACAGCCCGCTTCAATGATCGTGCGGCCCGGCCCGGCCCCGAGGCGCAGGCAGATATAGGCGATGTCTTTGGGGTAGATGATCTGTGTCTGGCGTTTAAGCGTCTTGAGGCGGTCATAAAGGGTGGCTTCCATGACCTGTATGGGCACTTGCTGGTTGGTGTAGATCACGCTGCCAAAGTCGCAGCGGGCCACATCAGCGGCCGGCAAAGCGCCGTCATTGCTGTGCCAGTCCTGACCTTCGGTCAGTTTTTTGGTATAGCGGCGGCCCTTGGGGGTCACATAGACAACAAGAGAACCGTAGGGAATCATGAATTTCCTTTGTGTTGCGGCGCTGGTGCGCGGTATCGGGCATCATGAAGGGGCCGTGCGGCCCCCTCTGTAAAAACACGGCTCCGGTTTATGTCGGGCCAGGCTATTCCTGACATGCTGATTTTCAGCAGCCTACCCTGAAAGTAAAACTGTTCTGGAGCATTATGCCTTTGAGGATGTACATGCTCAAAGTCCGGGCGCACCCGTCCCGATTCGACGTTTGACAGCGCAAATACGTTGCGCTCGCGCCTCTACGGAGAGCGCCTGCTCGCGCAGCCGCCAGGGCGTCTTTAACGTGAAAATGCTCTAAAACATCTGGCGCATGAGGTCTTCGCCGCCCTGCGAGGTGTCCACCACGCTGTCATCCTCAGTAGTGGCGGCTGTGGCCGAAACGCCCTGTATGGGCATGTCGGTGCGGAAAGCAAGCCCGTCCATCATGGTGATGCCCTCGGGCATGGCAAAGTCGTCAGCAGGGTAGCGATCTTCCACTTCCACCCGGTAATAGCGGAAAATGGGGGCGGCGGTACGCCCGCCCTGTTCCAGGCGACCCAGGGACTGCAACTGGTCGTAGCCCACATAGACGCCCGTGACAAGGTGGGGTGAAAAACCCACAAACCAGGCATCGTGCTCTTCGTTGGTGGTGCCGGTTTTGCCGCCGATGTTGAAGCCCTGCACCCTGGCGCGGCTGCCCGTACCCGCATTGACCACCTGTTTGAGCAGGGTTGCCATGATATAGGCGTTTTGCGGGGTGACGGCCTGCCATTGTTCCACATTCTGGCGGTAAAGTTCACGCCCCTGCGGATCGCTTATGGATGTGATGATGCGCGGGCGCACACCAAGCCCCTTGTTGGCAAAGGCGGCGTAAGCCTGGGTCAGGTTGAGGGGCGAAACGGCCACAGCGCCGAGACTCACTGAAAGCTCCTGCGGAAAGTGGGGTTCAAGCCCCAGTGCCTTGGCCCGCTGGATAACATTGGCAATGCCTACCTGCTGGGCGATGCGCACGGTGCAGGTATTGCGCGAGAGCGTCAGGGCCTGGTGCAGGGGCAGTTCGCCCTTGTAGTTCTTTTCATAGTTTGAAGGCCGCCATACCTCGTTGGTATAGGGGTTCACATAGACGAACGGCGCATCAAGCACGGTGGAGGCAGCGGTAAAGCCCATATCCAGAGCCGTGGAGTAGACCACGGGCTTGAAGCTGGAGCCGGGCTGGCGGCGGGCCTGGGTGGCGCGGTTGAAATGGCTGTCGCCAAACTGGTAACCGCCGATAAGGGCCACCACATCGCCGTTTTCAGCTTCCACGGAAGCAATGGCTCCCTGCACTGCCGGTTCCTGTTGCAGCAGCAGAGCGATGGGAGTGCCTTTCTTGGCAGCCGCCGGGTCAAAGGAGATGGTTTTCTTTTCCTTGCGGCCCTTGGCACTGGTTTCAGTCACCGTGGTTTCCGCCGCGGAAACCCAGATCAGGTCGCCGGGGCTGACTACAAGCCGGGCGTCCTTGACAGCCGGAGCGTAAATGCCCGCCACCCTGGGGTTGGGCTTGCGCGCCCACGACATGTTGCCCACAGGGATGAGGCCGGTATACCCCTGGCCCAGATTTACGCGGGCTTCTTTGGCGTCTACCGCAACAACAAGGGCCTTGACCCAGTTGTTGCCTGCAAGGTCAAGAGGGCTGAAGGCCTTTTGCACCGGAAAGGCTTTTTGCTGTTCGGCATCCAGTTTTTCCAGTGAACCGCGCCAGCCCTGGCGCTTGTCCAGCTCTTCCAGGCCCTGCCGCAGGGCTGCCCCGGCGGCGTACTGATGGGGCGGATCCATTGCGGTACGCACGGTAAGGCCCGCTTCGTACACGTAGTCCATGCCGAACTTGTCCGTCTCAACACCCAGGGCCTTGAGGTTCTGTTCCGTAAAAAATTCTATGAGCAGGCGGCGGGTTTCTTCAAGATACCACAGGGCCGCGCCCCCCATGCCTTCGGGCATGCTCCAGTATACCAGAGGTTCGGCGACGGCTTTTTCGTATTCTTCGGGGCTGATCCACTTGAGGTCGCGCAGGCGGCCCAGAACGTACATCTGACGGTTCTTGGCCTCTTCCGGGCGGCGGAAGGGATTGTAGGTGCTGGGGGCCTTGGGCAGACCGGCAATAACGGCGCTTGCGGCCAGGGTTATATCCGAGGCGTGCTTGCCAAAATAGGGGCGTGCGGCCGCCTCCACGCCATAGGCGTGCTCACCCAGATATATCTGGTTCAGATAAATGGTAAGGATCTGGTCCTTGGTGTAGGTTTTTTCAAGATCATAGGCCAGAATGGCCTCTTTCATCTTGCGGGCGTAGCTGCGCTCGGAGGTCAGCAAAAGCTGTTTGATAAGCTGCTGGGTGATGGTGCTGCCGCCCTCGCCCTGCCGCCCCTTGCGAAAATTGTTGATGGCCGCGCGCAGAATGGCTGTGGGGTCCACGCCCATGTGCCGGTAGAAAGCATCGTCTTCCGCAGCCAGAAAGGCCATGGGCAGAAAGCGCGACATTTCCTTGAGGCCGATAACAAAGCGTTTTTCATGATACAGCGTGCCCAGGGTGGAGCCGTCTCGTGCCAGAATGACAGAAGCCTGGGGCTGCTTGTATTCTGCAATGCGGTTGATGTCGGGCAGATCGCGTGAAGCCCAGTAAAACAGCATGACCACAGCGCTGCCGCCAAGAAGGCCGCAGACCAGCAGTATACTCACCAGCCAGAGGGTGAGCTTTTTCCATGACAGACGAATTTTCATGGCAGGGCGATACCGTTTTTTTGCCCCGGCGTAAAGTATGCGCGCAATCCCGCGCCGGGCAGGTTGTTGCGGATGGCGCGCCAGAAATGTTTTTTACCGGGGCCGTATACGGCAGCGGCGAAAAGCCTTGGCGAAGGAGTGAAGCAGAGCCGGATGCAGAAATCTCCGGCGCGGCGGAGCGTTACGCTCTGTATGTGAGGATAGTTCAGTTTCTGGCGTTTGCAAGCCCCGACCGGGCGTTTGCAAAAAAATGTAAATTACAGTCAGTCTAATTTTTTGTAAAAATAAAAAGCGGAAGGTTTCCCTTCCGCTTTTTTTCCGAATGTAGTGGTCGGACTACACGCAGCCGGTGGGCTTGGGCAGGCCGGCCATTTTGCAGGCGCCCTTGCCGGGACCGGAGGGGAAGAGTTCGTACACTTCCTTCAGCTTGTACCCGGTGTTCTTGGACAGAATGCGGACCATGGGAGCGATGCCGTTTTTCTTGTAGTAGTCCTGCAGGAAGTCAAGGATCTTCTGGTGGTCAGCGGTGATTTCGGAGATGCCTTCGGATTCCTTCACATAATCCATCCATTCGGGGCACCAGTCGTCAAAACGCAGAAGGAAACCGTCTTCGTCAACTTCAAAGCTTTTGCCTTTATAGGTGATCTCAGCCATGCGTGTGTCCTCCTTGGACAGATAGTACTCAACCTCGCCGGAACGATATGCTCCTGGCGCAGCCAACCGGGGTTACCCGGCCGAATTCCTCCAATGGGCGCGAAAGCATAATGCAATCACAACGAATGCCTTTATGCCATAAAAAAATTTTGATGGCAAGCCCCGGCAGCTTTTTTTGGTCTGCCCCACTGATTCAGTCAAGATTTTTTTTCAGCGATCCTGAAAGGATGCGCCAATCTTGATTGAGTTGATCAGGCATTTTGCCGAATGCAATACAGCACCCGGCCGAGCTTTGCAACCTCTTCCATCAGGGTATTTTCGGCCGCGGCGTTTTTAAGATCACGCACCCGGATAAATATGTGACGATTGCCATCCTCATTGCTTACGGTCAGAACAGACAGCAGGCGCGCGTTGTGGACGCGCAGCAGGTCAAAGAGGGGGCGGGCCGTGCCGGGCAGGTCGGGCAGCTCTACGGCAAACTGGAGGCCGCCAAGGCGCGCGCCGGTGATGTCCACCAGGGCCTTGAAAACATCGTGATCTGAAATAATACCCACCAGCTTGCCGTTGTCTTCCACCACGGGCAGCCCGCCGATCTTGTTGTCGAGCATGATCAGGGCCGCCTGTTCCACCGTGTCGGAAGGTTTGACGGTCATGGGGTTGGCCGTCATAATGTTTTTGGCCTTGAGCTCGGCGAGCAGGTAGTGCATTTCGTACATGTCGAGCGTGGTGGCCTTGGAGGGGGAGGCGTCACGCACGTCACGGTCAGAAATGATGCCGACCACACGGCCCTTGTCGTCAAGCACGGGCAGGCGGCGGACATGGTGGTCCTTCATGAGCTTGCCCACCTTTAGCAGAGACGTCTCCGGGGTGACGCTCACAACATCGGTGGTCATCCAGTTTTGTACGGGCATGCTTCCCTCCGGTTTTCGATACGTTTCAGAGTTGGGCGGCTGCGGAACACAGCGGCCTTTTTCTCTTTATACAACAACAGGCGGATGCTGCACAAGTGCGGCCGGGAGAGCGTCCGGCGCGGGGCGCGATGGAGATGGAGGCGTAATGGAAGTGTATCTGGATTGCAGCGGCGGCATCAGTGGTGACATGACACTGGCCGCTCTGGCCCACCTGGGTGTGGACTTTGCGCCGCTGACGGCAGCGCTGGAAAAGGCGGGCATAGCCTGTGAGCTGGAGATCCGTGAAGAGCTCAGGGCCGGGGGGCCGGGCATGCGCGCCGATGTGCGTTGGCGGCAGGAAGAGCAGCCTTTGCGCCATCCAGCGGATATTGCAGCCATCTTTACTGCTGTGGACGTCTCCGCCGGGGTGCGCGCCCGTGCGCTGGCCGTACTTGACGCTCTGACTGAGGCAGAGGCCCAGGCCCATCGGATCCGGCCGGAAGAAGTGCATTTTCATGAAGTGGGAGCCGTGGATACCCTGGTGGATATTCTGGGCGTATGCTACGGCCTTGAATGTCTGGGCGCGCGCCGGGTTACCGCTTCACCCCTGCCCTGGTTTTCCGGTAGTACGGTTTGCGAGCACGGGCGCATTCCCCTGCCTGCTCCGGCCACGGCCTGGCTTTTGCGCGGCAAGCCTGTTTTTTCGCCCGAAGGGGAAGAACCTTCCAGGCAGGAGCTTGTCACGCCGACAGGCGCGGCCTTGCTGCATGCGTTGGCAGACGGGTTTGTCAATGGCCCCCGGGGCCTGCTGACGGCCCTGGGTACGGGCTATGGCTCGCGTCCGGCGGCGCACGGCTTGCGCGCATGGCTTATACGGCCGCAAGCTGGCCTGGCCGGGGCAGACCACAGTATGGGCGGGCAGGAAATGGTAAGCCAGCTTGAAACCCACCTGGATCATCTGACCGGCGAAGAACTGGGCCTGGCCCTCAGCGCGCTGGCCGAAATGCCTGAAGTGCTCGATGTGCTGTGGTTGCCGGGCGTGGGCAAGAAAAACCGGCCCTCCGGCCTTTTGCGCGTGCTCTGTCTGCCCGGGCATGAGGATACGGCAAGCCGCGCTGTTTTGCGCCACACCCATACTCTTGGCCTGCGCCACCAGCGTGTGGAGCGCTTGGTCCTGCCCCGGCGGAGTGTAAGCACACGCCTTGGCGAACAGGATATGCCCGCCAAGGCGTATGAGATCGAGGGGCGCAGCTATGTGCGCCCCGAGGCTGGGGCCGTGGACAGGGCGGCGCGTGCAGAGGGCCTGGGAGCGCCCGCCCTGCGCCTGAAGTACGAAGCCGAAAAAAACGGGCCTGTTGAATAGAGATTTAAAAAAAAGCAATAGTTACAATAAGAAACCCTGCAATACGCAAAGACCTCTTGCGTCCGGAACTGCATAGGCATATGGAAGCTCAGGGCATTGCGCCCTTCAAGGAGGATTACCATCATGACCATGCAAAATCTCTGGCGGCCTTTGGGTCTGTGCGCCCTGGCCGCGGCACTGTGCATCGGGATTCCGACGCAGGCCAATGCGGACAACTTCCGCATGGAGCCGGGTACACAGCTTGTGGCCCGTAATGACCAGCAGACGGACAAGGGCAGGAGCGCTGACGCGCGGGGCAGCTACAAAAAAGATGCCAAGGCGACTAAAAACACTGCAAAAAGCAGTGCGAAAGCCAATGGCAAAAACAAGGTCAAAAAAGACGCCAAGGCCGGGATAAAGAGCGGCAGCGCCAAGGGCAAGGCGGAAAAAAGCGCGCCCAAGGCCGGAAAAGGCGCGGCCTATGCCAAAAAAGACGTCAAAAAAGAAGGCAGACCGCATCAGGCCGCCCGCCCCGCAGACAGCAAGAGCCAGCGTGGTAACAAGGCCGTTCATCCCGCCGGCAAGCCCGGTAACGGCAACAAGGCGGCCCGTTCCGCCGAGCGGCCGGGCAAGCGCCCTGAACCCCGTATGGAACGTCCGGAGCCTCGCCAGGACCGCCCGCATAACGGCCTTGACGGCCAGCGCCGCGGCCCGCAACATTATGATGGCGACGTGACCAACTAAGACAGCGAGCATTTGCAATGCCTTCATTGTCACCAGTTGAGCCGCCTGCGCGGCGGTCGGCAGAAGGGCCTGTCAGGGGCTGTCCCTCGGGGGGCTCTGCGCATTCTTCCCGGAGCACGCCAGAGGTTTCACGATATAACAGATGCGAGGGCTGTGCGGCTTTTGCCGCGGGAGCTTCCCGTGGTATCCGGCGAACTCCCTTCGCACCGCACTCCGCTGTCAACGAAATTGATCTGGCATGTTTGGATAGCAAACCGTAAAAATGCCTTGTCAATTCGTTGTATCGCAAGAACCTCGGGTGGCCCCGGCTGCCGGGAATCCTGATTTCTGAAACGCATGGCCGTCAATAATAACAGCCCTTCGCAGTCCGCCTGCGGAGGGCTGTGTGTTTTAATGCGCTTGGGCGGCGGTAATGTGCCTGCGGTGCGGCTGTTGGCGGTGCAACAGTACGCTTCTTGTGGGTGGCTTGTGTTGGCGCCTTGACCTGTGCACCAATCCGTATACGCTTCTCCACGGGCCGTGCGTGGCCTGCGGCTAGTAAAAAAGGAACAGAGCCTTGCCTGAACAGACTCCCCGGAAAAAGCATTGGTCCATGGTTGAATACCTGCACGAATCTGTAAAAAATCCCAATATTCATGTGCGTGGGAAAAACAGTTACTACAGCGATGCCTGGACAGGCTCCTTTGAAGAGAGCGTGGTCAGATACCTTTATGGTGATGAATACAGCCTGAAAGCCTGGGAATCCCAATGGCCCGTGGACCAGCTTTATATTGGCGACTATGTGTGCATAGGGGCTGAGGCCGTCATTCTTATGGGCGGCAATCATACTCACCGGACGGACTGGTTCAGCCTGTATCCTTTTCCCGAAACCATTACGGATGCGTATGTGGGCAAAGGAGATACCGTTATCGGCGACGGAGCCTGGATCGGCATGCGGGCCATGCTGATGCCCGGAATCGCCATTGGTGAAGGCGCTATTGTGGCTTCGGGGGCCATTGTGACCAGGGATGTGGCCCCCTACGCCATTGTGGCGGGTAATCCGGCGGTTGAGATTAAAAGGCGCTTTCCGGCGAGCACCACAGACGCGCTGCTTGCCCTGGGCATCTATCAGTGGAACGTGGAGAAATTTGCTGCCTTGCGGCATCTGATCTGCGGGAAAGACCTTGCCGCCCTGGCTGCGGCCGCGGCGGAATATGACAACAATGTGGGCCGGTAGCCGCATACAGCCCCGGTATAGTCGCACAGCAGCAACGCGTTATGAACGACAGGGCCGCCGCAAGATTTTTTCTTGCGGCGGCCCTGTGTATGGCTGTGGTTTCAGTGCGTTCTTGGGGCGGATTGCAGCGTGCTGCATCCGCACAGCGGCCCGGCGGTGGTGTTTACCAGTCCAGGGTCACCTTGAAGGCACGGGCCAGATCGTCCACATGCTCGTGGGCAATGACGCTGTCGCCGGATTTCATCGTCAGATGGCTGTCGCCGGTCACCGTGCCGATGCGGGTGCATATCTGCCACTGGCCCAGAGCGTCAAAGATCATGGCCAGGTCGGGTTTGACGCTCACAAGCAGGCGGCTGGCACTTTCGCTGTACAGCAGCTCTGTCTTGTTCATGTCCTGGAAGGCAGGCACCGCGTCCAGATTGAGTTCCGCGCCCAGGCGGCCGCCAATGCACATTTCTGCCAGGGCTACGGCCAGGCCACCATCCGAGCAGTCATGGCAGGCGGAAATGGCACGCTGCCCCATAAGGGCGGAAACCGCGCGGTAACGCGCCATGGCGGTTCCGGCATCCACGTGCGGCACGAGGCCGCCCTTGAGGCCCAGTTCATCGGCGGCTTCACTGCCTGCCATTTCACGCCATGTGCCGCCGAGCAGATAGATGTGGTCGCCCTCTTTTTTGAAGTCCGAGGTCTGGGTGGCGGTAACATTGCGGATGACGCCCAGTATGGAGAAGAGCACCGTGGGCGGGATGGAGATGCGTTCGCCGCCGCCGGTGTAGTCGTTCTTCATCGAGTCTTTGCCCGAGATGCAGGGAACGCCGAAGGCCAGGCTGAACTGCCGCAGGGCGCGGCAGGCGCGCACAAGCTGGGCCAGTTTGTAGCGGCCGTCCGGATTGGTGGGGCTGACCACCGGGTCGCACCAGCAGAAGTTATCCACTCCGGCCAGGGCGTCGGGATCCGCGCCTACGGCCACGGCATTGCGTATGGCCTCGTCCATGGCGTTGGCCATCATCCAGTAGGTGTCATATTCGCTGAACTTGGGGCAGATGCCGTGGGAAATGACAAGACCGGCATCGGATTCCAGCAGGGGGCGCAGCACGCCCGCATCGGCCGGGCCGTCGCGCTTGACGCCCACCAGCGGCTTGATGACGCTGCCGCCACGCACTTCGTGGTCGTACTGGCGGATGATATATTCCTTGGAGCAGATATTGAGACGGCTGAGCATGCGTTTCAAAAACGCGCCCTGATCCGCATCGGCCACATCCACGTTGACTTCTTTAACTTCCGGCGTTTTCCACACGGCTTCCAGTTCAAGCTGGGGTACGCCTTCGTGCATGAAGCTCATGGGCATGGAGGCCACAATGCGGTCATTGTAGCGCACTTCAAAGTAGCCGGACTCGGTGAAGGTTCCCAGGGCGGTGGCTTCCACGTCCATACGCGCGGCCAGGGCCATGAACTCGTCCAGCCTGGCGGGCGGCACGGCCAGGGTCATGCGTTCCTGCGCTTCGGAAAGCAGGATTTCCCACGGGCGCAGGCCGTCGTATTTAAGGGGAGCCTTGGCAATGTCAAGCACACAACCGCCCGTATCTTCAGCCATTTCGCCCACGGATGAGGACAGGCCCCCGGCGCCGTTGTCGGTAATGGCATTGTACAGGCCGAGGTCGCGGGCGCGTATGATGAAGTCATACATTTTGCGCTGGGTGATGGGGTCGCCGATCTGCACGGCGGTGGCCGGGGAGCCTTCGTGCAACTCTTCGGAAGAGAACGTGGCTCCGTGGATGCCGTCCTTGCCGATGCGCCCGCCGGTCATGACAATAAAGTCACCAGTTTCGGCTTTTTTGTACCAGCCGGGGCGGCCGTGCAGCTCCGCCGGGATAATGCCGACTGTGCCGCAATAGACCAGCGGCTTGCCCAGGAAGCGCTCGTCGAAGACAAGGGAGCCGTTGACCGTGGGGACGCCGGACTTGTTGCCACCGTGTTCCACACCTTCGCGCACGCCTTCAAGCACGCGGCGGGGATGCAGCAGGCGCGGGGGCAGGGGCTTGTCGTGAAAAGGCGAGGCAAAGCAGAACACGTCTGTATTGCACACCAGTTCCGCGCCCATGCCCGTACCCATGGGGTCACGGTTGACGCCCACAATGCCTGTCAGCGCGCCGCCGTAGGGGTCAAGCGCGGAGGGGCTGTTGTGGGTTTCTACCTTGATGCAGGCATCATAGCCGTTGATAAAGGCGATAACGCCCGCATTGTCCTTGAACACGGATTTGCAGTAATCGTTTTCGCCCATGCGCTCACGCAGGATGGCCGTGGCGTCGCGGATGCAGGTCTTGTAGAGGTTGTCCACCACTTCGCGGCGTCCGGTATCCTCATCGGTATACTCAATGCGCGAGGCAAAAATCTTGTGCTTGCAGTGCTCGGACCACGTCTGGGCCAGCACTTCCATTTCCACGTCAGTGGGATCGCCGGGCAGGTCGAGGGCCTTGCGGCGCAGGGCTTCTTGCGGCGCGGAAAACTGGTCACGGATGCAGTGCATTTCCTTGAGGTTCAGCGCCCAGGTGTTGGCGCGGCTGGCCTGCATGAGGGCTTCGTCATCCATGCCGGAAAGGGCGATGGTTTCCACCGTATCGTTGGATTCGCCGGTAACCTGGGCAGCCTGCGCCTCAAAACCGGGATTGGCCTGCCATTCGTCACGGCTTTTGATGCGGTAGCGCTGGATAAGGGTATTGCACAGCAGGTCACGGGTCAGCGTGTCCACCTGATCGCGGTTGAGCGGGGCGGCGGGATCGTTGACAATGCGGTACTGCACAGCCGTATAGACGTGCACGGAGTCGCGCGGCACGTCCAGCACCATGGCGGCGGTGTCGCGGGCGGTACGGGCTTCGTTGTCCGTCACGCCGGGGCGAAAGCCCACTTCCACATACCAGTCGGGCGCGGGATCTCCCGAAGGCAGCGGTTCAAGGGAAGCCGCCTGCAGGATGGGATCGTGCCAGATACCTTCATCGAGCAGACGTTTTACCTGGGACTCGCTGAATCCCTCAGCCGTGAATACCTTGATCTGGCGCACTGAGCCTGTGGAAAGGTCAAGAGCCTTGCGCAGGTGCTGGGCCGTTTTGCGGCCTTGTGTATCGTCCAGTCCGGCGTGCAGGCCGGTTTCCACCCGGTAGAGCATTGGTGCTTCCTCGTACGGTTACAGCTTATTTTTTTCTGTCGCGCACATAATCGGTCATCTTGAGCATGACCTTGCGCTCTGGTCTGTCGGGCAGGCTATGCAGGGCAAGCCTGGCCGCATCAAGAAAAGTGTCGGCCTGGCGGCGCACTGCCGTGTCAAAACCGGCATCGCGTATGCGCAGGGCAATGGATTCGGCATCGGCCGCGCTCATGGCAAAGCCCGTAAATGCCGCGTCAAAGGCTTCGCGTTCGGCAGTGTTCAGGCTGTCGCGGTAAAGACGCAGGGGCGGCGTCAGCTTGCCCTCGCGCACATCGCCGCCTGTGGGCTTGCCTGTGGCGCTTTCGGGCGCGAAGTCCAGCGCGTCGTCCACCATCTGAAAGGCCATGCCCAGGTTTTCGCCATAGGCTGCTGCCGCTGCCACGCTCGCCTCGTCAGCTTTGGCCGCAAGTGCGCCCATTTCACAGGCGGCGCGGATGAGCCACGCCGTCTTGCCGCGCACGATCTCTTCGTAATGCCCGGCGCTTGTATTCACGCAGCCCTGAGCGGCTATTTCAAGTATCTCACCGGCGGCCGTGCGGCTGGTGGCCTCGGAAAAGCAGCGTGTAAGGCGCGGGTCGCCGCGCCGCGCCACCTGCGCGTTGGCTTCGGCCAGCAGGGCGTCGCCCGCGAGAATCACGCTGGACACGTTGTACAGCGTGTGGGCGGCGGGTTTGCCCCGGCGGCTCACGGCATTGTCCAGCACGTCGTCGTGCAGCAGGGTGGCTGCGTGCAGCATTTCAAGGGTGACGGCAAGGTCGTGGATGTCTTCACTGTCATGCCCGAGCAGGCGGGCAGTCAGCACGGTGAGAAGCGGGCGCAAACGCTTGCCCCCGGCTTCAAAAATGTGCCGCGTTACCGGGCGCACCGGTTCGGGCAATGTTTCCACAGCCCGGTCAAGGGCGCGGTTGATGGCCGGAAGTTCCAGGGCAATGCGTGCTTTGAGTTGAATCATTTCACTACTCAGATGAGGTTAAGGGCGGGCAGCACCTGGGCAAGGGCGCGCAATGCGCCGGGGAAATCTTTTTCCTCTTTGGCGCGCGGGCCCACCTTGTTGGACACGCTGCGTACTTCCACGCAGGCGATGCCCTGGCGTGCGCAGGCATAAGCCACGGCAAAGCCTTCCATATTTTCCAGATCAGCCTGATAGCGGCTTCGTAAATCCGCCGCGCGCGCAAAGCTTGCGCTGACGCCCGCCACGGTCAGTGAGCGGCAGGGGGCCAGCGTGCCGTCATCGCATCTGCCGCCAAAAGACGACAGGGCCTCAACGCCGCAAAGTGTCAGGCGGTCACGCACGGCCTCGCCCTGCGGGGGCTGCCATTGCGGAAAACCAAAAGCCCCGGCAATAACGGTCTGGCCGTCATGCAGGCCATACTCCGGCCATATCTCTTCCTGCACCAGGCAATGGGAAAGAAGAGGATGGCTTTCAAGGTCAAAAGCTCCGGCAAGACCTGCATTAAGCACTGCGCTTACGGGAGTGCCTTCGGCCTCGGCGCGGCTCAGGGCATGCCCCATGGCAAGGGCCGCGTTAACCGGGCCGATACCTGTAAGGCAGCATAATGCCACGCCTTTCTTAAGCTGTACGGGCCATATCTGCATTTCGGGCCATGACGTGGCATCCGCAGTATGGCCTTCGGACACGCGCGCCTGAACAGAGCCTGCTCCGCCATTTCCCCCATACGCGACAGGCGCGACAGGCGGGGCAAAGTCCGGCAGAAGTCCCGCCAGCTCCGGGCCAGTGGCAGCGCAGATGAGCAGGCTCACGCGGTTTACAGCCTCCAGTAATCTATGCCCGCGTCGCGCATGGCGGCCGGGTCGAGAAAGCTTTTTACGTCCAGCACCACGGCCTTGTCCGGCTGGGCAAAGAGACTCTTTATGGCATCGGGAGACAAAGCTTTATACGCATCATGTCCCACTGCCAGAATAAGGGCGTCCAGGTCGCGCAGGTCGCTCTGCGGCAACAGGGTCTGGCCGTACTCATGCAGGGCTTCGGCGGGGTCGGCCTCGGCATCGCTCACGAGCACCTGTACGCCGTAGTCTTCGAGCTCGCGGATGACGTCCACCACACGGGTATTGCGCAGGTCCGGCACGTTTTCCTTGAAGGTAAAGCCGAGAATGCCCACGCGCGCTCCGCTGATGACGCGACCGCTCTTGATCAGGCGTTTGACCGTGCATTCGGCCAGGTATTTGCCCATGTTGTCATTGATACGGCGGCCCGCCAGGATGACCTCGGGGTGAAAGCCCAGTTCTTCGGCCTTGTAAGTGAGGTAATAGGGGTCCACGCCAATGCAGTGGCCGCCCACAAGGCCGGGACGGAAGGGCAGGAAGTTCCACTTGCTGCCCGCGGCCTGTAGCACTTCAAGGGTATCAATGCCGAGGCGGCCGAAAATGATGGCAAGCTCGTTCATGAGCGCAATATTGAGGTCGCGCTGGGTGTTTTCGATAACCTTGGCGGCCTCGGCCACCTTGATGCTGGAAGCCCGGTGTATGCCCGCCGTGACCACAGAGCCGTAAACCTGCACCAGCAGGTCTGTGGTGGCGTCGTCGGAGCCGGAAACAACCTTGGTGATGGTTTCAAGGGTATGCACCTTGTCGCCGGGATTGATGCGCTCGGGCGAGTAGCCCACGGTGAAGTCGCGGCCGAATGTGAGGCCGGACTCGCGCTCAAGGATCGGCACGCAGATTTCTTCGGTAAGCCCGGGGTACACGGTGGATTCGTACACCACCACGCAGCCCTTGCTCATGTGGCGGCCCACGGTGGTGCTGGCCCCCACCACGGGGGTCAGGTCCGGCGAACGGTGGTCGTCTATGGGGGTGGGAACTGCCACAATAATAACGGCGGCTTCCTTGAGATCGGCCGGGTCGCAGGAATAACGCACATTGGCGGCCTGCAGCCTGTGATCGTCCACTTCGCGCGTGCGGTCGTGCCCGTCCTGAAGTTCCTTGATGCGCGGGGCGCTGATATCAAACCCCAGCACGTTCATCCGGCGCGAAAGGGCAACGGCCAGGGGCAGGCCCACATAGCCGAGGCCGACGACGGCCAGCGTTTCTTTGCCTTGTTGCAGGGCCTCGAATGTCACCATAATTTCATTCCTTTACAAAACAGGCTTTTTTCGTCACCAAGAAAAGCATGGACTTTGATATCGAACTTTTTTTCCGCGCCCTGGGCCTTGCCATCGTGCTTGAGGGACTGTGCTGGACGCTTTTTCCCGGCGGCATGCGCCGGGCCTTGCTGAGCATTCTTCCCTTGCCCGAAAGCCGCTTGCGTGTGGTCGGGCTGACGGCCCTGGCCCTGGGGCTGCTGGTCGTCTGGCTGGCTTCACGCTAGGCCGTCTACTTGCGCGGTTCTGCGCCGTAGTGAGCGCCTTCAAAACTTTGAGAAGCTATTCCCAAAGCTGTCGTGCTCCTGTGGCTGCCGGGCAGCGCTGCGCAAGCGTTGCCGCCTGCCGTGCCATACAGAAGGCGGTACTGCTGTGCGGCTTTGCAAAACGGCAGTGGCCTGAACATTTTTTGCCCTTTCTGCCCCTGTGATCACGTGCATGATCAAAGGTTGCGCCAGCCGCGCACGTGGCACGGTAATGGCTTGCCGCCGCATGGAAGCCATGTGCGCTTTTTACCGGTTCAGGCGGCCGCCACCGTTCGGGATCGTCTGTGCCGGATGCCTAGCGGGCCTTTTCACCCACATGCAGGCAGACAATGCCTGACGTGAGCTTCTGATACCACGCCCTGCGGAATCCGGCCTTGCGCATTTCTTTTTCCAGCTCAACGGCTGAGGGAAACACGCGGATAGTGTCCGCCAGATAGGCATAGGCTGCGGGATCTTTGGAAAACATACGGCCCACGCGGGGCAGCAGGTGGTTCAGGTACACATTGTACAGGCCGCCCCAGATGCGCTCGCGGCCCGAGCCGAATTCCAGAATACAAGCCCGGCCACCGGGGCGCAGCACACGCAGCATTTCGGCAAAGGCCGTTTCACGCGGGATGATGTTGCGTATGCCGAAAGCGATGGTCAGGCAGTCTACCGAAGCATCGGGCAGGGGCAGGCGCTTGGCGTCGGCAGCCACGGGCAGGATGCGCCGGGCATTGTCGCCCTTGAGCTTGCGGCTGCCCTGCACCAGCATGGGAGGGCAGAAGTCCAGCGCGGGTACAAGGGCCGTGGGGTACTGGCGGCGGATAGCCAGTGACACGTCCAGGGTTCCGGCGGCCAGGTCGAGCACCACGCCGCCTTCGCCCAGCCGCACGTTGCGCGCCAGCACCTTGCGCCAGTGCTGGTCAAGCCCCAGGCTGAGAACACGGTTGAGCAGATCATAAAAGCGTACAATGCGGCCGAACATGCCGGCCACGGCAGCATCATGTGAAGGCGCGGGAGCCGGGGCCGAGGCCCTGTCCTGCTGCCCGGAAAGCCGAGAAGAGTCCACTTATTTACCCTTGTTGTCCTGATCCGCGTCAACACCGATGGCCGTGCAGACCACCCGGTAGACAGAGGGAAAAACCTCCGCAAAATTGCCGGGCGAAACCGTGCGTGTTTCAATAAACTTGGCGGTCAGTTCCTTGGCCACCTGCAGGGCTTCTTTGCGATCTTTATCCATACGGTCCTCGTGCCTCGTTACTGCCGTCCGGCAGGTTGCGCGGTTGCGGGGCCTGCGCCTCCGGCCGCGCGGCCGGAAAACAAAACCCGCCCTTTGGGGAATGGCCATGACCCACAGCGGGCATTGCCTGGACGGGAAAAAGAACGGAAACGAAAGCCCCCGCCCCCTTTTTTATATACGCGCCGGGCATGCTCCCGGCTTGCTGCATGGCGTTGCCCGTGGGCAAGCACCCGTATGACTGTGCCTGTCGCATGGCCTGGGCCACGCCTCGTTACGGTCAATACGGCCAATATGACCGTTGAAAATGCGCCGCCCCGCCAGGTTTTGGTCTTGAGCAAAACCGCATGCGGCGAACTTGGCGGGGCACTGTCCCATGCAGGAGAAATCGCGCAAGAGCATATGCGTTCCGCCTCTGCTTGGCAAGCCTGACACCGCCAGGACGGCATGGTTTGCCAATAGGGGCCGACCGCGTTTGTATTTCCGCACAGGGCCAAAAAACATTTCCGCGACACAGCCGCACGTACCGCCGTGGCACGTTGAAGCGCCGGGGTAACGGGGTGAGGCGGCCCTGCTGCTTTTGCCTGTAATGTTCTTCGCTGTAACCGTTGAGGCGCATTCGCCTTGCGCGCATGGCTTTGCGGCCTGCTTCCTCAGACCGCTGTGCAGCCAGGGGAAGTGTCCGGCAAGCCGGGCGTGTTTTTCGGCACGGGCTTTTGCAAAAAATTGCGCAGGGCAGATTGCCATTGTCAATGCCTGTCCGCTCTTTTGCCCGAGCGCAGCCCCTTTGCTATGCTTCGCTTTCCAGCAGACGGGCGATCTCTTCGCGCAGTATACGGGCTGCTGCGGCTGCCGCGGACTTTTCCACCTGCTCGTTGAAGCGTGGTTCAAGACCGTCCAGCCGCTCTTCTATGGAGTCCAGACGGGCTGAAGTGCCGCGCAGCATCAGATCGGTATTGTCCAGACGCTCTGCCACGGCTGGACCGTCGCTGGGAGCGGAACCAGGAGCCTGGCCGGCTGTCTCCTGAAGCGCCGCTTGTGCGGCCTGTTGTGCGGCTTCTGCGGCGGCAGCCTGTATGGCGTCCATCAGGCGCTGGTGCAGGGGATGCCCCGGCTCAAAAAGGGCCTCGGCCAGTGCATCGGCAGTATCCGGGGCCGCGTTGCTTTGCTGCATGGCGGCTCCGGCGGCTTCTTCGGCATTGCGGGCCACTTGCAGGACCTCGTCCACAGCGTGAGCAGAATCCCTGCCGACAGCGCGGGCCGTATTTTGCGCTTCTTCGGCGCTTGCCTGGGCCAGGCCGGCTGCCTCACGCGCTTCATCCGCAAGGGCGCGGGCCTGTTCTGCCGCTTCACGGGCTTCAGCCACGGCTGACTCCAGAGCGCTTACGCGCTCTTCGGCCTGACGCAGCAGCTCCGCGCACTGGTCCAGGCGTTCGGCAAGCGCGCCGGAAGCCGGGGCAGGGGAAGGAACAACGGCGGAACTCGCCGTGGCCGCAACATCGGCAATGGGAGAGATTCCCGTTTTTTCCGGTTTTTCAGTATGTTCCGTGTCGGCCGTGTCGACCATGTCGGCCGGGGCCTCTGCGGCATTTGCAGTGGCTGCGGCAGGCACTGTGTCCACGGCGTCTGCAATGTCTGTATGGCTGGCACTGTCAGCCATGTCAGAAGAGTCAGCGGCTTCTCCGTCCGGATCCATGCGGGGCTGCTCAGCGGCAGGCGCTTTTTCCGCCTGCTGGACGGGCAGGGCTTCGGCGCCCGCCGCGTCCGGTGTATTCGTCACGCCCATTACGTCCGTTACGTCCGTCACGTCCGGGAGCGGATCAGCCGCGGCTGTTGCGCCTCCGGTGACTTCGGCCAGAAGGGCGTCAATATCCAGATCTGAAAGCGGGTCCTGGGTCGCCCCCGGGGCCGCGCTCTTCGGCACAGGCTGGGCTGGGACTTCGGGTTCCGGCTGTGCGGGGCTTTCTGCAACAGGCTGTTCTGCTGTTTGCGGCGCAGCGTCTTCCGTAGCCGCAGGGGTGGCCGGGGCCGCCTGTTTCGGCTGTGTTGCGGGTTGCTCCGCGGTTTGCGCGGTGTTGTCTGCGGGGCTGTCCGTCTTTTCTGCTACGGTGTGCGCGCTTTCGCGCTCTTCGGCATCCGCAGCGGCCAGCAGGGCATCCAGGTCAAAGTCCAGTTCATCGGTACCGGTCTTCGCCGCAGCGGGCTGGCCCGCATCCGGAGTGCTCGCGGCGGGATTGACGGCGGCCAGCAGTATGTCAAGGTCTGCCGCAAGGGCTTCGGGGTTGAAGGACGCACCTGTTGCCGGGCTGGATTCAGGCAGGGGCGCAGCGCCATTGCCGGAGGCGGCGTTTTCTTGTGGGGTAGCGGCCTGCGGGGCGGCGGCCGGAGGTTCGGAGGATTCCTGCACGGGCTGTGCCGTCGAACGCTCTTCGGTTGCGGCACTTGGCGCGGCAGCAGCCTTGTCCGCATGAGCGGGAGCGGCGCGCCACGCTGCGGGATCGCTTGAGCCGAGCAGGGCTTCCAGTTCGTCAGAAATAACAGGCTCCGGCACGATCCCGGCGGCCAGCAATTCATCCACGTCCGGCGTGTCGGCGGGGGCGCCGTCGGCAGCAGCCACAGGCCGGGCAGAGGTGGGGCATGCGCCCCCTGCCAGACCGGCCAGCATCTGGTCCACGGCTGCATCCGTGTTGCGGGGCGACGGAGCCGCCGGGGAACGCTGCGGCGGCTGTGGTGGAATATCAAGAGAATTCAAAAGATTGTCGACCTCTCCCATGCCGGGCATATGCAGTTTTTCGTTGGGGTCCACAATATGTCCATCAGGCGCAAAGGCAGTGCCTGAAAAAGCAGGCTCGTCGGCTTGCGGGAATGCAGCATTGCCTGCGCCTGCGGGCGGCACCTCGCCTTCGGCGGGGATATCTTCGTCGTCGTCCCTGGCTTCCATCTGCGCCAGCAGATCGTCAATTTCCGCATCGGCCTGGCGGCCTTCTTCATTCAGGCTGCGCATGTGCGAATGCAGACCGCTCTGATCGTCATCGTTGGAAGCGGGAGCGGCCTCGTCAGTTGCCGGAACCTCGCCTTTTTCGATAAGTTCTGTCAGGTCGATGATTTCTTCAGTATTTTCATGGGCGTTTTGGGCAGCCATGCGCGACCTCATGGGGTTAGGAACAATCGGCTTCGGGGCCGGAAGGGCGGGATTTGTCGCCTGTATGCGGTATGGTGGCCGCTGGTCGTGCCGCCGGAGCGAAACACGTGCAAAGCCACGGTTTTTCGTATCAGGTTATGAGAAAAGACGCAAACACGCCGCGTTGGGACATGGCGACATTGCCGGCCGCGGGAAGCTGGGCAACCTGCCGCGAAGCGGCATGGCAGGATATCTGTTCTTTTGCACGATGCGTTGTGTTTGCGAGGCCCTGTGCGCGCAACGGCGGGCAGCCTTGCGAGTGAAAGGGTTTGCAACCATCCCGTAGCGATATTTTACGGCAGGGTGGGTACAAAAGAACCGGCCGCCCGGAGGGGCGGCCGATTGTATTTGCTGGTGGTGCGCGTGAAGGCGCACACCTGGGCAGACATTAGTCTTTTTTGTCTTTCTTGAGCCAGGGCATCATGCTGCGCAGCTCTTTGCCCACCTTTTCGATCTGGTGTTCAGATTCGTTGCGGCGGGTGGTAAGGAACATGGGGTACTTGGCGCGGGCTTCAAGGATGAAGTTGCGCGCGAATACGCCGCTCTGGATGTCCTTGAGCACGGCCTTCATTTCTTTTTTCACCTCATCGGTGACAAGGCGGGAGCCGGTGACATAGTCGCCGTACTCAGCGGTATTGCTGATGGAGTAGCGCATGCGCGAAAGGCCGCCTTCGTACATGAGGTCCACAATGAGCTTCATTTCGTGCAGGCACTCAAAATAGGCCATTTCGGGCTGGTAACCGGCTTCTACCAGAGTTTCAAAGCCGGCCTTGATCAGGGCGGAAATACCGCCGCACAGCACGGCCTGTTCACCGAAGAGGTCGGTTTCGGTCTCTTCACGGAAGGTGGTTTCAATCACGCCGGAGCGTGCGCCGCCAACACCCTTGGCGTACGCCAGAGCCATCTGAAGGGCTTTTCCGGTGGCGTCCTGCTCAATAGCCACGAGGCAGGGTACGCCGCCGCCCTCGGTGTAGGTGCGGCGCACCAGATGGCCGGGACCCTTGGGCGCGATGAGGAAGACGTCCACATCCTTGGGCGGCTGGATCTGACCGAAGTGGATGTTGAAACCGTGGGCGAACAGCAGGGCCTTGCCTTTGGAAAGGTTGGGCTTGATGTCGTTTTCGTAAACGGCGGCCTGCACTTCGTCGGGCAGCAGAAGCATAATCAGGTCGGCCTGGGCGGCGGCTTCAGCGGCGGAAACCGGATTGAAGCCGTGTTCCTTGGCCAGGTCGTAGTTGGCGCCGCCGGGGCGCTGACCCACCACAACCTTGACGCCGGAATCGCGGAGGTTCTGGGCGTGGGCGTGGCCCTGGCTGCCGTAGCCGATGATGGCGACGGTTTTATCCTTCAGGAGATTAAGGTCGGCATCCTGATCGTAATACACTTTCATCTGAAATTCCTCTGAGATCACTCACGGTTAAACAAAATTGTATTTCTTTCCACCGTTGGGAAAGAACGTGGGGCCTGGACAGAAGCGCCGGGCGCTGTTGCGCCCTCAGGCGGCGGTAGGTGCGGGCGCGGAACTGCCTGCGCGCAGGGGCGGCCCCTGGGGATAAGGGGCACAGGCCGCCTGCGCCGCCCCATGCCGGAGAGGGCCTTGTGGGCCGTCAGGCGCGGGAACGGGCAGTCCTGAACCAGAGTGCCTTTGAAACGCCGTGAAGGCTCAAAGGCATGTGCAGTGGAACGCGTGTTTCCTGCACTCACGCCGCGTTGCGGCGTATCGCACCGTGTGCGGCGGCAGAGCGGATAAATATGTTAATGAAAATCCGCTCATGGGCAAAAAGCCCTAATCCGCCTTTTTGGAACGACGCATGGCTACAGAGCCTGTGCGTGCCAGTTCCTTGATGCCGAAGCGCTGTAAAAGATTGATGATGGCATCCAGCTTGTCCTGATTGCCTGTAGCCTCAATGGTCATTTCATTGGGGCTTACATCCACCACCTTGCAGCGGAATATCTCAACGGTGCGCAGAATCTCACCCCGCATGGGGCCGTCAGCCTGCACCTTGACAAGCATCATTTCGCGCTCGACAGCGGCAATGTCTGCAAAGTCCACCACCTTGATGACAGACACGATTTTGTGCAGCTGTTTCATTATCTGCTCTAAAATCAGGCTGTCGCCTTCAGTTGTGATGGTCATGTGCGAAACGCCCTCTTCCAGGGCCGGGGCCACATTGAGCGAATGGATGTTGAAGCCGCGCCCGCTGAACAGCCCCGCCACGCGGGAAAGTACGCCGGGTTCGTTTTCCACCAGCACGGAAAGCACATGTGTCTTGGTCATAGCCCCTCCTTTACACCAGCAACATTTCATCAAGCGCCGCGCCGGCGGGCACGATGGGGTACACATTTTCCTCGCGCTCAACCACTACGTCGATAAAGGCCGGGTTTGGTGTGGCAAGGGCCTTTTCAAGCGTGGCGCGCAGGTCTTCGGGCTTTTCAATGCGGTAGCCTTCGGCCCCGTAGGCTTCGGCCAGCTTCACAAAGTCCGGCTGGGCCTCCATGTTGGTGGAGCTGTAGTTCTGGTTGTAAAAGAGTTCCTGCCACTGGCGCACCATGCCGAGGTGGCGGTTGTTCAGGATGACCACCTTGATGGGCAGCCTGTTGGCAACCACGGTAGCCAGTTCCTGGATGTTCATCTGCAATGAGGCGTCGCCCGCGACGGTGATGACTTTTTTGTGGGGAAAGGCAAACTGCGCGCCTATGGACGCGGGAAAACCGTACCCCATGGTGCCGAGGCCCCCGCTGGTGAGCAGGGTGCGTGGCCTGGTGAATGTATAGAACTGGGCTACCCACATCTGGTGCTGGCCCACCTCGGTGGCGATGATGGCGTCATCGTTGGAAAGCTCGTACAGGGTCTGGATGACTTCCTGCGGCTTGATATTGTGGTTTTTCTGGTAGCAGAGGGGTTTGCTTTTCTTCCATTCGCCCACGGCCTCAAGCCATGCGGCGTGTTCGCTGCTCCAGTCTTTGCCTTCAAGCTTGGCGTTGCAGATTTCGCCCATGCCTTCAAGCGCCAGGCGGCAGTCGCCCACCACAGGAACGTGCACTTCCACATTCTTGCGTATGGATGTGGGGTCGATATCAATATGCACAATGCGCGCCTTGGGCGCGAAGCCCGCCAGCCTTCCGGTGACGCGGTCATCAAAGCGCGCGCCCACGCATACCAGCACATCGGCGTTGTTGATGGCCAGGTTGGCGGCATAGGTTCCGTGCATGCCGACCATGCCGAGCCACAGCGGGTCGGTGGCGGGAAAGGCCCCAAGGCCCATGAGTGAACAGGTGACAGGAATTTGCAGCTTGCGCGCAAGGCTCGTGAGGGCCTCGGCCGCATTGGACATGATAACCCCGCCCCCGGCCAGAATGACAGGGCGTTCCGCACGGGCCAGCTCTTCTACCGAGCGCCGCAACTGATTGAGGTTGGGCTTGTAGGTGGGGTTATAGCTGCGCATGTAGACTTCTTCGGGCCACACGAACTCGGCTTTGCCCTGCATGACGTCTTTGGGCAGGTCAATGAGTACGGGGCCGGGGCGGCCTGTGCGCGCCAGATAAAAAGCCTGACGGATGGTAAGGGCCAGCTTGCTGATGTCCTTTACCAGAAAATTGTGTTTGGTGCAGGGCCGGGTGATGCCCACGATGTCTACTTCCTGAAAGGCGTCATTGCCGATCAGTTGTGTGGGAACCTGCCCCGTAATCACTACCAGAGGAATGGAATCGGAATAGGCTGTGGCTATGCCCGTCACCGTATTGGTGGCTCCGGGACCGGAGGTTACCAGGCAGGCGCCTACCTTGCCGGAGGCGCGGGCATAGCCGTCAGCCGCGTGCACAGCCCCTTGTTCGTGTCGTACCAGCACGTGACGTATTTCTTGATGTCGCGGCAGTTCGTCATAGATGTCAATCACAGCGCCGCCGGGATACCCGAACAGCACGTCAACGCCTTCTCTCTTCAGGGACTCAAGGAGAATCTGCGCACCTGTACATTCCATAGCCGGCTCCTTAACAGCCTGCTAGCAATCCTGTTTTTTTATCCTGTCGAGGATTGCCATGAGCTGGGTTTTGCCTTCAAGCTTCTGTTTTTTCAATTGCTTCAAGGTTTGTTCTTCGGTAGGGGTGCGGAAGGCCTTGCCTTCAAGCTTTTCTACCTGCTTTTCGTAGAGCACGTGATCTTCCCAAAGGGATTTCAGCTCCGGATCAGTAGCCGCATACTTGTTTAGTAGTTCTAGTTCATGCTGATCCATAAGAAATCTCCATTGTTAGATGTTCGAACGCGGAAGCCCGCGAGGAAGCCAGGGTTATTGAATGGCAAGCGCGTACTGGGCAAGAGAGGCAACCACAATGCGGTTGAAAAGCTCAATGCTCAGCAGCACCACCACCGGGGAAAAGTCCATGCCAGTGGTGTAGGTAAAGGGCAGCCACTTGCGCACACGGTAAAACACGGGTTCCGTGAGGGCGCGCAGGGTGCGCACTATGGGATTATAGGGGTCGGGCCGCACCCAGGTAAGCACGGCCGCGATGATGACAATCCAGAAATACAGGTTCAGCAGTGAGCCGAGAATCATGGCAACGGCGCTCATGGTATTGGCCAGAACAATCATGCGCCCTCCAGAATGGCGGTCTTTGTGTCAAAAAAATACGTTCGGGGAGGCCCGGCGTGATCTTACGCCTCGGCCTTTTGGGGCGGCAATGTCCGGTTCAGTGCGGCGTGCAGGCCTGCATAATCCGTGACTGTTATCTGCCCCCGGAGAGACCCGCTGCCAAATGCCGCGAATACTACGCCCGCCCCCCGGGCCGCTTCCTTGTCATGTTCGCTGTCGCCCACAAAAAGCACGGTTTCGGGCGGAACGCCCCAGGCGGAACAGATGTACCGCGTGCCTTCGGGAGACGGTTTGGGCGCTGCCGTATCGGCCGCAACCACAGGATCAAAATAGGTGGGCAGGCCGAAAATGTCCAGAACCGTTTGTATTCCCTCAAACCTGCGGTTGGTATGCACAGCCATGCGCACCCGGCGGTCACGAAGGTCATCAATAAAATCGGTAAACCCCGGTTGCAGGCGCAGCATGGGCAGTATGTCGCGCCGGTAGTTGACAACTTCGCGTGTTACATACTCTATCTGATCGTGAAGATGCGGCGGCACAATATGCAGCAGCGATTGTAAGGCGGTCGCCATGAAGCAGTATTCTTCCTGCTCCAGCGTCATGGGCGGCAAATCAAAGTGTTCAAGAACGCGATTGTAGAAGATGTTGTTTGATTCGCGCGAATCTATCATCACACCATCGCAGTCAAAGATTACTCCCGCAAGGCCGTGGGGGAAAAGTGCGCTCATGATGCTGGCCTCCATACGAGCCACAGGCGCTCAACATCCAGAGGCGGAGAACCGGTGGGTTGTTTGCGGCCGAGAATCCGCCATGCCGGGGCACGGGCCTGCAACAGCCCCGGCATGTTCGCGGCCAGGGCAGTGGTGTCTTCTTCGACCGGGCTGAAGTCCGCTTCTTCCTGTATATCTTCGGCCATGGGGCCTTCAGCCAGAATGGGCAGATCAGGCGGCAGAAAGTACATGGCATTGGCCGCTACCAGCCGCCAGGGGGGCATAAGGCCAAGGTCGAGGCTGACGGGCGTACCCAAAATGCCTGCTCCGGCATGCCCTTCAGAAGCGCCGAGGCCCGGAATTTCGCCGTCTTCCACACCGAGCGAACGGGTGAAGGACTCGGACTTGAGGGTCAGGGCGCGGGCCATGTCTGCCAGTTCGGCCATGCGTTCTTCCTGAAGCCATGCCCAAAGAAGGGCCTTGTGCGCCTGTTCGTGCTCAATGCGCTGCTTGCGGACGGCTTCGGCCTTGAGGGCGGCCTCGTTGTCTGCGTTGCCAAATTCACGCAGCAGCGCCATTTCCGAAGCGTGGCGAGCCGCGCGGGCATTGCCTGCTGAGGCTGCCCCTACGGGCAGGCCCGAAAGCGCCTCGTCGCCCATGCGGCGCAGGTCTTCAAGGCAGGCCGCGGCCTCGCGCGGGGCAAAGGGATAGTCGGGCGGGCAGTATGCGCCTGCCTGCGGCGGTTGCGGCAGGCCGGGCCACAAAAGCTGGGTCGCGGGCAGGTCCGCGTGCAGGTCCGTCAGGGAGCCGCGCAGAAAAGGCAGCCTTATACAGAAACTGGGTGTGGTCATCATAGGCATCCTCTGGAAAAATACAGCATACTCAGAGCCGGGGGCGAGCGCAAGCCGGGGGCGGGACGGACCTGTCCCGCCTTTGCGCAATGTATTGTCAGGCGAACGCTTATGACATATATAGCATCCCAGCAACGCCGCAGCGTGAGCGGTAGACTGCCAAACATCTCGCCGGCAGACCCGGCTCAGAAGGAGTAGAAGAAATGGAACAGGGCACCATTCGCCTGAAGACAGGCCTTGCAGAAATGCTGAAAGGCGGCGTGATTATGGACGTCACCACTCCCGAACAGGCTAAAATCGCTGAAGAAGCCGGCGCTTGCGCCGTAATGGCTCTGGAGCGTGTGCCTGCGGACATTCGCGCTGCCGGCGGCGTTGCCCGCATGGCTGATCCCACCATTGTTAAAAAAATCATGGAAGTAGCCACCATTCCCGTTATGGCCAAGGCGCGCATCGGCCACTTTGTGGAAGCGCGTATTCTTGAATCTATGGGCGTGGACTATATTGACGAGAGCGAAGTGCTCACCCCGGCTGACGACAAGTATCATATCGACAAGCGCGACTTCACCGTGCCGTTTGTCTGCGGCTGCCGTAACCTGGGCGAAGCCCTGCGCCGCATTGCCGAAGGCGCGGCCATGATTCGTACCAAGGGCGAGCCCGGCACCGGCAACGTGGTTGAAGCCGTGCGCCATTGCCGTCAGGTGATGGACGAAGTACGCATGCTCTGCGCCCTGCCCGAAGCCGAAGTACCCAATTTTGCCAAAGAAATGGGCGCTCCTCTTGAGCTGTGCCTGCTCGTGCGCAAAGAAGGCCGCCTGCCCGTGGTCAACTTTGCCGCCGGCGGCATCGCCACCCCGGCTGACGCCGCCATGATGATGCATCTTGGCTGCGACGGCGTGTTTGTGGGGTCCGGCATCTTCAAGTCCGGCGACCCGGCAAAGCGTGCCAGAGCCATTGTGCAGGCCGTGACAAATTACAAGGATTTCGCCCTGCTGGCCGAAATCTCCCGCGATCTTGGCGAACCTATGGTGGGCATTGAAATTTCCACCATTCCCTCGGGTGAACGCATGCAGGAGCGGGGCTGGTAGATGGCCCGCTGTGTGGGTGTGCTGGCCCTTCAGGGGGCGTTTCGTGAGCATGTGGCCGCCGTGTCCCGTCTGGGCGTGGCGGCCCGCGAAGTGCGCCAGCTCAAGGATATGGACGGCATTGACGCCATGATCATTCCGGGCGGTGAAAGCACCACCATGGGCAAACTGCTCAACGAGTGGCATATGCTGCAACCGTTGCGGGAGCGCATTGAGCAGGGCATGCCGGTATACGGTAGCTGTGCCGGACTTATCCTGCTGTGTCGCGTTATTGAAAATTCTGACCAGCCCCGGCTGGGCGTGCTGGATGCCACCGTGCGGCGCAATGCTTTCGGCCGTCAGGTGGACAGCTTTGAAACTGATCTTGCCATGCCGGAAATCGGGCCGGAACCTGTCCCGGCGGTCTTCATCCGCGCTCCTGTCATCACTGGCATGGGGCCGGGCGTAAAGGTGCTGGCCGAGGTCAAGGGGCAGGCGGTGGCGGTGCGCCAGAACAATATTCTGGCTACGTCCTTTCATCCGGAGCTGACTCCGGATACGCGCCTGCATGGTTACTTTCTGGGTATGTGCGGTAGCTGAGGCAAAAGCCATCCCGCGGAAAGGACAGCTTCCGGCGGCACGCAGGCCGTCGCACAGTCCCGCTATGCGGATGCTTTGAATATGGCGGCCGTATAAGCCCGCACCCATGCTTCCAATATAAAGGGGAGAAACGTCAAAAGCGTTTCTCCCCTTTGCCGTTTTTTCTCCATTTTGCCGTCAATGTGCCGCATGATTTAACATGCCTGGCACCTTGTTGCCAAAATACGGGCGCACACTGCCTCAAGAACAACAGTTCAACCGCCGGTAAATCCGGGGAGGCAGTTATGCACGACACCATCATGCTTAAACAGGTACAGGATGAACTGGCCGACGAGTTGCGGCGCATGACCCTGTTGCGCGCAGGCTTTCAGGCGCAGCATTTTTCTGACGAGGCAGATGCCGCCAGCCATATGGAGGCGGCGCATATTGCCTATTGCCGCGCCCGCCGCAGTGTTCAGCGCATCCGCGATCTTGAGCGTTTGCTGCATCTTTTGCGGCACAACGGCCCGCGCCAGTGTGCCGATTGCGGTGAGGATATCCCGCTGGAGCGCCTTGTGGCCGCTCCGGGAACTGTGCGCTGCTTTTCTTGCCAGCAGCAGGAAGAGAGCGTGGCCGCTTCACTGGCGGCCACCTTGCAACGCGGAACCTGCACCGAATCGCACGCTCTGTTCTGCTGACACCGTAAAAATCAGGAGATGCATATGCAAGGCAATACCGATCTGCTTCCTTTGGCTCCGGGACGAGAGCCTTCAGGCCGGGGCGGGGCCGGCCGCTCCCCCCTGCGTCGTCTGGCAGACGGCCTCGGACGCCAGGCGCGGGCCGTGGCACGGCACCTGAGCGGGTTTACCGCTCTGGAAAGAGCGGCAGGGCGTCTGCCATATTGCGATTCGCCGCAAACCTGGGCCGCAGCCAGCCTGGCGCTGCTGGATATCAGGGTTTCCTGCACCGGAGAGGACCTTGGCCGTATTCCGGTCAAGGGGCCGGTGATCTTTTATGCCAACCATCCTGGCGGCGCGCTGGATGGCCTGCTTATGGCGGCCCTGTGCGGCCGCGCCCGCCCGGATCTGAAAATCATTGTTAATGCCGGTCTGCTGCGTTTGCCGCAATTGGCGCCATTGGCCCCCATGCTGTTGCCGCTGGACCTTACAGGTGAAGACCGCGTGGGCAACGGGGCAAGTCTGCGCCGTGCGGTCAGGCATCTGCGCCAGGGCGGCGCGCTGGGCATCTTCCCTTCGGGGCATGTGACCCGCTGGAAGCCGGGCAGGGGTTTTGAGGAACAGCCGTGGGACACGCTTTTGGCCCGTCTCGGCCTTTGGAGCAAAGACAGCCGGCCTGGGCAGACAGCGGAGAACGCCCCGCTTTATATTCCCCTGCATGTGGAAGCCGCCCCTGATCCGCTTTTTCTTGCCGCAGCCTGCCTGCGCGAAGAGCTTGCCGCAGCGCTGCTGCCGCGGGTGCTTTGGCGGCAGCGCGGAACAGGTGTGGCACTGCACGTGGGCGAACCTTTGCGGGAGCAGGTTCTGACAGGGCTTGATCCTGAGCAGCGTATCCAGTGTCTGAGCCTGTACCGTCGGCACCTGGCGGAAAAGCGCAGACAGGCTCCACGTTTACGGGCTGCTGGAACAAGGCGGCATGCGCCGCTGGCCCCGGCCGCCGACAGGAATGAGATTACGACGGCTCTGGCGGAGTTTTCGCCGGGGAACACACTTGTCAGAGAAGGCAGGTACAGCGTCTACCTGATGCAGGGGGACGATTGCCCGGTTTTACTGGACGAAGTAACGCGCCGCCGGGAAGAAAGCTTTCGCGCTCTGGGAGAGGGGACAGGCAAGCCCCGTGATACTGACCGTTATGACCGTCAGTATGAGCACCTTCTGCTGATTGATGAAGAAGGGCAGCGCCTGGCCGGAGCTTACAGGGCTCGTCTGGTCAGGGCCGACGGGACAGGAAGCGGGCGGGGCAGCCTTTATACGGCTTCGCTTTTTCACTATGATCCGGAGTTTTTCCGCCAGTGCGGAAATGCGCTGGAACTGGGCCGGGCCTTTGTCTGCCCGGAATACCAGAGGGAATACGCCCCTCTCATGCTTTTGTGGAAGGGTATTGCCCGGCTTGCGCTGCTGCGCGGAACCGGCACGCTTTTCGGCCCGGCCAGTATGGGCCTTGATTATGGTCCCTGCTCTGTGGACATGCTGTGGCGTCACCTGCGTATGCGTCACTGGCATGCGCCGCTGGCGGCTTTTGTGCGAGGCCGCAGGCCAAGGGTTTTGCGCCGGGAACTGCCCTTTGCCCGGCACATGGACTACAGCGGTGTCAATGCGCTGGTGCGGCAGATGGAGGGCGGCCGGAACCTGCCCATTCTTTTCAAGCACTATTTGCAATTGGGCGGGCGGATAGCGGCATTTCACGAAGACAGGGCATTCGGGACGCTGGACGCCCTGCTGGTGGTGGACCTGCTCAATGCGCCGGAAAAGCAGTTGCGCCGCTTTATGGGAGAAGAGGGCATGGCCGCCCTGCATGACGGCATGTGGTATACATAGCCGAAACCTCCGCTGTGCTCTCCGCCGTTTTTGTGTGTCGCCCGGCCCGCGTGTTTCGCGGTCCGGTTTTTTTGTTGGGGCAGGGCGTTATGTGCTTTCTGGAAGCAACACTGTGTGCTCTTGCCGCAGGCGAGATGGCTGCTGTCTCAGCCCTCACGGCCCGCGATGCCGCAGCGCCGCAGAAAAACGGTCTTGCCGCAGGGGTGTGGCAAGGCCGTTTGGGCGTGTTTTTCAGGGAAGGGATTTTTTGTTCGTGCCTGCCTCAGGGTCGCCTTGGGCGCGAATCCCGGCACTGTGCACATTCAGCAGCTACCTGCTGTTGTGGGGAACAGACCGCGTCATTGCCCCGGGTGCTCTGTAACCGGCCTAGCGGCCATGATCCTGCTCAAAGTCTTCTTTTTTGAGGTAGGGCAGGTATGTGGGGTCTGTACCCATAATGTGCTGCACAAGCCAGTCCTTGAGGAAGGTCAGCAGGTCCATGCTCACGGTGGCAGTGCCGGATTTGAGCTGTTCTTCCACTTCGTCCAGTTTTGCCACAAATTTTCTGTGTATTTTCATATGCTCCGCCGCGCCCAGATAGGCGGTGGCGGTGAACAGCTTTTCTTCGTCTGCGAAGTGCGTGGCCGTATAGTCGCGCAGCTTGCGCAGGATGGCTTGCAGGTCTTCCGAGGTACGGTTGTGGGCCATGGCTGTGTACAGTTCGTTGATATAGTCAACCAGCAGCCGGTGCTGCCTGTCCACCATGGCTACATGCAGGTCGAGCTTGGCCGTCCACTGTACGAACTTGTCCGAGGTGGCCTGCTCGTAATCGCCGGTAACCAGCGCATTAATGGTCATGTCCAGCTCTTCCATGCCGCTCTGGAAGCTCAGCAGGGCAGTGATGAATGTTTCCATGCTGGAGGCCGTCTGCTCCGATATCTGGCGGATTTCGCCCATGGTGCCGCTGGTGCCGACGGTCTGCTCGGACTGTTCCTTGACGCCCTGGGCTACGGTCTGGAGATAGCCGGCGGTTTCGTTCATGGCATGGAGAATGTCGCGCATGAAAGCTCCGGCCCGCGCGGCCTGTTCGGCCCCGTCCATGCTCAGGCGGGCGGCCTTGTCTACAGTCTGCACATTGATTTGTGTTTCATCCTGTATGGCGCGTACGGCTTCTTCCACTTCCTTGGTGGCTCCCATGGTTTTTTCGGCCAGTTTGCGCACCTCGTCGGCCACAACGGCAAAGCCCCGTCCGGCATCTCCGGCGCGGGCGGCTTCAATGGCGGCATTGAGGGCCAGCAGGTTGGTCTGGTCGGCAACTTCATTGATGACGGCCATGACATTACCGATATTGCTGGCTTTTTCGCCCAGCCCGGCCATGGCGGTTTTGAGATGTACGATGACGTCTTTGAGTTTTTCGATGGAAGACAGCGCGCCTTCCACTTCGCGCTCGCCTGTGGCGGCACTGGCGCTGGAGCGCTGGGCGCTTTCTGAAAGTTCCTGTACCCTGGTTGAAGACTCGAAAGCTGCCTGCGAAACTTCTTCCATCGCCCGGCTGGTTGCAGTGAGACTGTCGCGCTGCGATTCAACGCCCTTGCTCACCTCAACTACCAGGCTGGTCAGGTCGCGCACCTCGGTGGACAGGTTGCTGCACACGGTGTGCGCCTTGTGCAGGACCATGGCCCCGCGTTCGGACTTGTTGTGCAGTTTCTTTTTTTCTTCTTCAACGGTAGCCAGACGTGTTTTGAGTTCTTCGGCCATGGCGCGCATGTCTTTGATGGCCTCGGCGTCTTCCGCCACGACCTGCTCGGCATCGTGCAGGTGGCTGAAGCAGTATTCGGCCCGTTCCGCCACATCGCCTTCACGGGCGGGGGCGCCATCGGCAAAAAGGGCGTCGCTTTGCTCCCGCAGTTTTCTGTCCTCGCCCCTGCGTTTCAGCCAAAGGGCCGCATCCGCCACGGCGCAGGCTGCGGCAAAGGCAGGCAGCAACCATTGCAGGCCTTGCGGCTTTCCCATAAAGGCCATGCCGCAGAGAGAACACAATATGAAGAGTTGCAGTATAATGCCCATATATTTCCGCCTTGGTTTGCTTGCTTATCGGCAATAGTATAATTACTCTTAACAGCAGGAAATGTAAATAAAACTGCAAAACAGCAAAGAGGTTGATATCATGGATATTCTTGATTGCAGAGGACTTGCCTGCCCCCAGCCGGTCATTCGTTGCCGCACAGCCGTTGACGGAGGAGCCGTGGCGCTGGAAATAGTGGTCGACAATGCTCCTGCGCTGGAAAATGTGCAGCGCTTTCTTCAAGGCCGAGGTTATATCGTTGAAGCTGTAGAAGAAAGCCCCCAGTGCTGGCGCATCACTGCCGCACGGAATACGGCCGAAAGCGGGTTGCCCGCCGAGGCTGCCCCTGCGGTTTTGCCGCGTGCCGCAGGAAATGACGGAGAGGAAGGGCCGGGCGCGCAGACCCTTGTTTTGTTGACCACAGAAACCCTGGGGCGCGGTGATGACACCCTGGGGACGAAACTGATGGAAAACTTTCTGGCTACTCTGCCGGAACTGGGACCACGCCTGTGGCGGCTGGTGCTTGTCAACGGCGGCGTGAAGCTGGCGGCCCGGCCTGGTCCGGCGCTTGAATCGTTGCAGCGGCTGGCGGCGTCGGGGGTTTCCATTCTGGTGTGCGGCGCCTGCCTTGGGCATTACGGCCTGCTGGAAGCCAAGGCCGTGGGGGAAACGTCAAACATGCTTGATATTGTAACCAGTCTTGATCTTGCGGATAAGGTCATCAGACCCTGAGCGGCATTGCCCGGCCGGCGTGGATCGCGGTCACAGAACAGAAAAAGGCGGCATGGCTATCCATGCCGCCTTTTTCATGTAAATCACGCTCTCGCATTGCCGAAGGCGGTGCAGATATGATGATTCTGTCCGGGCGACCTTGTACCCTGTCCCGTCCCATCTGTTTTACGGGCAGGCGACAGGGGCATGACACGGAAAACATGGCCGGATCTGGGCAACCGTGGGCCTGCGCCGGAGTTTATGCCTGATTTTCGTGCAGCCAGCAGGCCACCTGATGCTCGCCCTGCGCGAAGTTCGGGGGTACTTTTTCGCCGCATATGGGCATGGCCTTGTTGCAACGGGGATGAAAAGGGCAGCCTTGCGGCATGGCGCGCAGGGATGGCACGCTGCCCGGAATGGTGGGCAGGCGGCTGAGCCCGCGGGAACGCGCGCTGGGGGCGGCCTGAAGAAGGCCCCGGGTATAGGGGTGCAGGGGGCGGGAAAAAAGCTCTTCCGCCGGGGCGTGTTCCACAAGCCGCCCGGCATACATGACGCCCACGCTGTGGGCCATCTGGGCGGCCACGCCCAGGTCATGCGTAATGAGCAGCACCGCCATGCCGCGCTGCTGGCTGCGGGAACGCATGAGGCGCAATATCTGTCCCTGGATGGTGGCATCCAGCGCGGTGGTCGGTTCGTCTGCCAGCAGCAGGTCCGGGCGGCAGGCAAGGGCCATGGCGATCATCACCCTCTGCCGCATGCCGCCGGAAAGCTGATGCGGATAATCGGCATAACGGCTTTCGGGCGAAGGAATGCCCACTTCTGCCAGCAGGGCCACAGCCTCTTCGTGGGCTTTTGCCCGGTTCATGTCGAGGTGCAGGCGCAGGGGTTCGGCCACCTGTTCCCCCACCCTGAGTACGGGATTGAGGGATGTCATGGGCTCCTGAAAAACCATGCCCACACGCCGCCCCCGTATGGCCCGCATTTCGCGCAGGGGCAGTTGCAGCAGGTTCTGCCCGTGCAGCATGATGCCGCCATCCAGCCTGGCATTGTCCGGCGTGAGGCGCAGTATGGCTCTGGCGGTCAGGCTTTTGCCGCAGCCGGATTCGCCCACAAGGCAGGTGATGCGTCCTTGCTCCAGGCTGAGATTCACATGCCGCACGGCAGGCAGGGGGCCATCATCTGTCTGGAATGTGATGGACAGGTTGTCCAGGCGCAACAGGGGCTGATGCGGCGGGGCGGGGGTGGCTGATGACAGGGGCATACGGGTACTCACGGCTTCAGGGGCTGCATTTCTGAAATAATCCTTTTGTCCGGTGCGTGTGCTGCGTGGCCCTTGCCGCCGACGAAAGCCGGAAAAGCTTGCGGCGGCTGCAACGCTGCTTTTGCCACAAATTTTCGTCAGCAAGCAGCCCTCAGGCAGAGCAGTTTGCCATTGGGGTGGTTTCACTGCTCTGCCCGGAGCCTGTTAAAACTCGCGCTGCGAAATGCTTGCACGGTGAAGGTGCTTCGCCGTCAGTCAGACATTTCAAGGTGCACATGCTCTAACAGAAAAAAGCGGAAAACAAAAATCATTGCCGTATGCCGCATGTGGGCATGGCCGGTTTACGCGCCCATAAAGCTCTGCCATTTTGCCAGTAGCGCGCGCAGGGCATTGCCCCTGTGGCTGCGGGCGTTTTTTTCGTCTCTGGTCAGTTCGGCTGCGGTTTTTTGTACGCTGTTATCAAAAAAAACAGGGTCATAACCAAAGCCGTTCTGGCCGCGCGGGGCATGAAGCAGCGTGCCTTCCCAGTTACCGCGAACGACCATTTCCGCGCCGTCGGGCCGCACGCAGGCCATGCAGCTCACAAAGCGGCAGCCTCTTTTATTTTCCGGAACATCCGCCAGTTCGTGCAGCAGTTTGCGGATATTGCGGTCATCGCGGCTTTCGCCGGGCAGGCTCTGCCAGTCGTCGGAATAGCGGGCTGAATAGACACCGGGCTTGCCGTCCAGAGCGTCCACTTCCAGGCCGGAATCGTCGGCGATGCTTACAAGCCCGGTCAGGCGGGCTACCTCGCGCGCCTTGATGCAGGCGTTTTCTTCAAAGGTCACGCCCGTTTCTTCAATCTCGCCAATGTGGGGAAAGGCCTCAAGGCTCAGTACCTCCACGCCGAATCGCGCCAGAGGATCGGCCAACTCGCGGACTTTTCCCGCATTGTGGGTCGCCAGCACGATACGTATGGGCTGTGTGCTCATGTATGCTCCTTGGCGGCTGTGCCGCACAGGTGGTTTCAGGCTTTTTTCTTGTGCTGGGGCAGAACCAGCGTGGCGATGATAATGCCGCTGATAACCAGCGCGCCGCCCGCCAATTGGGCCGGGGCCACACGCTCGTGCAGCACAATGCTTGCGGCAATGCCCGCGAAAACAGGCAGGCTGTAATAGACCATGCCCGCCCGTACCGGGCCGATGCGGTCAACGGCAACGGTCCACAGCCAGAACGACAGGGCCGAACAGCCGATACCCGCGTATAGCACACTTATGACCAGTGTGGCGGATATCTGCGGCGTGGGCAGCATAAAGGCCTCAATGGCGGTAAAGGGCAGGGAATACAGCAGGCCCAGAGCAAAGGTGGCTATACTGAAGCCCACAGGCGAAATGTCGGGACTGCGCTGGCGTATGAACAGGGAGTAAAGGCCGAAGCACAGCACGCCGCCCAAGGCCCACAGATCCCCTTCATTGAAACGCAGGCTGGCCAACCTGTCCCATTGGCCGCGGCTGACCAGTATGGCTACCCCCGCAAGAACCACCAGCACGCCCGCCATGCGGCGCGGGGAAATCGGTTCGTTGTAGAGCACGCGGGAAAGTATCAGGATAACCACCGGCGCCGTGGGAACCAGCAGCGCCATATTGATGCTTTCCGTGGTCTGCCCGGCTTTATACAGAAAGGTATTGAGCAGGGTGACGCCAAGGATGCCCAGGAGAGAAAGCCCGCGCCAGTTTTTTTTGATGGCGGGCCAGTCAGTGTGCCAGTGTTTTCCGGCAAAGGGCAGCAGAATGATCAGGGCGATGAGCCAGCGCCAGAAATTGCACTGCCAGGGGGGGATAAGCCCCGCCACCGCTCTGGCAACCACAAAGTTTCCAGACCAGATGATGACGGCCAGAAGGGCGGTGGCATAGCCCGTTACATTTTTTTGCATAGTTGTATCCAAAAACGGCGTACTGCACTGTAAGCGAAATGAAACACCGCGAGTCGCCCATGCGGCGACTGACCAATATAATGCATGTGCGACGCAAAGGCAAAGCTGTGCATATATTGTAAAAACGAAGAATTACATGTGTAGTTGACAGGGGGGATATAAAAATTTGTAATTATTCAAGGTAATTATGTACTGCACCTCGCTGCGCCGCTTTTCTTTTGCCCGGCAAGGGGGTATACTGGAACCTTAAAATTCACCAGTGAGGAAATGAGCATGAAACTCATGGATATATTTGCTGTTCCTGCCCCCGAAACGTGTATTCCCGTCCCCTATGTCATTGCCGAAGCCGGGGTGAACCATGAGGGCAGCATGGACATTGCCCGCAGGCTCATTGACGAAGCCGCCGAAGGCGGCGCGCACGCCATCAAGTTTCAGACCTACAAGGCGGGAACCCTGGCCTCCAAGGATTCTCCGGCCTATTGGGACACCAGCAAGGAACCCACCCGGAGCCAGTACGAGCTGTTTAAAAAGCACGATTCGTTCTGGAAGAATGAATTTGAAGCTCTTAAAAAATATTGTGATGCGGCGGGCATTGCTTTCATGTCCACGCCGTTTGATGTGGAGTCCGCCCATTTTCTCAATGACCTCATGGACGTATTCAAGATTTCCTCATCGGATATCACCAACAAGCCTTTTATCCGCATTCTTTGCGATTTCGGCAAGCCCATCCTGCTTTCCACAGGTGCGGCCCACTTGCATGAAATTGCCGAGGCTGTGGAATGGATCGAGGCAAAGGGCAACAAGCTTGCCCTGCTGCACTGCGTGCTCAACTATCCCACGGCGGACGAAAACGCGGCTCTGGGCATGATTCCGGCTCTCGCCCGTCACTTTCCGCAGCATGCCATCGGCTACTCCGACCACACTTTGCCCAAAGACATGCATATTCTTGAAACCGCCACCCTGCTGGGTGCGCGGGTGCTTGAAAAGCATTTTACACACGACAAGTCCCTGCCCGGCAATGACCATTACCATGCTATGGACAAGAATGACCTGCGCCATTTCTTTGCAAGGCTCAATGCCACTCTTGCCAGTGTGGGCGACCTGAGCCTGCGCGCCCTGCCGGAAGAAGAGCCCGCCAGGCAGCATGCCCGCCGTTCTCTGGTTACGGCGCGGGCCATACCTGCCGGTACGCCTGTCACCGCCGCCGACCTGACATGGAAGCGCCCGGCCCACGGCATCTCGCCGCGCAATTATGACGAGGTTCTGGGCATGCGTGCCCGCCACGATCTGGCGGAAGACACGGTGCTGCACTGGTCTGATCTGGAAAACGGACACAAGGATTAATCATGGATCACGGCCGCAGCATACTTGTTCTTGGGCGTATGCCCCGGGGGGCAGAACCGGAAACTCACCGGCCCGCCGGGCCTTGGTGCTTTGCAGAGCAGGAGGAATTTTTTCCTGCCTGGGACAGGCGTTTTACCTTTCCGCCCGAACCGCTGGCGGAGGCTGCCGCCATGGAGCGTGCCTGCCGGCGCGCCAAGGCACTCTGCGCAGACAGCATCGCCCCGCTGGCGGCCGAGCTGTGCCAGCACAGCGCTTCGCTGCCCGCCGCCTACTGGGAAACTCTTCTGGCCCCGTGGGCTGTGAATATGGCTTCGCAGATCGTGGAGCGCTGGGACCGCGTCAAAAGCATGGCCGAAGTGTGGGGCGACGATGCCCTGCACGTCCCCCTGCTGCCGCCGGACTGCCGCTTTACCTTTCACACGGAGCCGGATTTTGCCCTGCACGGCGCGCTTGGGCATACCTTCAATCATTGGCTGTTTTCGCGGCTGTTCGAGGCGCTTTTTCATGAAGGGTGGCCGCAAAACTGGACATGGGAATACCTTGAGCCTGTAAACCGCGAATATGGGGCGGCAAAATGTCTTTCCGGCAAGGAGCGCTTGCGCGGCATTCTGCGCAGTGCCATGCTGCGGCTGCCTTTTCCCCGTCTCAAGGGCGTCAGCCTCAGGCAGTGCCTGCGTTTTTCGCTGGCCCTGCTGCACAAAAGCCGGGGGCATGACTGCTCGCAGCCGCTTTCCTCCTATGGCAGGGCTGCCACGGGGTATGATGCGGCACTGCCGGAGCAGCTCGACGTCATGGCTCTGTTCCGCGCGGGGATACCGCGATCCCTGAAAAAACTGGACCATCCGGAACGCCTTTTGCCCGGCACGCTGGCGCCACGCCTGCGCGTGGCCAGTGTTCTGGCCTATGAAGATGCGGAATACCGGCAAAAGCTCGCTCTTTGGCGCGGTCGCGGCCACAGGCTCATGTATGTGCAGCACGGCGGCAACTACGGCCAGGTGCGTTGCGCCTGTGATACGGCCGTGGTGGAGTACAGCCAGCATGCCTTTGCCACCTGGGGCTGGAGCGAGCACGGCAGCAGCCGGGGAAATTTTATCCCCCTGCCATATCCGCAACTGGCCCGCATAAAAAAGCGCTGGCACGGCCAGGACGGGCATAACCTGCTCTTCGTGGGGACGGAAATGCCCGCCTATGGCTATCGGCTGGACGCGCATCCTACCCCCCTGCAACTGGTGGATTACCGGCGCGACAAACTGCGCTTTTTTGAATCTCTGGAAAAAAGCATACGGGGCAATTCCCTGTATCGGCCCTATTTTCCGCTGCCCGGTTCGCTGCGTGATGCGGACTGGCTGCTGGAGCGCATGCCCCTGGTGCGCCTGGCCACGGGGCCTCTGCAACCGCAGATGCTTGCCTGCCGCCTGCTGGTGGTGGACCACAACTGCACTACAACCCTTGAGGCCCTGGTCGCCAACGTGCCTACCATTCTGTTCTGGCGGCGGGATGTGTGGCCCGTTACCCCGCAAAGCGACGCCCTGCTGGACGTGCTTGTCAGGGCGGGCATACTGTATGTCACACCTGAAGAGGCCGCCGCCAAGGTCGCCGAGGTGTGGGAAGACCCCCGCGCATGGTGGAGCCGCACTTCGGTGCAGGACGCCCGACGCGCCTTTTGCGCCCTGCAGGCTCTTACGCTCAAGGGCGATGAAAACCATTATTGGATCTCAACGTTGAAGAGTTTATAACACATGAAAATCCGGTTAGTTATTATAGTTTTTCTGGCATCTTTGTGCCTTTCGCCCCTGTGGCTGTCACAGGGTGATGCCCACGCTGATGACGGAGAAAGCCTGCGCCAGGTGCAGACGGCACTGGGCAAAAACGATTACGATGAGGCCGTGCGCCTGCTCAAGCCGCTTGTGGACGGCGGCAACGCTGAAGCCCTGTACGTTATGGGCCGTCTTATTCTGGACGGCAAGGGCGTGAAGAAAAACCGCACCCGCGCGGCGGAGTTTTTTCGTCTGGCTGCGGAGAAGGGCGACGTGAGTGCCATGAATTCCTGGGCTACAGCCCTGGCTTCGGGCGACGGCGTGCCGCGCAATTACCGTGAGGCCGCGCGCTGGTTTCGCAAGGCGGCCGAACAGGGATTGGCCATGGCCCAGTACAATCTTGGCTACCTTTACGCCCACGGCCGCGGCGTCAGCAAGGATGAGGCCGCCGCTATCGACTGGTACAGCCGTGCCGCCAATCAGGGCCTTGCATCGGCCCAGTATTCTCTGGGCTGGACCTATCTGAACAGCAAGGGTGAAAACCAGAGCGACACCAAAGCCGCCCACTGGTTTGAAAAAGCGGCGGAACAGGACCACCCCAAGGCGCAGAACAATCTGGCATTCATGTATGCCGAGGGGCGGGGCTATGCTCAGGATCCGGCCAAGGCCGTGCAGTGGTACACACGCGCTGCCGAGCAGGGCTACGCTGAAGCCCAGTACAATCTTGGTTTTATGTATGAGCAGGGCCGTGGCGTGCCGCAGGACTATAATCAGGCCGTGGACTGGTACCGCAAGGCGGCAGAGCAGAACGAGGCCGCCGCGCAGTACAGCCTGGGACTCATGTACGACCAGGGAACCGGCGTGCCGCGCAATTTGAGCGAAGCCAACCGCTGGTACAACCTGGCCGCCAAGAATGGCGACCCGGACGCCAGAGCCGTGGTACGCGCCCAGAACAACAAGCCGCAGCAGGCGCGCAAGGCTGCCCCGGCAAACCGGCAGCAGCAGAAGCGCGATAAAAAGCAGTAGCGTCTGCCATAGAGCAAAAAGCCGAGGCCCGTTCGCATACAAGTGCGAACGGGCCTCGTGTCTTTTTGGGGAGGGCGGGCTGATCCGCCTTTCTGTATTTCTTCAGGGCAGAGCCATTTTTTCAGGGCATCTCCAGCCCCGTACGGTCTGTTCTATTTTTTGCCGCTCTTTTTTCCCGCCTTTTTACTGCTTTTTGTTGCAGGTTTTTTTGCTGCGGTTGCTGGCTTTTTTTCAGCCTTTGTTACGGCTGCGGGCTTTTTTTCCGCTGTCGTGGGTTCCGGGGCGTGCACAGCTTTCGGGGCTTCTTCAGCCTTGGCGGCAGTCTGGGGCTCTACAGGTTCAGCGGGGGCCTGGGGAGCGGCTTCCGGAGTGCTTACAGGTGCATCTTCGGCCGCTGCGGCGGGAGCGGGCGCGGCATCGTCTGCATTTTTCGCAGCGGGAGCTGCATCAGCCTGTGTCTGTTCGGCGGGAGGCTCATCCGCTTTTGCTTGTGCAGCGGGGGCGGTTTCGGCAACAGATTTTTTTTCAGTTTCGCCGGCGTCCGCCTTTTCGGCTTCGGGCGCAGGGTCCTTTTTTTCTGCCACTGGTGCGACCGTATCTGCGGGGGCCGTTTGGGGCGCGGGCGTGGCCGGCGTTACGGCAGCTTCCTGCTCATTGCTGGCGGGCCTGTTTTTTTCTGCGGCTGCGGCTTCAGTGCCTGTAGCAGCCTGCGCGCCGCTTTCCGGGGCTGCTTCAGCCTTGGGGGCCTCTGGCTTGGCTGCCACGGCCTTTTTTTCCGGCTTGGGCGCTTCCACTATCGTGCCGTCGGCCAGTACCAGCGAGAGGGCGTGGGCGGGGCAGGCCTCCATGCAGGCGGTAATGCGCTTGCCGTTTTGCATCCGCCAGGCGCGGCACATGTCGCAGCGCACGGCTACCTCGCGACGGGCGCGCTGGGCGATGGTTTCGCCGTCCTCGCCGTCCACTGCGGGCATGCCGATGGTTTCCATCGTGATGGTCCCGTAGGGGCAGGCCGCCATACACATTTTGCAGGCCACGCAATACTGCACGCGCATGATGATGCGCCCCTGCTCATCCTGCTGCAACGCCCCGGTGGGACACACATTGACGCAGGGAGCATGGGGGCACTGGTGACAGCGCACGGTGGTTTTGAAGCCGTCGGCCTTGACCACCTGCACGCGTGATACCAGCTCATCACGGTGTTTCATGGCCTCTTTAAAACTCATGCCGTGGTGGGCGGCAATACAGGCCACTTCACAGCGGCGACAGGCGCGGCATTTGTCGGGTACGACCTGGATATGTTCAGTCATGGTCCGTTTCCTCGGATGCAACGTGCAGGGCCATCAGGGTAAGTCCGTGGCCCCCGTTGAAGTGGATGTTCTCGCCGCCGCAACTGGGACAGACGAAATGCCGTTGCGTCAGGCTGAATTCATGGCTGCAATCAGTACAGCGGCAGGGCAGGGGCGCTGTGTGCAAAAGCAGTTGCGCTCCTTCGGCCGGGGTTCCTTCCGCAAAAAGCTCAAAGCAGGCGGTAAGGGTTTGCGCCTCCACACAGGCGATAAGGCCAAGCTGGCATTCCACCTTGTGTATGCGCTCTACCTGGTTTTCAGGGTGCGCCTCGTTGTGATCTTTCAGGGACTTCAGGCAGATGTCCAGAAGGCCCTGAACCAGACTCGCTTCATGCATGGGCTTTGTCCGCCGCTTCAACGTTTGTGGCATGGGGCGGCTGTATTGCCGCGCGCCGGGCCGGTTTTTCTCCGGCGGAACGCCGCAGGGGCGTTCCGCGCGGAAAATCCGTCCTTCCGGCAGCATCCGGCATGCGCCGCCGTGCTGCCTAGCGTTCCGTGCAGGATACGCAGGGGTCGATACTGTTGGTGATCAGGGCCACATCGGCCACATTGCAGTCACGCATCATCACGCCCAGAGCCTCCCAGTTCATGTAGGAAGGCACACGCCACTTGAGGCGCGAGGGTATATCCGTATCATTGGTGCGGATATAGTAGAAAACCTCGCCGCGCGGCGCTTCGGAGCGGGCGCAGGCTTCGGCCGTGCGTATCTGGCGCATGGGGGCCGTTACCTCGCCTTCGGGCATACGCGCGATGCACTGGCGGATGATGCTGAAGGATTCGAGCACTTCGTGCATTCGCACCATGGTACGGGCGTGAATGCAGCCGCTCTGTTCCACAATGGTTTTGAACTCCACATCAGGATAGGCGGCGTAAGGCGAATCCTTGCGCACGTCCAGGTGCAGACCGGAGCCGCGCGCCACAGGGCCGACCACGCCAAGGCGGATGGCATCTTCCTTGGGCAGCAAGCCAAGGCCTTTGGTACGGGCCAGAACCATGCTGTTAGTGTCGTAAATCTCGCGGATTTCATCCACCTGCGGTTCTACCTTGTCCAGCATTTTACGCATGTAGTCCAACAGTTCCGCATTGACATTGTATTTTACGCCGCCAATGCAGTTTGCAGCCAGATTCATGCGGTTGCCGTAAACGGTTTCTTTCAGGTCCTGCATCATTTCACGCACTTCCATGACGTGCATGAACAGCGACTTGAAACCGATGATGTGCGCCTGGATGGCCGTGTTGAACAGGTGCGAGGCTATACGCTTGATTTCTTCCGCCACCACACGCAGATAGCGCGCGCGGTCGGGAATGGTGATGCCCAGCACGTTTTCCACCACCATGCTGTAGGTGAAGGAGTGGCTGTTGGAACACAGGGAGCACACGCGTTCGGTAAGCGTGACGTTTTTGACCAGATTGCGCTGGGTGGCCATGGCCTCCATGCCGCGGTGCACATGGCCGGAGGTCAGTTCCACGTGACGCACGGTTTCACCGTCCACCGTCAGGTGGAAGTATACCGGTTCCTCAAGGGCCACGTGTACCGGCCCGAGAGGCATGGTGAAGGTGCTGGTCATGACTGATTCTCCTTATCCTTGAGGATGCGTTCCCACAGGTCGGTGGTGCAGGCGCCGTTCATCATGATGGAAAGAGGCACGGCTTCGTTGAGAATGCCCGCGTCCAGCTCCTCATCAAGGAAGAGGCGGCGGGGATTGGGCTGCCCCGTGACCTGAATGCCGTAAAGCTCCATCATTTCCCGTTCGTGCCAGTCAGCGTTGGCAAAGAGCGGAGTGATGGAGGGGACGGTGGGCCACTCGCCGTTAAGGGTCACGGTCATGTCGTAAATAACGCCATCCAGTTCGAAGTGGTAACACACTTCCTGCATGGGTTCGCTGAGCTGGCGGCGGTTATAGGCCGTCACCATGGCCAGGCGGGCATCGGCCTGCCGCAGTATTTCCGCGCCGCGGGTGAGCATGCGCGGCGTACCCAGCCGGAACCAGTGGTAGGCGTTGCCGAAACTGTCGGTACTGTGGTGAATGGCGTCGGCCTCGGTGCAGAGGACGGAAAGGTCCTCAATGACTTTGGCGTTGCCGTTAATGGTCTCTTGCATATGTTCTCCGCGGTGCAGACCGCTAATCTTTTGTGGGAGCAGCCGAGGTTACGGCTTTTTCCATCGGGGCTTCGCCCGGTTCCGGCAGCAGGCAGGCATTGCGCTTGGCGTCTTCAATCTGACGGCATTTGGGGCAGAGCCTGCGTGTCAGCTCGGGGTCGATCTCTTCGTTCCAGGCATAGAGCTTTTCAGCCAGCGCCTTGGGTATGGGCCGCATAAGTTCGCCACACTGGGCGCACGGCTCATACTTGATGGTATGCTGCTCAAGCCTTTTATACTTTTCGGTCTGGACGTGCGCCGAATGCCAGTCTGTGCTGATGCTCATGGCCCCGGTGGGGCAGTAATGACGGCACGAGGCGCACAGGCAGCACGAATTTTGCCAGATGGTTATGGTAAAGCCCGAACTGTCGGGCAACTGGCCGATATGGATGGCCCCTGCCGCGCAGGAGTGACGGCAGATGCCGCAGCCCATGCACAGTTCCGGGTCAACCACAGCCCTGCCGCGCAGGCGCTCGGGAGTGAAGGTTTCGCCCAGGGGGAAGGGATCGGTGCTGGGGCCTTCAAGCAGGTTGCGGAATAAAACTTTAAGAAAGCCCGCCATATTATTCCTCCACGCCCAGTTTTTTCAGCCAGATGGACCGGGCCAGCACCACGCCTTCAAGTATGGCCTGGGGGCGCGGGGGGCAGCCGGGTACGTTCACATCCACGGGCAGGTAGCGGTCAATGGGGCCTTCAATGGAGTACCCTTCGCGGAAGACCCCGCCGGATATGGGGCAGATGCCCACGGCCACCGTGACCTTGGGTTCGGGGATTTCATCCCACACGCGCAACACGCGGTCACGCACCCTTGTGGTAAGGGGGCCGGTAATAAGCACAATATCGGCATGGCGCGGGCTGCCGCAGTAGCGGCAACCGAGGCGCTCCACGTCATAGCGCGGAATACAGGCCGTGGTGGCCAGCTCCACGTCACAACCGTTGCAGGAACCGGCATTGATGCGGAACAGCCACGGCGAACGCACGGAAAGTTTTTTAAGCATATTGTCAAGCGACACGGCGGCCTCCTTACATCACCCAGACCAGTATCAGGCTGCACAGCGCGAGGGCTGTGGGCACAGTCACATAAAAGCGAAACGCCTGGTCAATGCGGAAACGCCCGGTGGCCGACTTGACCAGGGTGAGCGAAACCAGCATGAGCGCGAAACACTTGAACAGGAACCACAAGAGATTGATTGGCCACCATTCAGATATGGTGCCGGGAAAGAAAAGCGCAACCCCCAGCCCCAGAACAACGAAGGTCTTGAGCGCCGACGTGATCTGAAAAAGCGCCAGCAGCGGGCCGCCGTATTCCAGCAGCGGGCCTTCGATGATTTCTGTTTCGGCCTCGGGGATGTCAAAGGGTACAACCCCCATAGTGCCGGGCAGAAAGATCAGATAGGCCAGAAACGCCGGTATCATGGACGGGTTAAAGCCGAAAGATCCGGTCTGCTGTTGCAGGGCCACGATTTTGTAAAGCGAGAATTCCGCACCCCAGGCTCCGCCCGCGAGGGTCTTGCCTGTAAGCATGGCCACAGCCAGCAAAATCATGAGCAGGGGCGTTTCGTAGGCGAACATAAGGGTCATTTCGCGTGAAAAGCCCACTGCGCCGAAGGGCGAACTGGAGGCCGAGCCGCCAAGCATGATGGCCATGGCCGGAATGGGCAGCAGGTAAAAGATCACCAGCAGGTCGCCCATGTTGAACAGCCCGTTATACACGCCCGAAATGGGGATAAAGGCGGCACAAACGGCCATGCCCGTGAAACCGAAAACCGGGGCCAGCAAAAATGCCGGGCGGCAGGCGGTACGGGGAATCATGGTTTCCTTGGTCAGCAGCTTGGCAATGTCCAGCCAGGGCTGCACCAGGGGAGGTCCCACGCGGCGTTGCAGGCGGGCTTCTACCCGGCGGTCCAGTCCTTTGAAGAACATGGCTACCATGAGGGCAAAGGCCCCGCCGGGGAAGACGCACATGTGCAGTATGGCAAGCAGGGTATCGCTCATGAGCGGTTCTCCTTGGGCGCGCGCTCACTGCCGAGAAGGCGCGTGAGGCCGCCGTAAATGCTGGAAGGCGTCATGCGGCTGGTGGCCGTTTCGGGCGGCAGGCCGCAGGTGTGCACGTCAATTTCGCGCAGGCGGGTAAAGCGCTTCACAAACCAGCAGCCGCCCGCGAAAGCCAGGGCCATCATTACGAACATGCCCGTGGCGTTCCAGGCTCCCGCGCCTGACAGCACGCCGGAAAGGCCCACGTTCAGAGGCATGAAGCCGTATTCAAACAGAACCGAGTTGATGGGGCCGAGCGCAAGGCCGGGGAATATGCCCGTAAGCAGACAACCCGCGGCCAGAATGCCCATGGGTACACGCATGATGCGCGGCACTTCCTTGATTTCGTCAAGGTCGCGGGCGGGCTGGCCCAAAAAGGCCGCGTGCAGGAATTTGGCGATATAGGCCATGGTCAGCACGCTGCCGATGAGGGAAAGCAGCGCCAGGAAGGGCTGTCCGGCTTCCATGAGGGCATGGTAGATAAGCCATTTGGACGAGAAGCCGCTGGTAGGGGGAACGCCCACCACCGAAAGCCCGGCAATGGCGAACATGGCCAGGGTAAAGGGCATCTTGCGTCCGATGCCGCCCAGGTCGTCCAGCGTTTCCTTGTGGCTGGCAAACATGACTGCGCCGCAGACAAGGAAGAGCAGGTCTTTGAAGAACACGTGGTTGATGACGTGCAGCATGCCGCCCGCATAACCCAGCGCGCCGCCCGCTGCCACGGCAAGAACCATGTAGCCGAGCTGGCTGACCGTCGAATAGATGAATATCAGTTTGATGCCGTTGCTGCGCAACGCCTGAAGGGCGGCCATGATGATGGTGATGCCGCCTATCCACATGACGGCCACGCTGATGGAACCCTGTTCAAATCCGCCCAGAACCCCGGCGAGGGCGAAACCGCCGCCGAGCAGCATGAACAGCTTGATAAGGCCCAGAATGGCGCTCTTCAGCAGAACCGAAGAGATGTAGCCGGACACGGGGGTCGGGGCAAGGGCCGGGTGCATCTGCCAGTCAATGCGGAACGGCAACTGGGCGGCCTTCATTACAAATCCGGCGGCCAGCAGGGCCATGCCAAGCCAGGCAGCGCCCGGTGACAGGCTGGGGGCCATACCTTCCAGCAGCAGGGTGCTGAAGGGGGTAAAGGGGCCGATAACGCACAGGCCCACAAAGATGAAGCCCGCGCCGAACACGTTGAAGATGAAGTATTTGAAGGCCTCACGCAGGGACGCCTTGTCGCCTTCGTGGGCAATGGCCAGATACAGCGTCCACGAGCTCATGATTTCCCAGAACAGGAAGAAGCTCAGCAGGTACTGGCTGGCCGCCATACCTACCAGGCCGCCGCACATGGCGGTAAAGGCGCAGTAGAAGCGCCACTGCCTGTGGCTGTGCTCCATATAGCCCAGCGCATAAGCCATGTTGACCGCGCCAAGCAGGGGTACGATAAGGGCAAAGCAGAAAGAGAGCGTGTCCAGACTGCGCCCGAACAGGATTACCAGCAGGGCGGTGGCAAGCAGTACTCCCACGCTGGTTTTGCCCGCCAGAACGCGGTTCTTGTGGAATATGGCGGGCAAAAGCGCGCCGAATACGGGTACGACCACATAGATGGGCCAGCTCACGTTCATGGCCAGCAGCACCAACGCGTCGGAAGGGTTGGGTACAAAGGCAAGGCTGGCTACGGGAACCACAAGCTGCATGGGCAGTTGCGGCGCAAGGCCAAGCAGCAGGCACAGGGCGGCAAGAGCGCCCATGCCGAGACGCATGGTCAGCGGAGCTTCGGTCGCCTTGGGCAGGTAATCGGGGCGTTCCTCAAAAACCAGAGTCTTGAGGATGCGCGTGTAGTACACAAGGCCTACCAGCGAGCCGCCGAGAATAAGGGCGGCAAGCCAGATCTGTCCGGCCTCGGTGGCGGCCTGTATCATCAGGAACTTGCTGTAAAATGCGCCAAAAGGCGGCAGTCCCATAATGCTCACAAGGCCAATGCCCATGCAGGTCACGGTGAAGGGCATCTGGCGGCCCAGGCCGCGCAGGTCGGCAAGTTTGCGGCTGCCGCTACGCAGGATAAGCGCGCCTGCTCCGAGGAAGAGCAGGTCCTTCATGATGGCGTGGTTGAACATGTGCCACAGCGCGCCGGTTGTGGAAAGCCATGTGCCGATGCCGAGCACCAGCGCGATTTCACCGAGCTGCCCCAGTGTGGAGTAGGCCAGCATGCGCTTGATGTCGTCCTGCCGCAAGGCCATGACCTCGCCCAGGATGAGGGTGGCGGCGCCCGTGAAGACCAGACCCGTGCCGAGCCAGGAAAGTCCGAACAGGCCCGGCAGGCTGCTGACCATGGGCCGCATGAGCAGCACGGCCACAATGCCGAATACGCCCATCTTGGTTATGATGCCCGACAGGGGGGCCGAAACCGAAGAGGGCGCGGCCGGGTGGGCGTCGGGCAGCCAGGAGTGCAGCGGCACAAGGCCGGCCTTGACGCCAAACCCCGCAAGGCAGAGCACAAGGGCTGCCTGCACCACAGGCGTGGGCACAAAGCCCTGACCGAGCATGAGCAGGCCGGGCAGCATGAAGAGAGCACCACCCGCACACATGATGTAGTATTTGAGACCGGCATCAAACGCGCTGCGGCGTCCTTCGTGTACTACCAGAAAGTAGGAGGCGAAGGTCATGAGCTCCCAGTAGCCGTACAGGCCCGGTGCGTCAGAGCTTGAGACTATGCCGGCCAGCGAGGCAAAGGTGAGCAGCAGGAAGAACCAGTAGCGCCCCTGATGCCGCCCGTGGATGTAGCCTTGCGAATACACGCAGACCACCAGGGCTACCAGGCTGGTCATGATCAAGAACAGTTTTGCCGTGGGGCCGGTTTCAAAGGCAAGGGCCAGCACAAAGGCCAGGGCCGCGAAAGCCGTGCCGACCACAGGCGCCTGCCGCAAGCGGGCCAGAAAGGCCCCTCCGGCGACGAAGGCCCCGAGGTAGTAGCACCAGTAGGCCGGGTGCACGGCCGCATGGGGTGCGGAAAATCCGTACTGGCCGCCGATCAGCCCGGTAAGCGGGCCGCGCAGAAGACCCATGAGGGCCACAGCCGCAGCCAGGGCCAGCACCGGCAGACTGCTGCCGCGCATGGGGCCAAGGGCCGTATGCGTGTCTTCCGACGCGTCTTCCAGCGCCACACGGCGCACGGCGTCAACGTAGAGCCAGATGAAAATGGTGGTGGCCAGGGCCATGACCAGCAGGGCCACAAGGCCGCCGGGTATGGCTTCAAGCACCGCCGCATTGATGAAAAGGCGGGCTTCGGGCAGTAGAAACGGCGAGCCGCCCACCGAGGCCAGCAGGCCCAGGGCGAACAGTGCCGCCGTCCAGGGGTGGCGTTGCCCCGATCCGCCGAGGTCAGCCAGTGAGACTGGCCCGTGGCTACAGGCCGTACCCGTATGGCAGGCCGAAGAGAGCCGGGCCAGAGCCGTCCAGGCCAGTCCGCGCGCGGCTGCCTGGAATAGTATGAAGAGCCATAAGCCGGTGGCGCCGGCGGCGGTTCCCGCCCCAAGCCCCAGGCAAACAATGCCCGCATCGTGCAGGGCGCCCCAGAGGATCAGGCGTCGCGGGTCCTTGCGCTGGCGCACGGCCTGGGCCGCGGCGTACAGCATAAGGGCCATGCCCACCAGAAGCGGCACCAGCAGGCCGCCAGCCGAGAACAATGATTCCGTCATAATTCGCCCCGTAGTTTGCGGGTCTTCCGGGCCAGCCCCGTGCGTGCCCCGACTATGCTCTCTCTTGATACGGTATCACATCCATACCATATCGTGAAAAAAATAGTAAAAAGAGTGTTACCAGCCTTATCGCACTTCGCTACTCTGCGCAAGTGCTGATTATTCCACCCAAAAAATAGCGACTACATCAAATTGCACAGGTGTGGCGCAGGTTTTTCCCGCAAACTTGCAGTGTGTGCAATAATTCACAGCAATATAACGTATGTTTAAATTGTATAAATTTGTGTGTTGACTGTGCATTCAGTCTATACTTGTGTTATGCTAGTTGTACACACAAACAGTTTTTGAATTGTTTATGTCTTTAAACGATTGCGTTCCCATTTTGTTTTTTATTTGTCCGGATGTGTTGCAAGGATGCATTGGGTGCGAAGGCTTTTTTATGCATATCGTGTTACTAAAAAAAATTATTAACGCAAATGATTTTGTGCCGGGCCTCAATATGTGATTTATTGGGCGATGGTGCTGCGTTTTTTTTTGATTCTTCAGCAATGTTTTCGTGTTACTGAAGTTTTCCGGCAAGAATCCAGATGTGAGAGTGCAGGTGAGGCAGCAGGCGGGCCGGAGGTGTTGCGGGAACAGACGCTTTATAGCGCGTTTTGCTTCAGGGAAGTGTATCCCCAACAATTTTGCGGCGGGCTGCGCCGCTGAACCGCGCCACTGTACGGCGGCGCCGTTTTTCCGTCATCCTTCGGACAACAACGGCGCTGGTGTATGCCCTGGCGC
>NZ_JAHZAA010000019.1:22772-45298 GCF_019424165.1 Desulfovibrio sp. | reverse complement strand
CTGCGAGTATAACGGTGATGTGGCTCGTGCGCTTGTTGATCTTGGTAGCCCGGCCCTGAGCACGGGGCATAAAGCGCTTCCAGGTGGGACCTTCGTTAACAACGACTTCCTTCACCACCATGGCGTCCACATCAACGCCGCCCAACTGGGAGGCATTCGCCAGCGCGCTCTTGAGCACGCCGTAAAGAACCCCCGCGGGCTTGTTGGGCGTGAAGCGCAGAAGGTTCATAGCCTCCTCCACTCCAAGACCCTGCACGTTCTTGGCCACAAGACGGGTCTTGCGCGGCGAAACGCGCTGGAACTTCGCAATAGCTTTAGATTCCATATCGCTACCCTACTTCCTGCCGGCCTTGGCCTTTTTGTCGGCGGCATGCCCATGGTAGGTACGGGTGGGCGAAAATTCGCCCAGCTTGTGGCCCACCATGTTTTCGGTGACGAACACCGGCACGAACTTCTTGCCATTATGCACCGCAAAGGTCAGTCCCACCATTTCGGGCAGGATGGTCGAGCGGCGCGACCAGGTCTTGAGCACGCGGCGGTCACTGTTGGCCACAGCGGTGTCGACCTTTTTCATCAAATGACCGTCAACAAACGGCCCTTTTTTCAATGATCTCGGCATGAGCTACTCCTACTTCTGGCCGCGGCGTTTAACAATAAGCCTGGAAGAGGCCTTCTTTTTGTCGCGGGTCTTGTACCCCTTGGCAGGCATGCCCCAAGGCGACACAGGATGGCGGCCGCCGGAGCTTCTGCCTTCGCCACCGCCCAGGGGGTGGTCGATGGGGTTCATGGCCACGCCACGGACCTTGGGACGGCGGCCGAGCCAGCGGTTGCGGCCTGCCTTGCCCAGCCTGATGCTTTCGTGGTGCACGTTGCCCACCTGGCCCACAGTGGCCACGCAGGTAACCAGCACCTTGCGCACTTCGCCCGAGGGCAGACGCAGGAGAGCATACTTGCCTTCCTTGGCTACCAGCTGGGCGTAGGTTCCGGCGGCGCGGCAGAGCTGGCCGCCCTTACCGGGGTACAGCTCGATGTTGTGGATGACCGTACCCACAGGAATGCGCTGCATGGGCAGGGCATTGCCGGGCATGATGTCGGCCACTTCGCCGTTGCGATCGTTGACGCCGCTCATGACCACATCGCCCTGCTTCAGGCCCACGGGGGCCAGAATGTAGCGCTTTTCGCCGTCAGTGTAATGCAGAAGAGCAATACGGGCAGTACGGTTGGGATCGTACTCGATGTGCGCCACGCGGGCTTCAATGCCGGTCTTGTCGCGTTTGAAGTCAATAATCCGGTACAGACGCTTGACGCCACCGCCACGACGGCGGCTGGTGATGCGGCCCAGGTTGTTACGGCCGGCCTTTTTGGTCAGACCGACGGTGAGGGACTTCTCGGGGCGCGTCCGGGTGATTTCCTCAAAATCGGAAACCGTCTGGAAACGACGCCCAGCGGAAGTCGGTTTCAGCTTGCGGACAGCCATGCTTATACTCCCTCGAAGAACTCGATTTTATCGCCCTGGCGCAGCGTCACATACGCTTTTTTCCAGCCGGGCTTGCGGCCGACAACGCGGCCCTGGCGCTCCCTGTTCAGGGGCGCGCGGCGAACCACGTTAACCGCTTCCACTTTAACATCAAAAGCCTTTTCCACGGCCTGCTTGATTTCAAGCTTGTTGGCCTGGGTGTGAACCATAAAGGCCACCTGCTGCGCTTCGTCTTTGAGCATGGTCGTCTTTTCGGTCAGCAGGGGCTTGAGCAGAACAGAAGTGATTTCCATAACTAAGCTCCCTTCTTCTCGAAGCGCGCCTGCACAGACTCCACAGCGCCTTCCAGCAGCACAAGCTGCTTGTGCTTCAGGATTTCAAGCACGCTCAGGCGGTCCACCGTGATCAGGGTGAGGCCGGGGATATTGCGAACCGAACGGGTCAGTTCCGCGTTTTCCTCGGGCGCCACAATGAGGGCCTTGGTAAGACCCAGGGTGTCGGCCACCTTGGCAAAATGTTTGGTTTTGGCTTCGGGCAGCACAATGCCCTTGACCACCATCAGGCTTTCAGCGGCCAGACGGCTCGAAAGGGCCATCTTGAGGGCCAGGCTGCGCACCTTGCTGTTCACCTTGAAGGTGTAGTCGCGCGGGCTGGGGCCGAAGGTGATGGCGCCGCCGCGCCAGATGGGCGAGCGGTTGGAACCGGCGCGAGCGCGACCGGTACCCTTCTGCTTCCAGGGCTTGGCGCCGCCGCCGGAAACAAAGGCGCGGGTTTTGACATTGTGCGTCCCGGCGCGTTTGGCCGCCATCTGCGCGCGTGCCACGAGGTTGAGGATTTCGGGCCTCACCTCGATTTCGAACACGTCGGAAGCCAGCGTAACTTCACCGCTTTCCTGCTTGTTCTGGTCAAATACTTTCACGGTAGCCATTGCTGCTTCCTCTACTGCTTGCGGATCAGCACCAGCCCGTTCTTGGGGCCGGGCACGGAACCTTTGACCAGAATGACGTTGTCTTCAGGACGCACGTCAACGATGGTCAGGCCCATTTCCGTAACGGTTTCATTGCCCCAGTGACCGGCCATTTTCCGGCCCTTGAACACGCGACCGGGAAAAGTGTTGTTACCGATGGAGCCGTTGTTGCGGTGCACCTTTTCGCAGCCGTGCGAATCCTTGGAACCGGCGAAGTTCCAGCGGCGCATGCGCCCCTGGTAGCCCTTACCAACGCTCTTGCCAGTCACCTTGACGGTGTCGCCGGCAGCGAACATTTCAACGGTAAGTTCCTGTCCCAGTTCCTGCTCAGGAGCAGCCGTAAGACGGATTTCGCGCAGATGGCGGAAGAGGCCCTTGCCAGCCTTGGCAAAGTGACCCTGCATGGCCTTGCTCACATGCTTTTCCTTAGCGTTGGTCATCGCGATCTGCACGGCGTTATAGCCGTCGGAATCCGCGGTCTTGACCTGGGTGACGGGGCAAGGCCCTGCCTCAATCACCGTGACGGGTACGGCTGCGCCGTTACCGTCAAATATGCGGGTCATACCGAGTTTGCGACCCAAAATTCCCATTTTCTCAGCCATGACTGCCTCTCGCTAGAGCTTGATTTCCACGTCCACACCGGCGGGCAAGGAAAGCTTGCCTAGCGCGTCGACGGTCTGCTGCGTGGGTTCCAGAATATCCATAAGGCGCTTGTGGATACGCATCTCAAACTGTTCACGGGACTTTTTGTCCACGTGCACGGAACGCTGGACGGTGTACTTGTGAATGTTGGTGGGCAGAGGGATTGGCCCTGCCACTCCAGCACCCGTATTGCGCGCCGTATCCACGATTTCCGCAACGGCTTTATCCAGTATGCGGTAATCGTAGGCTTTGAGCTTGATCCGAATGCGATCGCTGCTAACTGTCGTCATTGTGCCTACTCCGTTTGCAAAAACATCCCACCTGCCGACCACCGGCAGTGCAGGCTTCTTCACAGCTTACGCGGGGCCATGAAGTATGGCCCGAAGGCCGACCTCACCCTGGAAGGGACGGAACGGAGCAACGTAAGGGGCTGCGCTAATGCGCGCATCATGCCTGATAATCAGGAAATTCGGAAGATTTTGGACGCCTGAACGCGCCTGCATCATCCGCATGATGCTCCCCGGCGTCGCCCAGGCCAGGCCACCAAGAAAAGGTGGCAAGGCGGTCCCGCAGGGTCACCAAATGAGGGGTATACCCCTCTACCTTACAGCCCCGGGTCACGCGCGCCTCCGGGGCAGCGGTGGGATCCGTCTCTGGGCTGGAACGGCTCGACATTGTCCGGCATTTGGTAACGCCTGCACATGTCAAATCCTGTGCGGTCGCGATTGACCGCGCCAGGTACAGCAGAGCAGGCTCAACCTGCCCTTCCCTGCCGTCCAGGGAAATACCCATAGAAGACACCTGTCCTCATGGGCAAGCGTTGTTCTAGCTAACACACGGCGTGGCGTCAAGGCTTTTTGCCATTTTTTTTGTTTTTGTCTCTGCCGCGCGCGCTTGACAACACACTAAAAAACTACGTATGAGCCAACACAATTTCGCCATGCTGTGGCTTGCCTCAGAGACGAAAAATATTTTCCCTGTTTCCACGGCCGGTTCCGGCCGTTTTATTCTTTTGAATTCCCAAAGGAGATGTCATGGCATCCGACCCGGCCCTGAAAGCCCGGCAGACATCCTATCAGGACACTGTCATCAACTATATAAGCAAAGAAAACGGGCACGTCATCGTCCTTACAGATGACCAGGCCTTCAGCACACAACTGCGCCTCACCCTGGCGAAAGAGCTGGGGCTTTCCGCCCCCGGCCAGTTCACCGCCCTTACTGATCCCCGCCACTTGCCCGGCGAGTTGCGCAACCTTCTGCAACGGCACCCTGCCCCCTTGCTTTTTCTTGAGCGCAGCGTTGGCGGGCAGGACCTGAGCTTTCTTGTGGGTCAGATCAAGCAGACCTATCGCGCCCTCAAGATCATCATCCTCACCAATGAAGTGCAGCGTGACAGACTTATGCTGCTGCACGAGGTTGGCGCGGACAATTTCATTGCCAAGCCTGTTTCAATGAACACGCTTATTGAAAAAATGGCCTTTACCATCAAGCCTCAAGGCAAGCTTGGGCAGGCTATTGATCTGGCCAAAGGCCTGCTTGAACGCAAGGAATATACGCAGGCCCTGACCGCCAGCCGCAAGATTCTTGAAATCAAGCCCGGCAGCGCCGCAGCCTATCTTGTCATGGGCGATGCCCACCGGGGCCTTGCAGAATACGACCTTGCCAGAGAAGCCTATGAGGCAGCCGCTGCCGCTGCCGACCTGTACCTGGCCCCACTGCAGCGCCTGGCAGAAATGTACGAACACCTGGGCGACAGGGAAAACCAGTTGCGCTACTTGCAAAAGCTCGACCACATTTCGCCGCTCAACGTTAACCGCAAGGTCAGCCTGGGTGAGGTGCATCTGGCTCTGGGCAATGCGGAACAGGCGGAAAACTTTTTTGACAAGGCGCTTGTGCAGATGAACCGTGAGGCAGTGGAGGGGCTTAGCGCGCTCTCCGGCCGCATAGCCGGGGTGTATGCGGAACGCGATCCGCTCAAGGCCGAAAAATTCCTGCGCAACAGCCTTGATGTTAAAGGAAAATATCTTTCCAAAAGTGACCTTGCGCTGTTTAACCAGCTTGGCATCAGCCTTCGCAAGCAGGGCCGCTGGCAGGACGCCATTACGGAATACAAGCGGGCCGTCAGAATTGCGCCCGAAGATGCCAACCTTTACTACAATATGGGTATGGCCTTTGCCGAAGGACAGGATTTTCTGCAGGCCAAGGCCAACCTGCTCAAGGCGCTGGATATGGCCCCGGACCTGTACCGGGCCAGTGTAGCCATTGCCTACAATTACGGCGCTGTTTTTCTTCAGTCACGCGAAAAGCAGCGTGCGGCCCAGTTCTTTCAGGCGGCCCTTGATATGGAGCCTGGGCATGCGGGTGCGCGGCGCGGCATTGAGCGCTGCATGATGTAATGGCAGCACAAAAACCGTTCTGCGGCAGCGCTCTCTTGCACTGCCGCCCGTGCTTCCAGCCCCCGGAACCACAAGAAGCGGCCCGTCCAACGGGCCGCTTCTGCAATCATAGCGAGAGTTCTTACGCGCCCGCCAGCAAAGCATTTGTACGTCATCCGCGTATGCGCCTCAGCCCCATGCGCGGATTCACGCTGCTTACTCTTTTTGCCCGAGCAGGGCGCGGGCGTAGTCTTCACCGTTGAAGGGGCGCAGGTCTTCCATCTTTTCGCCCAGCCCCACAAACGTGATAGGCAAATGATGCTGCATGGCTACCGCGATGGCAACGCCCCCCTTGGCCGTGCCGTCCAGCTTGGTCAGAATAAGCTCGTCCACCCCGGCCGCCTCTTTGAACAGTTTTGTCTGTGACAGGGCGTTCTGCCCCGTGGTGGCGTCAATGACCAGAATGCTGCGATGGGGGGCGCCGGGATGCTTTTTACCCAGCACCTGGCGAATCTTGGTCAGCTCTTCCATAAGATTGACCTTGGTCTGCAGGCGGCCCGCAGTGTCCACAAAAAGAATATCCACCCCTTCCTTGACGGCGCGGTCCATAGCCTCATAGGCCACAGACGCAGGATCAGCCCCGGCGGACTTGGCATGAAAAAGCGCTCCCACACGCTCGGCCCACACCTGAAGCTGTTCTATGGCAGCGGCGCGGAAGGTATCGGCGGCGGCAATCATGACCGTTTTGCCCTGCATGCGGGCGCGGTGGGCCAGCTTTGCGATGGTGGTGGTTTTGCCCACGCCGTTGACGCCGATCATCAGCACCACTTCAGGCGGGTTGACTGCGGCAATGCGGCGAGGCGCGCGGAATATCTCTTCCACTTCAGCCATGAGCAAGGCGCGCATGCCGGAGGCTTCGGTAACTTTCTCCTTGCGGGCGCGCTCCTTGAGGCGCTCCACAAGCTCCATGGACGGCTCATAGCCCAGGTCGGCCATGATGAAAAGTTCTTCAAGCTCTTCCCAGAACGCGTCATCAAGTTCTCCGTGTCCGGAAAAAAGCGTGTCCAGTCCGCGTGCGAACTGCTCACGCGTGCGGGCCAGCCCTTCGGTAATCTTGATGAAAAGACGGCTGCGCTCGTCTTCTTCGTCTTCCAGATCAAGGGCAAGGGCAAGGCGGTACTGCAATTCCGAACGGAATTCGTCCACCTGCCGGTAGTCCATACGCTGCGTCCAGTCGCGGAAGTCGTCCACAAAGGCCTGTGCCTCATGGGACGGGGCCTCCAGAGCGCCAAGCAGAAAAGAAAGACGTTGCCACAAAAGATCGCCGGTTTCGCTCACGTCTTCCAGCACAATGCCCAGCCAGACAGAAAGCCGCGGCTCGGCCTCGCGCAGGCGCAGGGTCATCGCCTGATCGCCAGGAGCACCGGAGACGGCGGAAACGGCAACGTCAGCAACAGCAACAGCAGACGGCTCAACCTCGTGAGTCGGAGCCGCTGAAGACGCCCCCACAGGCCGGTCAGTTTCGGGCGCCGCTTTCATATCCGCCACGCTTTCTTCAGCGGGCAAGGGCTGTGCCGCTACCGCGTTTTCCGGCTCGGCAGGCTCCGGTGTGCCGTCAGTCTGCGCAGATGCTTCCCGCACAGGCTCTTCGGGGGACTCGGGGGATTCTTCAGGGGCATGATCCCGGCTGCCGGGCTGCGCCAAACCGGATTCCGGCCCGGTCTGCTCCGGGGTAGTCTGCGCCGCTTCTGACGGTGCTGCCGACTGCTCGGGGGCAACGACTTCGTCAGGAGTCCGCTCCCCTGTCAGCTCCAGTTTTTCCTGTTCCTGCCCTTCTGTGGTTCCGGTGCTGAAAATCTTTTTTATGGCTGAAAAAAATCCCATTCCTTCTCCTTCTTGACTCGTACCGCAAAACAAAAACCGGTGCAGGCCCGAAACCCCGGCTTCATGGCCGCCAAATGCTATGGGCGCACGGTGCAAACCTTCAACAAAACGCACGTTACCCCTGCCGCGTCACAACGCAGCAACAGGCCCTCAAAAATTTTCCTGCGCAATCGGGCAAAAGAGGCTTTTGCCAAACCGTGTCTCTTTGAAATTGCTTATCGCAGGCTGTCCAGCACTTCATCAAGAGCCAGAACGCATTCTTCCACAGCCAGCGTTGCGCGTAGCCCGTCAGGCCCGTGCAGGGCTGTCTGCATGTTCTTGGCCGCGCCGGCCAGCCGCTCTGCACCAAGACAGGGAGCCGCCTTTTCCAGCAGATAACCCAGGCGGCACAGCGAAGTGCTGTCGCCCGTTTCATAAAGGCGGCTCATGAGGCCCGGCGCATGGGCAAAACAATGGCGGAACAGCCCGGCGGTAACCTGCCATACATGATCATGCCTGCGCATAAAGGCCAGACCGAGCACCGGGCTGACAATCTCGCCCGCAGCATTGGGCAGCAGGCCTTCAAGGCCTTCGTCATTTCCGTTTTCGGGCGTGGGCCTGTCTGTATCACAGGGGCAGGCTCCAGCCCGTCCCGCTGTACCGGACAATACGCGCTGCGACCCGGCAAACACAGCATCGGCTTGCGCCGTTTCCGCTTCGGCGGACACAGGAGGCACGGGGGACATATCCGCCACATGCACGGTCTCTGCCCCGCGGCCCCGGCGCAACCTGAATACCACGGCCAGGGCCGCTGTCCAGAGTATGCTGCTCAGGGCAAAACGCCACAGTTCCCGCCGCGCGGCAAGGGCTGTTTCCTCCTGGCTCACGCGCGGGGCAACGTAAACCTGCACCGTACCCACTGGGCGGCCTTCCACCCGTAGAGGGCTCAGCCCCGCCACGGCATCTTCGGCCATTTCGTCATCCCAGGGTACAGGCTCCCACTGATAATTGCGCCGTTGTCCTTCAAGCATGCCCTGCGGCGTCTGTACCTTGACAGCATAAATGCGCTCATCTTCCATAGCGGCCATGACGATGGTGCGGGCCGCCAGTTCGTCCACATCCCATGCCGGAACGGCCAGCAGGGCAGAAAGCTGCACCGCGGTATTGCGGGCCTGCACGGCAAGACGTTCACGCGCCGCCTCACTGTCTTCGCGCATGGCCCATAACGAGCACAACGCGAGCAGCAGCAGGCCCGAAGCCCATATGGCCAGAGCCGCGCGTCCGGGCGTGATCCGTAGATTCAGCGAAAAATTTTTTTTCATGCGGGCAATCCTTGCGCTTCCTCAGGCACTGCCATCAACTATAGGACCACGCGGCTTCTTGCGCAAGCGCCCGGCAAGAAGAAGCATATCCGGATCACGCAGAATCAGCAGCACCAGCGCCCATACGGCAACCCCACCGGCAATGCCCGCCAGCAGGGACGGCCACACCCCCCACGGCGCGCACAGGCGCAACAGGGCATTGGCCGCAAGGCCGGTCAGCCCCCCGGCAAGCACGTGTCGTCCCACGACCGGCGGAGCGGGCAGCCAGAGCGGCAGGCCGGGCCAAAAGCCCTTACGCCCGGCGGATAGGCAAACGCCGTCTTCCGGCAGCGTTTTGCCAAGCAGGCGCAACAGCAGAACACATTGTAGCCAAAGACCGCAGCTCACCGCCAGAGCCGGGGCCAGCACCGAATACTCCGGCCCGAGCATACGTGTCAGCGCCAGTCCGGCGACCAGGGTTCCCCCAACGGTCCAGAGGGCGCTCATGGCTGTGTGGCGCACAAGCCCCAGGGCGTTGCAGGCCGCCAGCAACGAGCGGTTGCAGGCAAAAGCGGGCAGCCCCGGCACGTAGGCCAGCAGGGCCAGGCCGGTTTCCAGCGAAGCCTGACGGTCAAAGGCCCCGTGGCCCAGCAGACCTTCCACCAGTTGCGGCCCCAAGGCCGCCAAGCCTGCGGCTGCGGGCAGGCTGAGCATAAGGGTCAGGCGCAGGGCCGTCGAAAGATGCTGTCCGAACCGGCTGAAATCTCCCTCAGCAGCCAGACGGCTCAAAGCAGGCAGACTGGCCATCCCCAGACAGACGCCCACAAGCCCCAATGGCAGTTCCAGCAGGCGCTCGGCATAATACAGCGCCGCCACCTGCCCCTGTCCCAGGCCGGAGGCCAGCGCCATGGCCGCCAGCATGGCAAGCTGCGGAGCCGCAGCCCCAAGCACACCGCCGGGCAGAAGCCGCAAACAGCGCCAGGCGGCCCTGTTGACCGCCCGTGTGTTTTCCGCGCCTGTGCCAAGGGCATGCACCTGCCCAAGCGCATGTTCTGGCGGGCTCTGCGGCGCTTTCATGAAGCTTCCGGGCAAAAGCCGCCGCACGGCCAGCCACTGGGCCAGCCACTGCGCAATCCCCCCGCACAGCATGCCTGCGGCAAGGGCAGGGGCAGGAGGGAAAAAACCCAGGGCCGCAGCCCCCGCAGCCAGCAGCATAACCATGTTGAACAGGGCTGGAGAAAGCGCCGGAAGCCAGAATATGCCCATGCTGTGCAGCAGGGCCATACCCAGCGCCGCCATGCCCGCCGCAAGCACGTAGGGCAGGCAGAGGCGTAAAAGAAAAACCGTGCGCTCCAGTTCAGCACCGCTGAAGCCCGGGGCCAGCGCCTTTGCAAGCCAGGGCGCTGCCGCAAGGCCCACCAGGGTAAACAGGACCAGCACAAGGCCGAGCCGCAATGAGAGCGCGCGGGCCAAAAGCCCCATGGCTGTATTTTTTTCCCCGGTTGGCCCATCCGATCCATACGGTCCATACGGTCCATCCGGACCACCCGCCCCATTCGGGACGCGGCCCCCGCCAAGCCGCAAACGTACAAGACTGGCTGTCAGTGTCATTGACAGGGAGCCTTCGCCAAGCAGCCGCCGCAACACATGCGGCAGGCGCATGGCCGCCACCAGCGCATCCGCTGCGGCACCGCCGCCCAAAAGCCAGGCCATGCCCATATCGCGAGCAAGGCCGAGCAGGCGCGAAAAAAGAGCAAAGCCGCCCAAAAGGGCCGCAGTGCGGGCAAGGCCACCTGACGGGGCCGCGTTTTGCTGCCGGCAGTTTTTGCTCATGGCTATCAGGAATGGGCCGGGCTTTCCGGCGCAAATCCGGGCAAATCCGCGCCGTCCGAACAAGATCAGGCGGCGCGGTTGCGCTTACGGCCGGTGCGGGTCCGGTTCAGACTTCCAGGAACGAACGGTTTCACGCACAAGAGCGCTCTGCTCTTCGGGCATGCCGTCCTTGAAGGCCTCGGCAAAAACATGAATACGCGTACCGCCGCGCGGCGCGAACAGGCCCTTGACCCGGCACCAGCAGGGGTTGAGCAGCGTCTGCAAATCTTCCAGCACATTGTTGGTAATGGTTTCCATAAAAGACTGATGATTGCGAAAAGCAAACATATACAGTTTGAAACTTTTGGATTCCACACACAGTTCGTCCGGAATGTATTCAACGGTTATGGTCCCGCAGTCGGGCTGACCGGTCACCGGGCAGAGCGATGTAAATTCGGGAAAGCTGATGCTGATTACATAGGGCCGTTGCGGAAAACAGTTGGGAAAAGCCTCCAGCAGGGCTACGCTGGGGCCTCCTTCGGGGGAGGTGAGGCGGCCTGTGCCGAGAACCTTGAGGTCCTGGGTCTGATCCTGGCTGCGAGTGGTCATAACTGAAACTCCTTGAAAAATATGCTCCGCGCCCGGCCGGACCGGGCAGACGCGGGCGCGTATTGGACTTGTAACCCATCGCGCTTGCGGCTACAATATTCTATTATTTTCACAAATCCGACACCCGCCAGCGATTTTTCCGGAGCATGTTTATGAACATTCTGCTGCATGTGCGCGCCTGCCAAAAGGGCCAGTGTCTGCCGCTCCTGCCGGAGGGCATGCCTCTTGAAAAACATTTTCCGTGGCACGGCCTTATGACTCCAGAGCAATGGGCTCTGCCCGCATTGCCTGTGGGCACAACCTTTTGCGGAGCCTGCGGCACCCCCCTGCTCAAGGTGACCGGCCGCATGTGGCTGCCCGCCCCTGACACGCGCAACGGCGCTGTCAGCCATGCGGCTCACTGCCTTCTGCTGACGGCCCTTACCGACCTGCCCGAAGGACCGCTGGAGATGACCGCCCGCAAAAAGGGCTACAGTCTCGCCTGGGTCACCCTTTCAGACAAAGGCTCGCGCGGCATGCGTGAGGATATGAGCGGCCCGGCCATTGCCGGTGCTGTCGCTGCCGCCATGCCCCTGTGCCACAGCCAGGGTTTTATGCTGCCGGACGAAGCGGCCCCGCTGCGCGCCCTGCTGACGGAACTTGCCCTGAGCCAGGGCTATGATCTCATTTGCACCACGGGCGGCACGGGCCTTTCCCCCCGGGACATCACGCCCCAGGTTACAGAGGCTCTGCTGGATATCAGCCTGCCCGGCTTCAGCCAGGCCATGCTTGCGGCCAGTCTGGCAAAAACGCCGCACGCCGTTATATCACGGGCCGCCGCCGGCGTGCTTGGGCAAAGCATTATCATAAACCTGCCGGGCAGCCGCAAGGCCGTTATGGAAAACCTGGCAGCCGTGCTGCCTGCCCTGCCCCACGCTCTTGCCAAGCTTCAGGGCGACCCCGCCGACTGCGGCGGCTAGGCCGGTTTTGCCCTAAAGCCGCCTTGAGGCAGCACCGCATTCCCGCCACCGGAAACGGCGCGTTGCCGGGGTATAAGCGACACGGCGTAACGGACATCGGCAAAAATATTTTTCGTACGGATCAGGATCAGTTGTAAGGAGAAAAAATGCGTTTCCAAAATCCTCTTGGCCGGATAAGCCCGCACCTGGGGCGTCTGTCCTCCCCTTTCGGCAAATTTTCGGATATCTGCCGGATGATCAAGATCGAACACTCGATTTTTGCCCTGCCGTACGCCTGGGCCGGGGCTTTTCTGGCCGCGCGGGGAATGCCCCCGGCGTGGAGCCTGGTATTTCTGACCATCGCCATGGTGGCGGCCCGGTCTTTTGCAATGGCGTTCAACCGCATTGTGGACCTGCCTTTTGACAGCGATAATCCGCGCACCCAGAACCGGCCCCTTGTTACCGGGGTCATCTCCACCAGACAGACATGGGCGTTCTGCGGGCTTATGGCCGTCATTTTTGTCATTGCCTGTGCCTGCCTCAATCAGGTCTGCCTGTGGCTTTCTGTTCCTGCGCTCGTTTTTTCGGCTATTTACAGTGTGCTCAAGCGCTTCACCCCCCTGTGCCATTTCTGGCTGGGGGCTACCCTCGGCCTTGCCCCGCTGGCCGGATGGCTTTCCGTCGATCCCGGCAGCCTGGGCATGGCCCCCATACTGCTGTTTTTTGCCGTTACCTTTTGGGTGGCGGCCTTTGACGTGTATTATGCCTTTCAGGATCTGGACTTTGACGCGGCTTTCGGGCTGCACTCCATACCGGCCACCTTTGGCGCAGAAACCGCACTTGTTCTGGCGGCCTTTTCGCATGCCATGACATCCATATTTCTGCTGCTGTCAGGCTTTGCAGCCGGTTTAAGCTGGCCCTGGTATGTGGTCTGGCTGGGCATTACCATCATGCTTTTTGTGGAGCACAGGCTCATGCGCCCGCAAGACCTGCGCCACGTAAACACGGCCTTTTTCACCCTTAACGGCATCATTTCTCCTGTGGTGCTGGCCGGGGTGATTCTTGGCATTTACCTTTAAAAAATACAATTGCCCCAGGATGTTGCATGCCTCGTAAAAAACAGTATCAATGGCAGGCCCAGGACGACGGCCAGGGACAGGACTTCGAGCAGCCCAGCCGTTCGGCCAAAAAGCGCGAAAGCCACGCTCTCCAGGCCCTGGGTGAAGAACTTGCCCGCCTTGCGCCGCAGGAAGTGCAGGATCTGAACCTGTCTGCGGACCTTACGGAAGCCCTGGCCCTGTACGCCCGCATACGCAATCATGAAGGCCGCCGCCGCCAGATGCAGTTCATTGGCCGTCTCATACGCGAAATGGATGATGTAGACCCTCTGCGTGACGCCCTGGAACGCCGCAAGGCTGGCTCCATGGCGGCCACCGCAGCCCTGCACCGGGCAGAACAGTGGCGCGATCGCCTGCTCTCCGCCCCGGCAGACGAGCTTGATCAGTTGCTGGATGCCCTGCCCCGGCCCCAGGCTGAAAACCCGGCAGACCCAGACAGCGCTCAACCTGCCCCCGCAGGGCAAAACCCGCGCAAAGGACAAGCCACAGGCGAGGACTTGCGCAGCCTGGTGCTCAAAGCCCGCAAGGAAATGGCCGATGGCAGCGCACCGCATGCGCGGCGGGCCGTTTTTCGCGCGGTACACAAGCTGCTGGTTGCATCCGGCGCGGGCAACAGTGAGCAATCTGCATAAAAATGTAAAAATCCTGCACAAAATGCTTGACCATAAAGCAGGTATGCGCTAAAAGCATTTTTCGTTACAACGCCCTTGTAGCTCAGTCGGTAGAGCGCATCCTTGGTAAGGATGAGGTCTCCGGTTCAATCCCGGACAAGGGCTCCATGAAATCAAAGGTTACTGTTTCGGCAGTAACCTTTTTTCTTTTGCACATCTGAGCCTGTGCGCACTGCCACTCTGGGGCAGCCGCTTCACAACCGCCGCCTTTGGGTACTATCCACATGCTGTCAGCGCCCAAACGCACCTGTCGCTCCCTGCTGCTCAGAGAGCCTGGCTGCCTTCCGCCCCCTCGCAGATTACCACCTGCGTCAATACAGCCCGTATACTGACAGGCCGCCTGCGTTGCCATGCGGCATCCGTTGCACCAACCCACCCGCGCAATAAAGTTCCCAGCAGGCTCGCCGCCAGACCAATAAAAACAGCGAGCACGTACCCGTACGGCACGGGTTTTATTGTAACGTGGTTATCACAGTGCGCACGTTGCGCAGCAGGTCCCGCATCCGCAGGATATGACCCGTGCGATTGGCAGTTCGGCCTTTACATATGAAATTCTTTATTCAATAACTTTTAGCGCTTCAAAAATTTTTATTGAAAAATCCTGAAGATATACTAGGCTCTAACAAGTCAGAATACGGCCTTTTATAGAGGCGTAGCGGGAAACTGCTGGAACTTCTGCCTACAGGAGAGATGCTTTGTGAGCTGTTGGAGCCTTTGCGCCTGACGCCCACACAGCAGACGGCACATACCTGGCCTTGCGATTTTTTTCACTGCCCGCGCAGCCTCGCTGCCGCATTGCGCAGGAAAACATGTCGCGACAGGTACTGTAACATGAGATTGTACATCTTTTTTGTTGGCTGCCGCCTGCCTCCTTCTTCCTGTTTTCAATCATGCCGCCCCCGGGCGGTAGCGATTGCCTCCAGAAAATTCGCTCACGTTCTTCCGGCCGGTTCCGGTGTTGCTGCGAAAGCACAATTTTATGTGCGCATCTGCCTTGCGGCTTTGGCCGTACACACGGCAAAGCGCGGTTGCGCACACGTTTTATCAGCCCAGAACACACTACCGGGCTGCATTTTTACTACAGGAGAGAACATGAAGCGTAGAGAATTTCTTATCGGCACAGCGGGGCTCATCGCCGTTACAACATTGCCCACTGTCTGTTTTGCCGGAACATCGCCCGCCTTTCCCCTGGGCGTTGTCAAAGGCCCTACCCCCATCGACCAGGGCATGGCCATTCACGAAAAAGATTTCACCATCTATAACGGCAAAATCGCGGTCTCTTTTGCTGTCGGCTCCAACAACTACTGGAATATGACCAGCGGCAGCATCCTTGACGTTGCCGTCATGAACGACGGCAAGTTCGGCACAGACCTGGTCAATGACATCGAGTTTCTTAACGACCTCTGGTCTGCCACCGGTTCGTACAATGATGAAGACCTGCTGCATGTTCCCCATCAGGACATCCTGTGCAGGCAGGACAAAGACAAGATCGTCGTTACGGTAAACAGCCGCTACTGGACAAAGGGACACACCCTGCCCCTCAATGTCACCATTGAGTACACGCTTGAGGCGGACAAAAACTACATCGGCCTGAAAACCACGGTACACAACCCCGCCGGCAACGAAGCCTATGAAAACATGTACAGCGGGTACTCCCTGAGCACCCTTGCCGCCAGCATGTACGGCCCCTTTGGCTACTACCCGGACCTCAAGGCCACCGGCATAGCTATCGGCGCCGACAAAGACGTGCAGGAGCGCTTCGGCGACTTTATCGTCACCTACGGCAAGGATTATGCCGTTGCCGTGCAGGTGGACGGCGCAAACGCCTACAAGGGTTCCAGCGGTTACAAAGACCTGTATGTGCTGCGCACCATTGAACCGGGCCAAACCTACGAATATACCGGCGAAATCATCGTTGTGGACAAGGGCGAAACCGCCCCCATACTTGAGCGCTATAAAGAAAAAGACCCCTCGCTTCCCTTTGCCCTCGTGCAGGGCCAGGTCAAGGACAGCAGTGGTAAACCGGTTCCCGGAGCCTTTGTTATCATCAGCAAGGAAGGCGCATACAAGGAAACCGTCAAGTCGCACGGCGCCGATGCGGTAAAAAAAGACATTCTGCAACCCCTTGTATGGAAAATGACTGATGCGAAGGGCAACTTTTCCATGCGGCTCCCCCAAGGGAACTATAGTGCACATGTCGAGGCCAAGGGCTATACCCCTTCGGGCAGCCAGTTGATGGCGCTTACGGCCGACCAGAAGGTGCAGTTTACCGTAAAGGATGGCGCCAAGGCCGTCTTTAAGGTCGTGAACGAAAAGGGCGAGCCCATCCATGCCAAGATGAAGGTTGACGGCACGACCTCTACGGTGAAAACCCTCGGCGGAACAGTCTTTTTCTCCGATCCCAAAACCTGCGAAATCCGCGCGGATATCCCTGCTCCGGAAAATGAGCTGACGTTTACCATCACCCACAGCAGCGACTTTGAAAGCCTGCCCGCAGTGGTCAAAAAAACCGTCACGCCCAAAGAAATGCTCAAAAAAACCATCACCATTCCCACTGCCATCCAGACTGCCAGCAGAAAATGGTACAGTGCGGACATCCATCAGCATTCCGACATCGGCGACGGCGCAACCCCCATCAAGGAGCTGCACAAGGGCCAGCTCGCTGCCGGACTCGTCTGCCTTGCCGTGTCTGACCACGACTCTGTGGGCAACAATGCCGAAATGGAAAAACTTGCAAAATCAACCGGAAACCCCTTCCTTTCCAGCCTTGAAGTTTCTCCCGGCTGGGGGCATTGGGGCATTCTCGGGGTGGACTACAAGCAAAAGCCCATCTCGCCCAACCTTACTCCCGCGGAAATCATCAGGGCCGGACACGCCATGGGCGCGCTGGTGGTCATGAACCATCCGTACACCGACTACGGCTTTCTCCATAACAGGGATGGCGTCAAGGACGGCTATGCGCCCGGCAGCGACGACTTTGACCTGCTTGAAATCCAGTCCACCATTGATCTGACCGACCCTAAAAATATGGACAAGCGCGCGCTTGATGCCGCCATGGACTACTGGAACAAGGGAAAAAAGATTTACCTCAGTTCCGGTTCGGACCAGCACGATGTGACGTCCATTCTCTACCCTGGCATTATCAGAACCTACGCATACGTTGACGGCAAGGTAAGCACCAAGTCCTACATGGCGGCCCTGAAGGCCGGCAACAGCTATGTTACCATGGGGCCTGTCATTACGCCTGCCGCCGACAGCATGTTCGGCTCCACCCGAAGCGTAAAGCCCGGAGAGGCCGTTACGCTCCGCACAGAGCTACAGGCCGTGCACGGCCTGAAAAGTATTGAAGTATACAGCGAAGGCAAGCCTGTAAGCAAAAAAGAATTCAATGATACCAAGGATGCCGTCGCCTACACCTTTGAGGCTACGCCCGAAAAAGACACCTGGTACAACTTTGTGGTGATGGACGGCAAAGGCCGTTACGCCGTCACCAATCCTGTATGGGTTGAAGTAAAAAAATAGACCACGGCAAATCCGTTTTAAACAACGCCCACGCAACCTGAACACTGCGTGGGCGTTTTCTTGTGGCCTGCGCCGCAAAAAACGAAAAATGCCCGGCAAACCGGGCATTTTTCACACACACTACGGCATTTATTCCATAACTGAACAGGCCATCAAAGCACTATGCTTTTCAAAGCTTCATGCAGCGAAAATGCACATTCTGTCTGCATAACGCCGTATTAAGACGATACCCGCGCGGCACAGGCCGCGCAGATGCAAAGCAGCCAACCGCCATGGCGATCAGCCGCTTTGCCCGTCAAAACTACTTCATATCTACAGCCTTGACCCAGATAACGGCGTCCTGGGAAAGTTCCTTGCCCTGGTGTTCCTTGTCCGGGCCTACGCCAAGAGCGGCAAAGCCCCACCAGCCGGCCTTGGGAATGCCGAAGGTCAGGTAGCCCTGATCATCGGTGAAGATGGTCTGGGTAACAAAAGCGTCATGCGGATACTTGACGGTGCCCTTCTTGGTCATGGCATTGGCCTTGAGGTCGGGCATGTGGTTCATGTACTCCACTTCCACTTCGGCGTTAGGCACGGGCTTGCCGTTGGAAAGCACGCGCGCCTTGAACACGTTGCCGGTCCATACGCCGTAAGGCTTGATCAGGGGTACGATTTCGCAAGGCAGGCCCAGCGCGGAATTCCAGTTGCCGGGGATGCCGCCCACGTTGACCACCAGCTTGGTGATCTGCTGCATGTAAACGTCTTCTTCTTTCTCAAGATAGTAGCCGGGGACCATCACAAACGTGTAGTCACCCATGGAACGCATGTCCTTGCGGGGAATCAGGGCAGAAAAAGCCGGGCCGGAGGACTCGGGGTTTTTCCAGGTAATGGGCTTCAGCGAGCTCATGAAGTCGATTTTTTTCGGCTCATTTTCGCCACGCTGATACATGGCATAAAACTCCTTCACTCCGCCCATATCCATGGTATGCCCGGCTTCGGCCGGATGGGTGAAGACAATGCGGACGTCCATGTCGCTGGGTTCGCTCTTGGCCACTTCCGGCGTGTACATGACCATGAAGTGCGCCTGGGCAGGCACGGCCATCAGGGCCAAAAGCCCGGCGAAGATCAGGGTTTTGATGCTTTTCATGAAACCTCCATTAGAATTTGAATTTCAAAGTCTTCCACTTTTCACAAAAAAGGTCGCAGCGCGGCCCGCTACTGAACGATCTTGGAACCGTCCACTTCCACCTTATGGCCGTCGCCGGCGTCAAAGACGACCTTGTAGGCGCCTTCGGGCTTTTTAAAGTTATACTCGCTGTCCTTGTTCATCTTGCCTTCAAACAGGGTGTTGCCGCCGCCGTCCACCACCAGCATTTTCACGCCGGAGGCAGAAGAGCCGTCAGAAAAGCCGCCTTCGCAGGTAATGGTGCCGTCGCCGTTGTCAAAGCAGCTGCACAGGGGGCTGTGCGCCATGGCGGCGGTAGCGAAGAGCATGGTCAGACCGAGCACTGCGGCCAGAAAGAGATTTTTCATCAGATCCTCCTTAAGATGTTATGCCGTAACCGGCTTTTTAGCGTCCATTTTTTTTCTGCTGTCAGGTTCGGGTATCATCCCCATAACAATGGTAAGCGCCACGCACAGGCCGTAGAATATCCACATGGCCTGCCAGCCCGAAAGCCCCAGCGCCGTGCCGCCGGTGAACACAAGAACGGCCACCGCCAGCCCCAGGCAGGTTTGATAGATGATGGAAAAAAGCATCCAGCCCGTGGAATTGGATTGCAGCCGCACCATGACGGACGTGGGTACGCAGGGCGGATACAGGGCCATGAACAGCATGAGCGCAAGGGCATGCAACGGGGTAAATCCGGTAGCGTCTTCACGCATGCTGTCCTGCACAGGCGCATCACCATCAAGCCCGTAAATGGCCCCGAGGGTGGCGGCGCTGTTTTCTTTGGCCGCAAAGGCCGAAAGCAGGGCAATATTGATCTTCCAGTTAAAACCGGCGTACTGCGTCACAGGCTCCAGAGCCTTGCCCGCGATACCAAGGGCGCTGTGCTCAAAGGTTTCTTCCCGCAGTTCGCGGCGCAACTGCTTACGCGCGCTGACAAGTTTGCGCAACGCCGGGCGCAGAGCTTTGCCGTCCGCCCCCACAGCGCGCACGATGGTGAAGTAGATCGGGCTTTTTTCCTGAAAAACCGCATCAATCTTGTTTGAAGCTTCCTGATCCGTCACGCTGCGCTTGGCATCCTTGAGGTCTTCTTCAAAAAGCAGCAGGGGTGTTACGTCATCCAGGGTAAACTGTCCGGCCAGCGAGGTCTTGTCCACGGCCTTGACAAAATCGCTCATGGCTTTTGTGGACTTTTTCTCGTACACGGCCATGCGCTCTTCCCCAAGCCCGGGAAAGTTGATCAGCGCAAAAATGACCACGGCCACAGCCAGCACCACGGTGAAGATCTTGCGAATGAAAATCCACACCCGCTCGATGGCGCGCGCGAGCACTCCCCTGATGGTGGGCAGATGATAGGGCGGCATCTCCATAATAAAGGGCGCGCTGGGCTTTCCCCGCAACAGGGTAAGCGAAAGGGCCTTGGACACGGGAAGGGCCATAAACAGGGTAATGGTAGCGATAAAGAACATGGCCATACCGCTGTTGGCGGCAAAATAGGCGCTGATCAGTATGAGATACAGCGGAACCTTGGCCAGGCAGTTCATCATGGGTGCGATAAGAATGGTCGCCAGGCGGGCTTTTTCGTCCGGAATGGCCCTGGTCGCCATAACCGCGGGGATGGCGCAGCCGCCCACATATACGCCGCCGAGAATAAGCGGCAGCGTGGACTGGCCGTGCAGCCCGAAACGGCGAAAGGCGCGGTCAAGAATAAAGGCCATGCGCGGCATGTACCCGCTGTCTTCAAGAATGGCGATAAGGGCAAAAAGCAGAAAGAATATGGGCAGATAATTAAGGATGGCCGTAACACTGCGCATAACCCACACGCCAAGGGAACGCAAAAGAGGATCTTCCAGAAAGCCGGACGCGGGCAAAAGTCCCGCCAGGGTGTTCTGGGCATTGTCCCACAGGGGCCAGATCATGGCCGCCACATCTCCGCCAAAAACAATGGATACCTGGTACAGGATGAGCAGAATGGCAAGCAGAATGACCGGGCCGAAAAACCTGTGGCAGACAAACCTGTCAGCCTTGTCGGAAAGGCTTGTGGTTCCCTGTGCGGGCAGGGTCACATGCCGCGAAGCCAGCGCTGCGGCCGTGCGATGGCGGGCAAAAGCCACATGCCTTTCGGCATTGACGCCCTGCGCGGCAAAGCTCTCGCGCATGGCGACCACCCTGGCCGGAATGTCGGCAGCCGCTGCGCAGCGCTTTCGCACCAGGGCAATGGCGGCTTCGTCATTTTCCATAAGTTTCACAGCCAGCCAGCGCAGAGGCAAGCCGGCCAGGGCTTCCTCATTGGCAAGTAGGGCCGCAAGGTCGGCCAGATATGGTTCCATGGGGCCATAGTCCACGGCAAACGCGGATCTCGGCCCGCTTTCCCCTGCGGTGGTCAGAGCTGCGCGCAATGCCTGCACGCCACTGCTCTTTTTGCCCACCGTGGGTACGACGGCAATACCAAGCTCGCCCGCCAGTCCGTCCACGTCAACCTTGATAGAGCGCCGTTCGGCCACATCCATCATGTTGAGTGCCAGAACAAGCGGAGTTTCCATTTCCAGCAGTTGCAGGGTCAGATAAAGATGGCGCTTGAGATTGGCCGCGTCAGCCACATTGATGGTGACCTGGGGCGAAGCTTCAAGGATAAAGTCGCGCGCCACTTTTTCTTCCAGCGAATAGGAAGTCAGGCTGTAGGTTCCCGGCAGGTCCACAAGCTCCACCTTGCGGCCGCCGAGGTCAAAATAACCTGTCTTTTTCTCAACGGTAACACCGGGGTAGTTGGCCACGTGCTGGCGCGCCCCGGTAAGCATGTTGAACAGTGTGGACTTGCCGCTAACAGAGGAGAACTCATTAGCCGTCAACCTCCACAAGATCAGCTTCGTCATGACGCAGACTGACGTGGTAACCGTCCAGTTCAATTTCCACAGGGTCCACAAGCGGCGCGTTGCGTACAACGCGCACACGTGCACCGGGGTAAAAACCCAGGTCCATCAGCCGTTGGCCTAGGGCGCCGGTGGCGCTGATATCTTTCACGCTGCCGGTATCGCCCGGAACCATCTTGCTGAGAGTCATCAAATGCTCCTTGATTACGCAACAATAACCGATGCGGCCAGTTCGCGTTCTACGGCCACCCGTGCCTCGCCCACGGCCACAAGAATAGGACCGCCATTATCGGCCAGCACGTCCAGCTCCACACCAGGCAAAACGCCGATGGATTCAAGACGCTGCAATTCGGCCTCTGCCGCATTGACGGCAAGAACAAAGACTGTCTGGCCCGTGCCGACCGTCTGGAGTGTTTTCGAGTGCGACATAGTGCAATATCCGGGATTTAGTGAAATCAAAAATGAATTTCGTTTTAAATACCTCTCTCTCAGCTATACGTCAACATGGAAAAAAATATTCTCAAAAAACAGACAAAAAACCTGAAACCCATATTTGACCCAACTGTATCGAAAATATCAGTTTATCTATTACACCCAATTCCCGTACCTGCCACCAGCGCATCGCCCGGAGGACAGACAGAATCCCTGCCGTCCTGATGCCAGTAGCGCATGGGCCGGCAAGCCCCGCCCAAAAAACAGACCGGAAGAGATCGCGCCGGGCGCAATCCCTTCCGGTATCGTGACCATAAAAAAGGTTCCGGGGAGCCTTCACGGGAGGCTCACACGCCGCGCAGGGTCACAGCCTGACGTTCGCACAGGCCGCCCTGCCCGTTCCCGTAAAATGGATACCCGCCAACTGCCGGACGTTGTATCTGGCGAACCGCAGGCATACCTGCCGCTTATGTGGATTTTTTTTCTTTTCCCTTACGGCGCGGGTGCAGGTTGCTTATAAGCACCCCCGCCACCACAAACGCGCCGCCCACCAGCCCCAGAAAAGGCAGCCGCTCTCCGGCCATGCGACCGAAAATGGCCGCCCATACCGGTTCACCCGCGTAAATCAGGGTAGCCCTTGTGGGCGAAATGCTTTTCTGCGCCCAGTTCATGACCAGCTGAATCAGGGCCGTGGCAAGTCCCAGCCCTCCGGCGCTGCACACCAGCAGCCAGGAAAACTCCGGTACGGACTCTCCTGCCAGCGGCATCAGGCTGAAACTGAG
>NZ_JAHZAA010000019.1:12330-22762 GCF_019424165.1 Desulfovibrio sp. | reverse complement strand
CCGTACCGGCAAAGTAGCTGATGAACAAAATCTCCAAAGCGCAGGCTACAGCCCCCAGCAGGGTAAGAAGTTCCCCGGTGCTGAAGCCCGGCGAAACGCCATCCGGCCCGGCCAGCATGATCAGGCCCAGCAGCGCGCAGCCGATGCCGAGCCAGCCCATCCTGCTGGGTGCGCGCCGCATGAAGAGCCATTGCAGCAAAGGCACTGTAGGCACATAAAAAGCCGTTATAAATGCCGACTTGCTGGCAGTAATGGTTTGCAGGCCGAAGGTTTGCAGGGCGTAGCCCCCCAGCAGCGAAAGCCCTATGATCGACCCCGCAAAAAGCTCGTGCAGGGTCAGGCCGCGCAGGACAGGCAAAGAAACAAGCGTCAGCGCCACAGCCGCCGAACCAAAACGCAGGCCCACAAAAAATAGCGGCCCGGTCACGTCCAGGGCGTTGCGGATGATCAGGAAGGTCGTGCCCCATATTATGGTTATGCCAACCAGCGCCCATTCGCCCCGGCTGAGCTGAAAAATACTTTTGTCCTGCATTGGTGTGAACCTTTCTTTCCTTTCTGGGCGGGCAGTGCCCGCAAACGTGCTGCCGGAAAATGCGGCAGACAGCCCATGATAGCCCGCGCCACTGCAAAAGTGAACCAGCCGGCAATACCCCCAGCCGGAGCACCATATTCTTATCCGGCTGATCGGGCCAGGCGGCAAAAAGAAAGGCCCCTTCAATATAAAGGGACCTTTCCTGAAAACAGGCAGCTTGAAATAAAGACTGTCAGCGAGGGCGCCTCTCAGCCAGGGTCACGCAGGCCCCGCGAAGCCGAAGCGGCGCTACTGCGTATAGTGCTTCTTCATCTTGTAGCCCAGCCACACGAAGAACAGCCAGATGGGAGCCACATAGACGGAAACGGCCATGTCTATCTGCACCAGCACCACAAACACTACCACCATAAAGACAAGACAGAGATAGTTGGACCAGGGGTGCCAGAACGCCTTGAAAACTATCTTTTCCCCGGCCTTTATCTTGGCGGCCCTGAACCGCAGGTGGGTCAGGCTTATCATGGCCCAGTTGATCACAAGAGCCGTCACCACCAGGGCCATAAGCACACCAAGGGCCTTGGCGGGCATAACGAAGTTCAGCAACACGCACAACAGGGTTGCGCCGGAAGAAATCATCAGCGCGTAAACCGGCACACCCCTGGCGCTCACAGCGGCCAAAGCCTTGGGCGCATTGCCCTGAAGCGCCAGGCCGTAAAGCATGCGGCTGTTACAGTAGACACAGCTGTTATACACGGAAAGGGCCGCAGTCAGCACCACGAAGTTGAGCACATGTGCGGCCGAAGGAATGCCTATGAGGTCAAAAATCTGCACAAAGGGGCTGGCTACCATGGCCTCGGCCCACTGGCTTTTGTCAACGGAAGCGCCAAGCTGGTTCCAGGGGTGCAGTGCCAGAAGCACGGTAAGCGCGCCGATGTAGAAGATCAGAATACGATAGATGAGCTGGTTGACGGCCTTGGGAATGGTTTTTTGCGGATCAGAAGTTTCCGCCGCGGCGATGCCCACAAGCTCAAGCCCGCCAAAGGAAAAGCTCACCACCGCCAGCGAGGTAAACACGCCGCCCCAGCCTCTGGCAAAAAAGCCGCCATATTCCCAAAGGTTGCTTACTTTGGCATCGGGTCCGGCGCCCCCGGTGGCGAGCAGAAATGTCCCCAGCGCGATCATGGCCACAATGGCCGCCACCTTGATGGAGGCAAACCAGAACTCCATTTCGCCGAAAACACCCACTTGCGCCAGATTGACCACATTGATGAGAATAAAGAAAAAAGCCGTGGTCTGCCACGGCTCAATGCCGGGAAACCAGTACTGCACATAAACAGCCACGGCCGTCAGTTCCGACATGCCCACCAGAACATAAAGAATCCAGTAGTTCCAGCCGGAAAGAAGACCAGGGAACTCGCCCCAGTATTTGTAGGCAAGGTTGCTGAAAGAGCCGGCCACAGGCTCCTGCGCCATCATCTCGCCAAGCTGGCGCATAATGAGAAAGGCGATAAAACCACCAATGGCGTAACTCAGTATAACCGCCGGCCCGGCCATCTGGATGGTTCCCGCAGATCCGAGAAAAAGGCCCGTGCCAATGGCCCCGCCAAGGGCGATCAACTGAATGTGCCTGTTCTTCAAGGCACGGTGAAGCTCTGGTGTTTCTTTTTTCATAGCCGGCTCGTGTGTTAAAATGATTCGGCAAGGCATATCAGGATTATGAAACTTTGAAAAGACGCCGGAACATGGCGCACTGTTCCGCCGCCAGCCTTTACGGCATGCGGACCAGCGCACAGTTTTTTGTCGCGGCGTGGGAAAAGTCCGTTCGCCCGCTGGACAGATGCCGCATGGTATCGTAAAATTTTTTTGAAAAATAAAAAATTTAAGCTGCGTACCGCGCAGCGGACGCCCGTCTGTACGGACGTCGCACTACCCAGCCCTGACGGGCATAGCCGTTAACCACAGGAGACTGCCATGAGTACAGTTTTGGGATCACTTGACCATGTTCTGCTGATGGCCCCCGGCCCCAGCCCCGTTGCCCCCAACGTTCTTCAGGCCATGAGCCTGCCTACCCTGGGGCATCTTGACCCCGACTGCATCAAGGTTATGGATGCCATTCAGGACCAACTGCGGGCCGTGTGCAAAACCGGCAACGTGGTAACCTTTCCCCTGTCGGGTACCGGCTCTGCGGGTATGGAAGCATGCTTTGTGAACCTGGTGGAACCGGGCGACGCCGTGCTTGTTGTCAACAACGGTGTGTTCAGTTCGCGCATGGTAGAGGTGGCTTCGCGCCTGGGAGCAGATGTGGACGTGGTGGAAAGCCCCTGGGGCACGCCCGTAAACGTTGAGGATGTTAAAAAACAGCTGGCCAAAAAGCACTACAAGATCCTGGCGGTGGTGCATGCCGAAACATCAACGGGCGTCAACAACCCCATTGCCGAGATCGGTGAGCTGGTCAAGGGCGGCGACACCCTTTATATGGTAGACAGCGTGGCCGGCCTCGGCGGCGTGGACATGCAGGTGGACAACTGGGGAGTGGACGCTTTTTACAGCGGCTCGCAAAAATGCCTTTCCGTGCCTCCCGGCCTTGCTCCCGCCTCTTTTTCCGAGGCCGCCCTGGACGCCATGGCCAAGCGCAAACACAAAGTACCCAACTGGTACCTCGATGTTTCACTTATCCGCAAATACTGGGAAGGCTCCCCCCGCGTATACCACCATACCGCGCCCATCAACATGTATTACGGCCTGCACCAGGCGCTGGACAACCTGTTGACGGAAGGCCTGGATGCGGCCTTTGCGCGGCACAAGGCCATGCACCATCGCCTGGCCGACGGCCTGGCGGAGCTGGGCTTCAGCCTGTATGTCAAGGAAGGCGCGGCCCCTCAGGTGAACCTCTTCATTCCGCCCGCCGGCGTGGACGCCAACGCCCTGCGCGCCTGCCTGCGCGAAAAGCACAAGATTGAAGTGGCGGGCGGCCTTGGGGCACTTGCCGGCAAGGTCATCCGCGTGGGCGTTATGGGCGAAGGCGCGCGGCCCGAAGCCATTGACAAGCTGCTTGCCGCTGTCCGGGCCTGCCTCGGCCGGTAGCCCTTGCAAACAGGAGTGCGAGCGGCGGCCACGCCGCTCGCGCTCTTTTTTTCAGGCCTTTTTTCCATCAATTTTTTTCATGCCGGACACGCCTTTTCCACAATGGACGCGACGTTCACTGTTTCTTTTTTTCTCAATTTCTTCCGAAACCCTCCTGAAAAACTCCTCCGGCGGCACACGCAGCGCCTCACAGATAGAGTAGACGGCATTGACCGTCGGTCGTTTCAGCTCCTGTTCAATGTCGCGCAGATAGCGTCGCTCGAGACAGGCAAAGTCAGCCAGCGATGACTTGGTCATGCCGCGCTCTGCGCGCAAGGCCTCAATCACCTTTGCAATGGCGCCCGAAAGGTACGGATATACTTTCATAAGTATTAATTACACCAAAACTCGCCGATGAATATGAACTATAGCACTCACAAATCGAGAACCATAGTTTACATATTTTCCATATTTATTCTTTTTTTGCCGCATATAGCCGTAAAATACCTCTTTAAAACTATCCATATATCAAGAATTCCTGTTATTTCTTTTTCCAGTACATACATAGTTTGCACAAATGACAATTTTAAAAACACTTATGTGCATAAGTTTTAAATATTATTATATTTGTATACAACAAAAAATAACCATAGCACCATAGTTATATATTATGCATAACTATATTATATTAATAATATATGATTATTAATCTAAATACATAAATACAAATAAACAGCATCAATAAAATATAAAGACACATCTACAACTTTAATACATAATATCTATAGCGAAACATATAATTACATCTTTATAAAAATATGTATTAAAAAATGAGCTGCCTTCTTTCCACTACGCACTACAAAGTAGCAATACGAACTGGCATCATTAGCGACATGATACCGCCCCCTGTATCAAATATATATTTTTCTGCTTTTATTTCAAGATATTAAGATAAAAATTAATAATATTTACACAATAAAAAGCATATACTAGGCGTAATAAACTTTTGATACTTGCATCAGCAATTCCATAAAGGTAGAGTGATTTATCATTTGCTGCGATTCCGATGCACGTTTGCGGCTGGATCCCAGATGTCCCCCCGTCATGCGACGTATACAGCGGCATGACAGGTACACGCTTTTATCGTGCGATGGTGTCGCCCGTAGCCTGAAGTTCACGGCGGCCCTGCCCCCCAAAAAAACCACATGATATTGCTGCGCAGGCAGCATAGAGCAAACGCTTCCCTAACGATGTGTGAAACCTGAGGAAAGCGCTCATGAAAATGCTTCAGTACAGAACTTTTCTGCCGGTCCTCGCCATTGCGGTTTATCTGTTATTTTCCACGCCCGCTCTTGCTGGAGAGGTCGTGCGTGTAGGCTTTTTTGAATTCGGCGACTATATGACCCGTGACCGTGACGGGCATTACCACGGAACGGTTTTTGAAATTCTGCACGAAATTTCGACCAATACCGGAATACGCTACAAGATCGTGGACTGCGACGACTGGCCGCGCGGTCTCCAACTGCTTGAGCACGGCCAGATAGACTTGCTGCCCTGCACGTTTTTTCTTCCCGGCCGGAAAACAGACATACTCTTTCCCGACCTGCCCCTTGCCATTTCCTTTGTCTCCATTGCCGTCAAACCGGACGATGCGCGCTACAGGCACGACAAGCCTGCGAGCTTTGACGGCATGCGCGTGGGTGTTATTGCCGGCACCAGGGATGCCCCCGCCCTTGTTGCGTATGCCCGCAAGATGGGCATACGCCTGCACCCGGTGGCCTACACCAATACCACGGCCCTGCTGCAAGCCCTGCACGACAATGAGGTGGACGGCATTGCCACCAGCCTGCCCCGTCGCGACATGCCCCTTCGCGTGGTGGCGCATTTTTCTCCGGAACCTTTCTATTTTGCCGTCAATCCCCGTAAATCACGGCTGCTTGCCACGCTCAATGAAGAGCAGCGCCGGATCGCGCGGCGCGTCTCCGCCACTCATGAGCTGTACGGCAGATATCTTTCCGTCAATATGGCCGAGCAGTCTCTTTTTACTCTCGATGAGCATCTGTACCTCAATGAAGGCAAGCCCGTTATCGTGGCATATGACCCGGACTGGCCCCCGCTGACCTGGGAAAATCCCCAGACACAGGCTTTTTCGGGGATTGTTGCCAACCTGTTCGATAAAATCCGGCAGACAACGGGGCTCAGGTTCCAGTTCGTTCCCATGTCCATGGCCCAGTCCCTGAGTATGGTCACCAGCGGCGAAGTAGATGTCGTCTGCGCTCTTTCCGGCAATTTCCTGTGGGATAAAGAACTGTTCATGCGTACTACGCGCCCGTATCTGCGCACAGCGGTGGTTCAGGTGTACCGCCGTGACGGCTCGCCCCAGAACGGACGCCGCATCGCTCTGCGGCGGGGCTGCCTGATTTCAAGTCAGGTGGCCGCCGACAACAAAGACAAAGAAGCGCACTACTACGATAACCTCACGGAATGCCTGGATGCCCTTGTCAACGGTGAAACGGACACGACCTATTCCGATGTCTACGCAGCAGCCCATCTGCTGAAGAATCCGCGTTACGCGGGCCTGTCTGTGAATCCTGCGGACAAATATATCAGCAATATCAGGATGGGTGTTTCGCGCCAGGCAGATCTGCGCCTGTATTCCATTCTGGACAAGGGCTTGCAATCCTTGCCGGAAAGCCCTGTCGACGGTATGGCGCCCACTGCAGACCCGCTACAGCGTGAAACCACGCTTGCAGAATTCATCAGCCAGAATCCTGTAAGCACGTTCAGCGCTCTTATGCTCTTTTTTCTTACAGTCACCCTGCTCATGGGCATCAGCCTTGCCATCAAGTCCAACAGCAACAAGCGCATACAGATGCTGCTGCACCGCGACATGCTCACCGGCCTGCCCAATCTTTACAAATTCCGCCAGGACTGCGCCAGGCTGCTCGCCAATACGGGCAATCAGGCCTATGTGCTGCTGTTTGGCGATATCTGCCAGTTCAAGGCAATCAACGACCAGTTTGGTTTTTCCTGCGGTGACAAACTGTTACGTGCATATGGCGACATATTGCGAAGCAATGTGGGTGAAGGCGAACTTTGCGCCCGCGCATCGGCCGACATGTACGCGATGCTGCTGCGCTATGAAGGATGGGAGCTGCTGCTGGCGCGGCTGCGCCATATGGAGGACAATCTGGATATATGGCGGCAAAAAGAAGAAATGCCATATAAAATCAAAACGGTATATGGCGCTTACATCGTCAGCGGCACAGAGGGCCGCGATGTGCAGCTCATGCTTGATCTGACAAATTATGCGCGCCGTGAGGCCAAGCGCAACGGCAGCACCTGCCTGATGCTCTACGATGAACAGATGCGGCAAGAAGCCCTGTTACATCAGGAGCTTAACGGCAGGCTTGAAACTGCCATCAAGGAGGGCGAACTGGTTCCCTGGTATCAGATCAAGGTGGACATGCGCACGGGCGCCATTATCGGCAGCGAAGCTTTGGTGCGGTGGAATCACCCCACCCGCGGCCTGCTTATGCCCGACAGCTTTATCCCCCTTTTCGAGCGCAATGGCCTGATTATGGACATTGACATGCACGTGTTCACGCAGGTCTGCAAAGCCATGCAAAGCTGGCGCTTGCGCAACCTGCCGCTGTACACGGTTTCGTGCAACTTCTCGCGCGTGCATTTTGACCGGCCCGAATTCCCACGGCAACTGGCAGAAATAGCTGACCGTTACTCCATCCCCCACGAACTGCTGGAAGTGGAAATCACCGAAAGCGCCATCATGAAAAATCCCGAGGCGGCATGGTTGCGCCTTATCCAGCTCAAGCAGTATGGATTTAAAACCGCCATTGACGACTTTGGCGCGGGCTATTCCTCACTGGGGCTCGTGCAGATGCTCAATGCCGACGTCATCAAGATCGACCGCAGTTTTGTCCTGCGCGACCTGCCTGGCCAGAGGGCGCAGACAGTGCTTGGCAATATCATACGCATGGCTCTGGACCTTGAAATGTCTGTTATTTGCGAAGGCGTGGAAACCGCCGAGCAGGCGGCCATTCTTATGCGGCTGGGCTGTTTCAAGGCCCAGGGCTACTACTATGCCAAGCCCGAGCCGGAACATGAATTTGAGGCCCGCCTGGCCATGCTCATCACGTAATATGATGAAGCTTTTGTCCAAAGGCGGCCTGTTCTGCTGCTTTGTATGGGGAAAAGCACGCTGCCGCGAGCCGTTATGGATAGCATGATCTTCGGGGCGCGCGGCTTTTTTATTTTTAAAAAAGACTGATACTGCAAGACAATCCGGTTATGCCCCGGTGTTTTTCTTGCTTTTTTTCTGCTCCATGCTGTGCAGGATGAGGCTCATGAGCCGCCGCGTCTGCACTTCCGCATCGAATTCCCGCAATATGGTCTGCTGTGCGGCAACGCGCACCTGCCCGAGTGCAGAGGCATTTTCCAGCGCATGGGCAACCGTGCGGGCCATGCATTCCGCATCCCAGAAGCCGCACAAAAAACCGTTGACGCCGTCCCGGATGATTTCCCGCACAGGCGGCGTATCAGAGCCGACCACCAGGGTGCCGCAGGCCATGGCCTCCAGCAGGCCGGTACTCAGCGAATGGGGCGCGGCCAGGTAAACATGGGCCGTAGAGGACCGCAAAAGTTCCCGATACTCCCTGAGTGAGCGCGAGCCGAGCACATGCACACGAACTCTCTGCTCCGGCGGCAGATTCAGGCTGTCTACCCGTTGCAGGGCTTCTTCTTCCTTGCCGCGCATACCACCACCCGGGGTCGCGCTTTCAAGCCAGGCAATCAGCACCAGGCAGTTGGGCCGTTGCGCAAGCAGGTGCGGCAGGCATTCAACAAACTGCTGGAAGCCACGCGCCGGTTCATGCGGCGGCCCCAAAAAACTGACAAGCTCTTTCGCATGTTCGTCCTGGCTTTCCACCGGGGAAAAAAAGCGGGGGTTAATGCCGCTGTGCACAACGTGCAGCTTTTTTTTCAGAAATTCAGGGTACTGCTCCCTCTGCCACAACGATGACGTTACGGCCAGATCACAGTCGCCCAAGGCGTTATATTCCCAAAGATTCGCGACCCTTGCCGGGGCAAAATCCGCAGCCGGGCGCGGTTTTCCCCTGTTGAAAAAGCAATGGCTTTCGCCCGGCGTATAAAACCAGTCGCCCTGCCCCACATAAAAGGTATCGGGAAAAATGTCGCGCAAATAAAAACTGCCGCCCATGCCGGCCGAAGCGCAGACAATATCAGGGAAAAAGCCGTCTTTGCGCAGGCCCAGCAAAGTATTGCCCGCGCGCGCTCCACGCCGCAACCGCGTGACGATCTCCCTTTCCGCCGGGTCATCACTATCACAGGGGGCAGCTGGCGGCAGGCGCAGCCGGCGTACTCCGGCAAGCGCTACTTTCTGCCCGGCTTCGGCCAGAAAAAGCACCGTGTTTTCACGAACAGCCCCAAAGGCCTGAGCCAGGGAACGAAAACGCCCGGGAAATGTCGAATTTAAAAACAATATCCGCATGTATGACCACGCTAGCCTTCATGTTCAGATTTATCATCCCGGCTGTCATTCAACAGCGCAAGAAAGGCCGCGCCCTGCTCCGAGGCCAGGAACGTTCTCAGGGCCGCCACCACGCGCGTGTCGTACTTGGGCGGCTGCTCTTCCAGAATGCCCAGCGCCTGTTCAACACTCATAGCCTGGCGGTAGGAACGCGAGCGAACCAGAGCGCAGAAGGTATTGGCCACGGCCAGAATACGGGCGTTTTCGCAAATGGCGTCTCCGGAAAGCCCGGCCGGGTAACCGGAGCCGTCTTCCCTTTCATACATCTGCGAAATGGCTTCCAGAACCGGCAGGCCAAAATCAATGCCTTCCAGGGCGCGTCTGGCATACTCCACATGCTGTTGCAGCAGCGAGCGCTCTTCGGGCGTGAGCACACCGGACTTGGTGAGCAGTTCTCTGGGCAACTGGATCATGCCTATCTGCGAAAGATTGGCCGCCGTCCGCAAGGTAGCCAGAGTGATTGCATCCGTTTTTTCAAGGCCATAGGCCAGGGTCACGGCAAGCTGTGCCATAAGGGTCGAATGCCCGCGCAGATAGCTGTCAACAGCTTCAACCGCGCGCACAAAGGCATTGACGGTCTGGTTGACCATCTGCTGCGCCCGCTGCTGGGCCGTGGCGAGGTCTGTCACGTCGCTGTAAACCGAAACCACACCCGACATGCGCCCGGCCTCGTCGCGAAACGGCGTGCAGGACGTAAAGAAGTAGCGCTGGCTGCCGTCTACCGGCAGCGTTTCGGTAAAGCTTGAAAGGTCGCCGGTCTGGTGTACCGCCAGCGTATGGGTCACAAGGCTGCGCGCGAGATCCGGCCCCAGATCGGTATAGGAACGGCCGCGCAGGCTGTTGGCATCCGTGCCTACCATATGCGCAAAGCTCTGGTTGGCATAAAATATGATCCCGTTAAGGTCGTTAAGCACAACCCCTGCCGACAGAGCGGAGTTCACGCCGTCCATAATCTGTTTCTGCTGATTGACCATAAGGTACAGGCGGCGCAACTGGTCGGCCACGGCGCGCTCTCTGCGGCCCACAAGCCACCACCACAGGGCGGACAGCATGATGCCTGTCAGGGCCAGCACAAGACCCGCAGCCAGGATGACGTTTTCGCGCAGGGAATTATAGACTGCGTCAATGCGCCCGGTCTCCACCCCCTGATCTACAAGCCAGGGCAGACGCGGCACAGACACGGCCAGGCTGTAAGTGGTTTCTTCGCCTTGGCCGCCGGGTCCGGGTTCGGTACGCATGGCCAGGGGCAGACGGCCGCCTTCAAGCGTCCAGCC
>NZ_JAHZAA010000019.1:0-12320 GCF_019424165.1 Desulfovibrio sp. | reverse complement strand
GATCCACAAAACCCACCCGCACTGTGGGATCTATGCGCTGTAGTTGCTGGTTGAAATGCTGCAGTATGGCGGAGCTGAATTCTTTGCCGCCCGTATGCCGCGTGATGGCCTTGACGACCGGCAGCACATTGCTGGTTGCCAGCAGAACCGACACCACCCTGTCGCCTGTGGCATCCACATAAAGCGGAGCCACGATGGGAAATGCCATGTCCATGACCAGTTCGCCGTATTGCCGCCGTACAGGCATAAAAACGGGCTGGCGCGTGCGGATGGCTTCGGCAATATACGCGCGCTGCTCCTCGCTCAAAACGGGCGGTTCGCCAGGCGACAGGTATACTTCCAGGTTTGTGTTGACAAGGCTGGCGCTCCAGAAAGAGTTTTTTTCAATAAAGTCCTTGAGCTGCCGCAGCATCATGGGCAGACGCGGCAGAATGGCGCTTATGGGGTCCTGCGCGGGCGGCCGCCACCCGCCTTCTTCCGAGTATGCAAAACTGTCCGGCACCGGTATGCTTTCCGCTTCTTTTAGCGATTCGCGCAGCAGCACGTCCGGCGACAGGTGTGAACTGCTTACCTCGGCGGCAAAAAGCCGCAGCAAGTCCATCTCTGCAAACATTTCCACCTGCTTGATGATGCCGCCGGACCACACGGTGAGCAAGGCCACCTTGTTGTTGGCCTGCACATGCAGATCCTGCCCCACTTCATGCAACATGCGCTCGCGGGAATTCTGCAGGTACCAGTTGGCTCCTGTCACGATAAGAACCGCCATCACCGCAAAGACAGCCAGCATGATCCGGGCTGCGGCGCGGTTGCGCGACTTTATGTCGGAAGAATCCTGTAATGCCATAATCGTTCCTTTCGCGACGGATCAGCGCTCTCGCAGGGCGTTCTGCTTGGCCTTGAGAATGGGCTTGAGCAGATAATCCAGAACAGTTTTTTTGCCGATGAGAATATCTGTGGTCACAATCATGCCGGGGATAATGGGCAGATATTCCTTGTGATAGACAATGGCGTTTTTCTGGGTACGCACCTTGACCAGATAGAAATGCTCGCCCTTCTTGTCCTCAATGGTGTCGGCACTGATAGACTCAAGCTTGCCCTCAAGGCCGCCGTAAATGGAAAAGTCATAGGCAGAAACCTTGACCATCACCTCCTGCCCGGGGCGCAGAAAAGCCACGTCCTGCGGCTTGACCTTGGCTTCTACCAGCAGGGTGTCGTCCAGGGGAACGATGTCCATGATGGGTTCGCCGGGCTTTACCACGCCGCCCACGGTGGAGATGTATATCTGCTTTACCGTGCCGCGCACGGGCGCGCGAAGTTCGGTGCGGGTCACCCGGTCGCGCCCGGCAGAAATGCTTTCGCGCAGCGAGTTCAGCTCCTGGCGCCTTTTATTGATTTCTTCCGTGATGGCCGAGGCCTGTTCCGCACGGCGCGAGGCTATGCGCTGCCGCGATTCTTCAGCCGCGGCCTGCGCCTTGGGTATGGCTGCGGCCAGGGCGTCAATCTGCCCTTGCAGCTCCACCACACGCTGCTGCAAACCGAGATATTCCATTTTGGAAAAGTTATTGCGCTGCACCAGGGCATAGGCAGTATCACGCTGCTCGATGGCAAGAGCCAGGCTGCGGTCAAGCTGTACCTTGCGGGCGGTCTGCTCCTCAACATCGTGCACGCGCTGGGTGTATTGCGACTGCAACACCTCGACTTCAGCGTTCAGCTGCACCCGGCGCACCTGATAGGCGTTTTCCTGATCCTGCATGATCTGGCGGGCGCGGGCCAGGACGGACTCGTCCACCCTGCGGCCAATAAGCTGACTTGCCCATGCTTCAAGGTGCTCTGGAAAAACAGGTGGCTCACTTTTTATTTCCGCCTCAAGGCGGGCTATTGCCAGGCTGTTTTCCATAGCCTTGTTCACGGCGTCACGGTACGCGCTCTCGGCCATTTCGTTATCCAGCTGGGCCAGTATCGTTCCTTTGTCCACAATCTGGCCTTCGCGCACCATAACGGCGCGCAGGATACCGCCTTCAAGGTTCTGTATGGTTTGGGTGCGCTGTGACCCCACCACCGTGCCTTCGGCATGGGTCACTTCATCCACACTGGCAAAAGCAGCCCAGATGATGAGACACAAAAACATGACCGCCACGCAGATGGAAAGCGCGCGGACGCCGAAATGGGGCCTGCGTGCCAGCGCGGCGTCCACCTCGCTGGCAAACTGTATGTCGTCGGGCGTCAGGCCGTTAAGGGGCGCATCCATCGCGGCAAAAAGACCGGGATTACCCTGCTGCTGGCCGGGCTGCGACGCCCCTTCACCGCCTTTCAGGCGGTTTACGGTTTCGGCTATGGACTGGCGAAGACTTTTGTCCGGCCGCTGCTCGTGCTCGCCACCCATGAACAGATCGCGCAGAAAAGCCTTGGGGCCACTCTGCTCCGCAGGCGCGGGAGCAGTCCCTTCCGGTCCGGCAGGGTGCGACATGTCATGGCCGTTCTCCTGACCGTGCCCCAGCGGGAGAAAGCCGATACCGTCCACATGCTCATCCGTCCAGTCTCCGTCGTGCTCGCCGGACACAGGCATACCGATGGGCGCGGCCCCTTCCGATCCCGCACCGGGCATGGCGGGCAAGGCATCGTCTTTATGGACCGGCTTTGGCGCGCCAAAGGGGGTCTGCCCCGAGGGCAGATAACACAAAAACCCGTTCTCGGCCGTGCCGCAGAAGGCCTCATTGAAGTCCGGCTGCTGCGTGGTACGGGCCGAAGACTCCGGAGAAACGGCCCCGGAAGCTCCCGGCCCGCCGGATTCCTGCCCCCGGGCGCCGTCGGGCGCAACGGATTCCGCAGGATTAGCCGCCGGAGCAACGGGAGCTTTTGCTTTATTTTTATCTTGTGGTGTCAACTGCATGCTACATATTCTCCGCGGGCCGTTGCGCCGGAGCGCCCTGTCCCTGTCGTGCCGTATCCATGCTTTGCCGTGAACGGTCGCGCAGACGCTGCAAAACGGCGTCGCGCGGGCCATCCATCTTTATCTGGCCGTTTTCCATAACAATCAGGCGGTTTACAATGCGCAGCATGGACAGGCGGTGTGTCACCAGCACCACGGTGCGCCCATCCATGACCGAATAAAGGCGCTTTTGCAGCATCACTTCAGAATCCGTATCCATGTTGCTGGTAGGCTCATCCAGAAGCAGTACTTCGGGATCTCGCACAAGAGCGCGCGCCAGCGCCACAGCCTGACGCTGCCCACCGGAAAGAGCCTTGCCCTGCTCGCCCACCTGGGCCGCAAAGCCAGCGGGATTATTGCGCAAAAAATCTGTCACGCCAGCCAGAGCCGCTGCGCGCAGAATAAGATGGTCATTGATGGTGGGGTCGCCCAGGGCGATATTGTCGCGGATGCTGCCGTAAAACAGCACGACATCCTGCGGCAGCACCCCCACGCGCCCCCTGAGGTCGGTGCTGGGTATCTGCCGTATGTCCACATCGCCAAACTTCACGGCGCCTTCTTTGGGCTGGTAAAGGCCGATAAGCAGCTTGGACAGCGTGCTCTTGCCCGACCCCATGGGGCCGATGATGCCCACGCGCTCGCCCGGTTCGATATGCAGTGATACGCGGTCAAGGGCCAGACGCTCCTGCTGCGGATAGGCGAAGGACACGTTTTCCATGGTGAATGACGGGCGCAGCATGCCAAAATCCATGCAGGTTTTTTCCACCTGGTTTTCTGAAGGCAGCACCATGAGCATGTCGAGGGCCTTGAGCGTCACATGCGAATTCTGAAGACGCGTAAGCAGCGAGGCCATCTGCAGCAGGGGGGCCATGGTGCGCCCCACCAGGATATTGCAGCCTATAAGGGCGCCCATAGTCATCAGGCCGTCGGATATGCGGTACACACCCCAAACGATCATGGCCACAGTCACAAGCTGGGTAATAAGCATGGAGGACGTGACGGCCAGATTGTTGTACTTGCGGGCTTCGCTATTGGACTGGGCGGAAAGCCCCACCACAGATTCCCAGAGCTTTTGCATGCGGCTTTCGGCCATGCACGACTTGAGGGTTTCAAGCCCGCCCACAATTTCCACCAACAGGGCGTTTTTCTGCATATTCTGTTTGTAGCTGGCCTCGGCACTGCGCCGCGAGCGCGACTGCAGCAGCAGGCCGATGCCCAGCATCAGGGGCATGGCCGCCAGCGGCAAAAACACCAGCGGGCCGCCGATAAATCCGATAAGCAGTAGAAATATAACCAGAAAAGGCAAGTCAATGCAGGCCAGCAGGCTTGAAGAACTGAAAAACTCGCGCAACTGCTCGAATTCGCGCAGGTGATTAACAAGCGCCCCTGTGGATTCGGGCTTGGCATCCATGCGCATTGAAAGCACTTTTTCCACCAGCGCACTTGAAAGCACAATATCGGCATTGCGCCCGGCCACGTCCACAAAATGAGTGCGCAAAGACGAAAGCAAAAAATTGAAAAGATAGATTATGAGAATGCCGATGGCCAGAACCCACAGGGTTTCAATGGCATTATTGGGAACCACACGGTCGTAGACGTTCATGACAAAAAGCGGGCTGCCCACGGCAATGAGGTTGATCACCACGCTGGCCAGGGCCACATGCCGGTAAATGGGCGCGTAGTAGCGCAGCACGTCCCAGAACCAGCGCTTGCCGTGCGAAATGCTCAGCCGCTCGGCGCGGTCATCGGGCGCGGACTCCACAGCGGCAAAAAGCGTATAGCCGGAGTATTCCTGCTTGAGATCTTCAAGAGACACAGTCTGTGCGGCATCGCTGGTTTCGGGAAATATAACTTCGGCCATGCCGTCTTTCATGCCTGTCAGCACACACGAGCGGTCACGGGTCAGCAGAAGGATGCAGGGCATTACCAGAGCGGGGATGTCCTCCAGCTCGGGGCGAAAGACAATCCGGCCCGAAAGCCCGGCCTTGCGCGCAGCCCTGAGGCAGGCCTGCGGAGTTACCTTGCTGCCGGTAAGGCCGGCCATAAGAAATTGCGGACTGACCACCCTGCCGCGCAAGCGCAACAGCACTGCAAGGCTGCGCAACAGGCCCGGCATAAAGTCAACGTCAGACGGGCGCAAAGGCCCCATGCCCGAATCTTTGCCCGACTGGCCGGGATTTATGGCAGCTTCGTGGCGTGCGGCCTGGGCCATGGCATTCATGGCTGCTTCGCCCGTCTGGCCTGAAACGCCCTGCGCGGCGTCCGGCGCGGGAGTATTTTCAGCATTCGGGTCTGCTCCGGTTCCGGCAGCAGGCTGCGATTGAACTTCGGCGGACCCCGCGGCCCGCGCAGACGCGGCAGGCTCTGAGGGATGCGACGCGGCCTCGGGAGTGGCTGCGGCACTGGGTGCGGCATCCTCCCCATTGGAAGCTTCCGTGCGTGGATGGGCATTACCGAGCACAACACTGCCATTGACCGTGCCGGGCTGTCCGGACTGCGCGCCTTCCTGCCCTGACGTAGCGTCAGCCTCTTTTGCCTGCTGGCCGGGCAGTATGGTCACGGCTCCGGAAAGCTGCGAAAATCCGGCATCCTTCGGCGCGTTGCCGGGTTCGGGCGAAGCCGGGGCTGTGGAGGCAGCAGAAGACGTTGCGGATGCCGGCGTGGGGGCAGGGCCGTTTGCAGCCGTGCCAGTTGCCGTTCTGTCCGGGGTCTTCCCTGAAATTTGTGTGGTGTCAGGCTGTTCCATGGTATTCCCATTGCTGTAGCACAAGGGCTGGAAGCCCTTGTAAAGGGGCAGGAGCGTGGGCCGGAAAGGCGAAAAGCCTTGCCGGACGCTGCGGCCGGCATACCGTTTTGAACGGCTTACCGTTTATGAAAGTACGTTAAGGCAGCCGAATTGCCAAGATGCCAGACAATCCGATGCAAACGCAAAAAGTGGCGAACGCGGGGAAATAAATAAAGAAATCAGGCATCGTTCCCCGGCGCGCAAGCGCACCGGGGAACAACACCTCTTACTCAAACCAGCCGGGAGCGAATTCTTCGCGGGGGTCAACGGCGTCCTTGGGCGGCTCCTGCCCAAGGGGACCGGTATTAATGGACATTTGCGGCAGCAGATTGCCTGAAAGCGCGCTCAGGCGATACGCTCCCACCAGGATGTTTCCGCGAGCGGTTTCAGCCTGGGTGGAGGAGTTGAAAAGTTCATTTTCCGTATCGAGCACGTCAAGAATGCTGCGCCTGCCGATCTGGAACTGTTCAATATACGCCGAGCGGGTGTACTTGCTGTACTCCACAGCCTTGCTGTAGTGCGAATACTGTTCCTGCGCGGCCTGATAGTTGGTCCAGGTGCTTTCGATGTCCAGCTTCAGTTCGTCAAGAAAATCGTACATCACCTGACGGCTTTGCCGGATGCGCGCGGAAGCGGCGCGCCGTTCGGCCAGGTCCGCCCCACTGTTGAAGATATTCCAACGCACGACGCCAAGCACGTCAAAGCTGTATATCCAGCGGTCAGTAGCTCCGCCCCTGTCTGTATAGTTGGGGCCGGCTTCAAGGTTCAGCGTGGGGTAAAAGGCGGAGTCGGCCAGTTCACGCTCGCCGCGCGCGGCGCGGATGTCCTGCATGTAGGCAGACAGCTTGGGGTTGCTCTGCTCGGCCTGGGTCAGCACGGCATCCGGTCCCTTATACAGCTCGGGGGGCATCGTCACAGGGGCCATTTTGGCCGCGGCCGGCAGTCCCGTAAGGCGAACATACCTGTCTTCCGCCACAAGAAGGGCGGCCTTGGCTTCAGACTGGCTCGACAGCGCGCGCTGCAGGCGCGAACGGGCCTGCGTCACGTCAGCGGCAGTATCCGCGCCGAGGCTGGCCCTGTCCTGCGCCTGGTTCACAAGCGCCTTGTGCTGCTTTACGTTCATTTCGGCCAGTTCAAGGATCTTTCTGCGGCGCAGAACGTCGATGTGCGAAATGATGCCTTCAAGGGACAGCGAGGTGGCTGTATCAAACACACGATATTTTACGGACTCAAGGGTAGATTTGGCCGTGCGCACGCGCGAGCGCGTGGCAAAACCGTCCCAGATGGGCTGCACAAGCTGGGCGTTAACGCCAGCCAGGCCCCACATCTGATAATCCAGGTCTTTATTACGCGTGCTCGAATCGCTCAGCACACTGCCGCCCGCACGCCCTGTAACGTCCACGCGAGGGCCAAACCCGGCTTTGGCGCGGTCAACTTCGTGCTCAAGCACATTGCGGTTTTCCTGAATACCCCGCAAGGCCCTGTTGGTACGCAGTACACCATAAATGGAATCTTCCACGGTTATGGCCTGTCCTGCAGGCGGAGGAGGCGGATATGCGCTTTCGGCAGCCACAGCCAGCGCCGGGGCGAACAGAATCAGCCCCAAAAAGGTAAAAAAATACTGTCTCACAGTTCACTCCCAAAGAATGAAAAACCGCGCCTTATGGCGGCCTTTCGCTCTGTCCGCATACCGGCCAGAATGGCCCACATTGTGAATACGGCAACCGGGTGTGCCACCGTCCACAACGGCATGCTTTAGGCTTTTGGTGAAATACCCGGATCAAAGGCGTCCTGCAAGCTCTTTTGGCTTAACGCCCTACAGCTTACGCATTTTTCCCGCACAACGCCCGGCACAACAAAATCAGATACGGCATATCCAGCCATCCACAAATGGATGCCGGCTGGGGCCTGCTACTATTAACAGTTAGCAATAGTTGGGAAATAAAAGCAAGAGCCTTACACCTCACCAAAAACAGAAAAACATATAACGCGTCAAAAAATAAAGATAAATATATTTAACTCTGTTATAATATTTGTATGATCTGCCTGAGATTTTTTACTTTCAGGCGTCAAACCGCATGCGGCACAATGGCCCGGCAACTACCTGTTGCCGAACCTGCCGGAAAAGCCCATGAAAAAATATCGCTCGCAAGGTAAAAGACCAGCCGTAGCATAAGGCAATTCAACGCCGCCGGCACGCACTTCGGCAACAAGAAGTCGCTGATTCCAGCGTTTCATCGCGCAAGATACATCGCGTTTGCGCTTTCGCGCGCAGCTATCAGCGTGGTTTCAAAGTAAAATCACTTCGGTAACGGCTGTATTTTTCATCTGTTCAGTGCGCGCCATGAGGTTTGGCGGCTGCTTTGCACTATAGCTGCCTGTATGGCAGGAGAACTGCGCAGGATATCGTTACAGCAACGTGCGACAATCATTTCCGGCTGCCTGCGCCAGCTCGCAGCCGGATGAAACTGCCTGGAGGGCCTGCCTCACAAGGCGCGGCCCTGCACAGGCGGCAACAATCTGACAGGAAACCGGGGCCGCACACTGCCGCATCAGAAAGTATCCTTCGGCAGGTGTACGGCTCCGTAATAAAACAGATTAGAAGCTGTAGTTCAGCTCTTCAAAAAAGGCCTTGGGGTGCGCACATGCGGGGCACATTTCAGGCGCGTGCTCACCATCCACAAGACAGCCGCAATTGAGGCAGCGCCACACGGTGGGCTTGGAGCGCATGAACATGCGGCCTTCCTTGATATCGCTGGCGAGCTTGAGGAAGCGCTTTTCGTGATAGGCTTCGGCTACGGCGATATGCCGCATGACGAAGGCAACCTCGCAAAAACCTTCTTTTTCAGCGGTGGCCGCCATCGAAGGATACATTTCAGTGTGCTCGTAGTTTTCGCCGTGGGCAGAAGCCAGCAGGTTGGCTTCGCTGCCCGCGATAATACCAGCAGGATACGCAGCCTGAATTTCTACCTCACCACCTTCAAGAAACTTGAAAAGGCGTTTGGCGTGTTCTTTTTCCTGCGAAGCAGTTTCAAGAAAGATTTCCTGTACCAGCACGTAGCCGTCTTTTTTGGCCACGGAGGAGAAAAAATCATAGCGGTTACGGGCCTGCGACTCACCGGCAAAGGCAGTCAGAATGTTCTTTTCGGTCTGGGTTCCCTTTAACGATTTCATGGCAAAACCTCTCTTTCGCATGCAATGCATGCCATATACAAGGTGTCTGGGCGTAAACGAAATAAAAAGGGACAGCAGCAGCCATCCCCCAAGACCATTTCATACAATTGATATTTGTTACTGTCAATAGGCTAGCCTGCCTGCTCAGCTTCAGCAAGCTGTGCCTCAAGAGCCGCGATCTGCGCCTGAAGGGCATTTATCTTGCTCTGCAGCGCTGTATCCGCTCCGCCGCCGCTGGCCTGGCTGGCAAGGCTTGCCAACTGGCTTTTGAGGGCCTCTATCTTTTGTTTGATACTTTCCACAGAGCTGGAGCCGCCCAGCCCGCCCGATGCGCTCCCTGCGCCTGAAGCCTTTTCATCGCCGTCACTGCCGGAAAGTCCGGCCACAGAACTGCCGAAGTTTTCCTGCCCGGCGTCCGCTTCCGATGACGACTCGGCTGATGCCGAATAGCGGCCAAGTTTTTCGCGCAGAAGCTCCCTGGCCTTGTCGGAAATACTTACCGTATCGCCGGAATTGCCCTTGCCGGAAGCTGTGGTGTTTCTGGCGCTGCCGCCGAGATCCCATAGTCCTTCCACGCCGGAAAGGCCGCCAACGCCATATGTGCCGGACACGCTCATGTCTGCTCCTCGGATGCCTTGCACCGGTTGGAAAACAATTCCTCCCGCCCGCACCTGAGAAAAATTAGCAAAAGCCATGCCAGAGCATAAGAAGGAAAATCCTGCCCGGCGGCCCTCAAAGATGCGTCGATGGCCCTTTACAAGGGCTTGCCGCCTGTGGCAGCCTCGCCCCATGTCTGAAAAAAAGACCGCAGCACACTCCCGGAAAGGCCCGGGCGCTTTCCCTCCCCTGCCGGAGTATATCCATCTGCCTCTGGCCGGGGGAACCAGGCTGGCAGCCAGGGTACGCCCTTCAGCCCGCGCCCGTCGCACCCGCCTGACGCTTGACCCGCGTGGCCGCCTGACCCTCACTGTTCCCGAAGGCATGCCTCTTGTTCTTCTGGAACAAAGCCTGCCGCAATTTTTGCCGTGGCTGGAACGCGCGTGGAAAAAACATCAGTCCGGCAGCCCGGAAGAAAAACTGCCCCAAAACATAGATCTGTCCTTGCCGGGCATGTCATTTCAGGTGCGTCTTGACGGCGACCTTGCTGCCGGCAGGCTGGTTGCAGCGCAACATCAGGAGCACAGCGCATCCCTGCTGGTGCGCTCCGGGCCGCAACGCCTTTTACTGGTGCAAAGCCCCGGCCTGTTACGCCTTTTTGGTCCGGTACAGGATACGGCGCTGTGCGCCCGGGCACTGCGCCAGTGGTGTCGCAGTATGGCGGCCATGCTGCTACCACCTTATCTTGAGGGCCTGGCACGGCAGGGCGGCTTTATGCTTGAAAAAGTCAGCGTGCGGAACCAGCGGTCGCGCTGGGGCAGTTGCGCCCGCGCACGCCGCCCCGGCGGCAATGCCCGCAGCGGGGGAAAAAACACCGGGCAAAACGGTGCTTCCTTGCCGGAGATGGAGCACAGGCGGCACAACTCCGCGGCTGCCCCGGCCTCCGGCAAGGCGGGCCGCTGGATGGACACCTTTTTCCGGCTGTTTTCGGGTACGGATGACTCAGGCCTGAAGCCCGCAGGGCATAATGCCGCCGACCCGGCCAACGCCTTCGGGGATGGTCCCGCAGGGCGTATAAGCCTCAACTGGCGAGCACTGCTGCTGCCACTCCCCCTGCTGGAACACCTGTGCTGGCACGAGCTATGCCATCTGCGCCATATGAATCACTCCCCTGCCTACAGGGCAGAGCTGGCCCGCTATTCCCCGGACTGGCCCGAATGCGAAAAAGCTCTGGACCGGGCATGGCGCAGCCTGCCCTGGTGGGCCTTGCCCGGCGGTGACCCTTCAGAAGACGACGCCTAAACCCACACCCAGGGTTACGGCCTGCTCCGTATTCCACGCCCGCGACCGCACCCCGGACACCCGGCCTTACCGGCCGCAGACCAATGGCAAAAATGGCAAAGCGGAACGCTTCATCAGGACGGCAATGAACGAGTGGGCATACGCCGAAACGTACACCCACTCATAAAAAAGGACAGCCAAACTGCCCATATGGGCGCATCACTACAACCATTCTCGTCCCCACACGGCTCTTGGCAGAAAACCTCCGGCTTCAAAACTGGGGCGGGGGTGAACAGCGTGTTGACACTCTGCACCTAGGGCTTCAGTTCACTCATGGAATTGGCCCTGCCCGCCACCACAATGGTGTCACCCTTGTGCAGCACGGTCATGGCCGGGGGTACGAAGTTGAAAGAGTGCTCGCCTACGGGGCGAATGCCCAGCACCATAATATTGAAACGCTGCATGAGGTTAAGATCCACAAGCGTTTTGCCGTGCCATTCGTCCACCTTCAGCTCCTGAATGGCGATGCCCCCGTACTTGGGAATAAGATCCAGCATGCCCGGATAGGTAAGCTGATGGGCAGCCATAACGGCGGCCTCCATTTCGGGAACCAGGGCGCGGTTGACGCGCAGCCGCTGAAGGATCTTGCGATGTTCCTCATTGGAGGCCTTGACCCATATCTTGGGGCCGCCCAGTTCCTGTACGTTGAGGGTAATGCTGAGAGACTGCTCAACACTTTCTCCCACGCTGATAACCACCCAGTCCAGGTCCTGCACATGCAGTGAGCGCAGCACGGCGATATTGGTGGCGTCGGCCTTGTAAACGGACTCCAGCGCATCTTCGGCCCGCTGTACCCGCGCTTCAGACATATCTATGCCCACCACCGTATGCCCCAGGGAAACAAGGGTGGTCGCGATGCGCAGGCCAAAATTGCCCAGGCCGATAACGCCTATCTCCAGTTTCTTTTCCGCCATATCTTTCTTTCTCCGTGCTGTATCCGCGTCGGGCGCCGCTGCAAAGACCGGGCAGGAGCAGACCTCCGCCGGGCATGCCGGGCAAAACCCGAGTGCCGCTTTTCAGTGCGCAGCATTGCATCAGGAACAAAAAGCAGTTTGTCTGGGCCAGAAGATGCCGCTACGGCAGCAATCCTGAAGCAGCCCCATTGCAACGCTATTATTGCATAAGGCGTTTGAGAACAAACTATTGAAACAATACATCTAGCCAATGGGCAGTTGCGTTTCCGCCACTGTGTACGCCTTGCGGGGCTGCAAGCTCTGCACAGCCATGAGCAGGCTCAGCAGGCCCACGCGCCCGGCAAACATGTTGACAATAATAACACCCTTGCCCTCGGCGCTCAGTTCCGGGGTCAGATTCATCGAAAGCCCCACAGTACCGAGGGCCGAAACCTCTTCAAACAGAATGCGCAGAAAAGACGGGCCTTCACCCCCGGTGCCGTGCAGTATGCCGTATTCCGTAATACTGAGCAGAAACGTGGAAAACCCTACAAGCATCGAATAGAAAAAAAACAGGGTCAGCGCGCGGCTTACGTTTTCT
>NZ_JAHZAA010000018.1 GCF_019424165.1 Desulfovibrio sp. | reverse complement strand
CGAATATTCTTCCATAGCGCCCAAAAAAATGAAGACGGCCTTTATCTATACAATGAACGTCACGGAAAATTTTATGCGCGAGATGCACTATCCCGAGCACCTTGGCGGCATGGAATACTTTACGGGCAGAATGCTGACCCCGCCCACCGTGCTCTATGTCAATGACACCTATCAGTTTATGGATTACAGCAAGTACAAGGTGGAGTGTTTTTCTGAAAAAGACAAGCTGAAGCGCAGAGAAGAAGTTTTTCCGGAAGACTGCCGGAAAGCCTTTGAACTGGGCATGAGCATGGCCCGGGCCTGAACGGCACTGTCGGGATAGATGGAGCAGGAGCGCGGCCAGCCAGAGCAGGTTCACCTTGAAATTGTTCTGGCGGCTGCGCGAACGCATGCCCGTCACAAAGGCGGAACGCAGCCTCAGCCGTTGCCCGAACAGATCGTGCCTAAAGGCTGCAACGCCAGCCAGTTGCGTTGCAAATCGCCGCAACGGGCATCATAGCACCTTGAAATATACAGCGCTCCATAATTTCTACGCCAGACAAGGCTTGAGAAATACAGACAAAATAACGGTTGAACACAGGGCTAATGCTGGCACTGCGGGCAAAAAACGGTACTCCGGCCCGCCACCTTGGCCTTTTCCAAAAGGCCTCCGCAGGTCTTGCATTTTTGCCCGCCGCGCCCGTACACGGCAAACGTATTCTGAAAGGCTCCCACATTGCCGTCGGCATCCCTGTAGTCACGAATGGAGCTGCCGCACTGGGAGATGGACAGTAAAAGCACGTCCCGCAGGCATTGCAAAAGGCGGTTGGCCTGAAGCCGCGTAAGCTCCGAGGCTTTCCTGCGCGGGTCAATGCCTGCGGCAAACAGGCTTTCGTCCGCATAAATATTGCCGACCCCGGCCAGCACTTTCTGATCCAGCAGCACGGCCTTGATGGCTGATTTTTTTGCGGCAATGCTGCCGGCAAAGGCCGCTTCCGCAATATCCAGAGGCTCGGGGCCAAGCTCCCGCCAGAAAGGCCAGCGGGCGAACATATCCGGCGTGCCTGCCAGCATGGTCCCAAAGGCGCGCACGTCGTCAAAAAACAGGCGGCGCTCGCCGGACGGTGAACAGGCTTCAGACACGGACAGGTCTGCCGCCCCGGCAGGCCCGTGTTCCGCCACAACCTGCCCGCCAGCGCCAGCAGCGGGCAATGCTTTCAGATCAAGAATACAGCGGGTATGCGTGCCCGGCGTGGTTGCCGCCGCATAGGTCATAAGACGCCCCGTCATGCGCAGATGCACGGCCAGGCGCAGATCTTTCATACCGCGCACGCACGCTTTTTCCGCTTCGGCTGCGTCAAGCAGCAGCAGGAGCAGCTTGCCCCGGCGCGTTACGTCAACAATGCGGCATCCCCGCAGATCCTGAAGGGGCAGGCTCAGAGGATGTTGGCTGGTGGCGCGCAAAACCTGCGCATCAGCAATAACACGCCCCTGCACATGGGGCCGCAGGGTGCGGGCAACAGTCTCCACTTCCGGCAATTCAGGCATGGTCATCCTCTGATCGGGCAAATAACATGCACTAACTATAAGGCGCACCAACTGCATGGCAAGGCCGGGCAGCGAAAGGTTCGCAAGTAAAAAACCCGCTTGCGCGGGTTTATAGTCACAGCATGCCCCATATACGGGCTATTTTTCAGAAAGATAAATATCCAGCAGGCCTTCCGGCGGATCAATAATAACGGCCGGACCTTCCAGATCAAAGCCCGCGATAAATTCGGGCCTTGCAGGAAAGAGCACTTCGCGGTTGTCATCGGTCATGATGACCCACATCTCAAGCCCCGCAGGATATTCAAAGTGGTCGAGCGTACCCAGACGTTTTCCGTCCGGCAAAAAAACATCGCCCCCCAGCAGGTCTTCCAGATAGACTTCATCATCTTCCGGTTCCGGCAGGGTTTCGCGTTTGGTTAACAGTTTGCAACCGCGCAGCCCTTCAACGGCATTGCGGTCAACCACGCCTTCAAGCTGAAGCAGCGGGCGCCCTTTATGGCTGCGCACAGCCACCTGACGTACCCGGCGCGGCTCGCCATCGCCCGCCTGAATCCAGAGCGGGGTTGTCAAAAGCAAGGGGGAGTCCGCATACCAGTCGATGCAGATCTCCCCTTTAATGCCGTGGGGCCGCGCAAGCGTACCCATATGAATCCAAGAATCGGCCATAACTTCCAGACGCTATTCCAGTATTTCCAGCACAGTGCGTTTTTTGCACTTGATGGAAGCGGCACTCAGAATGGTGCGCATGGCACGGGCCGTGCGCCCCTGCTTGCCAATAACCTTGCCCAGGTCTTCTTTGGCAACCTTGAGTTCCAGCACGGTAGTCTGCTCGCCTTCCACTTCGCTGACCTGCACCTCGTCGGGGTGATCCACCAGGGACCGGGCAATATATTCGATCAGGGCCTTCATTGTACACCTCCAAGGGGCCTGCGCCGGAAATATCCGGAACAGTAAAGGCCGTGCGCAGTGCCGATTTGCCCATAAACGGCCATTCCCGCCATGTTTTACGATATGCGGGAGGCCGCAGGGCATCTGCCGCCGTGGCGGAAGCGTAGCGGAATGCGCTAGGCCATGTGTTTTTTGATCAGGGCGCGGACGGTGTCCGTGGGTTCTGCGCCACGGGCCAGCCATTCCTTGATTTTGTCCGCATCGAGCTTGACTTCAACCGGATCAGTCATGGGATTATAGTAGCCCAAAAACTCCAGCGGACGGCCATCACGACGGGTTTCGTCAGTGGCGGCCACCACCCGGTAGAAGGGGTGCTTTTTGCTGCCGAGGCGGGTCAATTTCAACTTTACAGCCATGAGTCCAACTCCCTTTGAGGTGTTATGTTATCGTTGCGCCCGGGAAAGGGCAAGGGCGGAAAAGCCTTGGCGCAAAGAGGTGTTGCCGCTACGGCGGCGCTCCTTGCCGCGAAATGCCTTATTTTTTCTTGCGCTTCTGGCGCTCTTTTTTCTTGCGCTTTTTAGCTGCAGCCGATTTGCCGGAACCGGCACGCCCGACGGGCATGCCTTCCATGCCGGGCAATCCCCCCATTCCGGGCAGACCACCCATACCAGGCAGGCCGCCCATGCCGGGCATACCGCCCATGCCGCCGGGGGGCATAATGCCGGGGGGCATACCGCGCATGCGCGGCATTGAGGGCATTTTTGCACCCTTGCCGCCCATCATGCCCTTCATCATCTGGCGCATCTGCTCAAACTGGCGCACAAGCTGGTTCACCTGAGCCACGGTTACACCCGCGCCCTTGGCAATACGCGCCCGGCGGCTGCCGTTCAGAAGGTCGGGATTGCGCCGCTCGGCCATGGTCATCGAATTGATTATGGCCTCGGTGCGCGCCATTTCCTTTTCGGGCATGGCTCCGCTGGCTTCGGCCAGCTTGTCGCGCAGACCACCCAGGCCGGGAATCATCTTGAGGATGCTTTCCAGCGAACCAAGCTTTTTGATGCGGCGCATCTGGGTACGAAAATCTTCAAGGTCAAAGCTGGCTTTTTTCATCTTGCGGGCCAGCTCTTCGGCTTCCTCGGCATTGATGGCGCCCTGTGCTTTCTCCACCAGAGTAAGCACGTCGCCCATGCCCAGAATACGCCCGGCAATACGGTCGGGGTGGAATACCTCCATCTCCGACAGTTTTTCGCCCATACCCACAAATTTGACAGGCGCGCCTGTCACCGCATGGATGGAAAGGGCCGCGCCGCCGCGCGCATCACCGTCCATCTTGGTCAGCACCACGCCGGTGACGCCCAGCCGCTCGTTAAAGCTTTCAGCCACGGTCACGGCATCCTGGCCGGTCATGGCATCAGCCACGAACAAAATTTCCTGCGGCTGCACAGCAGCCTTGATGGCCTCAAGCTCCTGCATGAGCGGCTCATCCACATGCAGGCGGCCCGCCGTGTCGAGCAGCAGCACCGTGGCCTGCTCGCGCCGGGCCTCTTCAAGTGCGGCCTTTGCTATGTCCACGGGGTTCATGTCCACGGTGGAAGGATAGCAGGGCATGTCCAGCTGTTTGGCAAGCACCGTCAACTGGTCAATGGCCGCAGGGCGGTATACGTCGGCCGGCACAAGGTAGGGGCGCATCTTTTGCTTGCGCAAAATATTTGCTATCTTGCCTGCAGAGGTCGTTTTACCCGAACCCTGCAGGCCCACAAGCATGATGACAGCAGGTTCACGCCCCTGAAGGTCAAGCGCGGCGGTTTCGCCGCCGAGCAGGCTGACCAGCTCATCATGAACGATCTTGACCACCTGCTGTGCCGGACTTACCCCTTTGAGCACTTCCTGGCCAAGACACTTTTCGCGCACGCTTTCAACAAAGTCTTTAACGACCTTGAAGTTAACGTCCGCTTCCAGCAAGGCCAGCCGTACTTCGCGCAGGCCGGCCTGCACGTTTTCTTCGGTAAGCTGGCCGCGTCCGCCGAAAGAACGGAATACGCCGGAAAGTCTGTCTGAAAGGCTTTCGAACATGCAATCTCCACAGGGGCCGCCAAGCGGCAAAAAAGCAGTGCTGTCGCCCGCCCCGCGCAGACATGCCTGCACGCGGCCGCCGCACGGCGCATACGCCCCACAGGGGCGAAGTGGTGATTCATAGGATGTTTGCCGCCTCACGTCAAGTCTTGAACAGAAAAGCACCCTCCGGGACTTGCCAAGGGCGCTCAAAAACTGTACGCGCAAGCACCCGCTCCGCACAGGAGCGACCGGCCCGGCCCGTGTCCCCACTGGTCAGGCCGCGGAACCACAGCCCACATTGACATACGGCCCGCAAGGGGATACCCTGTTAGACTACAATTTGAACAAATATTCCAGCATATTACGAGGATGCCATGTTCACCAATCGCGGCAAAGCGCTGACCTTTGACGACATTTTGCTCATTCCCGGCTATTCGGACATTACCCCTGACGCCGTGGATATAGCCACCTGGCTTACCCCTTCCATCCCCTTGCGCATCCCCCTGCTTTCCGCCGCTATGGATACCGTAACGGAATCGGCCATGGCCATTTCAATGGCCCGCATGGGGGGCATTGGCATCGTCCATAAAAATATGCCCGTGGCCCGGCAGCGCCTGGAAGTAGAGAGAGTCAAAAAAAGCGAAAGCGGCATGATTCTCGACCCGGTGACCATTTCGCCCAACAATACGGTGCAGGAAGCTCTTGACCTCATGTCGGACTTTCGCGTTTCCGGCCTGCCCGTGGTGGCCGACGACCGCCTGGTGGGTATTCTTACCAATCGTGACGTGCGCTTTGTCGAAGACGGCCAGGCCGTACGCGTGGCCGACGTCATGACCAGCGAAAACCTTGTTACCGTTCCCATGGGTACATCCCTTGCCGAAGCCAAGCAGCATCTGCACGAGCACCGCATTGAAAAGCTGCTCGTGGTGGATGAAGAAGGTCACCTGCGCGGCCTCATCACCATGAAAGATATCGACAAGGTGCAAAAATACCCCAACGCCTGCAAAGACTCCGCCGGACGCCTGCGCGTGGGCGCGGCCATCGGCATCGGCAAGGACTGCGAATCTCGCGCCGAGCAACTGCTTGAGGCAGGAGCCGACGTGCTGGTGCTTGACTCTGCCCACGGGCATTCTGTCAACGTCATCAAGGCCATCCGTATGGTCAAGTCGTCGTTTCCCAACTGCCAGCTTGTGGCCGGCAACGTGGCCACCTATGAAGGGGCCAAGGCCATTCTTGAGGCTGGCGCCGACACCGTCAAGGTGGGCATCGGCCCCGGCTCCATCTGCACCACCCGCATCGTGGCGGGCGTGGGCGTACCCCAGGTCACGGCCATTATGGACGGCGGCCGCGCCGCACGTGAGATGGATCGCTGCTGCATTGCCGACGGCGGCATCAAATTTTCCGGCGACATCGTGAAGGCCCTTGTGGTGGGCGCGCATTCAGTCATGGTCGGCTCGCTTTTTGCCGGTACGGAAGAAAGCCCGGGCGAAACCATCCTGTACCAGGGACGCACGTACAAGATCTACCGGGGCATGGGTTCCATCGATGCCATGAAGGAAGGCAGCTCTGACCGCTACTTCCAGGAAAAGAGCAAAAAGCTCGTGCCTGAAGGCATTGTGGGCCGTGTGCCGTACCGTGGCCCGGTTATGGAAGCCGTGTACCAGCTCATGGGCGGCCTGCGCTCGGGCATGGGCTATGTAGGCGCGCACAACCTCACGCAACTGTTTGAAAACACCACCTTCTGCGAAATATCCCCGGCGGGCCTGCGCGAAAGCCATGTGCACGACGTGGTGATCACCAAGGAAGCCCCCAACTATCGCATCGAGAACTAGGGCCGCTGCGCCGCAGGGCGCACGCCGTGCAGACAGGCAACCGGCGCGCCCCGGCGCGCGAAGCTCATACAGATCATGAGGACACTATGCCCAGCAAGGTCATTATAATAGACTACGGCTCACAGGTTACCCAGCTTATCGCGCGCCGCGTGCGCGAGGCCGGGGTATACTCCGAAATTCATTCCTGCGTGACCACCGCCCAGCAGGTGGCCGACATGAAGCCCCAGGCCATCATCCTTTCCGGCGGCCCCGCCAGCGTGGGCGAAGCCGATGCCCCGGCGCTGGACCCCGGTTTTCTTGAACTGGGTGTGCCTGTGCTCGGCATCTGCTACGGCATGCAGCTTCTGGCCTGCGGGCTGGGCGGGCAGCTTGCCCAGTCTCTCACGCGTGAATACGGCCCGGCCGACCTCAATTTCACCGCGCCCTGCGCCCTGTGGGAAGGCATCACCGCGCCCACCCGCGTATGGATGAGCCATGGCGACAAGGTTATGGCCCCGCCGCCAGGCTTTACGGTTACAGGCAGCACCAGCACCCTCGAAGTGGCCGCCATGGCCGACGAGACCCGCAAAATCTACGCTGTGCAGTTCCACCCTGAAGTGCACCACAGCGTGGATGGCGAGCGCATGCTGCACAACTTCCTGTTCAAGGTCGTGGGCATCAAGCCTGACTGGACCATGTCTTCTTTTGTGGAGCGCGTAATCAAGGAAATGGCCGAGCAGGTGGGCGACAAGCATGTGGTCTGCGCCCTTTCGGGCGTCATCGACTCCACAGTGGTGGCCGTGCTGCTCCACAGGGCCATAGGCAAGCGCCTGCACTGCATTTTTGTGGACAACGGCCTGCTGCGTCTTGGCGAAGGCGATGAGGTGGTCAGCTACCTGCGCGAGCATTTTGACCTCAACCTCAACTTCGTTCAGGCACAGGATCGCTTCCTGTCCCGGCTCAAGGGCGTGGAAGATCCCGAAAAGAAACGCAAGATCATCGGCCACACCTTTATTGAAATTTTTGATGAAGAAGCCAACAAGCTCGACCAGGTGGACTTTCTGGCCCAGGGAACCTTGTATCCCGACGTCATCGAATCCATTTCCCACAAGGGGCCCAGCGCCGTCATCAAGAGCCACCACAACGTGGGCGGGCTGCCGGATACAATGAAGCTCAAGCTCATTGAGCCTCTGCGCGAACTTTTCAAGGACGAGGTGCGCAAAGTGGCGGTCGAGCTCGGCATGCCCGATTCCATCGTGTGGCGGCATCCCTTCCCCGGTCCCGGCCTCGCCATCCGCGTGCTTGGCGAAGTGAACGAAGAACGCCTCAACATCCTGCGCCAGGCCGACAAGATCGTGCAGCAGGAACTGCGCGAATCCGGCTGGTACCGCAAGGTCTGGCAGGGGTTTGCCGTGTTGCTGCCCCTGAAGACCGTGGGCGTTATGGGTGACGGACGCACCTATGAACACGTGGTGGCCCTGCGCGTGGTCGACAGCGTTGACGCCATGACCGCGGACTGGGCGCGCCTGCCCGCTGATCTCATCGAGCGCATGTCGGGCCGCATCATCAATGAAGTCAAAGGCGTCAACCGCGTGGTTTACGACGTGTCCTCCAAACCGCCCAGCACCATTGAATGGGAATAGGAGAACCGTATGTTCGGTATAGGCAGCACGGAGCTTCTGGTCATCCTTGTGGTGGCCCTGATTGTGTTGGGTCCCAAGAGCCTTGCCAATGTGTCGCGCACGCTGGGCAAGGCTATGGGCGAATTCCGCCGGGTTTCCACCGACTTCCAGCGCACCCTCAATGCCGAGGCTGAAGAGGAAGAGCAGAAAAAGCGCAAAAAAGAAGCCGCCAAAGCCGCCAGAGCCGAAGCTGAGGCAGCGCAGGCAGCACAACAAACCGCAGCGCAGGCAGCGGAACAGCCTGAACCCCGTGCCGCGGATCAGGGTACGGCGACAGCCCAGGATGCGCCTGCATCCGAAGCAGTGCTGGACACCACGGTTGTACAGGCCCCGTCAGAGGCCCCGCAGGCTGAAAGCATGCCCCAGGCCGCCCCTGCTGCGGAAGCAGCACCAGTTGCCGCCCCGGAAACAGACGCTACGGCTTCCGGCGTGCAGGCTCCCCCCGAAGGCAGCCCCCTGGCTGAAGCCCTGGCCCGAACCGAAGCTGAAGCGCGCGCTGCAGAAGCCCGCCTTACTCCGTCCACCCCTGCTTCTGAAAACGGCGGCAAGGCATGACCGAAGAAAAAAAAGTTCCACTGGAGCAGGCCGCGGCAAGCACTTCTGACGCCTCCGGTTCCGAAGAATCCGGCGCCGGGCCGGAAGCCGCCGCTGCACTGTCCGTCATCGGCAACGTGAATCTTGAGGCCGCCAGCCATCTGGCGGCCTCTGCCGCACCCGACGGCGGCCAGGCGGAAAACAGGGCGGAAGACACGCCCGATAACAGCGCCCCCCCTGCGGAACTCCCGGCGCAGGACGGCATGAAAGACCCTGCCGGGGCTGCGCATGCCCCCCACAGCGAAGATGCCCCCCAGGCCAACGTTTCCGGCCAAGACCCGGGGCAAACTCCGGATCAGGATTCGGCTGAAAATGCCGACACGCCTGTGAACACGCACGCTGCGGGCAACACGGTATCCGCCGAAGCTGCTGCCGAAACTCTTGCCGAACCCGCCGCCGCGCCCGCCGCTGCCGCTGGCTCGGGCGGCCAGCCGCCCCTGCCCCCGGCCAGTCCGTTTCCGCCCAACGCATCGGAAGAGCCTGCTCCCGTTCCGGCGGTTTCCGGCGGGCAGCCCCCAGCCACGCCCGATGAGGACGATGACGAGGAAGAAAGCGGCCCGGACAAGCCCATGGGCCTTATGGATCACCTCGGCGAACTGCGCATGCGCCTTGTGCGTTGCTGTATTGCGGTGATCGTGGGTTTTTTTGCCTGCTGGGCCGTAGTGGACCCCATTTTTGACGTGCTGGTGAATCCCCTTCTGGCCGTTTTGCCCAAGGGTTCGCACGCCATTTACACCACCCTGCCCGAAGGATTTTTCACCCGCATGCACATTGCCTTTGTGGCGGGTGTTTTCGTATCCAGCCCGGTGATTTTCTACCAGATCTGGTCATTCATCGCGCCCGGCCTGTATGAAGAAGAAAAAAAATATATCATCCCCATTGCGGTGATGTCGGCCCTGTTCTTCATCTGCGGCGGCGCGTTCTGTTATTTTGTGGTCTTTCCCTATGCCTTCAATTTCTTTGTGAGCTTTGCCACCGAAGAAATTGTGGCCATGCCCAAGGTGAGCGACTATCTGAGCTTTGTGCTCAAGCTCATTCTGGCCTTCGGCATTATTTTTGAAATGCCGCTTTTTGCTTTCTTTCTCGCGCGCATGGGCGTTGTCACCGCTGCCATGATGCGGCAGGTGCGGCGTTATGCGATTCTGGGCATCTTTATTGTGGCGGCCATTCTCACCCCGCCAGATGTGGTTTCACAACTGCTCATGGCCTGCCCCATGCTTATTCTGTATGAAATAAGCATCTGGGTGGCCGCAGCTTTTGGCCGCAAGCCCAAAACTGAAAAAGATGCCGATGACGGCGGGCAGAACAAAGCAGACGCAGACGCGGCATCGGATGCAAAAACCGCCAACGCCTCGGAGAAAGCATGACCACCTCCCCGCGCACTTCCACGCAGGCGCGCACCAGCGCCGAAACCGACATCCGCCTTGAGCTGAATCTGGACGGTCAGGGCAAGACAGACATCAGAACCGGATTCGGCCTGCTGGACCATATGCTCACCCTCACGTTCTTCTGGGCAGGCATGGACCTGACCCTTGTCTGCGAGGGCGACATGCAGGTGGACGCGCACCATACCGCCGAGGACGTGGGCATGACCCTTGGCAAAGCCCTGCTTGACGCCCTGGGCGACCGGGCGGGCATTGCCCGCGTGGGGTACGGCCGAGTGCCTATGGACGAGGCCCTTGCGGAAGTTACCGTTGATCTTTCAGGCCGCCCCTGGCTTGAGTGGCGTGGCGACGAACTGTTGCCCCCCGTACTCGCCGGGGAGGAAAAAGACCTCTGGCGTGAATACTATAAAGCCCTTGCCAGCGGCGCGCGCTGCAATCTGCATGTGGACATGCGCTACGGCAAAAACGGGCATCATTTGCTGGAATCCGCCGCCAAAGGCCTGGGCCTTGCCCTGGCTCACGCAGTGCGTCGGCACGGCACAACCATACGCAGCACCAAGGGAGGTCTTGATTAATGCATAACCGCCTGAATATACTGCTTCTCGTCATATTGAGTCTTACCGTGGTTCTGGGGGCGTGCAGCAAGCGCCCGCGCAGCACCGCCGATGTGCCGCGCAACCTTTCCTCTGCCTACACCATTACCGTGGCTCCCTTCACCCAGCCCGTCAATGCCAGCCAGCTTATCATGGGGCGCATTCCCGAAAATCAGGGGCGCATTCCCGATGACATGCTCACTGCCCTGGACATGCGCCTGCGCCATGTGCTGACCACACAAACCAGCAGGCAATACAAATTCATCAGCCAGCGTACCCTGCCCAAAAATGCGACCGCATTTCACAGCTCCGAACAGCCGCAGGCCCTGCCCCTTTGGGTCGCCTACGGCAAAAAACAGGGGGCGCAGTTGCTGCTGATTCCTCAGGTGCTGGACTGGCATGAGCGCGAAGGCTCCAAAGCGGGCGTTACCCAGTCGGCCCATGTGCGGGTGGAATTTTTCCTGCTGCGCGTGGATGCAGGCAACATCATGGACCGCTCTGTCTTTGAGGAGCAACAGGTCGGGCTGACGGAAAACCTGCTCAACGTGGGTTCATTCCTCAAGCGCAAGGGCCAGTGGGTCACTGCCGAGGAGCTGACAGTGGACGGCATAAGCAAGGCAGTAAAGGACTTGGGTTTATGATTATTTTTCCCGCTGTTGACATTCAGAACGGCAAGGCCGTGCGGCTTAAGCAGGGCCGCGCCCACGAGAGCACGGTTTTTGCCGAAAGCCCCGTGGATGCCGCCAGAGCCTGGGAAGAAGCCGGAGCGCGCTGGCTGCATGTGGTTGACCTGGACGGCGCTTTTGACGGCGCAGCCCAGAGCCGCCGCATCGTGCGCGACATCTGCGCGACTCTTGCCATTCCAGTGCAGCTTGGCGGCGGCATACGCGACATGCATACGGCCGAAGCCTATCTGGAAGCCGGGGTCAGCCGCCTTATTATCGGCACGCTGGCCCTGGAGCAGCCCACCCTGTTTGCCGACATGTGCCGCGCCTTTCCCGGCCGGGTAGGCGTTTCACTGGACGCCGAGGGCGGAAAGCTGAAAAGCCGCGGCTGGGTGGAAGACACCGGCATGACCGTGGACACGGCCCTGCCCCGCCTGCTTGACGACGGCGCCGCGTTTGTCATCTATACAGACATTGAACGCGACGGCATGCAGTGCGGCGTCAACGTAGCCGCGCTGGAGCATCTGGCCCGCCTTTCCACCGTGCCGGTCATTGCCGCCGGGGGCGTGGCCACCCTTGAAGACGTGCAAAAACTCTATCCCCTCACCCTTGAGACCAGCCTTATGGGCGCGGTGAGCGGACGCGCGCTTTACGAAGGAACCCTTGACCTCAAAGAAGCCAACGCCTGGATAGATGCCCAGAAAGGCACGTCCGAAAGCGCCTGACCAGACCGCGCAAACAATCTGCGCAAACAATCTGCGCAGGCAATCTGCGCAGGCAAGCCAACCAATCAAAACAACGCAAAGAGCGCGCCACGGTCCAATCCGGGCGCGCTCTTCGCATACATAAGGGCAGAGTACTCTGCCCTTGCACCCGCCCAGGCCAGAGCCACCGTGCGCCCTTGCCAAGCCCGGTTGCAGAACATATACTAAGGGCATGAACTCAGCCTCCTGTTGTTGGTCCCGCATACGCAGCCGTCCCTTTTGCGGCTACCCTGAAGAACGTTACTGGCGTTCATTTCTTTAATTCTCCGTCTGCAAAAACTGTCTGATGCATGGCCCCTGCGGGCGGCCAGGGCTTTTTCTGTTTCAAATATCGGGCTGAAACATCAGTCTGACAGCGCAGCGAGGATACAATGCTTGAGACCAAACCCTATCACTGGCTCTGCCTCATGGGGGCTATTATTTTTGAAGTGGCCGGAACCACAGTCATGAAGATGGCCCAGGGCTGGGGCTTCGCCCATGCAGCCATGCTGGGCCTTGTGCTTATGTGGCTGGCTATTGCCCTTTCCTATTACATGCTGGCAAAAGCCACCACCGGCTTGCCTGTGGGCGTTGCCTTTGCCTTTTGGGAAGGCCTGGGCCTGACCCTTATCACCATATGCAGCGTGCTGCTGCTCGGCGAAAGCATGACTGTGACACGCGCCCTCGGCCTTGTCTGCGTGCTGGCGGGAGCCTTGCTGGTACACCACGGCACAGGACACGGCAAAGAAGACAAAAAAGACATCCATCCGGCAGCCCGCCCCACGTCCAGCCTGAATCCGGGCGGCACCACCACGGGTGAACGGGGGAACGCATAATGCAGCCCCTTGCCTCTTTTTTCAGCCTTTCCCTTTTACTGGTGGTGCTGGCGGCGGCTCTGGACGTACTGGCAAATCTGCTGCTGGCAAAGTCCGGCGGTTTCAGGCGGCGCTGGCTGGGATTTTTCTCTCTGGTGCTGGTGGGCCTTGCTTTCTATTGCCTGTCGCTGGCCGTGCGGCACATGGATCTGGCTGTAGCCTATGCCATGTGGGGCAGTTTCGGCATTCTGGGTACGTCGATGGGCGGCTGGCTGTTTTTCAGCCAGAAGCTGCGGCCCTGCGCCTTTGCGGGTATGGCCCTGCTCATGACGGGCATGGCGCTTTTGCATATGAGTTGAGCGCTGCCTGCAAATACAAAAATACATCCGCCGGGTGGGACAGAGCAGCGGAAGAGACGCGCAACGGCCCTGCCCGGCCAACGCAATAAAGACGAAAGAACCGCAGCGTGAGCCGCCCTGACACGACCTCGCAAGCTCCGGAGACAACTATGAAAAAAGGATTCTGGAATTATCTTGAAAAATGGCGCGGTCTGTTTTCGCGCCGCAGGGTACTGCGCTGGCGCGGCGGCTGGCTGCAAAACGGCTACTGCCGTGATTGCCGCTATTGCTGCGGGCCACAGGATTCCAGCAAGCCTTTTCCTATGGCCCTGCTGCCCCGGCAGCTGCATGAGGGTATGGAAGAAGATTTTTATATGCTTGACGGGCACACCGCCTATATGGACGGACGCGGCTGCAAGGCCTGCACACGTACCGGCTGCGGGCTGCCGCGCGAGCAGCGGCCCGTGGCCTGCGGTCTTTTTCCTTTTGTGCTTGCCAACGGCAACCTGTATGCCTACAAGACCTGCCCGGCGGTTCTGCTGACGCCTCCGGCGGAACTGGCCCTCCTCGGGCTTGAAGCGGCCCGCTGGCTTGCCGCCTTCAGCCTTGAAGACCTGCGCCGCCTTTCGCTCGACATCGCCGCTCCCGTGCTGGCAGAAAAGTACATTTCCCTGAGCATACAGGTTTTTGACCGTGAAGGCGTGAACCTGCAACTGCGCTGAGCGGATGCGCAGCCAATGCCCGCAGACCCCGCAAGCCGCAGGGCCGCGAAAAGCGTGGCCGTCTGAGGCTTCTTACCATTCCGGCACAAACGTCCGGCAGCCGTATTCCTGCGGGATGTTCAGCGCCTCTTCAAGCGGCAGAGCCATATAGTGGGCCAGCAAACAGCGTATGACGCCCGCATGCGCCACCACAAGCACACGCCCGTCAGGATACTGCCGCCGCCAGCGTTGCACGGCCTCAAGGGCGCGCGCCTGAAGGCAGGTGAAGCTCTCGCCACCCTCGGGCCTGAAGCGGGAAAAATCTTTGCCCCGCAGAGCATACTGACCGGGAAAACGCTGTTCGATCTCGGCTCTGGTCAGGCCCTGCCACAGGCCCATATCGATTTCGCGCAGGCCCGGCTCGGCATGCACCGGGGGCGGGCTGGCGGCCCACTCATTTCCGGTCAGAAGAATGGACGTGGTTTCACGGCAGCGCCCCAGGTCCGAAGTCACCACTGCCGCCAGTTTTCCCGCCAGGGTGGGCATGAAGTCGCGGGCCAGACGGCGTATCTGATTGCGCCCGGCATCGCTGAGCGGGATATCGCGGTTGCCCACAATTCGCCGCTCGGGATTGGGCGGCAAAGCACCGTGCCGCACGAGCCACATGCCGTTCATTGAGATATCTCCTGTTTTTCCTGTCCTGGCCCGCCGGAACACGGGCAAGGCTTGCCGGATTTTTATTTCCGGCTTCAGGCCGTTACAGCCCTTTGGTCTGCCCGGACAGATTTTTCTGCCGCCAGCCGTTCCAGAGCGGCACGGGCCACGTTTGCCGGATGGGGCCAATGTGCTTGCCCGTGCGTCTGGCCGCACGCCAGCTCTCGCGCCAATCTTTTTTCCAGCGCCAGGGCGCGCTCAAGACGGCCCCTGATGGCCGTGGCCGCCGCCGGATCTGCGCCAAAAATTTCCAGCTTTTGCTCAAAACGCCGCTGCACAGGCACAAAGCTTGCGCCGTAACAGTATTTGTCAGCCAGAAACACCAGTTCCCGTTCAGTGATGGGCTGATCGTCCGGCAGGCTCAGATCACGGTGATCCTCCACCAGCCGCGCCATCACGGGCAGCCGCAGACAGCGCAACAGGCGTCCGGCAGCCGATTCATGGCTTTTTTCTCCTTTGCAGATATCATGCAGCAGCCCCCCGGCCAGAGCAAGGCCAGCATTGAGGGACATCTGCCCGCCATGGCAGGCTCCCGGCGTCTGCTCCATCTGCCGCGCCTGTGCAAGGGCTTTTGCCAGGGCAGCGGCAACAGCGCCCACAGCCCTGCCGTGACGCACGCCTTTTTCAGGCACGTTGTGCAGGCGCAGCAATTCCGCAGCTTCGCACGGCCACAGGGCGTTTCTGTGCGGCGCGAGAAGCCGCAAGCTTTCGTAATCTTCCGGCCTGTCCATATCAGGCAGCACAAGACTGTCCGCCACGGCAACCGGCTGCACGGGCAAATCCGCCAGAGCGCCGCGCAATCCCCCTTTGCCGCCCGCATGCCCATGCCCCAGCACCTGACGCAGACAGTGGCCCGGCAGCAGCGGCGGATGCCCCTCTTCACCGGCAAAGGCCGGAACAAGCACGCTCGCCTGATCGGTTGCGTGGGCTTCAAACAAGGCTTGCAGTGTCATGGGGCGCACAAGAGGCACGTCCACAGGCTGCACCAGAACCGGGCCTTCCACATCAAGGGAGCCTGAAGCGCCGTCACGGCCGCAAAACGTTCGAAGCCCGGCGCATACGGAGGAGAACATGCCGTCTTCAGGGCGGGGATTGCGCGCAATCGCAAGGCCAAGGCCCCGTGCCGCCGCCTCTACGCACTCCGCATGAAAGCCTGTAACAACAGTGACCTGCGCAATGCCTGACTCGTGAAAAAGGCGCGCCAGTCCTTCCAGTGCAGTACAGTCGCGTCCGCCGGGGCCAAGCGCCAGAGGCAGAAGGGCCTTGCAACGGCCCATGCGTGAAGCCTGACCGGCGGCCAGAACAAGCGCGTGGCCGTTCACGCCCAGTCTCCCAGCAGGCAGTGGGGGGCATCAGCCGTATCCGGCTGACGGCCCGGACCGGAAGCCGGCTTGCGTCCGCCTTTTTGCAGACGCATCACCCGCACACGCCCGCCGCAGCGCTCCAGCCTGCCGCGCACCGGGCCAAGACGCGGCAACGGGCTGCCACAGCCACAAGGACCGGGCAACAGGCTTGCCACATCACCTGTGCGGTAACGGATAAGGGGCATGGCTTCGCGCTCCAGCGTGGTAATGACCACCTCGCCCGCTTCACCGTGCGGCAAAGGTTCGTCGCCGCAAAAATCCACAATTTCCACAATCATATCCAATGCTCGCAAATGATAGCCGTCGTGCGCGGGGCATTCCACCGCCCCGCCGTAACCCATTTCCGTCAGACCGTAATGGTCGAGCACCGTGCAGTTCCACACACTGGCAAGCACATGGCGCAATACCGGATCAAGCCTGTCGGCGCTGCTGAGCAGACTGCACAGGCCCGGCGGCCCGCTGCTGGGAAAATAACGCAGCAAGCCCTCAAGCTGCCCCGGAGCCGCCACCAGGCAATGCGCGCCCGTTTCAGCCAGCCAGTGCGCCAGTTCGGCACGTATCCCACGCGCAGCAAAAACGGATGCGGGCGCGGCAGCGGGCGAACATATTCCCGGCATGCCCGCGGCATGGGGCTGCGCATATTTCCCCATATTCTGCCCAGTGCCGTCTGCACCTGCAAGCTCTTCGCCCTGGGCGCTTTCACCGGAAATTTCCCCATATTCAGGGGTATGAGCCGCCATTTCCGCTGCCGGTTCCGCTGTGGCAAGCAGGTGCGACGGCGGACAGCAGACCTGTACCCCACAAGAATGCAAGGACTGACGCAGCAGGTCTGCCACGCCGTTGGGCCGCTCCGCCCCCGGCAGCAGCACGGCCAGCGTTTGCCCCGCGCCCACCAGTTGGGACATGCCCGCACGAAAAAAATCCTGCGTGCGTGCAAGGTCCGCATCTGTAAAGGCCAGGCGCTTGGGCTGCCCCGTTGTGCCTGACGTGTGCAGCGTAACCATGCGCCGCACAGCCCCCTGCGACACGCATAAAAAATCCTGCCAGCGGGCAAGGTCTTCAGCAGTGGTAAAGGGCAGGCCACGCATGTTTTCAGGGCGGTAGGCCCCCAGGTCATGCCCGGCCAAACAACGGGCGTAAAAAGAACTGCGGGCCGCGGCATAGTTCAGGGTACGGGCCAGCGCCTCCGTTCGCGCCTGCGCAAGAGCCGTCATAAAGGCTGCCGCATCATTTTCCTGTGCACCACACAGACCGGCCAGCCACGCATCCACCGGATTGCGGCCCCCCACGGCACGCCCCAGGGCCGTTTTTTTGCCGCCGTGTGCGCCGCTGAAGTCACGCCGGGCGCTCATGGGGCATCCTCCGCGTACAGGCGCGTACCGTCCCGCGCCGTGAGATTGTGCAGGCAAAAAGGAATCATGCGTCCGTCACGTCGCAGCACATGTATGCAGCAGCCCCGCACACGCTCGATATCAAGGCTCAGCGCATCCTGAAAGGCCATGGCCGACAGGGTGAAACGCTGCCCTGCCCCGGCGCTGGACAAAAACCGGCTGAATCCATCCTGATCCGCCAGAGCCGGACCGGCTTTGCCACAGCAGTTTTCACTGTTTCCGGGTATTGCCGTGGCGGCCTCCGCGTCAGCGGCGCTGCCGCCGCGCCAGTGCAGGGCCACAAATTTCCGGGCCTTGCGCGCGCCTTCATGCGCTGCGGGCGGCACAGGAGCAGCCCCGGTAGCGGCTTCGGCAACGGACGGAGCCTGGGGCGAGCAGCACGGCTGGTCATCGTGCGCCAGCCATTGCAAAGAGGGTGCGGCTGCCTCAGCCACTCCGGATGGAACTGCATCAGGCTGAGCGGCCCCCGCAGGGCCGCCATCCGTGCGGCGGTACACGGCGCTGAAAGAGCACAGCTCGTTTTCGCAACCCGGGGGGTGGAAGTGGCCGGCGCGCACCAGCTCCGGGGCCTGTTCCGTAAGGCAGGCCATAACTTCGGGCAGGGTGAGCCTGGGGGCCTCTTCCAGTTGCCAGGGGTAACGGCCAAAAAACGCGGCGGGCTGCATGTGCAGGCCGCGCACCGCAGGGCCAAGGCGCAAGGCCAGGCGCAGCAGGTCTCCCACTTCGCCGTCATTGACGCCACGCACAAGAGTAGCCACCAGCACCACCCCCAGCCCGGCAGCGGCACAGGCGGCCACGGCGCGGCGTTTGAAATCCAGGCAGGGCCGCCCGCGCAGCCTCATAAAAGCCGCGTCACTTACGCCGTCCCATTGCAGATAAACCGAATCCAGCCCGGCCTGCCGCAGATTTTCGGCATAGCCTTTTTCTTCGGCCAGACGCAGACCGTTGGTATTGACCTGCACAAGACCGAAAGCACGCTCGCGCGCCAGGCCGATAATGGCGGGCAGGTCTTCGCGCACCGTGGGTTCACCGCCGGAAATCTGCACATTGCACGGACCGGAAGCAGTTTTAAGCGCATCCATCTGGGCGGCAAGGCAATTGAGGTCCGGGTCCGCAGGCAGAGCGCCGCCCCCGTTTCCGGCTCCGGCGTAGCACACGGGGCAGGCCATATTGCAGCGCATGGTCACTTCCACAAGACCTGTACAGGTGTGCTGGGCATGCGCCGGGCACAGGCCGCAGTCAAAAGGACAGCCCTGGTCAAGGGCCATGCGCGGGTACAGCGGATAGGAAGGGCTTTTGGGCCTTGACCAGCCCTCGAAATCAGGCATGGCGTCCATACCCGGCACAGCCGACGCGTCCGCCGGGGCTAGCTGCCAGACAGGCACGCTGAAGTCGCCGTGATCAGGACAGGTCTTGCGCAGCTCCACACAGCGGGGATCGCTTGCGGACCGCGCGTACACAGCATCCACCCTGCGCAGACAGACCGGACACAGGCTTTGTGTGCGGCGCAGCATCATGACGCGGGCGTGATGTCCAGATCATAGCTCTGGACGAGTTCCATAATTTTTCCCCAACATTCGGCCAGCAGATCGCCGCATGCGACGGGATTGGGCATTTCGCCCGCCACGCCGGAAAGCGCCCCAAGCCCTGCGGCCACCTGCCCGCAGCTCTGGCCGCCATAAGGGCCGGTGCGTTCATAAAACCAGGTGGCATAATCGTTGAGCAGGGGCGTCAGCATGGGGTGAGGCGTTTCGTGGGCCGCGCCCTTGCCTGCCGTCAGCGCCAGCGCACACGCCCCGCCCGTAAGCAGGCCGCAGGGACCGTCAGACTGCCCGATGCCGTGACACAGGCCATGAACGGACCGCACCAGCCCGGGATTTTCCTCATCGCGGACCTGAAGCATGAGCAGCACCAGCAGTTGGCTGCAACAGTAGCCCTCATGCACCAGAGGCAGAAGTTCCATCATCATTGGATTCATGCTTGCTCCTTTTGCGCTATCCACAATCCATAACCGAACTTGCGCCCGTTGCCGGAAAAAGAACAGGCGCAGCCTCCGGAAGAAACGGAAGTCGCGGAACGGGTGGAAGATGCGGAAGAAACACCATCGGCACTGCCAGCCCCAATGCCGGAGCCCGGCACACAGGCCGTCTCGTCGCCGCCGTACCAGAGCATGCGGGCGGCCAGCTCTACCAGCGCGCGGCTATGGTCCTCGTACCGGACAACGTGGAAACCGGCTTCGCGCAGATACGCATTCCACAAGAAAACGCTACGCGCCCCGTCCATACAGGATTTTCCATATGCCCCGTATGCGTCACATGAAACGGACGCGCCGGATACACCGGATAAAGCGGGTGCGGCAGGCGAAACGGATACTTTCCCCGAACCGCCCGGGCCGGACAGAAACGCGCCCCGTGTACATCTGCCCGCAACGGCAGGCTCGTCGGCGGAAGCAACGCAAGCGCCCTCGTCCCGCCGTGTGAGGTCGCTGAACAGCAGCACGCCGCCGGGGCGCAGCACGCGCAGGCAGCCGCGCAGGGCCTGCACCGGGTCCGGCAGCAGGGAAAGCACACATTCGCACACAAGGCCCTGAGCGCAGGCATCGGCCAGAGGCAGACGGGCAATGTCCGCCTGTGCAAAACGCCAGCCGTCCTGACCGGCTTCAGACGCCTGCGCCAGAACATTCTTGCAGGCAGCAGCGCTGCCCACCTGCCTGTCCAGCCCCAGAACCTCATAGCCGGATTGCTGCAAAAGCCTGACGGTTCCGCCCGGGCCGCAGCCAAGGTCCAGTACCAGATGCCCCGGCGAAAGGCCGCAAAGCTCCCGGCACAGGATAAGCCCCCGCGCGGTCAGGTCGAGTCCGCCAGGCCGCCAGGCATGCCCCGTCGCGCGGCGAAAATTTTCGGTTTCCCACAGGGCGCTCATTTGTCTTCCAGCAGGGCTTCCACTTCTGCCATCTTGCCCTCGGCCAGGGACTTGGGCACAAGGGTAAGCCCGCACTGCGGGCAGCGCGGCAAAAAAACATCAAAAGCGCTGTTGAGATAAAAAACCGGAATCTTATCCTGCTCCAGCGGCACACGGCAGCGGCCGCATACCCACTGGCCGCCGTCCGGCTCATAACTGGGTCCCATGCTCATGACTGCCCTCCGTCCTGTCCGCCGCGTCGGCCATCTGTGCAGCACTGGTTGCTGTTAATCACGTCTGCGGCCTCCTGTCCGCCGGAACCCGGCACTATCATGCGGTGGCACCATGCGTCGTGCAGGATGAAACCATCGCCATGCGGTTGGTACTCCACCCAAAATGTCACCTGCCGGGGGCGCCACGAGCCGAGCACATGCCCGTTTTCAAGATTTTCAAACCGATGCCCGGCGGCCTCTGCCCCGGCCACTGCCGACTCCACATCCTCCAGCAGAATATGGCGCTCTTCCAGCCGGGCCAGCACTTCGTCAGTCACAAGCACCCGCCCCTTGCCCGGTTCCGGCTCATCCTGCCCCTGCCACTCTCGCAGCAGGCGGCGGCGCAGGGCTGCCCGGTTGGCGCGACGGGCAGACAGGCCCGGGCCTTTTTTTTCTCCGTCCCCTCCGGTGCAGCCGGGTACGAGCAGGTCGAGCAGATGCCAGCATTCCTTGCCGCCTGCCGCCAGCCTGTCGCGGCACATGATGCATGAAGCAAGGCCCGCATGGGGCAGTTCCGTCGCGCGGTGCGCCGCCATTTCCGCCGCCGGACCGGGCTGGGCGCACCACACAAGGCCGCCGTAGCCGCAACAGGCCGTGGCCGCGCCCGTAAGGCGCGGTTCTTCCACACGCGCTCCGGCACGCACCGCCAGACCACGCACAGCCGCAAGCCATGCCCCGTCGTGCCGCGCGGTACAGGGATCGTGGATGGAGAAAACCTCAGGCAGGCCAGCGGATGCGGCGGGCGGCCCCTCGGGCAGCCCCATGCCGTCCAGCACTTCCCACAATGACAGCGCCTCTGCTTCCGGCAGGGCCTGGCGCAGTGCCACAAGACAGGACGAGCAGGCAGCCATGATGCGTGGTTTGCCAAGGCCTTCCCACGCGGCGCGCAGCTTTTCCATATGCTCGGCAAAAAGCGCGGCACGGCCAGCCCATTGCGCCGGAATGCCGCAGCACGAGAGCATCAGGGCCACGCCGGGAGTGACGCTTGCAGCCATTTTTTCGCGCAACAGGGCGTATACCCGTGCCACCTGCTCCCCGCGCGAGGCAGCAAGCTGACAGCCGGGAAAAAACAGCCAGGCCGGGGCAACACCGGGCGGCAACGAAGCATCGGGCAGCACCAGGGAACATTCCGGGCCGGAGGCATTTTCCATATCCTCCAGGGCAAATTCGTGTGCCGATGGCGGCATGTAGCCGTTTTCCACCATGTCCTGACGGGCCGACAGGCACAGTTCGGCCATGGAGAAATTTTCCGGGCAAAGTTCTTCACACTGGCCGCACAGCGCGCAACCGTTAATAAGCGCATTGGCCGTATGCAGGCCCTTGACGATGGAGGCGTTATTGTGGATCTGGCGAGCGTAAACTCTTGGATAGCCTTTATATTTTTGCAGATACACACATTCGCGCACACAGATCATGCACTGGCACTGCAAACAGCGCGCGGCCTCGGCCACGGCCTCTTCCGCCGTGTAGACGGCCCCGGCCGGTTCCACGCGAGATACAGGGGCAATGCCGCCCACATCCGTATGCAGGGGGCCTTGCGTCTTGTCGCGCGCCGCGGTGAGGGAAAGCCCGCCGACCACGCGCTCCAGGGTCTGGGCCGCGCGCCGCCCCTGCCCCGCCTGCTGCGATGAAGAAAAAAAGCAATGTCCCGTGGGTGTCACGCCGGGCCAGCCCGCGCAGCAGATATTGTCCCGCCAGTGCAGGATATCGGCATCCAGGTCCTCACGGGGAGGAGCCAGATGCGGAACGGCCCCCGCATCCAGCAGCACTCCCGCATATTCGGCTGCCGCCTTGCCCAGCAGGGCCTGATCAAGCTCTGCGAGGATGAACTGCACTTTCCTGCGGGCCAGCATCTCCATATCCCCGGCCAGAAAATCCTTGGCGCAGGCTGCCTCGCCGTTGCCTTCAAGCGCCGGATACGCCTCTGCCAGCGCCTGGCCGGGAGTACCCGCATGAAAAACCGTTACGGGATATGCCTTGCCCGAAAGATCCCAGGCCGCTGCAAGCCCAGCCAGACCAGCACCCACCACAGCCATGTGAAAACGCTTGGGCGGTAAGGGCAGGGGACGGCTCTGCGGGCCTGCGGCCAACATGCAGGCAAGCTCAAGCCCGTGCATGGCCACGCTGCCGCCAAGGTCACGCCGCAGACAGACGTTTTCGCACGGGGCATCGCAAATACGCGCCATAATGCCGGGCAGGGGCAGATGCCGCTCCAGAAGCTTGCGGGCCTCGCCGGTTTTGCCCTCGGCCATGCGAGCCATAAAAAGGCGCACGTCCAGATCAAAGGGGCAGGCCGCCCGGCAGCGCGCGGGACTTTCCTGGGTACAGCGGGCTTCGATTTCATGCAGGCGCTTCTGATCCATCATAACTACACTTCTCGCTGGGGTCGGACTTTTGCGGACAACCCGCGCCAATGCCGTTTCACTGCAAGCGGCCGGGCCAACCGTAAAAAGCAGTTGTGACGCGGTATACGGCGATACCGCCCCGCGTCACAAATAAAGGTACAGTATGGGAGCGGAATACAGGGGAAAGAAGCTCTTCAGTTGCCGGAAAGCAGCGCCCTCCGGCAACTGAAGTCTCCTCCCCCATATTGCTGTTACCTTACACCTATCTTACCTGGGCATGGCCTCCAAGACTTTTTCGGGACGCGCGGGCAGATGCCGGACGCGCGCGCCGCAGGCATTGTAGATGCCGTTGATGATGGCCGCATGCGGCGCGGTAAGGGGCATTTCGCCCACGCCCGAAGCGCCGAAAGGACCATCATTGCGGGGTGTTTCCACATAGACGATCTCGATGTCGTCAGGAATCATCTTGATGGAGGGAATGCCCGCTCCACCCATGGTGCTGTGCTTCTTGAGGTCTTCGTAGTCTTCACTGAGGGCCAGACCCACCCCCTGGGCGAGGCCGCCGTAAATCTGGCCGTCCACCACAAGCTTGTTGCAGATCTTGCCGATGTCGGCCACGCAGACCATCTTTTCCACCGTGGTTTTGCCCGTGGCCACTTCCACCGCCACTTCGGTGAGGAAAAGCCCGTACATGTAGCAGGCAAAGGGCGAACCCTGGCCCTTGGCGTCACAATCCTTGGCCGGGGCGGTCCACTTGCCGTCATAGCGCATGGGGCGGCCTTCGGCCTTCATTTCTGCGGGCGTGAAGAAACCGCCGCCGGGCTTGCGCATGCCCTCAATGAGCATTTCGCAAGCCACGCGGATGGCGTTGCCCGTGACAACTTGCGAGCGTGAACCACCCGCAGGGCCGGAGTTGGGGGTCTTGCTGGTGTCGTTCATGACCAGATGGATGTTCTCAGGCGTGATGCCCAGGGGGCGCAGGGCTTCATGGGCCGTACCCAGGCTGCCTGCGTCAGCGCCCTGGCCGTGGTCTTCCCACGAGTTGCCCAGGGTCACGCTGCCGTCGTCATTAAGTTCCACCCAGGCTTCGGAGGTATCCGGCCCGTCCAGACCGGCACCGTACACACCAAGGGCAACACCCACGCCGCGCTTGGTTTCGGCCGTGGAACGCTCTTTGACGCGCTTTTTGGATTCTTCGTAATAGGGACGCATTTTATCAAACATTTCAGGCAGGCTCATGACTTCAGGAATCTGCCCCGAAGGAGTGGTATCGCCCTCTCTGTAGCAGTTGAGAGCGCGCAGCTCAAAGGGATCCATGCCAAGTTTTTCGGCCAGTTCATCCATGAGCACTTCAGAAGGGAACTCCGACTCCGGCGCGCCGTAACCCCGGAAGGCCGCGCCCCAGCAGTGGTTGGTAGCCACAGTGCGCCCCGTGCCGCGTATATTGGCAATGCCGTAGCCCGCGCCGATATACTGCGCGCCGCGCAGGGTCAGCAGGTCGCCGAATTCGGAATAGGGGCCGTGGTCCACGCTCCAGTCCGTTTCCATAGCGAGAATCTTGCCCTGCTTGTCGGCCGCATAGCGCATGGTGGTCCAGAAAGGCGAACGCTTGCCGGTGTAATTCTGCTGCTGCTCGTAGTTGTAGCGCAGGTGGCAGGGGCGGCCGGTAGCCATAACAGCCACGCCCACCAGCGCTTCCATAGTGGGGCTGAACTTGTAGCCGAACGTGCCGCCCGTGGTGTTCTGCACCAGCACAAGATCCTTGGGAAATTCCAGACCAAGACCGGGAGCGATCATGAGGGCGTGCAGATGAATGGCTACAGACTTGGAGTGGATGACCACCTGCCCCTGCTCGTTGATATAGCCGTAGCCCACGTCAGGCTCGATGGGCAGATGGGGCTGGCGCTGGGTATAGTAGCTGCCTTCGGCAACCACGTTGGCAGAATCATTAAAGAACGGGGCCGTGTCTTCGCCTTTTTCTTCAAGCTGGTCGTAATAGACGTTGGGTGTACCGGGGTGAATTTCAATGGCATCCGGGGCCATAGCTTCCGGCGCGCTCATGTATTCGGGCAGAAGCTCCAGGTCAAATTTGACCTTTTCAGCGGCGGCGCGGGCGTTGGCCTCGGAATCTGCGCAAACGATGGCGAGGGCATCGCCATACTGGAATATTTTGCTGTCATTAAGAATAGGCCGTTCCCAGCCGTCCCCCTTGTTGGTGGGGAAGGTGATAAGCCCTGTAATGCGGTTTTTGCCCTTCACGTCCTTATGGGTCAGCACCTTGTACACGCCGGGCATTTTTTCGGCTTCGGACGTATCAATACCCCTGATAAGGGCATGCGATACCTTGGCCTGGGCAAGAGCCAGATGCAGGGTATTTTCCGGCATGCGCAGGGCGGCGTCCGCGCCGAACTCGGCCAGACCCGTCACCTTGGCAACGGCGCTGGGACGCGGAATACTGCTGCCCCAGATGCGGCCATCTGCGGGCATCTTGAAGCTGATGTCTTCAACAGTTTTTTCGCCGCGCAGTATGGCGGCCGCGTCCATGACGGCGTCCACGAGGGGCTTGTAGCCCGTACAGCGACAGATGTTGTGATGCTTCTGGAACCAGTCGCGCACATCTTCGCGGCTGGGAGCGGCATTTTCGTCCAGCAGAGCCTTGGCCGAAACAATGAAGCCGGGCGTACAAAAACCGCACTGCGCCGCGCCGTGCTGAATCCACGCATGTTGCAGCGGATGCAGACAGTCGGGGGCGCCTATGCCTTCAAGCGTGGTGACCGAAGCATTTTCAGCTACCCGGCTCATTTTGATGATGCAGGCCCGCACCACCTTGCCGTCCAGAATAACCGTGCATGCACCGCACTGGCCCTTGCCGCAGCCCACCTTTACGCTGGTGAGCTGCAACTGGCTGCGCAGCACGTCTACCAGAAGATCATTGGGACTGACCAGCAGGCGCCGGGCCATGCCGTTGACTATGAGGGTTTTGGTTTCCATGCGCGACTCCTTTGCTATGGTAAGTACCTGGATATATGCCGACGCGGGATATCCGCGCTCAAGGCCGCAATTTTCCTGCGCGCGCCGCAAGACGCCGCAGGAATCCTGACACGTTGACTATGATACCGGTACGAGCACACCTCTACTTGCCGAACGGGCAAACGGGATAAGCGCACTCCGGGCAACTGGCGCAAAAACCACCGTGTCCCAGAGCGGCTATGTCTTCAGCCGTAACTTCGACCCCGGCCAGCAGACGCGGCACAATAAGGTCAAAAATGCTGGCCTTGTGGTACATGACGCAACCCGGCAGCCCCAGTACCGGCACGCGGCCGCCGGGGCCTTCCGCATAGGCCAAAAGAAACATGGCGCCCGGATATACCGGCGCGCCATAGCAGAGAATTTGCGCACCCGAGGCGCGTATGGCCGCAGGTGTGCGGTCATCGGGATCAACAGACATGCCGCCCGTAACCACAATCATGTCCGCGCCCTGATGTAAAAAATCCGCGATGGCCGAGGCAGTCATGCTCACCTCGTCGCTGGTCAGGGTCTGCCCCATGACGGTACTGCCCAGAGCGGCAAATTTTTTGCGCAACACAGGGCCGAAAGCGTCACGGATGCGTCCGTAATAAACCTCGCTGCCCGTGGTCACCACGCCCACTCTGGCGCGTGCAAGAGGCAGCACCTCAACGACGGGCCGTTTCACAGCGGCTTCCAGACATCGCAGCTTGTCCTCGCCGATCATAAGAGGGACCACCCGGGTCCCTGCCACGGCGCGGCCTTTTGTCACAAACTGCATGCCGTGCAGGGTGGCCATGGTGATCTCGCCCAAACTGTTGACCCTGTTCAGGGCCGGCACATCTATCCGCAACAGCCCGTCGCAAGCGGCTACAAGGTCGATGCGCCCCTCTTTGGGGTCGCCGGCCATGAGGTTGGCCCCCACGGTGGCCGCCACAATGCGGGCAGCGGCGTCATTTTCGTGCACCATGCCGGCAAGCGGTTCAAAAACATAAAGATGCTCCTTGCCTGTTTCGAGCAGCACCTTGATGTCTTCGGGCCGCACGATATGCCCTTTACGAAATACCGGCCCCTTGCTTTCGCCGGGTACAATTCTGGTTATATCGTGACAAAGAACACTACCTACCGCATCATGAACGTGTATGACTTTCATACAAAGTTCCGCCATGGTTGCTCCTCAGATGATGCATGACCTGATACCCAGATTGTGCTTAGCGTAACATTCCCACAACGAAATGCAAAATAAAATTCGGGATTTATAAAGTGTGGTCATGATAACTTGACGTAATATCAGGCATTTGATTTTTATTTTCCCCATTTAAACAAAAAGCGTGACTATTACGGCCCGCAGCGGCAGCGGCAGCAATTGACAGAGCAGACATTCTCTGCGAGATGGAGGGGAGAAGAACTACTGTACCGCAACTACGTCAGACAATGATGGCGCTACGGTTTACCCCCGCCAGGAGCCAGCATGAACACAGCTTTTTGTCCCGCGCGCGCGCCGCGCATCAGCCGTCTGGCGGCCTTGGCAGCCGCCCTCCTTCTTGCCCTGCCTCTGGCCGCCTGCGGCCTTGGCGAAACCCCGCAAAGAGAAGAAACGCCCCCAGGCCCCGTGGAAAACTTCATGATCATTTCCACCCCCGGCCAGACCACCGTGCTGGACGATGTGCAGTTCGGACAGGGCGTTAATGTAAGCGTTGATGAAGTCTTTACTTCGGCCAAAGGCGAAAGCTGCAAGCGCGGCACAGTGCTGGCCGGACAAAAAGAAGCCGAGGTGGTCGTTATCTGCCAGGATGCCCAGGGCCGCTGGACCATGGCCCCCAGAGTATGGGGCCAGGGCATTTCCAAACCGTAATCGCACGGGGCCAACTTCCGAAACCATAGCAGGCGCGCGGCGCGGCACAGCCGCGAGACCGCGCGTCGCATACTTTGAAACACCATGCTGCAACAAAAATATCTTCTTGCCGTTCTGACGCTGCTGGCTCTTTGCGGCTCCGCTCATGCCGCCGACACTGTACAGCCCTACGCGGCCAATCTTTTTCAAGGCAACTTTGCCCAGAACAAGGAAGGCGCGGTTATTGCGCCCGGTGACCGTGTGGTGGTGCGCCTGTGGGGCGGCGACCTCAATGTGGACCGCACCCTCGCTGTTGGGCCGGACGGGCATATGAACCTGCCCGAAGTGGGCGACATGCCCGTGGCCGGGCTGGCCTACGATAAACTGGCCGATGCCCTGCGCAGCAAACTGGCCGCCAACGGCCATGCTGATGTGCAGATATACGCAGCGCCGCTGGATGCACGGCCCGTGTCCGTTTTTGTAACGGGCGGTGTAAGCCGTCCGGGGCGCTATACCGGCGGCCCCAGCGACCCCCTGCTCAGCTTTCTGGACAAGGCGGGCGGGCTTGACCCGGTGCGCGGCAGCTACCGTGACATCCGCCTCATGCGCGACGGCAAAACCGTCACCAGCCTCGACCTCTATCCCTTTGCCCGCAAGGGCGTGCTCCCCGCCGTGCGCGTGCAGGAAGGCGATACCCTTGTGGTAGGCGAAAAAGGCCCCACCATCACGGCCACCGGCGCGGTGCGCAATCCCGCGCTTTTTGAATTTCCCAAGGGCCAGGCCACCGGAGCCGCGCTTATGGATCTGGCCGACCCCGAGGGACGCGCTTCGCATATAGCCCTGAACGGAACCCGCAACGGCGCGCCGTACAGCACCTATCTGCCCCTCAAGGACCTGCGCTCCCTCCAGCTTGAAGACGGCGACAAGGTGCAGTTTATTGCCGATGCGCCGGGCAATACCATCATGATTGAAGTGCAGGGAGCGGTGCGCGGGGCTTCGCGCTTTCCCGTACGTCAGGGGGCGCGCCTTCAGGACGTAAAAAACTTTATCGCCGTGGAACCGGAACGCGCCAACCTTGAGGCCATGTACATCAAGCGCAAGAGCGTGGCTGCCAGACAAAAGAAAGCTATTGCCGATTCTCTGCGCCGTCTTGAGGAAACGGCACTTACCGCTTCGTCGGCCAGCACGGAGGAAGCGCAGATACGCGCCAAGGAAGCCGAAATGGTGTCCAAGTTCGTGGAACGCGCCAAAGCCGTCGAGCCTGAAGGCGTGGTGGTGCTGGACGGCGGCCCGGACAAGGCGGACCTGAGCCTTGAGGAGGGCGACGTTATCGTTATCCCCACCAAGAGCGATGTGGTGCTGGTGAGCGGTGAGGTTATGGTGCCGCAGGCCATGCTCTGGGGCAGAAAGAAGGATGCCGACGACTATATCAAGGGCGCGGGCGGCCTGACCAGCCGCGCCGACAGCGGCAAGATTCTTGTCATGCACCAGAACGGCTCTGTAACCCAGGGCGGGGGCGACATCTCCCCCGGCGACCAGATACTGGTACTGCCCAAGGTTGAATCCAAGAGCATGCAGGCCGTCAAGGACATTTCGCAGGTGCTCATGCAGGTGGCGGTATCTGCCCGGGTGCTGCTGGGGCTGCCTAGCCTGTAACAAAAATTCCCTGGGGCTGTTTTCAAGGAATGCGTATTTGGAAACAGCCCCTCATAGGCATTGCTACCGTTTTTATGTATACTGCTCTGGACGGCCCTGCCGCTTGGCAACGTTTCCGGCGGCTTCTCCACCCCTGACGCTGGAAGAACGCATGAACCAGGCCCTGAAAAATTGCGACCTTTTTGCCCACATGAGCCCGGATGAGGCAAAACTTTGCCTGGGGTGCAGCGGCGCGGTGGAAGAAAAATACGGCAAGGGGGGCATGATTTTTTGCGAAACAGACGCCCCCACCCGGCTTTTTGTTCTGCTGGAAGGCGCTGTTTCCGTAGGGCGCGACAGTGCCGACGGCAGGCGCGCCGTTATGGCCCGTATCGACCGCCCCGGCGACCTCTTCGGCGAAGTTTATGTTTTTCTTGATCAAACCAACTACGGCTGTAGCGTGCAGGCAGAAAGCCCCGTGCATGTACTGGCCATACCTGCAAAATTTTTCTATTCTACCTGCGAGAAACGCTGTAGCATGCATTCGCAGATCATACGCAACATGCTTGCAGTATTTGCCCGCAAGGCTTTTTTTCTGACGCGCCGCGTATCACTGCTTTCATCGGGCAGCCTGCGCCGCAAGATCGCCTCTTTGCTGCTTGAACACCGCAACCCTGACGGCTCGCTGAATCTGCTCATGAACCGTGAACAGATGGCCGATTTTCTGGGTGTCACGCGGCCTTCACTTTCACGCGAGCTGGCAGCCATGCGTGATGAAGACCTGCTGCACATCAACGGAAAAACTATCTCCCTGCCTCACCCCGACCGCCTGAAAGAATTTTACGATTATTCTGTTCCGTAACAATTGTTACGGACGTCCACACTCCCCCTTGGTATACAGGAATCATCAAAAGCAAGGAGGGAACCATGCAACGCCTGCTCAAGAATCTCGATTACGCCACCGCGCTGCCCCTGGCCGCGCAGGTGGCCTGCCAGCCGGGCCAGGTAACCAGCAAGACGCTTGTTCAGAATGATGCCGTGGGCATAACCCTTTTCGCCTTTGACAAGGGCGAAGAAATCAGCGCCCACACCTCCACGGGCGATGCCTTTGTGCTTGCCCTTGAAGGACAGGGGCAAGTGACCATCAACGGACAGACCAGCGCCCTCAAGGCCGGAGAGTCCATCATCATGCCCGCGGGCCAGCCCCATTCCGTCAGCGCTGTGGAGCGCTTCAAGATGCTGCTGGTTGTCATTTTTCCGCCTGAATAACGCCAGCCCGCCCACCGGTGGCACAAGGCGGCCCGGACAGTTTTTCATGTCGTAAACAGTTTTTCATCCCCCGATGCCCGCCTGCTGCGGGTTTCACCCAAGCCTCCGCCGCAACGGAGCCATATAAGGACAAGACACCATGAGTAATGCCATGTTCTGCTATCAGTGCCAGGAAACCGTGGGCAACAAAGGCTGCACCCAGGTAGGCGTGTGCGGCAAAAAGCCTGAAACAGCCGCCCTTCAGGATGCGCTGATCTATGTAACCAAGGGCCTCGGCCAGATCGCCACGCGCCTGCGCGCCGAAGGCAAGGCCGTTGACCACAGGATAGACCGTCTGGTTACCGGCAACCTGTTTGCCACCATTACCAATGCCAACTTTGACGACGACATCCTTACCGAGCGCGTGCGCATGACCTGTGTCGCCAAAAAGGAACTGGCCGCATCCCTTACCGACAAGAGCGGCCTCAGCGATGCCGCCCTGTGGGAAGCCTCCGAAAAGTCCGCCATGCTGGCCAAGGCCGGAACCGTGGGCGTTATGGCAACCACCGATGATGATGTGCGCTCCCTGCGCTGGCTCATCACCTTTGGACTCAAGGGCATGGCGGCCTACGCCAAACATGCGGATGTGCTTGGCAAGCATGAAAACAGCCTTGACGCCTTCATGCAGGAAGCCCTTGCCAAAACTCTGGACGACAGCCTGAGCGTGGCCGACCTTGTGGGTCTGACCCTTGAAACGGGCAAGTTCGGCGTATCGGCCATGGCCCTGCTGGATGCCGCCAATACCGGCACCTACGGTCACCCCGAAATTACCAAGGTCAACATTGGCGTGGGCAGCAATCCCGGTATCCTCATTTCCGGGCATGATCTGCGCGACCTTGAAATGCTGCTCAAGCAGACCGAAGGCACGGGCGTTGACGTGTACACCCACTCTGAAATGCTGCCCGCCCATTACTACCCCGCCTTCAAGAAGTACGCGCACTTCAAGGGCAACTACGGTAATGCCTGGTGGAAGCAGAAAGAAGAATTTGAAAGCTTCAACGGCCCCGTGCTGCTGACCACCAACTGCCTTGTGCCGCCCAAAGACAGCTACAAGGACCGCGTGTACACCACCGGCATCGTGGGCTTTACGGGCTGCAAGCATATCCCCGGTGAAATCGGCGAACACAAGGACTTCAGCGCCATCATCGCCCATGCCAAAACCTGTCCCGCGCCTACGGAAATTGAATCCGGTGAAATCATCGGTGGCTTCGCGCACAATCAGGTACTGGCCCTGGCCGACAAGGTGATTGACGCGGTCAAGTCCGGCGCCATCAAGAAGTTCGTGGTCATGGCCGGCTGCGACGGCCGCGCCAAGTCCCGCAGCTACTACACCGACTTTGCCGAAGGCCTGCCCAAAGACACGGTCATCCTTACCGCTGGTTGCGCCAAGTATCGCTACAACAAGCTCAACCTGGGCGACATCGGCGGCATCCCGCGCGTGCTCGACGCCGGGCAGTGCAACGACTCCTACTCCCTGGCCGTCATCGCCCTCAAGCTCAAGGAAGTGTTCGGTCTTGAGGACGTCAACGACCTGCCCATCGTCTACAATATCGCCTGGTACGAACAGAAGGCTGTTATCGTGCTGCTGGCCCTGCTGAGCCTCGGCGTGAAGAACATCCACCTCGGACCGACGCTGCCCGCCTTCCTTTCGCCCAACGTGGCCAAGGTGCTGGTGGAACAGTTCAACATCGGCGGCATCACCAGCCCGCAGGACGACCTCAAGGCATTCTTCGGCTAATCCTTCCCGCAACACACCCAAACACGCAGAAGGCGCGCACTCCGGTGCGCGCCTTTTATTTCTTCAGAGCAGATTGGCGTTGAAATGCTGCACATTTCAAATCTGCTGACGATCATGCCGCAACTGCGCGCTCTCAGGATGCCGCACTTCCGGCGCGGCGTCTTTGCATAATGCTCACTGCGGCGCCGGCTCCCAAGGCTGCGGCCACAGCCACCAAATAGCAGAACCACAGGGGCGTAACTTCCACAAGAGCCATAACAATGGCAAAAAAGGCTATACAGCCAAACCAGCCCGCCATAAGCCCGCGATATACGCGTACTACAGCCCAAGGCCCCTGGGTGGTGTGAATAAAAGGAACCATTGCGCAGATCATGACAGGAAAAAACATAAGAATACCGCTCCAGCCAGCCCCGAGCCGGTGCGCCACCTCAGTGACCACGTAGACCAGCAGCGAGCCAAAAGCCATCTGCACAAGCATGAGCCAGCGGTGCGACTGCGGCTGTGGCACGGCGCGCGCCTTTTGCCGGGGCAGGCAGACCAGCACAAGCAACGGCGAAAGCAGGGAAAGCCCCACCGCGCCCAGAGGCCAGTGCGGCAAGAACTGTACAAGCCAGCCGCCCAGAACGTAGATGCCCAGCGAAAGCACAATGGCCAGATACCAGGGCAGGCCAAGCACGGCCAGCCAGGGATAGGCCACAGCGGCCAGACCGTTGGCATCAATGCCGAGCAGGGTATTATAGGATGCCTGGGCGGAAAAGGCCGTTCCCTGTTCAAGGGTAAGAAAAAAAGAAAGCGGACCAGACACCACCGGCAGCCCTGCCGCCACGCCCCCGGCAAAGGTTCCCCAGCGACGGGTGATGAGCATGCAGGCAAGCACAAGCAGGGGGGTAAGCGTCAGCTTGAAGATAAGAATACGGTCCACGGCGCTCTCTCTGAAAGATGAAACGGGCGCCGTACCCGGCAACATGCGTTACGGCGTGCAGCAGAAGCCATAACGCTCTACCCGCTGCAAGGCAAGGACGGGCATGGCCTGTAAAAGACTATATCTTCGGCCGTCTATAGCCTCCTTCAACACCTCCTGGCGAAAGAACGATCTGCCATAACTGCAGGTCACGGGCGCGGAATGCCCCGGCGCAGCTTAACAGATAATACAAAAACATGCGGCTCTGCGCCTCGCTGCACTGGAATCTCCTCTCTTCTCTGCCCCGGGTGAAGTTTTCTGCCCAGCACATGAGGGTCTTGTCATAATACGCACCCAAATTTTCCCAGTCTTCCATCACCATACGGCCTTCAACACAGTTGCCTACCAGATGAATGCTGGGCAGAATGCCGTTTTTGAAAATATACTTTTCAATCCAGGGGTCCACGCAACGGCGCGCCTTGTTTCCTCCTATGGTATGCAGCAAAAAAAGGCCGTCCGCTGACAAAAGACGGCGGACGGTATCCATATAAACAGCATAATTCTTGCGGCCCACATGCTCGAACATACCCACAGAAACAATGCGGTCAAACGTGCCGGAGAGCGTCCGGTAGTCCTGCAACAGCCAGCGGGCGTCCGTGCCTTCGTCATGTTCCCGTGCATAATCGGCCTGCGCCCTGGAAACCGTCACTCCGGTGACCCGCACGCCGTATTCCCGCGCCATGTAGCGCCCAAGCCCACCCCAGCCACAGCCTATGTCCAGCACACTCATACCCGGCTGCAATTGCAGCTTGCGGCAGATCATATCCATCTTCTGCCGCTGTGCTTCTTCCAGATCCGCGGCATGTTCCCAGTAAGCACAACTGTACTGCATGGCCGGATCAAGCATGGCCTCAAAAACATCATTGCCGAAATCATAGTGGTGCACTGCCACCATACGCGCACGCTCAGGGCTTTGCAGATTGCGGAATGAGTAGGCAATGATCTCCATCAGAACAGGCAGGGTAAACCGAAAGCGCTTTTCCAGGCCACCCCGCAGAACACGGTAAAAAAACTGGTCAAGGGCCTTGCAGTCCCACCAGCCTTCCATATACGCCTCGCCCAGCCCCAGGTTGGCGAAGCGCAGAACACGGCTGTAAAGTTTACTGTTATGAACCTGAATATCCCATGGGTGGGATCCGCCAATCTCCACATCTACTGAAGCAAGCATTTTTTTGATGTCCGATTCAAACATAACTGATACTCCTGATCGATCTTAACGCAAAAACATGCGCAAGCCCTTACAGAAAGCAAACAATCTTGCTAGTTACGTAAGTCAGACCCCTCCATATAACCTCACATGCCAATTATGGTACTGCTGCACTTTAAAAAACACAACATCCTCTCATATCCTAATAGATAGTAGGTAAAAACATCTTTCATGCCGTCGGTGCACAGGGTGTATACAATAAAAAAACGCGGCGAACGTTCACGGCAGGGCCGCGCGTTCGCCGCGCCCGGATGTCCGGCGGGCAAGGCTGTCAGTGCAGGTTACAAAACTTTCATGCGCGCGAGGTGGCGTGTCATGTGCAGCAGGTCTTCACCGTAAAACCACCACGTCAGCCCGACCACACAGGCCAAAAAACAGTATTCCCCAAGGCTGCCTGTGGAACAGAGCTTGAGCGAAACCCTGTTCTTGCGCGAAAACGGCGTCAGCGGAACCCCGGAAGGCGTCAGCATGTCCAGAGCCACATGGCTTAAACCGCCAAAGCCCAAGCCCAGCAGCACATCACGCCCTATGGGGCCAAGCTCGGCCGCAGGCAGAACAAAGGCAGCCACGCACAGGGCCAGCCACCAGCCAAACCAGTGGGTGCTGCCCCGGTGCACGGCATTGAATATTTTCTGCCTTCCCCGCCGGGTGGGGGCCAGACCCGCCATGCGCTGGTCCAGCACATCGGGCAGCACGGCTCCGGCACAGGCCGCCGCCACTCCGGCGGCAGGCAGGTGCAGTGCCAGAGCAGCGGCCACGGCCGTGGCCTGATGTGTTATCCACTTCATGCAAATCCTTTAGCGCCTTTTACCTTTGAGCATATGCATTTCAAAGGTTCACGGCGCTCACTGCGGCACGCAATGCCGCCAGTACACAGGGCTGCCGGCCTCAGTCGCAAACCCCTGGGCAACGGCTGAGGCCGGTTTACGCCTGAACGGTGATCACCTGCTCCCGCAGGCAAGAGCAGTTTCAAGGCAATATTGCTCTACCCGCAACGGGAAAAGCCGCAGGCCGGGCAAATGAGGCAGCCTTCCTGAAATACCAGTTTTTCGCCGCAGTCCGGGCAACGGCTGGCGGCAATATCGCTGACATTATCCACCACTTCGTCCTTGAGATAGCGCTGCTCCAGTACCCAGGCGATGGCATCGGGTATGGAAAGCAGCAGCCCCTTGCCCCTAAATACAGGGTGTTCACCGCCGATGCCCTTGATCTGCGCCACCACGTCACGCACATGCACGCCGGAGCGCAACGCAAGGGACACGAGCCGCCCGATGGCCTCCGCCTTGGCCGTGATGGAACGCCCGGACTTGCCGATGGTGGCGAACACTTCAAACGGCCTGCCGTCCACCTCATTCACAGTAAGATACATGGCCCCAAGACCCGTCTGTACCTTACGGGTGAAGCCCTGAACCTCATCCGGGCGCTTGCGCACCAGTGAAGGCATGGCGGCAATGGGGCCGTCTGCCGCAACCGCATGCCCGCCAGCCTGACCGGCTGCATGCTCGGACGCTTGCCCGGTCTGGGCGCTGCCGTCCGCTGCTTCAGCGGAGCCACCGTCCATTTTTTTCTGCCCTTCGCCGGTAGCCAGCACCTGAATGCTCTTGCAGCCGTCGCGGTACACGGTGACGCCCTTGCAGCCTTCCTGATAGGCCAGCCAGTAAATCTCGCGGATATCCTGCTCTGTTGCGCTGTTGGACAGATTGACGGTCTTGGACACGGCATTATCCGTATGCCGCTGAAAAGCCGCCTGCATGCGCAGATGCCACTGGGGCGCAATATCCATAGCGGTTACAAAGGTTTTGCGCAGCGGCGCGGGCAGATATTCCATATCCTGAATGGAGCCTTTGGCCACTACCGCATCCATCAACTCATGGCTGAACAGGCCGCCGGATTCCAGCGCTGCCTCAAAATGCGGATTGATCTCCACCAGACGTTCGCCGTCCAGAATATTACGGGTAAAGCAAAGGGCAAAAAGCGGTTCCACACCGGACGAGCACCCCGCGATGATGGACAGCGTTCCCGTGGGCGCAATGGTAGTTACTGTCGCGTTGCGGTAAGGCCCAAGTTTTTTGCGGGCAAACACAGAAGATTCGTAGGCCGGAAAAGGCCCGCGCTCCCGCGCCAGTTCCGCCGAGGCCCTGTGTCCTTCCTCCTGCACAAAAGCCATGATGCGCTCGCCAAGGTCAAGGCCCTGCTGCGAATCATAGGCCACGCCAAGCTGAAAAAGCATATCCGCAAAGCCCATAACGCCCAGACCGATCTTGCGGTTTTTGCGTACGGTTTCGCCAATGCGGTCAAGCGGAAAGCGCGAAGCGTCAATGACATTGTCAAGAAAACGCACAGACAGATGCACCACGCGGCGCAGTTCATCCCAGTCAATGGCCGCAGCGGGGTCAGCGCTGTTCTCATGCCCCGGCACATGGAAGCAGGAAAGATTGATGGACCCCAGATTGCATGCCTCAAAGGGCAAAAGCGGCTGCTCGCCGCAAGGATTGGTGGATTCGATGTCGCCCTGGTCAGGCGTGGGGTTGTCGCGATTGATGCGGTCCAGAAAAACAATACCCGGATCGCCGGACTGCCACGCCTTGCGCACCAGCAGGTCAAAAATTTCACGTGCGGGCAGGCGCTTCATGACTTCGCCATTATTGGGCGAAACAAGGTCATACTGCTCGTCGTTTTCCACAGCCTGCATGAAAGATTCCGTCAAGCCGACGGAAAGATTGAAGTTGTTAAACTCCCCTTCTTTCTCCTTGGCCCGGATGAATTCCAGAATATCCGGATGATCCACCCGCAGGATGCCCATATTGGCCCCACGCCGTGTGCCGCCCTGCTTTATCTGCTCAGTGGCGGTATTAAAAATGCGCAAAAAAGATACCGGGCCGGACGCCACCCCCCCGGTGGAGCCTACACGGCTGTCTTTGGGCCGCAGGCGGGAAAAGGAAAAGCCCGTGCCGCCGCCGGATTTGTGTATCATGGCGGCGTATTTGACGGCATCAAAAATCTCTTCAATGGAGTCGCCCACGGGCAGCACAAAGCAGGCCGAAAGCTGGCCCAGCTCTGTACCGGCATTCATGAGGGTGGGAGAATTGGGCAGAAATTTCCAACTGGTCATCAGGTCGTAAAAGTCACGGGCCAACTGGTCCGGCTTACGGCTTGAATTTTTGTAGCTTTTTTCCTGGGCGGCAATGGTGGTGGCCACGCGCCAAAAAAGATCGCGCGGCGATTCGATGATTTTGCCGTCAAGGTTTTTACGCAGATAGCGCTTTTGCAAAACAACTTCGGTATTGGGCTTCAGTTGCGGATGGGGCAGATTTTTGGGCATTGCAAGCATGGGAGCAGTAACCTTTTCTTGAAGTTACAATGGGCGAAAGCGGCCTTGCGGGCCAACGGCTACTATACACGCTTATGGAACAAATAAAAGTCGCCAAACCAGACCATCAATGTAACACTTTGATTTTTATTGTTTTTTATAACGATAAACCGTATCATTAAAGAATGACTGGCAAAAGTCCGCCCCGCGTTTCCTACAGCGTCACGCGGGGCGGCAAAAGCGGGCGAGCACGATAAACCGTGAATAATAAAAGCTGGCGCAACCTTGCCTTGCTACGACCCTGACGGTTGCCAAACCGCTGCCAAGCCGCTGCCCGGCCAGCGGTACAGAAGAACGTCCGCCACAAAGGCCGTGCGCTGCATGCACGGCGGCACGCCGCAAAAGGCGGCGCGTCGCCGCTGGGAAGACATGTTTTTAGGGTTGCAACGCTTCAGGCACGCGGCCTACCTGCCGCCCCTTTCATTGCGGCCCTGCGCACGCCGGGGAGCTTGCACAGACGATGGCGTGCCGGGGCGCCGCACAATGCGCGCGCCGCTTTTGGCATCACGCGCCGCATCCGGGGCCACGGTCACGTCAAGTATGTGGCCGGAGGGCAGCCCGTCGGCATCTTCCAGCAGCAAAAGGCCGCAGGCAGAACAGGCGTATCGCCCCCGCCCCGCCAGACCGGGAACGGCAAAGGGAGCCGTGAGTACACGGGCTTTCATGACGCCCGAGCGCGGCGGTCTGCCAGGCCCGTGCGGCCCCTCGGGAGCCATACGGGCGGCTTCTGCCGGGGATACGGGTGCAAGCAGCAGGGGCGCCAGACTCAGGCCGCTCTTGGCAAGGCCGGAATCCGCAGAAAGCTCTTCAAGCCAGCGCGGCGCGCCTTCACTGCCAAAAGTGAAGTGACACCAGGTACGCCCCCCCTGTCCGCCGGACAGCGGGCAGCCTGCCTGATGCGGGCAGGGAGCCAGCGCTGTAAGCCCGCCTTCCACAGCAAGTTGCCGTAAATCCATGATGGTGGAGCCGCCAAGGCGCGTGCCGGGTTCCACAAAGAGCAGGGCCGGGCCTTGCGGGGCCGCGTAGCGGCTATGGAACAGGGGCGCCAGAGAGTCCAGAAAACGTACCAGTTTTTCCTGGCGGCAGTCTTCAGGCCGTTCGCCATCAACGGCCTCGCGCCCGCGTGAACGGCCTGGCCGCAGAATATGGCCGCCCCCGGAAAATCCGTCATCACCCATATCTTCCATATCGTCGGCGCTGCCGAAATCATCCGGCGCGTCGTCATCCAGCAGGCCGAGCCGCTCTTCAAGGGAGCTTCCCCGTCCGCTGCGCTTGCCGAAGCGCAGTTCATTAAGCACATTGGCCGCGCTGACAAGCCAGGGCCGCGTCTGCCCCCCGGCCAGCAGGGGCGCGGCATGCCGGGCAGCATGCTCCATCTGGCCCCGGGCCACCTGCACGGCCCACGGCTCATGAAAGGTCAGTCCGGCCAGCTCTTCAAGCAGGGCGCGCCCCAGTTCCAGCGGCTGAGACGAATTGTCCAGCGCCAGCACCTGAATGGGGGCCTGACGCCATTGGGGCCGGGCCAGCCACAAGGCCAGGGGCAGCGTCAACGGGCCTGAGCCCACGTCCAGCAGCAGTGCCTTGCCATCCTGCGGCGCGGCAAGATGCGGATCGGGCAGCGGAATGGCCGACAGCAGCCGGGTGAGCCGAACGAGGTTCCAGGGCAAAAAGTAATACAGATAGGCGCTGACGAACGCCGGGGAACTCCAGTACGGGCGGTCCAGCGCGGCGCGCTCGGTGGTGAGCAGGCGCGAAAGATGGGCCACGTCGTCTGGCAGGGTACGGCGGTGTGCCTTGCTCAAAGGCCATACGCGCGACAGGGCCTGCGGCAACTGCTCAAGGATATGACGCGCTTCTTCCGTCAAGCGCGGAAACAGGGCCTCGGCTCCCTGCCATGCGGTTCCGTATGTGCCGTCACGGCGCGGGGCGCGAATTTCGCGCACATCACGAGTATCACGGGCATCACGCAGGCCGCGTCCGGACGCATGCTCCTGCCTGCTCTTGCCGGATGGCCTGTCCGCCCCCCTGCCGCCAGAACGACTGTCATCCGGCCCTTTGTGGCCAGGCCGACCACGCCCGTCACGTCCGGCATCACCGGGCTTGCCGCCGGGAGCCGGTCTTCCGGCGCGTTTCTTGTCCGCACCGGTTCCGCCGGGCGTACTCCCCTTCCCCGGACCGGCAGGTCTGCCGCCCCGGGAACGGTCATTGCCCGCCTTATCACTGTGGTTGCCCTGATCGCCGCGGCCACCGGTTTTGTCCTTGCCCGGTCTGCGTCGCTCCGCTTTATCCGCCCCGGTTCCCGCCGGTTTTCCCGGATGCGACGGCCTGTCGCTTCTGCCCCGCTTTTTTTCGTCCTGTTGCGGACGGGACGGCCGGGGATTCTTTTTATTCTGATCTGACATTTATGCTCCAAAGCGCATGTGGCGCAAATAGTTCTGGTGAAAATTCTTTTCGTCTACAAGAGAAAGCACAGTGGCCCGGGCGCAGAGCCGGGCCAGTTCCTCACGTTGACGCGGGTGCACGGCCAGAAGCGCCGCGCCGTCAAGTGAGGCATTGCCCACAGCGCGCAGGCGCGGGGCCAGGGAGGGCGAAATGAAGCCAATAGTTTGCAGGTCATGCGCCCGTACATGCTCTCCCAGGGCTCCGGCCAGGCACAGGGCGCTTACGTCCTGCGGGGCAAGCCCCGCCGCCGCGAGCAGGCTCTCAAGGGCCAGGGCAAAGGCCGCCTTTACCTTGAGCAGTCCCTCCACATCCGCAGCGCACAGCCACTGCCCGTAAGGCAGGCGCAAGCGCGCTCCGCCGCTGCCGCTTCCGGCTTCCAGCGCGGTAGCGAGCCTGCGGGCCAGCGGCATGGCCGGGGCCGGCACAAATGCGCCATCTTCGCGCAGCAGACCAGCACGCAGCAGCACCGCCAGCAAAGACACATAGCCCGTGGCGCTGATGCCGCGCGCTGGAGACACAGCCCCTGCCGCCGGATCGAGCCGCCCGGCTTCGCCAGCCACAGCCTGACAGGCCGGGCAAGGGCAGTGCCCGCCATGCGGCACAGGCCACGGCGTAACATCCGGCACAGGCCCCGGCTTTGACGCGGCGTGCGGCTCCGGCATAAAAAAATGCGCTTCAAGCCCGGTGGGCGCAAGGCTGAAATCCGTGATCACCCCCGGTCCGGCAAGCTGACCGCACTGCGGGCCAATGCCCTCAAGAGCCGGACCAAGAGGCACACTGGCAAGCAAAAGGTCGCCAGCCCCATCCACCAGAGCCAGTTCGCCGTTGGTGCCAAGGTCCGCCAGCACAAAGGGGCGCGGCACATCAGCGGCAAGCAGGGCCGCCAGTCCCGCGCTCACATCTCCCCCCACAAAGGGCGCGGGCAAGGGGGGAATATACACGGGCGGAAAGCTAGGCACGTCCGCCCACTCATGCCCCTGATGCCCAAGGCGGTAGGGCGCTGCGCACAGACCATCCACCGGGCGGTCGAGAAAAATATCCGTCATGGCCGTATTGGCCGCCACGCACAAACGCTCCACGCGGCCCGCACCATCGCGCTCAAGCGAGTCCGCCACCCGCAGTAAACTCTGCCGGGCAAGACGGGACAGCACGGCGCGCCCCGGCTCGTGCATCGCCACGGCCAGACGGGACATGATATCAGCCCCGGCCCCGGCCTGCGGATTCAGAAAACGCCCCTGCCCCACAACTTCCGGCGCACCACAGTGTTCTCCGGCAGCAGTACCGGACGGAGCATGCCGGACAGGCAGGCCATTGCGGCTCTCGCGGGGCAGCACGCCTTGCAGGCCCTCACTCTGCCCCACCAGGCTATCCTGGCTGCAACCATCGCTTTTTTCGCATGCTTCCGGCAGGCGCACGGCCCGCCAGTACACGGATGTGGTCCCAAGGTCCACGGCCAGCGCCAATGGGATACGCGCTGCCGGAGACGCCGAAAGCGCTTTTTCGTCCGCGGGTGCAGACGCGGGCCGCGGGCATTCCCCGCCCGGCCTCGCCGAAAACTCCGCATGCCCTGCAAGATTTTCCGGCGGCAGGGCAATATCCAGTTGCGCGGCGTCAGGCACTTGACGGCGGCAGGCCAGCCGCCAGCCCTGCTCCAGCTCCCAGACGGAAAAAACCTCCGCTTCAGCGGGCAGGGGCGACGGCGCAGGACTGAAAAAACGCACCCGGCAGCGCCCGCAGCGGCCAAGCCCTCCGCATAGCGGCAGGGGGGGCAGCAGCCCCGAAAGCCAGATGGCCCGCGAAAGGCTGTCGCCCGGTGCGGCCGCAAGCTCCAAAAGCGGCGCGGGTGCGCCCTCCACAGGGCTTGCCTTGCCGGAGGCGGCAGAAAATATTCGTAACAGCATGGGCTTTGCTCCGGCTGTAGACTGCCTCAAGGGGCCTTGGTTGGCAAGAAAAAGGGCGTATATGAACAGCCTGCCGTCCTGCGGGCGCATTCCACAGCTTGTCAAAATGGCCTTTTTCTTGCATGGTTGCTCTTGCTGACGAAGAATACCAAGAACCATCACAGGATGTTTGTCGAGGCTGGCATGAACAAAGTTTTGGCGCAAGATGAAGTGGATGCCCTGCTGCGCGGGCTTTCAGGCGGCGAAATCGAGAGCGAGGTAGAAGTGCCGGAGGACGATTCCGGCATAGTAGCCTTTGACCTTGCCAATCAGGACCGCATCATACGCGGGCGCATGCCCGTGCTCGAAATCGTCAACGACCGTTTTGCCCGGCTGTGCACCAACGCACTTTCCAACTCTGTGCGCAAACGCGTGGAGCTGAACCCCATATCCATTGATATGACCAAGTTCGGCGAATTCATGCGCTCCCTGCCCGTCCCCACCTCCATCAACATCTTCAAGATGGATCCCCTGCGCGGCAACGCCATCATGGTGGTGGACTCACGCCTGGTCTTCGCCCTTGTGGAAAGCGTTTTCGGCGGCGCAGGCTCCCAGCCCAAGGTGGAAGGACGCGAGTTTACCCGCATTGAACAGGCCGTGGTGGACAAGATCGTCAAAATTGCCCTGGACAATATGGAAGAATCCTGGCGGCCCGTGCACGATGTCAAACTGGAGCTGGTACGCAGCGAAATCAATCCGCAGTTCGCGGCCATTGTACCGCCCAGCGATGTGGTGGTGGTCATCACTTTTGAGGTAGAACTGGACACGGCCCTCGGCTCCATGATCATCTGCCTGCCCTACGCCACCATTGAACCCATCCGTTCCAAACTGCACGCCAGCTTTCAGACTGAGCGGCTTGAGGTGGACCATGCCTGGGTGGCGCGCCTTAAAGAACGCCTCATGGAAACACCGGTTGAGCTCAAGGTGTGCTTCGGCAAGACCACTATTACGGGCAATCAGCTTCTGCGCATGCAGGTGGGCGATGTTCTGGTGCTGGATAAGGATGAGGAAGATATGCTCGACTGCACCGTGGCGGGCGTATGCAAGTACCAGGGTATCGCAGGAACAATCAAGGCCATGAAATCATTTCAGATTATCAAAGAAAACGAGCCACAGTACACCTGATCACAAAAGCACGGCAACCTGCGCAGCCGACACTGGCACAAACGGGGCTGGCACAGACGGGGCTGGCACAGACGGGCCGGGCATGAACAGCCCCTGCGCCCCGGCGGCTTTGCCGCCCGCCCGGCAACCGTCAGAAAACAGTACCGCACACCATACCCAGCCGACCGGGCAGGCTGCCATCCGGCAGCGCCTGCCGTGGCGGGCCTTGGCATTTCGCCCCACCGGCTTGCCACAAGGCAGGCCAGCCTTGCCGACTCATTCCTTCATTTTTTCCAGCAGACGGGCTGCGCGCAGCTCACGCATGCGCGGAGCCAGAATGTGCACCCCCGCCGCAGGCAGATGCGGCGCTACGGACACACCGTCCGGCACGTCCTCGTCATTTTCATACCCGCCGCTTTCAGGATGCAGCAGAATACTGCGGCAGCCCGCCGCCAGGCCGGCACGCACGTCGCGCACGCGATCGCCGATCATCCACGAACTGGCAAGGTCCAGGTTCAGGTCACGGGCAGCCTGAAGAATAAGCCCGGGCTCCGGCTTGCGGCACTGGCATGGGCCGGTAATTTCAGGCAGGTGCGGGCAATAGTACCATGCATCAATGGCGGCATTTTTGGCCGCCAGGTCGGCATTGATCCATTCTTCCAGGCGCTTCAGGGCGTCATGGTCAAACATGCCCCGCGCAATGCCCGACTGATTGCTCACCACCACCAGCACATAGCCCACGGCGCGCAGACGCTTGAGCGCCTCGGGTACGCCGGGCAGCCATTGCCAGTCTTCCTTGCGATGCACATAGCCCGTATCCCTGTTCAGGGTTCCGTCGCGGTCAAGAAAAATGGCCCGGCGCAACGCCGTTTTTTCCGTCATGATTCTACTCCTGCCCCTGCTGTGCTCTGTCGCAGCCCGGCGCTATTTCTGCTTTTGGTAACCGTGCAGGGTGGCGGCTTCTTCCGCAGCCTGGGCCACCGCAGCGGGTACAACGGTCTTGCCTATGGGGCAAAGGGCCAGGGCCGCCAGCTTGACGTGCTGCCATGCAAAGGGAATGCCGATAATGGTCACGGCGCAAGCCGCTGCAGACACCAGATGCCCGAGGGCTATCCATATGCCCGCAAAGATGAGCCACAGGATGTTGCCCACCGTACCCAGCACGCCGGTTCCCACATCGGGCTGCCCGGTGAGCACCTCGCGCGAAACGGGCATTTTGCCGAAAGGGAAGAAGGTGAAGTTGCCCATGACAAAGCAGGCACGGCCCCAGGGAATGCCGATGATGGAAATAAAACAGAGCACGCCGAACATCCACCACACAAGGCCCATGACAAAGCCGCCGAGTATGAACCACAGAGCATTGCCAAGGCAGCCCAAGGTACTGTTCATGTTTCCCCCAGTCCGGCGGCAGACGCCAGAGTAGCACCGCACACGCAAAGGAACACGGGACGCAAGATTTTCGTCCATCGGCATGTCCCGGCCATACGACATAAAAACAGCCCGCCCGCGAAACCGGCGCAGACGGGCTTTGGCCGCCCGGGGCGGCTGAAAACTGATGCGCCGAAAATCAGAAGTTTACAATAACCTGTTCATTTTCGCCGCCCGCGTCATTCTTGCCGCGGCGGGCCACATCACCGATATGCCAGGCGCGCAGGTTGAACGCCTGAATACGGCTGATGGCTTCTTCGCTCTGGTCAGGGGGGAGCACCAGCACATAGCCTATGCCGCCGTTGAATATCTGCAGGATTTCAGGCCAGGAAAGGTCACCCGTTTCCTTGAGCCATTTGAAAACCGGAGCCATCTGCCAACTGCCGAAGTTGATGCGGGCCTCCACCTGCGCAGGCAGAACGCGGGGGATATTGTCATAAAAGCCGCCGCCCGTGATGTGGGCCATGCCCTTCACGTTAAGGTCGCGCAAGAGGGAGCGTACGGCATCCACATAAATAATGGTGGGCGCAAGCATAACATCGCGCACGGTGGCGCCGTCCGCGCCGGGAAAGGCATCATCGGGGGCAAGGCCGCTCTTTTCCAGCACCTTGCGGGCCAGGGAATAGCCGTTGGAATGCAGGCCCGAAGAGGCAATACCCACTATGTGGTCGCCCACCTGAATGCTTGAGCCGTCAATAAGCTTGGCGTTGTCCACAATGCCTACGCAAAAACCGGCCAGATCATACTCGCCGGGGGCGTACATGTCGGGCATTTCCGCTGTTTCGCCGCCCAGCAGGGCGCAGTCGGACTGGCGGCAGCCTTCGGCCACGCCGCCGATGACGGTCTGCGCCGTGTCCACGTCCAGCTTGCCAGTGGCAAAATAGTCAAGAAAGAACAGGGGGGTGGCTCCCTGAACAAGAATATCGTTCACGCTCATGGCCACCAGGTCGATGCCCACGGTATCGTGTTTGTCAAAGGCGAAAGCCAGCTTGAGCTTGGTGCCCACACCATCGGTGGAAGAAACCAGCACAGGCTCGCTCATGCCGCTGAGATCGGGACGGAAAAGGCCGCCAAAGCCGCCTATGTCTGAAATGACGCCCCGGGTCTGGGTGCTCTGCACCATAGATTTGATGCGCGACACAAGGGTGTTTCCCGCCTCAATGTCAACGCCTGCCTGAGTATAGGCCTTCGCGCGATCGCTGGACATCCGTAGCCTCCTTTGGATTGCGGTTCTTTAGCAGATTTTGCCGTAAAGCCCAAGCGACTTTTTTGCATGATCGCAGCAGTACCTCACGCCTGCCAACCTGTGCCGCGCCCCTGCCGTTGCCGGATATTCTTGCCCGTCTTCAGGCCCAACGCGGCGCTGTAGCACAGCTTTTCTGCCAGTACGGCCCTCTCCACATAAAAAAATGTACCTCCTGAAAAAAGCTGTCTCACCGGGCTTCATCAGTTCAGACGAGCGACCTCCGGCAAAAAATCCCGCCAGTTCCAGCTTCTTTATGGACCGTCAGGCCCGGCATTGCTAGACTGGCAACGTGGCTAGCGCCAAAATACCGCCTGCACCGCGCCATTCCAGATTCAGGCAGCGGGAATACCGGCATGCGCACCGTGAAAAGCCGCCGCCCTTCCGCCGGATGCCAGGTTTTACCGGCGTGGCATAAGGCATAAATTTTGCTAGTATCTGTTCCGGAAGCACTCGCTGGGCAACCGTGCGGTCGCCTTCTGCCAGCAGCAAGGCCGCGCCGGAGGTCCCTTTCCATAGATGTGCTCCAAGTGAGGACAACCATGAAAAATATCGCTGCCATATGCCTGCTGTGCGCATCTTGCTGCCTGTGGGCCTTACGACCGGGCGCGCCCCTGGCGGCCGGACAGGAAAAGTACATCCCCCCGCCCGGCCAGCAGGGCGGCGCGCAGGTATGGGGTACGCGGGATCTTGAAGCGGAAGGTCTGGAACGCCGGGGCCATACCCATACATGGCGCGACAGCAACGGAGACATCATTACTTCGGTAACGCCGCCACCGCCACCACCGCAGCCCGAACAGTGGAACGGCTCCATCTACGTAACCCCGTGGGTATCCCCTGACGGCAGCTACGGAACGGGCGGACAATGGGGCGGCGTTACGCCGGGTATCCCTCTGCCCGGTGGCCCGTACCCGGGTATGCCTGGTCCGGGCAAGCCCTCACCCGGCAAGCCCCGTCCCGGCTCACATCCGGGACAGCATCCGGGCGCATACCCGGGGCCGAATACGGGGCCGCATTATGGCGGCCAACGCCCGGAACACCGGCCCGGTCCGGGCGGCGGGCGCCCCGCATATCCGCACCAGCGGCCCGGCCCCCAGACAGGCGGCCCCGGCTACAACTGGCAGCAGGACCCCTATTTCAACAGCAACCCGCAACCCGGCAGCCCAACCTGGCCTGGCGGCGCGGCTCAGCCGAGCGGCAATTACGGCAATCAGGGGTATGACCGGGGTTATGATCAGGGTTTCGGGCAAGGCTACAATCGAGGCTACGAACAGGGATATGACCGGGGCTACAGACAGGGCAACGACGGGCTGCCCCCTCAGAACTCTCCGCCGCAATATGCTCCCCCCACCCTCAATCAGCAGGCCAACGAACAGGCTGACGCTCTTGCCGACGAGCAGGACTGGCGGCAGGAAGGCACGCCGCCGGACGCAGCAGGCACGCCGCAATCCTTTGGGCCGCCCGCAGATTTTCCCCCGGCGGCACCACGGCAAAACAGCGTACAACCCGCGCCGGAACAAGGCGACACGCCCCGTTCCATGCCATTCAGCAGCATATACCCACCCGGTTCCGGCACGGAGGAACGCTGACATGCAGACACAACTCTGGCAGCCTCTCGCAGGCCAGGATCAGGGCAGCGTGCTATGCCGCCTGTGCGCGCACGGCTGCCGCCTCAAAAAAGGGGCCAAGGGCCTGTGCGGCGTGCGGGCCAATATCAATGGTGAACTTGTCTCGGTGGTACGCGATGTGGTTACCGCCGTGAATCTGGACCCGGTGGAAAAAAAACCGCTCTACCACTTTCTTCCGGGCAGCCGGACTTTTTCCATAGGCAGCGTAGGCTGCAACTTTTCCTGCAAGTTTTGCCAAAACAGCGGTATTGCGCACATACCCGCCAGCGGAGTCGTTCCCGGCAGGCGTGCCACGCCCGAAGACCTGATTCTGCTGGCTCAGGAAAACCGCGCCCGCAGCATGGCTTTTACCTACAACGAGCCTACGGTCTTTTTTGAACTGGTTTACGAAACC
>NZ_JAHZAA010000017.1 GCF_019424165.1 Desulfovibrio sp. | reverse complement strand
AACAGGGGCAGAACAAGGCCCGCCAGCCATTGGGTGACCTTGAGGAAGCCCCCGGTGCTGCCGATGGCCATGCAGCCCATGATGAAAAAGAGCGGCGCAAAGTTGATGGCGCTTATGCGCTTGCCATTCATGAGGCTTACGCCGGGCAAAAAGGATATGGCCGTCACGAGCACAAGCACGGTTCCGGCGCTCAGATGGTGCAGGGTGTCGGTGGAAAGCAGCACCAGCGTGCCGCACAGCAGCACCAGGGCACGGCGCTGCTCATCGCTCATTGCGCCAAGTTCCGCATGCTTTTCACGCACGGCCCGGCAGAGGCTTTCTTTGTCGACGCTGGTGCGCAGCACGAGCAGCACCAGGCCCAGAGACATGAGCGTGTACAGCATGGCCGGGATAAAGTTGAATTTCGCGTACTCCATCCAGGTGGTCTGGGTTCCCATCACCTTGTCCACAATGCCCATGCCCATGACAAGGTCCCCCGCGCCCGTGAGGTAGGCAAGCTTTGTGGAGCCGACAGCCAGGCAGGCAGCCAGCACCACCGCAGTGGCTTCGCGGCTTTTTGGCTTGAAATCCAGCGCATCGCAGAGGGAAAGGGCCACCGCGCAGATGATGGCTGCCTTGCCCATGATGGAAGGAACCAGCGGCGAAATGATGGCTGCCGCCAGTGTCATGCCTGCCAGGGCTCCGGCAAAGCTGCCGCCTGTCAGCTTGACGCAGGTGAGGGCAATGCGCTTGCCGAGGCCTGTTTCCTGAATGATCTTGCCGAGTGTGAACCCGCCTATGACAATAATAGGCACTTCGGAAAGCCACGGGCCGAAAACGACCTTCTGGCTTACGCCGCAAAAAAGGGTGTACAGTATGGGCAGAACAATGCCCACGGCCACTTCGTTCATGCTGTCCACGGCCCAGGCGATGACGGCCCACAGGGTGACGGCCAGAAATGCCGCCATGGTGTCGGTAAAGGCTTCGCTGCGGGGCATGACGAGGTAGACGGCAAGCGGCAGTATGAGACTGAATGCCCATTTTGCCAGCATGGCCGGTGTAAGGTCGGAAGTTTTAACAAGCATGGCGTCCTCGTGAGGTGTCCGGACTTTGCCCCGCCCCGGCCGGCAAACCGGGGCGGGATGTGGAGGGAGGGTCAGTTGCCGGAGGGGTCTTCTACCGAGGCCACACACAGGGCATTGCTGCCCTCATAGGGCTGGCAGCCTTCCACGGTGACCTCCTTGTCGCGGTCTCCGGCCGCTGCTGCGCCGGGTACGCGGAAGGTAGCCACGTCCAGGGGCGCAATGGCGCTTTCCACGGGTTTTTCCACCTGGGGAACCCATTCATAGGGTACGCGGTAGGCGCGGTAGGTCATGTTCATAGGCACATGCTTGCCCCAATACGGCGAGATAAATTCCCACACGATTTCATGATCGGGGGTAACTTCAAAAACGCGGCCGTCCGAACCCTCCGTGATGAGGGTATTGCCGTTGGGCAGACGCTGCATGCCGCTGATAAAGGGGCTGTAGAAGCGGTTGCTGTCCATCGGTTCAAGAAAGCCCGCTTCCTTGGGCGTGTACTGCCAGACAATCCTGAGGCTCACGGGGTCTATTTCCAGCACACGCGAATGGTCGCGCAGGGCGGCCTTGACGCCGGTGGGAGCACCGGGGTTGGGCACGTCGTAGCCGCCCCAACCGCCGTTGTCGAAAATGAGGATGTTGCCTTCGCCGGGCAGTCCGCGGGGGATCATGTGGGCATGGTGCTGGCCGATGATCCAGCCGATGGCCCTGAGTTCCGGCGAGCTGTCGTAGTCCGGCCCGATTTTCCAGGTAATCTTGCCGGTCTTTTTGCTGATGATGAAGATGATGTTGGCCTCGCGCCCGTCCACAATGATGTTGTCGGGGTGAAAGCGCTCGTCGCCCGCATCGTACCATTTGTTGGGGCCGAGGGCGGACATTGAGTTGATATGTATCCAGTCGCCCATACCTTCGGGCTGCGTGGGCCGGTAGTTGGGATTGCGCGAAAGGGTGTTTTTGGGGCCTTCCCTGAAGCCCATTTCTTCAAAATGCTCGTTGCAGCACCACTCCCAGAGGATTTCGCCGTTCCAGTCGACCTCAAGGATAAGGTCGTCCAGCAAAAGCTTGTCGCTGATGGCGGTATTGCGGACGTTGCGGTGGCAGAGCACCAGGGTGTTGCCTTCCAGCGCCTTGGGCTCCATGCCGGGTGTGAAATACCCCACAGGATTGCCTTCGCGCTGGAAATCGTGATGATAGCGCGCCATCCAGCGCCCTTCAGTGCCGGGATCTTCAATAAATTCATTGCGGTCGAATTTCCAGACAATATTGCCGTCCCAGTCGGTCTGGACAATGTCAAGGCCGTCCTGCACACTGTACTTGCCACTGCGGCGGCCACGGCTGGTAACAAGATAGCCGCCTGGAAGCATCTTGTTGGGCATGCCGTGAACACCTTTCCAGACGTTGACCTCGCGGCCATTCATGTCCATAAGAACAGCACCGACTTCCTGAGCCTGAAAAATGGTGAATCCTCCCCAGCATTTTTCGGGCTTGAACAGGGTGACTCCTGTGGGGTAAATTGTCGGATGACCCATGATGTATCCTCCTTGATGTTTCAAAAGGCGAAATGGCAGTTCGCCTTTTCTCCATGTGGATAAAATTTTTGTGTGTTGCAGAATCAGGGTAGCGGCAGGGTGGCTGAGAGACGTGTTCCGTATGCAACATTTTTCACAATAAATTTCCGACATGGCGCGCGCCGCATGACGGCCGCTGTTTTCTGGGGGTGATTTCATGGTAAAACGAATGGTTGCTGAAGGTGTCAGAGGCAATCGCAATTGGGCCTTTAAGGAGATGAAGGGTATGAACGCCCCCTGGCGGTCGGTGCTGTATCTTGCCAGGCGTTTTGCCTGGCCCAAGGGGCATGAGGTGCAGTTTCGCAATCATCTTCTTTTCTTGGAAAAAGGCTCCGTCAGGATGACACATCAAAGCCTTGAAGGTATGGAAAAAATTCTCTGGTACATTCATGAAGGCTGTATTTTCGGCGAAACGCCCTTTCTGGACCCCATGCCTTTGGAGAGTTTTTTCACGTGTGCCACGGGTTGCGTGGTTTACGGCTTTTCAAAAGAGAGCTTTGCCGTGATCAGCCGGGAGCGGCCCGATCTTGTGTCCAACCTGCTGCACTCCATGTCGCGCAAGCTGCGGATACTGTCCAACCAGGCTTCTTCCCTGTACGTGGACAATCTGCTCGTGCGGGTCTGCAAATTTATGGCGCAGCATCTTGAGCCGGACAGTCATCCCCTTACGGCGAACCTGGGTATCTCGCGGCAGGAAATGGCAAGCCTGCTTGGGGTACACCGGGTTTCTTTGTACAAGGTGCTGAAACAGCAGGAAGAGGAAGGGCTTTTTGGCCCCTTTGAGGGCGATGCGGTGGTTATTTTGCAGCCCGAGAAATTTTTTAAGCTGGCTTCTGCGTAGGACACGCCCGGCATACGGAAAGGGGCGCGCTGCCGTGGTATGGCAGCGCGCCCCTTTTGGGTCCAGCTAACGGAATATCCTGTTTTTCAGCGCACGGCGACACAATCTGCCTGCCCGCAGCCGCCTTGATTCGGCGGCGCGGCCTAGCGCTTCAGCTCCACAGCCTTTTGCAGCATCTGGTCGGCAGTGGTGACCACCTTGCTGTTGGACTGGAAGCCGCGCTGGGTAATGATCATGTTGGCCATTTCCGTGGCTACGTCCACATTGGAATTTTCAATGTTGTAGGCGCGTATGGTGCCGTAGTTTTCGGTTCCGGCCTCGCCCATGTCCATCTGCCCGGCATCGGGGGTGGCGCCGAACATATTGTGGCCTTCACGCCGCAGGCCGTCTTCGCTTGTAAAGCGGCATACGGGAATTTGCCACAGGTCCATGCTCTGGTTGTTGGAAAAGAGCCCCACCACGTTTCCGTTGGCAGAAATACTGATATTGCTCAAAAAACCTTCGGGATAGCCGTTCTGGTTGTTGCGCCGCGTGACAGGCGAGGTTCCTTTATAGTTGGTTGTGGCGTCAACCGCTACGGTGGCGTCCTGCCCCATGCCGCCCAGGGCGTTCTGGCTGGCGCCTACGGCAGCCGCATTGGCCGGTGCATTTTGCCAGCCCCCGGCGGCGCTGATGCCAAGGTTCACCGTTGTGGCTGCGCCGTTGACCGTCATTTGCGGCAGGCCGCCGTCCGACAGGGCAGAGGGAACCCAGTCCGCCAGGTCTTTGCTGCCCTCGGCAGACGGGGTGAAGGCCGTCATGTCGGTCAGTTGCCCCTTGGCGTCAAAAGTAAGGGTTCCGGTCATCAGAGCGCCAGTGCCGGGGGCAATCCCGTTTTCATCCCTGGGCGTACTGCCTGTGGATATGAGGTATTGCACCACGCTGCCGGGGCGGTCGCTGGGGGCGGCATCAAAGTATATGGTCGCCTGTTGCTGGCTGCCGTTTTCACCGTACAGGGTGATGTTCTGGGCATAGCCGTAGGCCAGGTTGGAAAGGGGCGGCGAGGCGTTGGCGTCGTAGGTGTTCAGCAGGCTGAAATAGGGGTTGGCCGCATCGGTGCTGCTCGGCGTTTCCAGGCCCAGGTTGAAGCGCATATCCACAGCCGTGGTGCTCTTTGAGGGCATGGTGGCAAACTTGTCTATGGTGATCTGCTGCAATCCGCCCTTGGTTCCGTCGGCATTATACTTGTAGCCGTTGAGGGCCAGGCCCGAGGGCGTGCGCAAAACGCCTTCCCGGTCAGGGCGGAAATCTCCGGCGCGGGTATAGTAAAGATCCACGCCGTCCGTTACCTGGAAAAAGCCTTTGCCGCTGATGGCCATATCTGTGACCGTATTGCTGGATTCAAGCGCACCCTGGCCGAAAAGCGTGCGTACAGACTCCACCTGAAGGCCCATACCCACCTGGCCGAGCGCCACGCGCGAGTTATCCTGCGCATTCCACCAGTTTCCCATACCGCCCTGTTCGGCGTAAAAAATATCGGAAAAGAGAATGCCCTGCTGCTTGTATCCGATGGTGCTGACGTTGGCGAGGTTGTTGGTGGTGACATTCATGCCCTCCGCCAAGCCCTTCATGCCCGTAGCGCCTATATAAAGTGACGAGTTCACGCTGGCCTCCATAAAAATAGGGGCGGTGGAGGAAAAACATTCCTCCCCGCCCCAATGATGCAGAGAGCGTGCCAGATTGGTGGAACTATTTTTCTACTGGCAGTCCGCGCTGTTGCCAGATGCTGATGCCCTCGTTCATGTGCAGAATATTCCCGATCCCCGCCTTTTGCATGCTTTTGTAGGCTCCGGCGGAACGGTTGCCGGTGCGGCAGTAAAGCAGCACCGGGGCATCCTTGGGCAGGTTGGCAATCTGCGCTTCAAACGGCCCGCCAAAGTAATCGATGTTTACCGCGCCGGGCAGATGCCCCTCGCGGAATTCGGCGGGTGTGCGCACGTCTACAATAATCAGGCCCTGCGGCGGATTCTGCAGCAGATCAGCCGCGTCCTGCACGCTTATATCCCGGGCGGCCGCGGGCAATGCCGCAAGCATGACAAGGGCGAGCAGGGCAAAGGCGCAGAGAAAACGGCGCGATACGCTGTTTTGCATTCTGTTTGGCATAAAGGCTCCATTGATTCGGTTGCCAGGTCCGGTCCGGGGTGCGTCTGATACGGCGTTTTTCAGTGGTTTTTTAGTGCGCGTGGCCTGTTACGCATTGCCGGGCGTATGGCGCGCGCCGGGCTGGCATGCGGAGCGGGCAGATAGTGCCGCGCCCGTTGGGCAAGGGCGCGGCACTATCTGCCGGAGCAGGCGTTTTGCAGTTCAAATACTATTTAACTGTGGCGCGGGCCTTGGCGAAACCTTCGGCCGAATTGCGGATAACGCTTTCGTCCACGCAGAAGGCCAGGCGGAAATGCCCCGGGCAGCCGAAGCCGGTGCCGGGTACTGCCAGCACGCGCTCTTCAAGCAGGGCGTTTACAAAGGCCACGTCATCGCCGCCGGGAGCCTTGGGGAAGAAGTAAAAGGCCCCCGAAGGCATCTGAAATTCGTAGCCAGCCTGCTCAAGCACCTCGGCCATGGCCTTGCGGCGGGCCGCGTAGACCTCAAGGTCCACCTGGCTGCCCAGGGCAGCGGCCATGATGTGCTGGCCCACCACGGGCGGATTGACAAAGCCCAGAATGCGTGTGGTGAGGGTAAGGGCGGCCATGAGCAGTTTTTTCTCTTCTGCGGGCAGCTTGGGCGAAACAGCGGCATAGCCCAGGCGTTCGCCCGGCAGGGAAAGGCTTTTTGAAAAAGAGCTGATGGCAATGGCGTAAGGATAGAGGGGCAGCACCGAGGGTACTTCCACGCCGTCATAGGCCAGAAAGCGGTAGGGCTCGTCAGCCACCAGCCATATCGGCTTGCCGTATTCCTGGCTCTTGTTGAGCAGCAGGTCGGCAATGGCCGAGATTTCCTTGCGTTTGTAAACCACACCTGTGGGGTTGTGGGGCGAGTTGATGAGTACCACGCGGGTCTTTTCGGTAATGGCGGCTTCCAGCGCGTCCAGATCAGGCGCAAAGGTGTCTTTTTTGCTTTGCACGGCCTTGAACACGCCGCCGTGGTTGGACACGTAAAAGCCGTACTCCACAAAATAGGGAGCAAAGGCCAGCATTTCTTCGCCGGGATTGAGCACGGCGCGCAAAAAGGCGTTGAGCACGCCAGCCGCGCCGCAGCCCAGGATCACGTCTTCAGCCGTCAGGGTCACGCCCTGCTCGCGGCTCAGGTAGTCAGCCAGCTTTTCCCGCGCCCAGGCAAAACCACCGTTGGGCATGTAGCCGAAAGCAAACGGCTCGTGAGCGTGCGCGGCAAAGGCGCGCAAACCTTCGGCCACAGCGGGCGGGGCGGGCAGGTCGGGGTTGCCCAGGCTGAAATCATATACCTTGTCCGCGCCGTAACGCGCCTTGAGATGTCCTCCGGCTTCAAACATGCGGCGTATCCACGATGCGTGTTCGAGGTAACCGGTAACACTGTCGGCAAGAATAGACATAAATCGACTCCCAGTGGTTGTTGTATTCGCCATGAGTATTGGTTATGCTTCCAAAAGCCGCATAAAGCAATTGTCATTTGGAGGCTCTGATGCGTTTTGATATTCTCGGCAAAGCCGTGCGCGTCCTGATGCCCGCGCTGTGCGCGGCCATGCTGTTGCCCGCCTGCTCCACCAAGGAGCCGGAAGCCGCGCCCAGCGGTATGGTCCTTACGGTAAACCTGCGCGACGTGCATCGCTGCTCGCGCATTTCGCCAGAAATAACGGTGCTCCAGGCTCCCAACGGTACGGATTACTTTGACGTGCGCCTGGTAGAATACACCGGCGACGCCCAGGAGCTTTTCCTTGGCGGCGGCATGTGGGATAATGACAGTTCGGGCATTATACCCGAAGGCGGCTTGACCCGCCACTATCGCGGCCCCTGCCCGCCTGCCGGACAGGCCAGGGACTATGCCTTTGTGGTCGCAGCCATGAACAGAAGCAGCATGCAGCCGCTGGCCGTTCGCCTGCACCGCTTTACGCAGGAATAGACGCAGGGGGGCTGACCCGCCCTGCATTGTGAAAGCACAAGAAAACCGCCGCCGGGTTAACCGGCGGCGGTTTTTACGTATCTGTCTTTTAGAGCATTTCGATTTTGAGAATAGGTATTCTCAAAATTTACGGTACGCCCGTTACATCGCTTTACCGCGCAAACAGATTGCGCTTGCGCCTTCACGGCGAATGCCGGTGTGCACAGGCGTCAGGGCAAGTTCATTTTGCAATTGCCCTAGACAGACAGGCCCATCTTGATGGCCGCCTGCATGCCCCCGGTGGAATTGACCACATCGGTGATGCCGTGGCGGGCCAGCACAAGCAGGCCGTCATATGCGCGCAGGCCCGTATTGCAGATAATGGCAACGGGGCGGTCTTTGGGAACTTCGTTGATGCGGGCAGCCACCTCTTCAAGCGGTATGGCGTGCCAGTCCGGGTGCTTTTCCTGCACGGCGCGTCCGGCGGCAGCGGGGCGCGCATCAATGAAGAACATGTTATTTTTTTCGCGGTTTTTCCACATGTCCATAAACTGGTCGGCGGTCACCGGGGTAAAGCGCCCGGCCAGCACGTTGTCGGCCACGTTGCCCACCACGTTGACCACATCCATAGCCGAGGCAAAGGGCGGGGCGTAAGCTACCTCAAGGTTGGAGATGTCTTCCACCGTGGGTTGCGAATACTGCAATGCGGCGGCCACGGCATCCACGCGGGCCTTGAGGGAATCGCCGTCGGCGCAGGCCCCCTGCATGCCGAGCACGCGGCTTGTGGCTTTGTCCACCACAAGTTCCAGCGTCATCATGGCCTTTTCGGGGTAAAAATGGGCGTGGTCAAACTGCTCCACACTTACGCTGAAGGCGTCAAAACCCTCTGCGCGGGCGCGCTCAACGGTGAGGCCCACGCCGCAGAAGGAAAGGTCAAATAGTTTGACGGCCCAGGAACCGACATAACCGGGGAATGCGGCGTCGCCGCCCGCAAGGTTGGTGCCGATAACGCGCCCCTGGCGGTTGGCCATGCTGCCCAGCGGCAGGTAGCCCAGCTTGCCGGTAATGATGTTCTTGATGGCAACGCAGTCGCCGCCCGCATAGATGGCAGGGTCAGAAGTGCGCATGTGCCGGTCCACCACAATGGCGCCGAAGGGGGCCACGTCAAGCCCGGCATCCCTGGCAAGCTGCCCGTTGGGAATGAAGCCCGCCGCAAAGACCACCAGTTGGGCGTCCAGTTCGCGCTTGTCGGTGATGACCTTGCAGACCTTGCCGTCCTTGCCTTCAAGCCGCAGGACTTTTTCTCCGGCGTAGACATCCACGTTATGGGTCACGCAGTCGTGAGCGGCCATGCGGGCCACGGAGTGTGAAAGCACGCCGGGCAGTATCTGGTCCACCATTTCCACCACGCTGCACTTGACGCCCCACATGTCGGCCAGGGCCACGGCGGCCTCAAGGCCGATGAAGCCGCCACCCACAATGACGGCCTCGGTGATCTTGCCTTCCTGGCAGGCCGTGCGGATGGCTCCGGCGGCTTCCAGCCGGGTAAGGGAAAGAACGTTTTCAAGATCCTTGCCTTCGACGGGCGGTACGCGCGGGGTAGCGCCCGTGGCGAGTACCAGTTTGTCATAGGGCAGTTTTTCTTCCTGCCCGGTAACCACGTTTTTGACGGCAAGGGTTTTGGTCGCCCGGTCAATGGCCGTGGCGCGGGTCTGGGTGCGGACAGTGATGCCCTTCATGTCACGGAAAAAATCGGCATCGCGCACCGTGTGGTAGGGCGTGGAACGCAGGTCGTCCAGATTCTGGATTTCGCCGGAGACGTAGTAGGGTATGCCGCAGCCGCCGTAAGAAATGAAAACGTTTTCATCCACCAGGGTGATTTCCGCATCGGGCATGAGACGTTTGCAACGGGCCGCGGCCTTGGGACCAAGGGCTACACCGCCCACTACCAGAATTTTTTCGGGCATTTCTGCGCTCCTTACTTGTGAGTATTATGAGCAAATGAGCATTATTAACGTATACTATGTATGCACCGCAATAAAAACAGGGGGCATTGCCCATATTTTTGCGCGGTCTTCGGGTGGTCTGCGGCAGGTCTTGCAGCAGTGCCGGACAGGGGCGCGCCATGCAGGATCGTGCCAGGGCAGGACCCTGCCAGACACTATACTACCGAGCGATAATACCAGGCACGATAACGCCGCGTACGCAATCGCCGGGCTGCTTTGCCGCTGCAAACCTGTAGCCGGGCAGCCCCCGCACGGGGTTCGCGCGCGGCATTACACAGGATTTGCGCAATGTTTTGCGCGGGTGCCGTGTCAGTAGCAACCGGGGTCTGCCCTGCGCCGGGATACGGCCAGGGCGTGGTTGTTCCCGCGCTGCGGCCGCCCTGCGCTCAGCGCCCCCGGTAGCGGCGCTGGTCACCCACGCGCACGGTAATGCGCTCATTGTCCATATATTCCAGAAGGGCAATGAGGTACTTGCGCGAAAGCCCCAGTATTTCTTTAAGGCCGCCCACGTCCAGATTGTTGTTGCTCTCAAACCAGCGGCGCACGCGCTCCATGATGTCGTTCAGGGCCGGGCCGTGATAGTAAAGACCGTCCTTGATCTTGACCAGCGCGCCTTCTTCGCAGAGAAGGCGCAGCACGGGGGCGGCCTCCTTGGCGCTGACGCCCAGTTCTTCCAGCACGTCCTTGGCGTTGGGCGGGGCAAGGCCCGCTTCGGCGTGGGCGTCCAGCAGCTTCTGGCGCAGACCGGCCTGATCCGCCGCAAGGCTGACCTTGTGCCCGGCCAGCCGCAGGCCTTCGCCTTCAAGGGCAAGATGCCCCTGCTTGAGTGCCGTGTCCAGCACGCGCTGGATAAGGCGTTGCGGCAGGTTTTTGCTCCAGCCAGAGCACAGCGCCCCTCGGGTGAAGCCTGGCTTGAGGGGATCTTTGCGGTGCAGCTCCGCCCCGCGCTCAAGGCAGGACTGTTGCAGGTTTTCAAATGCCTGCCTGCCTATCCAGAGGCGTCCTTCCTTGTCCCAGCAAAGGGCCGCGCCGCGTGTGGAAAGCAGTTGCAGGCCCGATTCGAGCGCTGCCCGCGGAAAGCCCGTGAGCACACGCAGGCGCGCCTCATCAGCGCCTTCGGCCCCACGCAGGGCCAGCACGGTTTCGATAAAGGCGGTACGGGCTTCATCTCGTGCCTTTGCCCCGGCCTTGCCGGCAGGGGCGGATTCGGCTTCTCTGTCCAGAGCAGGCAGTTTTTCCAGCAGGGCCAGCTTGTTTTGCAGGTCCGGGTCCTTGCGGCGCAGGTCGGGCGGCAGGGGGCTTAAAAGCAGGCCGCCCGCCACAGTCCGCAGGGGGGAATAGGCGCGTAGCACGCAATGGTCGCCGAAAACGCCCACCATTTCGTCCTTGAAGCGGATTTCCGCCAGGGCGGTTTCGCCGGGGGCCAGTTTGTCCCTGTCCCAAAAGACCACGCGGGCCGCACATTCTTTTGTGCCGTGGTGAAAATGTATCTCCACCCGCTGGCGCAGGGCGCGCGGGGAGGAGGAAAGGCAGGTAAGGCGCATGAGCCAGCGCCGGGCCGGAAAAAGCTCATCGGGATGGGCCAGCACCTGGCCGCGCTCGATATCGCCCACCTCCAGCCCCTGAACATTGGTGGCGCAGCGCTGTCCGGCCGGCACAGCGTCAACGCTTTTGCCGTGGCGCTGCAGACCGCGCGCCCTGGTGGGAGTACCGGGCGGCATGAAGCGCAGGTCATCGCCGACCTTGACGCTGCCTGAAATGACCGTACCCGTGATGACCGTGCCGTAGCCTTTCATGCTGAATACGCGGTCTACAGGCTGGCGGAAGATATCAACACGCCGCCGGGCAGGAAGGTCGGCAGCCAGTTGAAAAATATGGGTGCGCAGGGCGTCTACCCCTTCACCTGTGGCCGATGAGACAGGAAAGACCGGCGCACCTTCAAGAAAGGTTCCGGCCAGAAAACCGCGCACATCCTCGGTAACCATTTCCAGCCAGTCGGCATCCACCATGTCTGTTTTGGTCAGAGCCACAAAGCCGTTCCGGATGCCGAGCAGCGAGCATATTTCAAGGTGCTCGCGGGTCTGGGGCATGACGCCTTCGTCCGCCGCGATGACCAGCATGACAAAATCCACCCCGGCAGCTCCGGCAACCATATTTTTTACGAACCGCTCGTGGCCCGGCACGTCCACAATACCCAGGCGTTCGCCGCCGGGCATGTCCACCCAGGCGAAGCCCAGTTCAATGGTGATGCCACGGCGTTTTTCCTCTTCCAGCCGGTCGCAGTTGATGCCCGTGAGAGCGCGCACCAGAGAGGTTTTGCCGTGGTCGATATGTCCGGCTGTGCCCAGCACTACAGCCATGTGATACCCCCTGAAGTTATTGCGTTCAGGATAACATGCGGTAACGGGCCTTTGCAAATGCGGCGGAGCCTGTTTTTGTGCGGGGACGGGCCACGCGAACTGCGGCAGAAAGCCGGTAACTCGTTGCTTTCTGTGTTTGCGGGCCAATACCGATGTTGTCCCGGAAGTGTGGACGCGGCATTTTTTGCGAAGCGGCACGTTGTTGCCTATGCGCCGGAAAATACGAGGGGCTGCGCAAATCCCGGTCAGAAAGCCTGTTTGCAGTCAACGCCTGAAAGTTTTTTAGCGGAGATTGAAATCAAAGGGCAGCAGCACCAGTGTGCGGACGGTTTTACCGGCTTTGGTTCCGGGGCGGAACCGCATGCGGCGGGCGGCGTCCAGGGCGGCTTCTTCAAAATATCCCTGGGGGGTGGCGCTGTGGATGCTGCATTGTCCGGGCTGCCCGCTGGTCTCCACCACCATGCGCACGATAACGCGCCCCTCCACCTTGCGGCTGCGGGCGGAAGGCGGGTACTCCGGCTTGACTCCTTTGGTCACGGCGGGTGCCTGGTCAAGCTGACGGGGAGAGTACACCTTGTCAGCGCCTGCCGCTGCCGCGGCGTCAACAGCGGGGGAGGCTGAAGCGTCTGCGGTGTTGCCGCCGGGGGAAGCCTGCGCCGCCGTGAAGATGGGCGTGGAGGCGGGCGATGTGGCGGATGTGCGTTTTTCAGGCACTGCCGGCGGTGTAACGCGCTCTTTTGTGTCGGCAGGGGCAAGTGCCGCTTTTTTAGGTGAAACCGGTTTGGCCCGCGTATCTGCCGTGGGCTTGCGCGCCGCGGGCTGTTGCGTGGGGGCGACGGGTTCCGGCTGCACGGGAACAGCGGCAGATGGCGGCGCGCCCGCAGAAAGCGCGGCAGGGCTTGCGGCAGGAACCGGAGCAGCGCCAAGGCTTACCAGGGACACGCCAAGGGCTTTTCTGGGAGCCTCCTGAACCGCATGGAACGAAAAGCCCAGCAGAGCCGCCAGAAAAAGGACGTGCAGAAACAGAGAAGCTGCCAGCCCCCCGGCCTTGCGGGCGCACTGAAAAAGCGCGGTTTGCCCGGAACAGGCACATCGCGGCCATGCAAGGCGGCCTGGCTGCCCGCCGGTTTTGCGGACGGCATTTTCTTCGTGGTCGTGCGAAGAAGGCGCTGCGGCGGGCAGACAGGCTACAGGATTGTCAGGCATACATGGCGGCGGCCCTGACGGCAGGCAGGCCCAGAGGTCTGCGGGCATGCGGATGCCGCCGCCCCGGGGCAGACTCGCCAGAACGTCGTGGCAGCGGGCACAGGTTGCCTTTGCCGGATTTTTCCGCCTCACATGTTCCCCTTGCGGAGTCGGGCTGGCCCGGCGCGGTTGCGGGGGCAGCCGTGTGCTATTTTAATGAAATACGTGTCACCGGCGGCGCGCACGGCCCTTTTGCACCCGCCGCTGTGCCGGATATGCAGCATCCGCAGCGCTGCTCTTTTGGGAATGTATATTCCCAACGTGTCAGAATGCTCACTACGGCTCTGCCAGCACAACCACGTAGCGCTGCTGTTTTTGCCGCAACCCCCTGAAACAAGGACTGAAGCGCGCCAGGTCTTTATGGCGGGCGTGCTTGCGCAACCGCCGACACAGTTTCAGGGTGAAATTGTGTCGGTGTTATCTTTTTTTAAACTGTAACAAAAGATACTGTGCGGTGCATGGTACGTCAAGGCGGGAAAAATCTTTCGGGCGGGTACTCTTGGCGGTGTGGCAACGGGGGGCGGCAGTGTTGGTGCGGCAGCAAGGCATTTGCGGCTTATCACCGCGGCCACGTGCGGCCCCAGCGGTAAGGCCTGTACGGTGAGTTTGCTGCCGTGCGGGGCCATGTGGCGTGGAAGGTTGGCGGACAATCCCGGGGTGCTGCCACAGCCTTGCGCGCGGCGCTTTTGCCGTGGCGGCATTGCTGTGAAGTCCCTTCCGCACGAGGGCATCAAGAATCGTTGTCTTTGAGAACAGGCAGCCTCAATGCCCGCAAGGCGTACACTTCGGCTGCCCGCAATGCATGCGCTTCGGCATTGGACAAGACAACTGAAGTGTGCACGATGGGACGCGCAAGCAGTTTACCCTGACAGCCTGTATAGGCCGCCTGCACTGGCCGGCCGCACTTGCGCCTTTATGGCGGGCGCCTGCCCGCGCAGCCGCCAGAGCCGTTTTACAGTCACATTGCGCTAACGGGTTGCCTCTTCTTCGCATGCCCTGATAAGAGCCATGGCGCGGCGGGCAAGCTGGGTGACTTCCGGCTTGGATATCTGATCATCCGCGCCCACGCTTTCGCCCTTGTGGCGCAGCTTGTCCGTGATGAGCGAAGAAAACAGTATCACGGGCAGCTTGCTGAGCACATGATCGGTCTTGATGCGGTGGGTGAGATTAAGACCGTCCATCACCGGCATTTCAATGTCCGACACCATCACATGCACAAAGTCCGAAACGGGCCTTCCGCTGTCTTCACAGCGTTGCTTGATGTCTTCAAGCCGTTCCCACGCGGCGCGGCCGTTGGAGACAACCTCAACGGTAAAGCCAGCTTTTTCCATAAGGTCGCGCAGCATTTCGCGCACCAGGGCAGAGTCGTCGGCCACAAGGGCGCGGTAGCCCTTGTTGGTCCAGTCTTCACCCAGGTCGTCCAGGCGCAGGCCCAGCTTGGGATTGAGGTTGGCCACCACCTTTTCCAGGTCCAGCAGGAAAATGATGCGGTCTTCAAGCTTGACCACGCCGATGACCGTATTGTTGGAGACGGCGGCCACATATTTGTTCGGCGGCTCAACCTGCTCCCAGCTTATGCGGTGGATACGGTTGACGCCGGATACCATAAAAGCCGTGGTGACGTTGTTGAATTCCGTCACAATGGTTTTGGGCTGTTCTTCATTGGCCGGATGTGTCTTGCCGAGCCACATGGCAAGGTCCACCAGGGGAATAATGCGGGAGCGCAGGTTAAAGGCCCCGAGTACGCTGGGGTGCTGCACTTCGGGCAGTTCCGTAACCTTGGGCATGCGGATGATTTCCAGCACCTTGGCTACGTTGACGCCATAATACCCCCGGTATGAGGCGGGGGGGACGGGCTGGCCGTTTTCGTCCGTCTGGGGCGCATCGGTGGAAGATGGAACGAATTCGTCAAGATAAAATTCCACCACTTCCAGCTCATTGGTGCCGGCCTCAAGCAGGATATTGGACTGGGACATGCTGCCTCCCAAAAATCGTGTCGCGCGTGCGGGACGTTATAGCGAAGAAAGCCACTTTTCGGCGGCGTCTATCAGGCTTTTCGGCGTAGATGCGCCAGCCGTAAGGCCCACACGGGGTTTATTTGTAAAATTTTTTGATTCAAGCTCTTCGGCGCTCTCCACATGATAGGTGGCGATGCCGTTCAGCGCAGCCACATCCGCAAGTCGCCGGGTATTGCCGCTCTGTCGTCCACCAACGACTACCATGACATCTACCGATGAGGCAATGTTTCTGGCCTCTTCCTGCCGCTCGCGGGTAGCATCGCAAATGGTGGACAACACCGTGAGATCGTCCAGGGTGTGGCTCAGGCTTTCATGAATGGAAGTAAATATTTCGCGGTCCTGGGTGGTTTGCGAGGCCAGCACGTAGGGCTGTGCGGGGTCAAGGGGCAGGGCCGCCAGCTCTCCGGCATTGCCGAATACGTGGGCAGGGCCGCAGGCGTAGGATATGAGGCCGCGTACCTCGGGGTGGTCTTCTTCACCGAAAAGCAGCAGGGTCGCCCCCCGCGATGTGGCGCGGGCGATGGAAAGCTGGGCTTTTTTTACCTTGGGACAGGTCGCGTCCACCACCGTGGCCCCGCTTGCGCATACGGCCTGCTCCACCTGCCGGGTGATGCCGTGCGCGCGTATGACGGCCACATCATCCTGCCGCAACTGTGATGGGTCGTTGACGCAGACCACGCCACGGGCCTCGTACTCCGCCAGCACCTGCGGGTTGTGGATAATGGGACCGAGCGTGCATATGCGGCCCGTTCCCGCGTCCGGGCCGGTGCGGCGCTCCAGGGCGGTATTGAGTTTTTGCAGGGCCAGGCTCACGCCCATGCAGAAGCCCGCTGTTTTGGCGCGGCGTACATTCATATGTTCTCCTCGGCGGGTATGCGCGGTTGCGGCCGCGCACGGCGCTCTCATGTGGGCGGTTGCCCGGTGTCAGGCGGCCAGAATCTCAAACCGTCAGGCATCTGTCCAGCGCTTCGGTCAGTTCTTCCCAGGTGGAGCAGCGGCACAGCTCCTGCCGTAAGGCACGCGCGCCGGGCAAGACGCGCACGTAGCGCGGCACGACGCTGCGCATCTTCCATACAGCCGCCTTGCCTGGGCAGTGCAGGCGTGCAAGCTCCATATGGCGTAAAATCATGGCCTTGAGTGAGGCTGCGTCATGGGGCTGCGGGCGGCCGCCTGCGCACAGGGCGGCGTGATCAGCGAAAACCGCGGGGTTATACATGGCCCCGCGCGCATACATAAGGCCTGCCACACCGGTTTGCTCAAGGCAGGCCATGCCCTCGGCGGCGGAAAAAAGATCGCCGCTGGCCAGCAGGGGAATGGACAGGCGCGGGGCAAGGTCGGCCAGCGCTTCCCATCGTGCGGTGCCGCCAAAGCCCTGACGGGCCGTACGCGGATGCAGCACAAGCCAGCCCGCGCCCGCGTCTTCAAGGCGCAGGGCCAGATCAGGCAGTACCGGGCGCGCGTCATCAAGGCCGAGGCGCAGCTTGAAGCCCACGCGGCCAGGCCCGGCGGCTGCGATCATGCTGCGGGCCACTTCAAGGATATTGTCTGTATCGCCAAGCATGGCCGCGCCCGCGCCCTGACGCAGCACTTTTGCCACAGAGCAGCCCATGTTGAGGTCAAACCAGCCGTAGCCCGCATCGCGCAGCAGGCTGACAGCGCGGGAAAGAAACGGGGCTTCGGCTCCGAAAAGCTGTACCACAAGCGGCTGGTCTTCCGGCAGGCTTGCCAGAAGCTCGTTGGTGCCGGGGCTTTGGTACACCAAGCCCTTGGCGCTGACCATTTCCGTCACACAAACTGCCGCGCCGTACTGGCGGCAGAGCAGCCTGAAGGGCAGGTCGCTGTATCCCGCCAGCGGAGCCAGCCAGGGATGTTCGCGGCCAATGGGCAGGCTTGCCGGGTTACTGGGGCAGACGGGCAGGGAAAAGGCCTTGCTCACGGTGATCCTTTATGCAGAAGCGTGTTGTTCCGCGAATGTTTTGCCCCGGCTGCGGCAAAGCGTATGGGCCTGGGGCGGGGCGGTGTGCATCGCGGCCTCAAGGCTGCCGGGTTTTTCTGCCGGAGGGCGGCATACGCGGTTGCGGCGGCACGCTGGTTTCAGTTTTGTTGGTACAGGGTTACGGGGCCTTGCGTTCGTCCTCAGGCATAGGGGGGCCTTGCAGGTCGTCCGTGCCGGGGAATTCTGCCGGGGGCCTCGGACCGACAATAAGAATGCTGCCCTGTGACACATCATCGGGTAGAGGAACAGCCTTGCCCGCCGCCGGGGCGGCGTCTTCGCAACGCGGGGCGGAGTCTGCATCAGCACTGTCGGCGCAGTCAGCCCGGTTTTCCCGGTCTGTTTCACCCGTTCCATCCGTTTCGCCCGCATCACTGTGCTCTTCGTCGTCATGATGGTCCATATCCAGAGGCAACTGGTCGATCTGCGTGGGGGCTGTGCTGGCGGCGGCTCCGGCTTCCGTGGCTTCAAACAGGGGCGGCGCATCGTCTTCGTCCCCATCCTTGCCGGGGGCGTTTTCCGGCAAGGCTCCGGCATATGTTGCGGCGGCGCTTTCGGCAAGGGGCGCAATGCCCGGCACGGGATAGATGCACAGGCCATCGCGGCAGGTAATGCGGCTCAGCAACTGGGCAGCCTGCCGCAGCCCCTCATTGATGGTTTCGGCCACAAAGCCATTGCTCAGATAGTCCAGTATACCCGTGCGTTGCAATATTCTGTTCACAGAGCGGCTGCCTACAACCAGAATGACGGGAATGCTGCGGGCGTAGCAGCGTTCCACAAACTGCGAAAGGGCGTATGCGCCCGAGGCATCCAGCCAGAAAACACGGGTAAGGTGCAGGACAACAAGGCGCGTCGGCTCATCGTCCTCTTCATAAAGCTGGCGCTCAAGTTCGTGGATGGCGCCGAAAAAAAGTGTGCCTTCAACAACATACACGGCGATGCCGTTGGGGAGATCCTCCGGGGCCTCGCGCAGCAGGGGATCATTGGGGCGCAGGCGGCGCACGCGGGGGTGGGCCGTTTTATAGATAAAAAGCACCAGCGACAGCAGCACGCCGATGAAGATGGCTTTCTCAAGGTCAAAGATCAGTGTGGCGGCAAAGGTAAGGGACAGCACCACCCTGTCGATGCGCGTGGCCACCAGGCACAGGCGTATGGCCTCGACATCGATCATCTGTGCGGCGATGATGAGCAGGATGCCGCCCAGCGCGGGCAGGGGCAGCCACGCAATGAACGGGGCCAGCGCAAAAAGCATGGGCAGGGCCAGCAGGCCGGAAAACACCGTACCCATGCGCGTGCGCCCGCCGGAGGTGACCATAAGGGCGCTGCGGGTAAAGGAGCCGCACCCCGGTATGCCGGAGGTGATGCCCGCGGCCATATTGCCCAGCCCCTGTCCGATAAGTTCCTGGCTGCCGTCAAAGTTGTCGTTCTTGACGCTGGCGAGCTGTTTGCCGATGGCCAGCGACTCCACGGTTCCCAGCAGGGCCAGGGCCAGCGCGGGCATGAAAAGGTCGCGCACGGCCGCAAGATCAAAAGCCGGAGGCATGGACAGCGGCGGAATGACGCTGGGGATGGCCCCCACCAGCGGTACGCCGTGCTTGTCTGCCTCAAAATACCACGAAACTGCGGTAACCAGGGCCAGGGCCGCCAGCGAGGACGGAAAACGCCGTGAAATGCGCTTGAGCCCCAGCGCCAGCACAATGGTCAGGGCAGCCAGGCCCACACACCATTCGTTCAGATGGGGCAGGCCGTGCAGCACGTCGAACATCTGGTGAAAAAAGCCCGCTTTCTTGGGGCCGGGTATGCCGAAAACCGTCTTGAGCTGGCCCATGCCGATAAGCAGGGCCGCGCCCGTGGTAAAGGCCACCATGACGGAATGCGAGATAAAGTTGGCAAGGTCGCCCAGCCTGGCAAGGCCCATGCCCACCTGTATCAGCCCGCAAAAAAGTGCCAGGCCGAAGATATACGTCATGCGTATTTCTTCGGGCATGTTGATGATGAGCGTGCCGCCCACGCTGATGGTGGCCATAGTGGAAAAAAGCACCATGGAGATGGCGTTGGTAGGCCCGGCGGCCATAAAGCGCGAGGACCCCCACAGGGCCGCCATAACCACCGGCAGCATGCAGGCATAGATGCCGTACTGCGGATGAACTCCGGCAATGATGGCATAGGCCATGGCCTGCGGCACAGCCATGGGCGTGACGGTCAGGGCGGCCGTTACGTCTGCCCTGAAGTCCCGGGGCGAGTAGGTTTTGAGTGTGGACAGAAAAGGAAAGATGGCCGACAGGCGCATGCTAGTCCTCCCTTGGCGCGTCGTCTTCCAGCCGCAGGACATCATGTCCCAGCGCGTAGTGCATGAGGCGAGGACGCTCCACGGATTTTTTGAGGGAACTGATAATACGGGTCATGCGCCGTGTGCCTTCAAGCACACCGCCCAGATGCCCCGCAAGCTCGGTAAGGTCGGCACGGGCCAAGGCACTTTCCAGCTCTTCGGCCAGGATGCGCCCCCGCGTGTTTTCGGGAAATTCCGCCATCAGTTCGCGGGTGAGGCGCAGGGCGCGGGCCTGGGTTGCGTCAATGTCTTCCACAAGTTCGCCGCAGTACTCGGCCTGGTTGCGCATGACGTTGATGGCATTGTTGCCGTAGTGGGCCATGGCCCCGGCGGCTTTTTCCAGTGCGTCGCGGGCTACGGCAATGCGGCGGCCCACAGTAAGCGAAACAAGGCGGGCGCATTTGCCGAGAAAGCGCTCGTCGTAATTTTCAAAGCCGTATTCGCGCTTGGTGTACAACATGACAAGGCCGAAGGGCGGGCGGTCGTTGCGCTCGCGCAGCACAAACGCCAGGCGGGAGCGGTAACCTTCTTTGTAAATCATGCAGTCAAAGGAATCGCCGCCCTTTTCAATGGCCTGAAGATTGTTGGAAACCACATAACGGGTGTGGCCCTGAAGGATGGCGTTCATCACGGGGTGTTCCCGCAGGCTTTCTTCCAGCATGGGGGCCACAATGGGTATGGCCTTGCCACTCACATGGCTGGCCGAGCGCGCCACCCATTCGCCCTGTTTGTTGCGCAGCCGGCAGACGTAGAGTTCGGCGTGCAGGGCGTGCACAAGAATTTCGGCGCTCTGGCGCAGCACTTCGCCCGGAGGGGCCATGCGGTCGGCAATGGCGAGCAGGTCGCTTGAGACGCGCAGCAGCATTTCCGTATCGCTCTGCATGGACGCGACAGAAGACAGCAGGTGCAAAAGGCAGCGCCAGCTACGCAGGGGAACGCCGCGCACCGAGGGGCGGTAGCCCTGGTCAAGCGTTCTTTTGGCAGCAGGCAAAAGCCCCAGAACGGCCACGCGCATTTCCGGCGGGGCGTACTTTAAAAGGCGGATAAGCTCCTCACGGATATATTTTTTCGTGTGCTGTGGCACCGTATGCTCCATTGCATGAAAATGCAGAAGGCTGCGGCTTTGTCAAGCCGCAGCCGCCTGAAAACTTCTGGCAGGGGCTGTCTGTGGTCTGTAAGGCGCAGAGCCGCGCCGGTCGAGTAAAAACAGGACTTGCCGCAGGGTAGTTAGCATAGTCCTGAACGGACGGCAGGTCAACGGCATTCATTATTTTGACCCGCTCGCGTGACTGCCGTCACCACTATCTGTAATGTTTTAAAACCATAAACTATTTTATCAATGGCAGCAAATTTGCATTGAGCTTTTCACGTTCCGTGGCGCGCATTGCGCGCTGCTTGCGCCACAGCGGCGGGAGCGCCCGTTTTGTTTGGTTGCGTTGCGGCGCTGCCTGCGCTGTGTGACCGCGTGCCGACAAAAAACAGGCCAATGCCATCAGATTTGAGGATTTTTCATGAAGCGCCATAAAACCCTTGCCATCCTTGCCGGTTGCCTCGGCGGCACAGTACTGCTGCTGGGCTTGCTGGCGGGTTTCGTGCCGCAGCACGAGGGGTATGAGGTGCGTCGTCGCGCAAGCCCTGTTGTGGTCAGCCTGCGGCCCGAGGATATGCCTGTGCCCATCGTCCCGCGGGGCGACGGTTCACGCCAATGGTCCTTGCGCCGTGCGGCATCGCCCGTGGTGGCGCTGGCGTCTTTGGCCGATGTTCCGTCACGGGCAGACGCAGAAGACGGCGACCTTTTCAGCCAGATTCCGGTGGGGACGGGGCAGTTGGCCTCTCTGCTGGCGCTTGACGGTTTTTCCATGCCGCCGCTGCTGGCGGTGCAGCCCTCGCGCTTCGGAGACGCCGTTGACGCCAGGGGGCTGCCCCTGCGCTGGCTGGCTGCCGAGACATTGCTTGAAGGTTACAGCCCCCTGCTGCCGCGTACCGGCAAGACCGCCGGGCAGGGCGGCGCAAAGGGCATGCTTGCCGCCAACGCCTATTACGGCGGCGATATGCTCCCCCCCAGGGCGCGGCGCTACCAGCAGATAGTGGAAAGCTTTGCCGGGCGCTATAATCTGAGCACCGAGCTTGTGTATGCCATTATTCACAGCGAGAGCTCGTTTTCGCCCACCCTTGTGAGTCACAAGTCGGCCATGGGCCTGATGCAGATTTTGCCGGACACGGCCGGGGGCGAGGTACACCGCTATCTTTACGGGCGTACGGGCGATGTGAGTTTTGAAGACCTGCGCGTGCCGGAAACAAATATCCGCTATGGTACGACCTATCTGCACATTCTGCTCACGCGATATTTCGCCGGGGTGCATGACCCGCGAGCGCGCGAATACTGTGCCGTGGCCGCCTACAATATGGGACCGAACCGTTTTCTACGGCTTTTCGGCAACAGTCCGGAAGAAGCTGTTGACGCCATCAACGCCCTGACCGCAGAACAACTGTACGAAGACCTGACCATCCGTCTGCCCGTGGCCGAAACCCGCGCCTATGTGGCCAAGGTTGCCAGGATGAAAGGGCATTACGCCGCGCTGCAATAAAGGATTTTATTGTAAAAGCGCATGACGGCTGCGCGGGCGGGCGGCAGGCGTAAGGTTGTAACCCGGTTTTGCCCCTTGCCGAAGGGGTTGCGGATGAAGATAGTGACGGCAGGTATTTTCGTTGCCAGGCCGGGGAGAGCGCATCCAAGGGGTTTGAAATATCTGTCCGCACCGTTGCCATGCTTCGGGGTGCGGCGTCTGGCTATCCCGTTCGTCCGTCCACCCGGCCGCTGTCCGGCTCGTTGCCCGAAGACGGAGCGCGCAGCCGGATGTGCGCGCGCTTGCAGCCCGGGCTATGTTTTTGAACAGAAAGCAAGGCCCGCCGGGAAAAAACGGTTGAGGTGGCAGTAAAAACAACGTACACCATTGACAACACGCCGCGCAGGCCGTGCAACGGCACGCGGAAATTCTGAGAGGAGTGTCCATTACCATGCGTATCCGTTATTTTATGCCGCTGGCCCTGCTGCTGAGCCTGATGCTTATTGCCTGCCAACAGGGTGAAGGCTCGTCCCAGGCCAAACTGGCGGTCGTTGATATGACGCGCGTCATGCGCGACAGCGAAGCCGGCAAGGCTGGCGTGAAGCACCTTGAAAGCCTGCAGGCCGACATGCAGGCGCAACTGAACGACATCCAGAAGCGTCTTGAGCAGAACGCCAACGACGCCGAAGCCCAGAAAGAACTGCAGACCGTGTACATGGCCTCGCAGCAGCGCATGCAGGTGGAGCAGCAGAACGTCGTGAACGTGCTGTATGACACCATGCAGCGCATCATCAACGCCTACCGTGCCGACAAGGGCTATGCCCTTATCATCAGCTCCGAAGCTGCCGCCTCCTTTGACTCCAAGGCTGACGTGACCAACGACATCATTGCGGCCATGGACAAGCAGAAGGTGGACTTCAAGCCCGCGGCCGAGACCGAAAAGGCCCCTGAAGCCGAAGCTGACAAGGACGCCGGACAGGCCGAAAAGCCCGCTGAAAAAGCTGCCGAAAAGCCTGCTGAAAAGGCTGACAAGGCCGGAAAGGCCGACAAAAAATAGCCTGCGCGCCGCGCATATTCATTACCGGCCCAGGCCGGAGAATGACTGTTCAAAAACCCCGCTCCCAATAGCGGGGTTTTTGTTTTTCTTTTTTGTCCGGCTTACCCGCCGGGAGTGCCGCGCTGTTATGCCGGAAAACCGGCGGCATGGCCGTGACAATATTTCTGGCCGTTGGGCCGGGATGTGTCCGAACCCCGGCGGGGTAATCCGTACTGTAATTTTTTGCGGCTGCGTGTGCCTCGTCGCCGGGCAACCGCAGGCTCGCGGGCTGGACAGTGGTGCCGCACAGGTTCATGATGCGTCCGCGTGACAGTGCGCGGACGTTCATGTTGTTCACCTTTTTCGTTTTGAGAAATGCCATGTTTCATGCTTTTTTTGCTGTTGTGCCGGTGTTTTGCATCATCGCCCTCGGGGTGCTGCTCAGGGCGCGCGATGTGCTGCCCGAAAACGCCGGACCGGTGCTTGGCGTATATGTGCTCAAGCTGGCCCTGCCCTTGCTTATCTTTCATCTGCTGGCCGGGGCGAATCCGGAAGATCTGGCCAGAGGCGGCTTCTGGCTGGCTGTTATCGGGTCCCAGATGATTGTTTACATTCTCGGCTATGCGGGCGACAGGCTGTTCTGCCATCGCGAGGCCGGCCCGGCGGTAATCAGCGGTCTTTCCTGCTCGGCCTGCAACGCGGCCTTTGTGGGGCTGCCCATTGTGTCAAATCTCTGGCCTGGCAACAGTGAGGCCATGCTGGTGGCGGGGCTGGCTATCCTCACGCCCAACGTGGTCATGATCATGGCGCAGACCCGGCTGGACATCCTGTCCGGCTCTCTGGCCTGGAAGGGCGGCAACCCGCTGGTTTTTGCGGGAACTGTGGTGCGCATCTTCATCCTGGGCAATCCCATACTGCTGGCCACGCTGGCTGGCGGCGTGCTTTCCCTGACCAGGCTTGGCCTGTGGAAGCCGCTGGACAGCGCCATCAGTCTTGTGGGCTATACAGCCGCCCCCTGCATGCTGCTGGCGCTCGGGCTGGATCTACAGCAAAAACTGGCCGTGGCCACACGCCGTTCTCAAGGGGGGGTGCTGCTGCGCCAGATATGGTTTTTCTTGTGCAAGCTTGTGCTGCATCCGCTGCTGTGCTGGGGGATTATGTATGCACTCGGTATTACAGGCCTGTGGCTGACCATCGGCGTTCTTATCAGCGCCACGGCCACAGCCCTGGTGGTAAGCGTGCTGGCCCAGGTTTACAATGCCGTGCCGGAAGAGGCCGCCCTGACCGCTGTGGTCAGCAACGGTCTGAGCATACTGACCCTTACGGGCTTTGTCTGGCTGTTCCAGACTCTGGGCATGATTTAACATTGTAGCTGTAGTATTGCAGCCGGTTTAAGAAACAGTCTTTTTAGCAACCAAACGCAGGCCCGGCCTTTTCCCGCGAAAGCGCGCTTTCAGGAAAAAGGCCGGGCCTGCGTTTGTGGGTACTTTTTATCCGCGGGTGACTTGCGGCAGTATTTCAGTAAAAGCCCGCTCCGTGCGGGCGTGTATGTTTTCAATGGGAGGAGTGTTATGCATCGGGCTGCACGAAGCTTCCCGCCTGATAGCTGCTGCGCACCAGCGGGGCGGAAAAAACGTGCGTGACGCCCAGCGACTTTCCGTAGTCGGCATAGGCTTCAAACTGTTCCGGCGTCACGTAGCGGTCAAGGGGGTGGTGCTCCTTGCTGGGGGGCAGGTACTGCCCGATGGTGATGATGGAGCAGCCCGCGGCATGCAGGTCGCGGATGACTTCGCGCACCTGCTCGTCGGTTTCGCCAAGGCCCACCATAAGGCCGCTTTTGGCCGTACGCCCGGCAGCATGCACCCGGCGCAGCAGCTCCAGGCTCTGTTCGTAGCGGGCCTGCGGGCGTACCTTGCTGTACAGCGCCGGATGGGTCTCCACATTGTGGTTGATTACATGGGGCTCGGCGTCCATAACCGTGCGCAGGGCCTGTTCGTTACCCTGAAAGTCCGGAATGAGCACCTCAATGCTGCTCTGGGGCAGAGACTGGCGCACGGCGGCGATGGTGCGGGCAAAATGCCCGGCGCCGCCATCTTCCAGATCATCCCGCGTGACCGAGGTGATGACGATATGCCGCAGGCCCAGGGTGCGTGCGGCCTTGGCCACGCGTTCCGGTTCATCGGGGCTGGGGAGTGCGGTCTGGCCGGGATGGATGTTGCAGAAACGGCAGTTGCGCGTGCAGGTTTCACCCAGGATCAGAAAAGTGGCTGTGCCTGCGGAATAGCATTCCTGCCGGTTGGGGCAGTTGGCCGCCTTGCAGACGGTGAAAAGGCCCAGATCGTCCACAAGGCCGGTGGTGGAGAAAAAGCGTTTGTCCGAGGCCAGTGGGCGGCGCAGCCAGGACGGCATGCGCATGGCTTTTTGCGGTTTGTCACCGCAGGAGCCGGAAGCGGAGGTTTTGCAGGTCACTTTTCAGTCCTTTGCGTGTCTTGCAACAGTGTCATGAGGTCTTGGGCGGCCCGCAGGGCGGGCAGAGGCAGGGCCTCGCCCCCGGCGGGCTGGAAAATATTATGGAATTCTTCAAGAAAAGCCGTTTTTACGGCGGCCATGTCCGGAACAGGACCCGCGGTTTCCCGGGCAATGGACGTGGCGGCCACGCCTTCCAGGCCGCAGGGCGAGATAATGTTGAACAGGGACAGGTCGTCAGCCACGTTGAGGGCCAGGCCGTGCATGGTGACGTAGCGGCTCACCGCGATGCCCAGCGATGCGATTTTTCTTTCACCCGTCCATACGCCGGGAAAACCCTGCCGCCGTGCTGCCGTTACGTCAAAGCGGGCCAGCATGCATATGGCGGCTTCTTCAAGGTCATGCACATAGGCGCGGATGCCGCCGGAACGTTTTTTCAGGCTGATAACCGGATAGGCCACAAGCTGGCCCGGAAAATGGCAGGTCACATTGCCACCACGGGTGCTGTGCACAATGTCCACATGGCCGTTCCACATGCTCTGCAGGTGCGGCGGAACATTTTCTGCCCCGGAATTTTTGCCGATGCTGACGGTGGGCGGGTGTTCGAGAAGAAGCAGGATGTCGTCCCCGCCGGATTGTACCATTGCCTGTGCCTGTTTTTGCAGGGCAAAAGCGTCTTCATAGCCAGTGCGGCCCAGATCAAATGCAAGCATGTTGTTTCTGCTGTTTTTCGTTTTGTTTACGCGGGCTGTTCTGTTACCGCAAGTCGCAGGGAGTGGAGTCCTGCGAAAGAAAAACCAGTTCCTCAGTAATGTTCAGCAGCTCTTCCATAAGGCCGCCGCCGCTCATGGGATGGCCGAAAAGCGCTTGCCGCTGGCTGTCCAGCCCGCGTCTGCTCACGGCGTCCGGCAGGCTGGGCGAAAGGGTTTCGGCCAGGCGGCATGCCAGAAAATATCCTTCGGCTCCGGCGGCGAAGCGGTCTGCCAGTTCGCTGAAACGCGGGCGTACTTCGCGCCAGTAGGCCAGGGCTGCCGCGGAAGGCTCAAGGCTGGCCGCCGTACACAGGGCCGCATGCAGGTTGTTGCACGCCGCGCCGGGCAGGCCTGTGCGCCAGCCCCACAGCCAGTGGGTGCGCGCGAAAAAAAGATGATGCTCCACGGCAAGGTCCAGCAGATCACGCATGTGGCGCAGGGCATCCAGCAGAGGCGTGCTGCCTTCGGGCCAGGCATGGCAGGGGTGGCGCAGTTGCCACAGGGGCACGTCCGCCCTGTCAGGCTCAAGACCGGTAAGCTGGCGCAGCAGTTGGGCCAGCCATGTGTTGGCATCGGGGCTGTGCGGGGTTTCAAGGTGCGAATAGCTCAGTACGTAATTCCCCCGGCCATGGCGGCCGCTGACCACGAGAGGCTGGCCCTTGAGAAAGTCGGGCAGAAGATTCACGCCGTAAAGCTCCTGCCACTGCCCGAAAATGTGCGGCGGTATGCTTTGCAAGGGCAGGTCGGCCAGCCAGAAGTCGGCATCGGGCGCATCGTAGGAGGCCAGCACATGAACGCCGGTGTCGGCCTCCGCGGCAAAGCGGCCGGGCCACCACACGGGCAGGCTTGGGGGGCGTTCCGTTCCGGCGGACAGGGGCAGGCAGCGAGCGGAAACCCTGCCCGCAGCTTTTCCCGCGCCGGGGCAGGCTCTGTCTGCCGGGGGCGCTGTGGCCTGCTGTTTTTGGGGGCAGCCGCCGCTGGGGCGTGGCGGGGGGCGGAAAGAAAAATCGCCGTTATCGCAAATGTGCACCCTGGCATGACCCGAAATAAGATGGTGCAGCCGTTCGGGATAGGCTGCCCGCCCCCAGGGGCAGATGCCCAGGCCCTTTTGCGGCGCGGCATGGCTCAGGGCCAGCCCGGCCCCGCCGCAAAAGCCGAGATAGTTGCCGCCTTCTTCCATCCAGCGGCGCACGGCCCGTATGCCGTCGTCACCCAGGCCGGCGGCCTTGAGGCGCGCGTTGCCGCCGGGAACCAGCAGCAGAGAGGCGCGCCCGGACTGCTGGTTTTCCGTATGAACGGCCGGTTGCGTAGCGTCAGGGGCATTGCCGCCGTGCGGCTTGCCTAAAAGAGCGCCTTGAGCTATCTCTTTTCCCTTAACCAGGCGGCAGGGCAGTCCCATGGCGCGCACGGCGCGCCAGGCCATGAGGCCCCAGATGTGAGACGAATCCCATAAAATACAGATTGGCTGAGCGGCATGCATAATGCTGCACTATTGCCGCCTTTTACGGAGAATGCAAGATGGCGGATACCCTACCCAAGGGCTACGAGCCCCATGACGTGGAAGCCCGGTGGCGTAAGCACTGGGAAGACGACAAAACCTTCACGCCCGACCCGGACGCCCCTGGCGAACCTTTTTCCATAGTCATTCCGCCGCCCAACGTCACCGGCGCGCTGCACATCGGTCATGCTCTCAACCTGACGCTCATTGACGTGCTCTGCCGTCACGCCCGCCAGAAGGGCAAGAATGTGCTTTGGGTTCCCGGCACTGACCACGCGGGCATTGCCACCCAGAATGTGGTTGAGCGCGCCCTGGCAGCCGAAGGCAAGGGCCGCAAGGACTTGGGCCGCGAGGCTTTTGTCGAGCGGGTGTGGGAATGGCGCGAAGACTACGGCCACCGCATCCTTGACCAGATTCGCGCCATGGGCGCTTCGGTGGACTGGTCGCGCCTGCGCTTTACTATGGATGAAGGCCTTTCCGCCGCCGTGCGCAAGGTTTTTGTGCAGTTGTACAACGACGGCCTTATCTATAAGGGCGACTATATTATCAACTGGTGCTCCCGCTGCCATACGGCGCTTGCCGATGACGAAGTCGAGCACGAGCAGAGCAGGGGCAGGCTCTGGAAGGTGCGCTATGCCCTTGCGGACGGCTCCGGCTCCATCACCATCGCCACCACCCGGCCTGAAACCATCCCCGGCGATACGGCCATTTGCGTACACCCCGAGGACGAGCGCTACGCCCACATGGTGGGCAAGACGGCGCTGGTTCCCGTGCTGGGCCGCGAAATTCCCATTATTGCCGATGCCTACGTGGATCGCGAGTTCGGTACCGGCGCGCTCAAGGTGACGCCCTGCCACGATCCCAACGACTGGATGCTGGGCAAGAAGCACGATCTGCTCTTTATCCAGGCCATCGACGAAAACGGCATCATGAAGGCTGAAGCCGGAATCTATCAGGGGCTGGAAAAGGCGGCATGCCGCGAAAAAATCGTGGCCGACATTGAGGCCGCCGGACAGCTCGAAGGCGTGGAAGAGCTGGAACATGCCGTGGGCCATTGCTACCGCTGCCACACCGTGGTGGAACCCCACGTTTCCACCCAGTGGTTCGTGGCCGCCACAAAGATGGCCCCGGCCGCCCGTGACGCCGTGCCTGGCATGACCCGCATTTTGCCGGAATCCTGGCTCAAGACTTATTACCACTGGCTGGACAATATCCGCGACTGGTGCATCAGCCGCCAGATATGGTGGGGCCATCGCATCCCCGCCTGGACCTGCGATGCGTGCAGCCAGTTGATTGTGGCCGAAGAGGCCCCGGACGTCTGCCCCCACTGCGGCAGCACCGCCCTGAAGCAGGATGAGGACGTGCTGGACACCTGGTTTTCTTCGGCGCTCTGGCCGTTCTCGACCATGGGCTGGCCCGCCGATACCAAGGAGATGCACCGCTGGTATCCCACATCTGTGCTGGTGACGGGTTTTGACATCCTGTTTTTCTGGGTGGCCCGCATGATGATGATGGGCATCCACTTTATGGGCAAGCCGCCCTTTGCCGATGTGTACCTGCACGCGCTGGTGCGCGACGCCTCGGGCCGCAAAATGTCCAAATCCACGGGCAATGTCATCAACCCACTGGAAATGATAGACAAATATGGTTGTGACTCCCTGCGCTTCACGCTGACGGCCTTTGCCGCCATGGGCCGCGATATCCGTCTTTCCGAAGACCGCATTGAAGGCTACCGCCATTTTGTCAACAAGCTCTGGAACGCCGCGCGCTTCACCCTTATGAACCTGCCCGAAGAAGCCCCGGCCCGCGTGGATCTTTCGGCCATACAGGGGCTGCACCATCAGTGGCTGCTGCACAGGCTTGAGGTGGTCAAGCAGGACATGGACCAGGCCCTTGAGGATTACCGCTTTAACGATGCGGCCCAGCTTGGGTACAAGTTTCTCTGGAACGAGTTTTGCGACTGGTATCTTGAGCTTATCAAGCCCGACATGCAGAGCGAAGACGAGCAGCGCAAGGCTGCCGCCCAGTATGTGCTGTGGCTGGCCCTGCGGGAAATACTGCTGCTGTTGCATCCGGTCATGCCTTTTGTCACGGCCGAGATATGGGCGGCCCTGTCCGTGCCGGCCGGTGAAAAAGCCACTGATCTGGCCTGCGAGCTTTATCCCGCACTGCGCCCGGCCTGCGTGCGCCCCGCCGAAGCTGCCCGTATGGAGCTTGTTCAGGGGATCATCGTGGCTGTGCGTACCATCAAGGCCGAGCTCGGCATCAGCCCCGCGCACCGCGTAAGCCTGCTCCTGCACCCCGTGGATGCGGCCCAGCAGGCCCTGCTGGAAGAAAACCGCGACCTCATGCTTACCCTGGCCCGCCTGGAAGGGCTTGACGTGGGAGCGGACGTGCATGCGCCCAAGGCCTCGGCTTCGGCTGTGGTGGAAGGCTGCCAGGTTATTGTGCCGCTCAAGGGAGCAGTGGACCTTAATGGTGAACTGGCCCGGCTGGACAAGGAACTTGCCAAGCTTGAAAAAGACATTGTGGGTGTGAATAAAAAACTCAGCAACGAGAGCTTCGTAAGCCGCGCCCCGGCCGACGTGGTGGAGCGCGAGCGCGAACGCGCCGGAAAGCTGCTGGACGCCAAGGCCAAGCTGGAGGCCCTGCGCACCCGCTTTGCCGAAGCCCTGAACGAAGAATAGAACGGAATGCGGGGAGGGCATGTTGTGCGACATGCTCTCCCCAATGTCTTTTTTGCTTCGTGGCACGTTGCCTTTTGGCTGCGGCACGGCAGCCGTGCCGCATAGCCGCAGCCTGCGGAAACTGCATGGTAATGCGGCCATGAAGCAGTCCTGATGATGCCCGGGAAGCTGCCCGGGCAATATCCGCCACATGCGCGCAGAGGCGTTGAACCTTTTTCGCGGCGGCGTGCCGGGCGAGTACCCTGCATGCTTTGAGAGTAGCCTTCTCGGTGTTGAAGCTTTAGTTGCGGCCGCCCATGCGGCCTGCGTGAGGAAAGTATGCATCCCGCCACCCTGGCCTATCTGCAACTGGGCGGAGCCATCCTGCTTGAGGTCATTGCCACGGCATGCCTCAAGCAGTCCGAGGGCATGAGCCGCCTTGTCCCCACTGTGACCGCCCTGGTCGGTTACGGCTTTTCATTTTTTCTGCTGTCGCTGGTGCTCAAGGTTGTACCCATGGGGATTTCCTACGGCATCTGGAGTGGTGTGGGCATCGTCATTGTCTCCATCATCGGTCTTGTTTTTTTCGGGCAAAAACTTGATCTGGCGGCCTGCATAGGGCTTGGATTTATTGTTGTAGGCGTGCTTGTCATCAATTTTTTTTCCAGCTCCGTGCCGCACTGATCACGGGCGGACAACCCGGCGCAATGATACGGTAAAGACACCCATGGCGTGACGCCAGGCGGTGTTTTTATGCGCAGATCACGGGCTTTCGCCGGGGAAGTTCTATTGACAGGCTTTGACAGGTAAGCTATGTCCTGTCCTCTTCAGGTGTCTAGTTTTTGAAAAATCCCAAATGGAGGGAAAGAATGCCCACGATTAACCAGCTTATCCGCATCGAGCGGAAGGCCGTGCTGAAACGCAAAAAGACCCCCGCCCTGCAGGCTTGCCCGCAGCGTCGCGGCGTGTGCACGCGCGTTTACACCACCACCCCTAAAAAGCCTAACTCCGCTCTGCGTAAGGTTGCCCGTGTGCGCCTGACCAACGGCATTGAAGTGACGGCGTACATCCCCGGCGAAGGCCACAACCTTCAGGAACACTCTGTGGTCATCATCCGCGGCGGCCGTGTAAAAGACTTGCCCGGCGTGCGTTATCACATCGTGCGCGGCACCCTGGATACCTCCGGTGTGGCCGACCGTCGCAAGAGCCGTTCCAAGTACGGCGCCAAGCGTCCCAAGTAGCCTTTTGTATCTTGTACGGCGTGCGCCATGCGGCGCGCCTGGCCGCCCGTTGTTTCGAGCGCCGGTGCGTTGCGGGGTTGGTGACGCCGAAAACCCGCATGAAGGAGAAACCCCATGCCCCGTAAAGGTCCTGTTCCCAAAAGGGAAGTGCTGCCCGATCCGATTTATTCCAGCCGTCTCATCACCAAGTTCGTGAACCGGCTCATGTATGACGGCAAAAAGGGCGCTGCTGAAAAAATTTTCTACAGCTCGTTGGAGCACCTGGCCGAAAAGACCGGTGAAGAACCCATGCGCGCCTTTGAAAAGGCCCTGGACAACGTGAAGCCCCACATGGAAGTCAAGGCCCGCCGCGTGGGCGGCGCCACCTATCAGGTTCCTATGGAAGTGCGCCCCGAGCGCCAGGTTTCCCTGTCCATTCGCTGGCTCATCAACTACGCCCGTTCCCGTGGCGAAAAAGGCATGACCGCGAAACTCTCCGCCGAACTGCTGGATGCTTTCAACGGGCGCGGTGGCGCGGTGAAAAAACGCGAAGACACCCACCGCATGGCTGATGCCAACAAGGCCTTCTCTCATTACCGCTGGTAAGAGGCCGTCCCGATTTTCTCATGAATGTATCCCGACGCCGCATCCGTAAGGAAGCGGCGTCGGTTTTGCACCACACCACACCGCATCCGCAGTATGGAGGATAACCCCGTGTCCCGCACCGTTCCTGTAGACAAACAGCGCAATATCGGCATCATGGCCCATATTGACGCCGGCAAAACCACCACCACCGAGCGCATTCTTTTCTATACCGGCGTGAGCCACAAGATTGGCGAAACGCACGAAGGCCAGGCCACCATGGACTGGATGGAGCAGGAACAGGAGCGTGGCATCACCATTACCTCCGCTGCCACCACCTGCTTCTGGAAAGACTGCCGTATCAACATCATCGACACCCCCGGCCACGTTGACTTCACCATTGAAGTGGAACGTTCGCTGCGCGTGCTTGACGGTGCCATCTGCGTGTTTGACGCCGTGGCCGGTGTTGAACCCCAGTCTGAAACCGTGTGGCGCCAGGCCGACCACTACGGTGTACCCCGCATCTGTTTCGTGAACAAGATGGACCGCATCGGCGCCAACTTCTTCCGTTGCGTGGGCATGATTCACGACCGCCTGGGCGCCAAGGCCGTGCCGCTGGAACTGCCCATCGGCGCTGAAGACAAGTTTGAAGGCGTTGTGGACCTCGTGCGCGGCAAGGCTATCCGCTTTGACAAGCTCAGCAAGGGCCAGGAATTTCTGGTTGAAGACGTGCCCGCCGAAATGCAGGACCTCTTTGAGGAAAAGCGCCACGAACTGCTTGAAGCCGTGGCTGAAGAAGATGAAGTGCTGCTCGAAAAGTACCTGAGCGGCGAAACCCTTACGGAAGAGGAAATTGTTTCCTGCATCCGCAAGGCTACCATTGCCCGCTCCATCGTGCCTGTCATGTGCGGCTCGGCTTTCCGCAACATGGGTGTGCAGCCCCTGCTGGACGCCGTGGTGGATTACCTGCCTTCGCCTGTGGACATTCCGCCCATGCCCGGCCATGTGCCCGGCAAGGAAGATGAAATCGTCGAATGCTACTGCAACGACAAGGATCCCCTGGCCGGTCTGCTGTTCAAGCTGTTCTCCGACCCCTTCATCGGGCATCTTTCGTTCTTCCGCATTTATTCGGGCTTCCTTGAGTCCGGCAGCACGGTGTACAACTCCAATACCGGCAAGCGCGAGCGCATCGGCCGCATCCTCAAGATGCACGCCAACAAGCGTGAAGACGTGAAATGGGCCGGCGCGGGCGACATTGTGGCCCTGGTGGGCCTCAAGAACGCCGCCACCGGCGACACCCTGTGCGATGAAAAGCGCCCGGTCATTCTGGAATCGCTGAACATCCCCGAGCCGGTCATTGAAGTGGCCATTGAGCCCAAGACCAAGGCTGACCGCGACGCCCTTTCCGCCGCGCTCAACAAGCTCGCCAAAGAAGACCCCTCTTTCCGCGTCAAGGGCGACGAAGAAACCAACCAGACCCTCATCGCCGGTATGGGCGAACTGCATCTGGAAATCATCGTTGACCGCCTGACCCGTGAATTCAACGTGAACGCCAACGTGGGCAAGCCCCAGGTGGCCTATCGCGAAACCATTTCCAAGCCTGCCAAGTCCGACGGCCAGTACGGCCACGTTGTTATTGAAGTCGAACCCAATCCGGGCAAGGGATATGAGTTCATCAACTCCATCACCGGTGGTGTCATTCCCAAGGAATACATCAACCCGGTGGACAAGGGCATCAGCGACGCCCTGAAGTCCGGTGTTCTGGCCGGCTTCCCCGTGGTGGACGTGAAGGTCAATCTGGTCTTCGGCTCCTACCACGAAGTGGACTCGTCGGAACAGGCCTTCTACGTGGCAGGCTCCATGGCTATCAAGGACGCCATGCACAAGGCCAGCCCCGTGCTGCTTGAACCCATCATGGACGTGGAAGTGGTGACGCCCGAAGAATACCTCGGCGACGTCATGGGCGACCTCAACGGCCGCCGTGGCCGCGTGCAGAGCATGGAAGCCCGCGCCGGCGGCGCGCAGAGCGTGCGCGCTCAGGTGCCGCTGTCCGCCATGTTCGGCTATGCCACTGACCTGCGCTCGCGCACTCAGGGCCGCGCCACCTTCACCATGCAGTTTGACCATTACGAAAAAGTGCCCCAGGCCATTTCTGAAGAAATTCAGAAAAGCAGGACATAGGCATTATGCGGGCGGGCGTTCCTCGGAGCGCCCGCCCTTGTCCTTCGCGTCACGGGCAGGCTGCTGCCGCCCACTGGCAGCGAAGGCCGGGGAAGGATATCCGGCGCACAGGTGCGGGGTCCTTCCTTTTGTTTTTTGCGCTTGGGTGCTTTGTTGCAAACAGTCCGGCACAGGCGCGCGGCAGGCGCCGCTGCCGGAAAATTCCAGTCCGGGCCACCGTGCCTGTGCTAAGCGAAAGCAGCGAATGGCGCGCAGCACCGGGCTTTCGGTGCAGTCGTCCGGCATTGATGCCGACGGCATACTTTTTTGAGGAGAACGTTCATGCAGAATGATTTGCCCAAAGGTTTCAGGGCCGGGGCCGCGGCAGCCAACTTCAAGAAAGCAGGCCGCGACGACCTGGGCCTTATTGTTTCCGATACACCCGCTGTGCTGGCAGCCATGTTTACGCAAAATCTTTTCAAGGCGGCACCTGTGCTGGTTTGTCAGGAAATTCTGGCCCGCGGGCGCGCAGTTCGCGCCGTGCTTGCCAATGCGGGGCAGGCCAATGCCTGCACCGGCGATGAGGGCCTTGCCAACTGTCGTGCTACCCAGGCTATGGTGGCTGGCCTTACCGGGCTTGCGCAGGATGAAATCCTGCCTCTTTCCACGGGTGTTGTGGGCGCGCATCTCAAAATGGATCTTTGGCTTGATGCTGTTCCTGCGCTGGTACAAAGCCTTGGCAGTCGCGATGCCGAGGGCTTTACCCGCGCCTTCATGACGACCGACGCTTTCCCCAAGTTTGCCACGCGCGAGGTGGCGCTTGCCGGCGGAACAGTGCGCCTGACGGTTATGGCCAAGGGGGCCGGCATGATCTGCCCCAACATGGCAACCATGCTCTGCGTGGCCCTGACAGACGCGCAGGTAGCCGCCGAACCCTGGCAGGCCATGTTTGGCCGCGCCGTGAACAGGACCTTTAACCGGGTGAGCGTGGATGGCGACACCTCCACCAACGACACCATTCTGGGGCTTGCCAACGGAGCCTCAGGGGTGGCTGCACAGGGGCCGGAAGACATCGCTCTGCTTGAAGATGCGCTTACGGCCATTCTGGGGCAGGTATCGTACATGCTGGTCAAGGACGGCGAAGGCGCACGCAAGGTTATTCACATTACGGTCAACGGGGCGGAAAACGACGCAGATGCCGAACTGGTGGCCCGTAGCGTGGGGCATTCACAACTGGTCAAGACAGCCATTTATGGCGGAGACGCCAACTGGGGCCGTATTGTGACGGCCGTGGGCTACAGCGGGGCCAGGTTTGATCCGGCGGCGGTGAGCATGAAGCTCTGCGGCATTGAACGCTTCCGCAAGGGCTGCCCGGTCAATGAAGACCAGGAAGCCGTACTCACCGAGCGGCTCAAGGGCGCGGATGTACAGGTGGATATTGATCTGGGCGGCGGCTCTGGCTCATATGCTTTCAAGGCTTCGGATCTTGGGCATGAATATGTGACGGAAAATGCGGATTACCGTTCATAAAGGCCGCCTCTGCGGCGCGGGGACTGCCGCGCGGCGTGCGGTATTGCGTGATCCGCAGGGATTGAGAGAAAAAAGGCTTGCCCTTTGGGATGGGAGTTTTGCCGCCCCGCTGGGGGGCGCTATGCCGTGGACGGCTTTGCGCTACACAGGCTGGGGTGGGAAAGAGCTTGTCCTTTGAGAGAGGTTTTTTGTCGCCCCGCGGGCGCGAAGGCTTTTTCTTTGTTTGTTATTTGGGCCGCCTGCGCGGCGTGCGGCAAGGTGGGGCCGGTTACGGGGCTGCGCCCCCTTCTCGGCCCCCCTTGCATCCCCCTCGAAGCACCTCCGCTGGGCCTTCCACATTCCATCGATCCTCAAGGCCACATCTGCACTCACTCCGGGCAATCCTGCTGGGCCTACCTGCTTCCGTAATTCCGCGAGGGCTGCACGGCCGCTGCTGCGGGAGCTTCCCTCGCTTCGTTCGGGTGATCTCCCTGCGCGCCGCGCAATACCATCCATCGCTTTCGCCTTGCCTGAAAAATCCGGGTCCGTTGCAAGACCGAAAATAACGAACCTGCCGCAGGGCAAGTCCTTTCCCCGCTGGACGGCAAGCCTCCTTGCCGAAGACAAGCCTTTTCCCTCATTGCCCGGGCGTACTCGCACCCCAGGCCTTTCAATTACCCTGTGGCGGCGAGGGCTGCGTTCCTTGTGCTGCGGAAGCCCCGCGGGATATGAGGCAGGGCGAGCGCCCGGTCAGACGCAGACATATCTGCACCAGCAGAACCGGCACAAGTATGAGTGCGCAAAACAGGTGGCAGAGTTTGATCACGGCGTAGGCTTTACCAAAAAAAGCCACATCAGGAAGATTGTGCAGCACCAGGGTCAGGCCGCTGAGAATAAGGACGCCCAGCAGCGCCGCCCGCAGGCATCCCCCAAGGGTGAGGCGCAAATATTTCCGGCCCTGCCGCCACCAGATGATAACGGCGTAGGTGCTGAGCATGAGCAGGGCCGCAGCTGCATAGTAGTGCCACAGGGGAGCACGGTTGTCCCAGTCCACCAGGCCGTAGCGCACGGCAAAAGGCAAATGGGCCAGGCCGGAAAACGCTGCGACTGCCAGGCTTGCAGCCCACAGCATATGAAACAGGCCGGAAAAAAGGCTCCGGTCCCGGTACTGCGAGCGTATCATGCGTGTCATGGCTTGCGCTCCTTTTTCCGATCGCGCCACAGGCGCAATGAAGCAAGGGCGGCTCCGGCCAGAGGGGCAGCCAGCACTATATCAAACAGGCTGTTTTCTTTCTCCATACTGGATCGGGCCGGACGCAGGCTCGGCTGCCCGAAGTCTACCTGTTCCTGCTGCAGCATGGCGGCTTCAATGTCCCTGAAAGGGACCGAAGAAACGTAGATGGTGTTGGTTCCGCCGTTTTCCGCAAGGCCGAAAAGCTCTCCCCGCCGCAGGCTCGCCATTTCTTTTGCGCGGGCCACCATCTTGTTGCGCGGGCCGATGCTTTGCGCCCCGGACGGACAGGCTGACACGCACACGGGCGTCTGCCCCTGCGCCAGCAAGTCCCGGCAATAATCGCATTTGAATACAAGACCATAGCCGATATAGCGGGGCGCGAGTTTGAGGTAAGGGCCGACGCCTGACTGGCGCTGGGGAATGCCCCATGGGCAGGCCCGGTGGCAGGGGCCATCTCCCAGGCACATGGATTCATCAATGTATGCAGCCCCCTGCGGGCTTTGCCGGGCCGCGCCGGAAGGGCACAGGCTCACACACTGGGGATTAAGGCAGTGCAGGCAGCGGCGCGGCATGAACACCTTGTGTCCCTCGCGGTGGCCGGAAAGAGTGCAGGACTGGATATACAGCCAGTTGTACGGGGTAAGGCGGTTTGTCACATCCTGCCGGTCGGACCAGTCGGCAACAGGCTTCCAGGAGGGAACTGGCTGGGGAATGGGCTTGTGCGGTACCGGCAGGCGGGCAAGGTTGCGCTCGCGGCAGGCATTGACGCAAGCGCCGCAGCCGGTGCAACGGTCCACGTCAATAATGGTACAGCAGTTCACATCGTCGGTGGACAGGCGCAGGGCCATGCCCTGGGCGGGCTGAAGGCCTGCGAACCCAAGACCGGCGGCCCCCACGGCCGATGTCAGCCCTTTGAGCAGGCGTCTGCGTTCTGGTAAAAAATCCTTTGCCATGCTGCCCCTTGAGAGGTTCTTTGCCATGTCTTTTCATGGATTATGGACACATACTACGCGTAGCAGGATGCTCGCGTCAACGCGCGGCCAGGCAGAAATGGAAAAAGGAAAGGTTACCGGGCCGGAGTCACCGCTTGATGCGGCAACGCCCGGCGGCACAGCAGCGGTTGCGATGGTCGCTTGTTGCAGCCGGGCAGGCGGAGTCGCCCGGCCGTAAGGTTCGTCGGAAAACGGTTTGTGGGTCAGGCTGTCTTTTTTTCAAAGGGCGGCGGCGGCCGCCAGCGCCAGAAAAGGGCCAGCAGGGGAACAAGCCCGACAAGTTCGGCCACCTCGCGCGGGGCCATCTTGCCGGTGAACCACCACAGGGCCAGGCTCACCATGATGGCGGCCAGCATAAGCAGCCATTGCCCTGCGCTCATGGGGCGGGCGGCCCACTGGAAAAACCCCACAGTCAGAATGGCGACCCACACCTTGGTGATGGTCAACGACAGGGCAGCGCCTTCCAGAGGCTGGGCCGGAATGAGCGTAAAGCAGCAGACAATGTTGAGCACAAGCCCGCTCACATAAAAGGCCAGCAGCAGACGATGACGGCGCATGCCAATCATGGCATAGGCTGCCAGATTGTGCAGAAAGGCTGTAGCCAGGCACGGGGTGAGCAATTGCTGGGCGCGGACGGCGCTTTCATAGTTTTGCCCGTAGATGAAAGGCAAAAAACGGTCGCTTTCCACACAGATAAGAAAAATTATGGGCAGGGCCGCCGCCCACAGTGTCCGGGCTGTCTGGCCCGCCAACTGGCTGAAGGCCGCCTTGTCTTGTTGCCAGTGTCTGGCCAGCAGGGGAAATATAACCTTGCCCAGCAGGGCGCTGGAAACCAGAACCGAGAGTCCCTCAATGGTTTCCCAGGCAACGCCGTACCCGCCCACATCGGCATTGCCCCCGTACTGCTTGAGAAAAATAACGTTGATCTTGTTGTAGAACATGGCGCAGGCGGCCATGCAGGTAAAAATAAGGCCGTGCTTCATCTGGCGCGCAAGGTCTAACATACCGGCCTTGCCGACGCCGGTCAGGGGATTGCGTCCGAGCGCTACCAGCGCGAAAAGGATGCAGAGTACGGATTCGATGGGTTTGTACAGAGCGATGACAATGGGCGGCGCGCCCATAATCACGCACGCAATGCCAAAGCCGATGCCGATGAGGGCCGAAGGCACGCGGATGCGCATTTCGACATCCTGCCGCCCACGGGCCTGGCACAGGGCAAAAAAGGAGTCGCTTACGCCGTCAAGACCGAGGCCTGCGGCAATGCAGAGCACTATGAGTCGCAGTTCCGGGCTGTAGTTCTGCCAGCCTGTCACCAGCCATGTCGTGACCAGCGCCAGCACCAGCACAACAAGTTTGAGCCATGTGACCTCACCGAGCAGCGCCCGGGGGCGGCCTTCACGTCGGGCGAAGGTGGACAGCAGAAAATCGTTAAGCCCCACATCAGCAATGGTTTTCACCAGATAGCCAAACGTGAGGGCCAACACGATCTGGCCCATAATATCCGGGCTGCGGCGGGCCAGCAATATGGTAAAGGCCGTCCATGCCAGGTCGCGCGTCCATTGCGCGCCCAGAATGTACCCGAGCCTGCGGGGGATGCTTTTGAGCTTCATGCCTCGGCTTTACCTGCCGCCCCCGAAACGCACAACGGCCTTGAAGCCGGGCTTGAGTTCCAGATCAGGGTTGGGAACAGTGATCTCCACCGTGTAGTAGGACGGATTTGAGACGCTCATGTCACTGGAAACCCAGGATATTTCATTGACCTTACCGGGAAAAACCTTGTTGCCGAGCGAGGGAATTTCCACATCCACCTTGTCCCCTTCCGAGATGCCGCTGATTTCGGCCTCGTACACAGGCACCTGAATCAGCACGGGGTCAAGCTGCCCTACCCTGATAGGCATGCTGCCTGCCTGCAGCAGGGTGCCGGGGTTGAGGGTGGCGTCAAGAGAGAGCACGTACCCCTTGATGGGGGAGGTCAGGGTGAGGGTTTCAGGCAGGATTTCGCCTTCCTTGATTTCCTGTCCAAAGTAGCTGCTCAGTTCCTTGAGGCGGATGGCAAAGCTGTTTTCAGCTTTCTTGATGGTAATGGTGGTGAGCTCGATACGACGCTGCAGGGAGGTCACGTCTTCTTCAAGACGGCCGGAAGCCTGCCGGGAGCCGAGGCCCGAGGCGGCAAGCTGGCGCGCCTTGTTGCGCTGGGCAATGGTTTCGGCCAGCTTGCGTTCAAGGTCAAGTACCTGACCCTTGAGGCTTTCTGTGCTTGGCCCCTGCATAACTTCGCGCTGCAAGGCGCGTTCAGCGTCTTCATGCAGGTGGTAGCGCATGAGCGGGGCGTCTTCCTCAACGGCTTCGCCGGGTTTGACAAGCACTTCGTCCACCACCCCGTTAAAGGGCATGGGTATGGCGCGCGTAACCGTGGTCACCACTTTGCCGGTAAGGATGGTCACGCTGCTTTTGCCGCCTTCGGCCGCAGTGGCGGCGACAGCCAATGCCAGGCTGCACAGCAGAGCCAGCGTCAGAAACAGGCCGCGCGCGGCGGGGGAGCATATACGGGCAAGGCGTTGCATTACAGCACCTCTTTGGCGGGCAGGCCGAGGAAATGTTCCTGAAGGACCGTGGAAAGGTGCATCCATTCAAGCTGGGCCAGCTCGCAGGTCAGCTCGGCGCGAATAAGGGCCACCTGGGCCTGCACCATGGCTTCCTGCTTGTCGGCCACGGCGGGCAGTTCGGCGATGCCTTCGTTGAAAGAAATGTGGGCTTCCTTGAACTGCATGGCTGCCGTGTCAAAGCGCGTACGTGCCAGTTTGAGCTCGGTTTCGGCCAGGGCCACGCTCTGTTCGGCCTGCAGCCACCGGTTGGAATAGTCGGTGCGCTTGCGGGCCATCTCATGAAAAGCCTGCGCCTTCTGCATGCGGGCAGTCTGCACGCCGCGGTAGCGGCGGCCCCAGTCCAGCAAGGGGAAACTGAAATTCAGGTGCAGGAAGGTATCTTCGCTGCCGCTGGAGGGTTGATATTGACCGGCGGGCGGGTTTTTGTCGATGGCGATGCTCATGTCGGGAATATACTGTGCCCAGGCAACCATGATGTTATAGTCGCCAAGCTTGATCTGGCCGCGCAGCAGCAGATCGTCTTCGGTGGTGGTCCAGCGTTCGTCCCACTTGAGCTTGCGTCCGTTAAAGTCGCGCAGGATTTCTTCGGCGCTGGAGGTGTCCACATCCAGGCGCTGCTGCGGATCCACGCCCGCGAGGATCTTGAGCTGGGTAAGCTGCATGGTTTCTTTCATCTTGGTCTGCTCCAGCATAAGCTCAAGCTCGCGCTGGTGCTGCATCGCCAGATTGAGAGAAACACCCTGACGGCCGTCAACGGCTTCCACCTGCTGCCAGTAGGAAACCAGTTCCTTGCCGATGGGCAGCAGATCTTTCTGTGCCTTGACGATTTTTTTCTGTGCCTGCAGTTGCAGGTAGGCCTGGCCGATCTTGTAGATCGCTTCGCCCACGGCCTTGCGGTGCGTGGAGATAGCCAGGTTGACCATGGCCTTTTGCACCTGATGTTCAAAATAGGCGGCCACAGGATTGGGAAAGGCAGCGTGAAAGCCCACGGTAAATTTGGCACGCCCGTAGTCGCCGGGGGTGTCCTTGTGGTCCATGTTGTAGCGCGTGAGGTTGTTGGTAACCTGCATGGTCATGCGTGGTTCGGGCAGGTATTTCCACACGGCATCGGTAAGGGCAACACGCTTGATTTCCAGGTCAACCGCGCTGTTGACCAGAAGCGGTGACTGCTGGATGGTAAGAAAAACACAGTCTTCAAAGGTGAAGACCTTGGCGGGATCATAAAGGTTGGGAACCGCAGCCTCGAGCTTGGCCTTGTTTTCTACCGGCACGCCGGGAGCCTCTTCCAGCCAGTGTCTGGCGGGCAGTTCCGGCGACTTGAGTCCCGCCTTGTTGGAGGCACAGGCAGAGAAAAGAAGGGTCAGAACGAGCAGCAGCGGAAGATAGGTCCGCGCTGGAAGGAAAGTACGTGCGTTATGCGGCATCTGGCACCCTTTACAGGCTCGCGCGCCCGGCGCGTTGGTATGGTCACGGTTGTTGCGGCGGGAACGCGCTAAGGCGCGATGGGTCCGTGGTCCCGCCGGTCAAATTCCAGATGATGAAGAGTGAGGAAGACGCGGCCGCGTTCGTCAACGGCCTGGCCGTCAAAACGCAGCAGCCGGGGATCCGACCATGAGCGGCGCAGCACCACATGCCACGGCCCTTTGCCCCTTTCGGCCCCGAATCGGATAAAACCAGCCGCGTGCAGCCGCCAGCAGCGTACCGCATCGGCCACCGCTGTTATGCCCGCGCTGGTATGTTCAGCTTCCTGGGCGATAGACAGCCAGGCAGCCTGCACCATTCCCTCCACCACATGCAGAACATCAGCATAGCCTTTATTGCCCTCGGGGGCAATGGCCGCATGCGGCGGATTAAGGCGCGCCGCGTATCTGTGCTCTGGTAAAATCAAAAAATCCTGTAACATGCGCCAGGGCGCGCCAAGGCCGACGGCCTCATAAAAAAGTTCGGTGTCCAGACCGGGAACCGCGGCATCGCCGTTTTTTTCGAAAATACCGGCCTCGTGCGGCCACAGGGGGGGGACCTGCCCACTGTCCGCAGCCAGCAGGGTCATGCCCCCGGCTACAGGGGCGTACTGGCCGAGATGCCTGCCGTTGGCCGTAATTTCGCGCACGGCCAGATCGCCCCGGCACATGCGGGTCATGACGCCGTCCTGCATGAGCCAGGGTTCGGCCTCCACGGTCAGGCGGCATTCACGCGTGATGCCGGGCGGCAACAGCGGCGGCTCATGAAAGCGCAGGTCTGAAAAACCGGTTACGGTAAGCCAGGGCAGCCACAGGCTGGAGGCTTCCAGCAGGGCCGCAAGGGCGCGGTTTGTCGGCAACCAGGGCGTGTTTTCGCCAAGGGCATTGCCCGGCTGCCCGCCGTGCAGGGCCAGATCCGTGTCGGCAAAGCGCGAATAGTGGCAGTTGCCCTGAAACAGCGTGGCCGTGCCGCGGTATGGCGGGTGCGGATCGGGAAAAACCAGGGGGTAGAAGCGGGGCCGCTCGACCAGGGCCAGGCCCGCGTCCGTCGGGGCGTGCTCAGCCCGGTGGCCGGGTTCAGCACGGTGCGGCAGGGCGGTGTGCCGCGCCCAAAATACATGCCCCGTTGCGCCGCGCAGCAGTTCGCGGGCCAGCAGGTCGCCCCATTCGTTGAGCCCGGCGCGCAGGCTGGGTTCAAGCAGACGCACGGCGCGTACGGCTACACCCGCTTCCTGCCCCAGCGTGTCGAGGCATTTTTCCAGCGAGCCGTCGCAATACATGTTTTCCCGTGCGGGCAGAAGCAGACTGCACAGGCAGGCGTAGCGCAGGCCATGCCCCAGGGAGGAGCGCATGGCGGCTTCCAGAACTTCCGGCATGCGGGCCTCGGCGAAGCCGGCATCTGAAGAGGCGGGGCCGCGGGCTGCTCCATCCGGCTGCGCAAGGGCGGCGGGTGCGAAGATGAGGCCGTCCACGCGGCCCTCACGGTGGGCCAGAGCGTCAAGAGCCATGCGGGTTTCTTCGGCAAGGGCCAGCGCCTCTGTGGCGCTGTGCGGCAGGCGTATGCGCAGGTCAAGGGGTACAAGGCGCGAACCGGCTTTGGCCAGGGGAGCGCAGGCTTCAAGCTGCTCTTTCGGCACGGCCAGTACGCAGCCCAGCGGCGCAAGCCCGCTCATGAGCGCGGGCAAAAGGTCAGGCTCAAAAAAGAGCAGGGCCAGCACGTCGCCTTTGCGAATGGGCAGCCCCTGTCCGCAGGGGTCCAGTGGCAGTTGGGCGGGGACGCTTTGTGCCTGGTTTGCGGCATCCTCTGCTTGAGTGTTTTCTTCCGGCTGATGCCGCGGCAGAGGCGCAAAACGACCCAGGGGAGCGCAGGCGCAGGCCAGTGCTGCACGGCGGGAAGGGCTTGCGCCTGTTGTTACGGATTCCTGACCGCCTTCGGCAAAGAGGGGGCCGCCCAGAATGCGTGCCAGATCGCCTATGGTGGAAACCTTGAGCAGATCTTCAAAATTGACGGTGATATCCAGCGCTTTTTCCACTTCCTGAATAATGAGCGGAAAGCGGCTGGAGCGCAGGGCCAGGTCATAGCGCAGGTCCATTTCTGGACGCAGCTCTTCCGCTGGCCGTCCGCTGGCGCGGGCCAGCACGTCCATGACGACGCGCAGCGCAGCGGCGGCGGAAACGGATGCCGTTGTTTCTTCCACCCTTGAAAGAGGCGCGGACGGTGCTTCGGACGGCAGCGCAGCTTCGGTGGGCGGCGCGTTTTGCGCGTCGTGTGCCACAGGGCAGGCGGTGTCCGGCGTTCCGGCGGGTACAAGGCCGCAGTGTGGCAGCGGTGTGCGCGCGGCAGCCGCAGCATCGCCGCCGTCGTGCGTGGTGGTGAAGCGCGCCCGGATGGCGCTTTCGCGCAGATGGCCGAGGGCGTAGAGCTGTGCGCACGCCTGACGCATGCCTTCAACTTCCTTGCCCTTGCGCCCGGCCGACAGGCAGAGGGCGCGGGCTTCGTTGTCCCGGACAAGGCCGCAAAGGGTGTCCTGAGGTCCCAACTCCACAAAATGCCGGATACCGTCCCTGTTCCACATGGCATGCACACACTCGGTCCAGCGGACGGAATTTTCATCCAGGTCGGTAATGTGGCGGCAGATGGAAGGCTGGTCATCCGGGTAAAGGCCGGTGGTTATGCAACTGAGCATGGGGCTGTGGGGGGCGTGCATTTCGAGGGCATTGAGGCGGCGCAGCGAAAGATCGCGCAGCACGCGCATGCTCGGATGATGGAACGCCATGCTTACGTTGAGCACAATGGCCGGTATGCGCCGTTTGCGCATGCTCTTGCGGGCTTCCTGCAGGGCTTCGCGCGGGCCGCTGAGGATGAACTGCTGGGGGGTATTATAATTGGATACGTACAGGGTCGGCCAGGTGGCGCGGATTTCTTCCACGACCTCCGCGCTGGCGTGCACGGCCATCATGCCTGTCTCGCGTGTGGCCGCGGCCTCCAGCTCGGCCATGTGTACTGCGCGCGTGTCCAGAATATACCAGGCCACCTCGGGCGAATAGATGCCGCTGAAGCAGAGGGCGATAAGTTCGCCCAGGCTATGGCCGCAAAAGAGTGAGGGACGCAAACCCAGCGAAGAAAGCACGCTCCACTGCGCAAACTCAAGCATGAAAAAGTAGGGCGACTGCCAGCGGGTGAGGCTGACCTTTTCCACGTCCTTTTCATCCATAAGGCCAAGCACGTCCCAGTCCGCCACGGCGGCGATGCGGTCCATGGCCGCGCGCGCCACAGGGAAACTGTCGTACAGTTCACGGCCCATGCCCGGCCAGACCGAACCAAGCCCGCAGCACATGACGGCCAGGGGCGGCGGCGTCTGGGCAGGGGATATCCACAGGCCGCGTGGCTCAAGAGCCGCAAGCGCGGCAGCATCGGGATTGCGTGGCAAGGCAAGAAGTTCCTGCCGCCACAGGGGATTGGTGGCGCCTATGCGCCATAGTGTGCCGTCCTGGGGAAGTTCCGCGTAGCGCACTCCGTCAAGTATGATCTCGCCAGGCGCGGCATGGGCGTCGGCTGTGCCGGGCATGGCGGGCGCGGGGGCGGCAACCGTGACCGCTGCGGCTTGGCGGCAGGGCGTGGGTGCGGCGTGTGCGCCTGTTTGTTCCTGTATGTCGCGGGACGGGCTTTTGCGGCATGTAAGTGTGTCGCAGCAGGGCGGGGTGGGCGCGGGCAGGCGCAGCAGCAGGGGCTGGCAATGCAGCCTGCCGTCCTCATCGGCCGTGAAGTCCAGCAAAAGAATGGTCGGCACGCGCCCTGTCTCGGGCTGCAGGTGCTGGTCTGCCCCCAGGGGGCATTGGGTCGGCGTTCCGGGGATGCTTTCGCCGGGGGCTTCCACGGCGTTGCCCCCCTGTTCCGGCATGTGGCGCAAGAGTTTTTCAGCCTCCTGCATAAGGCCGGGCGCGAAGGGCTCGCACTGTAGCCGGACCGGCCCGATACGCCAGAGGTTTTGCAGGCCTTCAAGGGCAAGCGCCAGAGGCTGGGCCAACGGAGTGGGGGGCTTCTGCTCGTTCCAGCAAAGCCAGAGCATGACGGGGCCGGAATCTTCCGCATGGGTGAGCCAGTCAAAGCACTGGCGGGCCAGGGTCTGGGCGCAGACCTGCCCTGTGAGGAGAGGTTGCCTGGCGGAGCCGGAATCCTCCGGGACGGGACGTGAAAACGCGGCGCCGGAAAGCGACACAACAAGCAGGCCGCCGGAAAGAACGGCGCTTTGCGGTGCACGGTTTTTACCGTATTGAGGAGCAGGATATTGCTGCATAAAATTTCAAGCCTGTGGAGCGCGGTTGGTCAAAAAGGGCCGAACCGTGATCTCAGATCGGCTAAGGGTGTTATGTTAGGGCATATCGCAGTGCTTGTCCAGAAGCGCAGCGGTAAATGTGCGCCGGAAGTGCGCGCGGCAAACCGCCCGCAGTGCCTGAAGTCTTGCTGGAAGCCGGTTTTGCGGTCTGGTGTGTATTTGTCATTCCCCACTTGCCATAGCTTCGCGCTTTGGCTATACTGGCTCCTTACAAAGTTGCGCTCTGTGCCCGGCGGCTCGCCGCAGGGTGCGGATAGGCGCGTTTTTTGGACAAATTAAGAGGACAAGGCATGAAGAAAGACCATTCCTGTCAGGCCGGAAAAGAGGCGGCATCAACAACCGCTGCCGCTACTGAAAGCTCCGCCGGCGGTTTCAGCCGCATGCGTTCCAAGCTCGCCTTTGACCGGCTTGTGGAGATGGGAGCCAAGATGGGGATGGAAAATCCTCTTTTTCTTTGCCACGAGCGCGCGGCCAAGGCCACCACGCTTATTGAAGGCAAAGAATATCTGAATTTTTCCACCTACGATTATCTGGATATCAACGCCCATCCGGAAATAACCGAGGTCGTCACCGAAGCCGCCGCCGTATACGGCACTTCCGCCGGGGCCAGCCGCCTTGTGGGCGGCGAGCGCCCGCCCCACCGTGCGCTGGAGCGCGCTTTCGCTGATCTGTATGGCGTGGAAGACAGTATCGTGTACGTGAGCGGCCACGCCACCAACGTATCCACTCTGGGCTTTTTGCTCGGCCATCGCGACGCCATCTTTCACGACGGCCTGGCCCACAATTCGCTGATTCAGGGCGCGCGCCTGTCCCACGCGGCGCGCTACTCGTATAATCACAACGATTGCGATGCCCTTGAAGAAATCCTCAAGGCCAAGCGCGCAGACCACAAGCGGGCCATTATCGTTACCGAAGGCCTGTTCAGCATGGACGGCAACATCCCCGACCTGCCCCGCATCATCCGGCTGAAAAAGCAGTATGACTGCATGCTGCTGGTGGACGAGGCTCACTCGCTGGGGGTGCTGGGCGCAACCGGACGCGGCGCTCACGAGCATTTCGGCATTGACGCCAATGAAGTGGACATGTGGATGAGCACGCTCTCCAAGTCCATGTGCGGGTGCGGCGGCTTTATTGCCGGCCGGCATGAGCTGGTGGAATTTCTCAAGTACGGTTCACCGGGCTTTGTGTTCAGCGTGGGCATGCCCCCGGTTATTGCCGTGGCCTGCCACAAGGCTCTGGACATTATGCTGCGTGAGCCGGAACGGGTACACAAGCTGCAGAGGATTTCCAAGTTTTTTGTGGAGTACGCTTCGAGCATCGGCCTTGATACAGGCGCGGCCCAAGGCTACGCCATTGTGCCTGTCATGGTGGGCGACCCCATGGTGGCGGGCTTTTTGTCCAACGCCCTGTTCAAACGCGGCATCTACGTCATGCCCATCACATTTCCGGCAGTCAAGGAAGGCACAGACCGGCTGCGTTTCTTCCTTTCGGCCGCCCATACGGAAGAACATATCCGCAAGGCGCTCGATGCTGTGAAAGAAGAGATTCCCAAGGCGCAGGCCATTGTTGAAAAATACAAAAGCGACCACGCCGAAGAATCCCTGGGCGAATAAAAACAACACTCCGGCCGGGCCTTATGGCCCGGCTCTCGTTTGCTGCGGAGACCGACATGTCTTTTACCAGTGGCGATGCCACAGAAGCGGGAGCAGAGCGCGGCCGGCAGGCGGCGCCCCCGGCTGTCGCGTATGTGCTTCTATGGTTCCCTTTATCCTCGGAAACATTTATATTCCGTGAGGTTGTACAGCTCAGACAGCGGGGCCTTCCGGTCTATGCCTACAGCATGTACGGCGAAAACCTGAAGGGCTGCAGCGAAGAGATGCGCGATTATGACGGCCCTGTACGGCGTATGGGCTTCAGGGCCGCGGGCAGGGTTCTGGCCGCCTTCTGGCGTGCCCTGCGGCAGCAACCGGACAAGGTGTGGCGGCTTATGCGCGAGGGTCTTTTCCGGCGCATGCGCAACATTGAGGCCGTGGGCGAGAATACCTGGTGCTTTCTGGCGGGTTTTCTGCTGGCCGAGCAGTGCCGCCGGGATGGCGTGCAGCTTATCCATGCGGCCTGGGCCAACGGGCCTGCCACCGCCTCCTGGGTGGCCTCCCGCATGTCCGGCATTCCTTTTGCCTTTACGGGCCGCGCCGGAGATATCTATCCCGAAGACGGCCTGCTGCGGGAAAAATCGCGCGATGCGCTCTTCATCCGCACCAATAACCACACCAACGTGCAGTGGTTGCGCAGCTTTTGCCCGCCGGAAAGCGCGGACAAGGTGCACGCCATCTATAACAGCCTTACATTCCGCCCGCGCGGCCGGTGCGCCATGCCCATGCAGCCGCCGTACCGCCTGCTGGCTGTAGGGCGTTTTGCCCGTACCAAGGGCTTTCCCGAACTGCTTACGGCCATGGCCCGGCTGCGTCGTGAAAACGTGCCGGTGACCCTGACCCTTGTGGGGGACGGCAACTGGCGGCGCAAGCTGACAAAGATGCGCGATGCGCTTGGGCTTGCCGGGGTTGTGGATATGCCTGGCTTTATCCCCCACGATAAAATCTGTGATTTCATGCTGGATCACGACATGCTTATCATGCCCAGCGTTGTGCATACCAACGGCGACCGTGACGGCATCCCCAATGTGATCATGGAAGCCCTTTCACACCGCATGCCTGTCATTGCCACCGATGTGTGCGGCATTGCCGAGGTGATCATTGACGGCGAGACCGGCCTTCTGGTGCAGCAGCGCGATCCGCGCGCGCTGGCCAATGCCGTGCGCCGCATGCTTGCTGACAGGCAGGCTGCGCTGGACATGGCCGAAGCGGGCCGCGCCCTGGTGGAAAAGCTTTTTGACCCCGCCCGCAACATAACGGCCGTATACGACCTGTACGTGACGGAATGCGCCCGCGCCCACCATGAGCGGGACAACGGCCACGATGACCCCCGCCGGAGCCTTCCCGGAAACCGCGTGGCGGAAGACGGCGCATGACTCGCCCGGCAGTTGCACTGGCCTTCACGCTGCGC
>NZ_JAHZAA010000016.1:45110-51611 GCF_019424165.1 Desulfovibrio sp. | reverse complement strand
TGGAGCCGGGGGAGCGTCGCGCCCGGGTACAGTCTATCTGCCCCATTATGTCGCTATTATCAAAATCTGCATATACGGCAAGGGCGCGCACTCCCATGCTGGGCCAGTGGAGCAGCATCGCCGCCCCATTGACAAGGCCGTAATCATGACGCCTTGCAGTAAACAGGCGCAATTGCCGCTCAAGACGACGCTGGTTTGCCGGGTCCAGCGTGGTGTGCAGGCTGTCACTGCCATCCGGCTGCTGCAAAAGCTCGGTGCTCAAATGGGGCGCTGTAAAAGGCAGATTCTCGGGGCCATATACGCGCAGGGGCGCGTGTTCCTGACGACCATGCCAGGCAGCCTCTAGACGGCTGAATGCGGCCATAAAATGTGTATTATCCCCGGCAGGCCGCCTCCGCACAGGATTTTGCGGCACCAGCATAAGGGCAGTGCTTTCGCCGGAGGTCAACTGCTCAGGAGTTTTGTGAAAATACACCATTGCCGCAGCCCCGATACCTTCCACATTGCCCCCGTAAGGCGCAAGGTTGAAGTAGGCTTCAAGTATCTCTTCCTTGCTGAAATGCCATTCGAGTTGCAGGGCCAGAACGATTTGTCGCAGCTTTGCGCCGATCTTCCCCGTCTCCAGACCGTGTGCCAGCCGCGCCACCTGCATAGTGATGGTGGACCCCCCCATAATGCGTTGCCCTGCCAACAGACCAAACCCGGCGCGCACAAGCGCCAGAACATTAACCCCCGGATGCTGCCAATAGTAACGGTCTTCATAGCGCAAAACGGAGTCCACGGCGGCGGCCGGGATATCTGACAGGCGCGTACGTATACGGTATTTTTGATCTTTGGAAAGACTCAGGCGCATGAGGCCACCTTTGCCGTCATACACCACGCGCGAAAAGCTGATACTGTCCAGGGGGTGTTTGCACGGGGCATAATGCAACCAGAGCAAACCCGCCCCCAGGACCACAATCGGCAAGGCAACATGCCAGCGTACCGAACGGATTATCCGCCAAAAACCGCACCCGACCCGGCGCATGCCGGATGCACACGAGCCTGCAGGCATAGCGAATGCCTTCTGGTCCCTGGTAGGGGGTAACATCATCGCGGATCTGTTTCTAATTTCTTTTTTCTGCATGATCCTGGTCGCGGCACATTTTTAACAAGGCAGATTTTTTACACTCCTGTGCTCCCGAAAAACGATTCGCCTGGCCCAGGGTATTCGTCATTTCAAACAGGAGGGGGAACAGGAATACAGATTCTTGAGGGGCTGCCCCAAAAGGCCGCCTGCGTTTATTGTCTCTGCCCGGCACGGTTTTGAGAACAGTCCGTGTCGGGCAGAGAACAATTTTCAGGCATGCAGCCAGTTGAAGGTTTATTCAATATTCACGTATCCACCGCCCAGGCGGGCATTGGTAGCAGGCTCGTACATGGCCTCAGCCATGGCTGAGGGCAATACAAAACGCCCGCGCGTGGCGGCCCTGACCTTATAGGTAAAAGTGCGTACCTGTGGTCCCGTGTTTACAAAAAAGATTCCTCTGTCCTCACGCCGCTCATGCCGTATGAGCCCTTCCTGCGATTCCGTGGCCCCAGATTTTTCCAGCACAGCCTCAAATCCGCCCGGCACGACCACATTGGCGTATGCAGCAGGAGAGCGCAGACTCAACTCCACAGTGAGCACATCGCCAAGCCTGGCGCTGGTGACGGCCTCTCCATTGCTGTTGACATAGCGTCGCTGCAATTCAAGACCATTGGAAGCGGGCGTAAGCGGCTTCCGTTCAAAACCTTCGGCCGCCACATGCAAATTCCAACCCTTGTCGCCCCTGGGTACGCTTGCCCGGTAATTGAGGCAGCCCGGAGCATCAAGAGTGAGAACCGATGCCCGCATGCTGTCCTGCGGCTCCAGCGCGGAAAATCCCTGTGCATAGCTCGTGCAAGTCAGGGAAATTCCTTCGGGAGGCGATGCCTCCTGTCCCGCCAACATGACCAGAGCGCGGGATATAAGTCCCATATCCACTGTGGTTGCAGCGGTATTGAAGGCTTCATCCAGCAGAACGTCCGTATTCACCTGCTGGCGCTTTTCAGGAAAATGCCGCAAAACCACAGTCGCATGCAAGGCCGCAGCCGCGCCCTGCCCCAGCATAGAATCGCCTGTTGCCGCAACGAACGCCGAAGGCATCAGTTGCTCTGCGCGACGCTTCAAACGCAGCATGTCATAGCAGTCAGCCAACAGCACGGCCACAAGGTCACGTTCCCATCCATCGGTATTTTCCTTGAACCACTGCTCCAGACGCTCCACTTCCTGCGTCATGATGCGCCCGTCACGCAGCAGAACCCATGCGCCATAGACTTTGATACGCCCATCATTTGCATCAACCGGAGAACGCCGTACCGTGTTCTCGAGCGAATCAAGGATATTCCTTGTCAGTCCTTCAGGCGCGACAACGCCGCTTTCCCGCAGGGTGAGCAGAAAATCTCCGGCATAGGCGGTAACAAAGTCATTGGCCGAGGATGCTGGCCAGAGGCTTACTCCTTCATAATAGCGGAAGTTACTGCGTATGGTGTCCAGTGCGGCGCTGATAACGGCATTGCCCCGTTTGGCAAGCGTTTCCGAAGAAGTTCGCGGGCTGCTAAGCGCCTGCTTGCGCAGTTCCGGCGCGGCAAGAAGAGCCACATACGGCATGGCCCGGCTGATAAGCTGTTCAGTGCAGCCGTAAGGATAGGTATCCAGACGGGCCAGCAATGAACGCAAACCAAGAACAGGCAGGGCCGATACCGTGGCCTGTCCCTGGGCCTCATAAGGGTAAAGATCGCGATTTACGGGTACGTCCATATCACCGGCAAGAGCAACAACCTGCTCAGTACGAACCCGTGGTGCGGGCGGACGCACAGAGAGGCTCTGCCTGCGTATACTGCTGCCCGCTTTTTCCTTTCCTTCCAGCGAAGCGGTAAAACGGACCTCGGCGGAACCCAGAACATCCTGCGCCCGCATGCGAAAATGCAATACTGCCTCGCCATTTTCATTAACGGCAATCGGCTGTGGCTTCTGACCGTTCAAAAAAACCAGCTCCGGTCCGCATTCCATTGTTACGGCCACCCTGGCATCCTTGCCGCTGCCCTCTACCGTATTGGCTATGACCAGCGCGGCGTCAAATTCATCACCCGGCACCACGGCCAAAGGCAGAAGGGGCTTCAAGATAAGCGAACCCCGCACTTCCATATCCGCACGGGCGCTTCCGGCAGTGGACCGGCCATCGTGGACCGAAGTGCTGCCAACGGCCATAATCCGAATACGGCCACTCACATACGCCGGCACATCAAAGCTGATTTCTGTTCCCTCAGCGCTGACCGCGCTTACTTCCTGCCAGAAAGCAAACGGTGGCTCGCCACGCCTTTTGAACGGATTGAGAAAGCGTCCCCCAGCACCGGCCATATCGCCGCCGAAGCCGGGAATACGCCCCTGCAGTCGTGCATGGTCAGGCATAAGAAGATCAAAAGCCTGCATGGTGGATACGTCAAGAGCGCGGTCTCCGAGCAGTTCACGCAATGGATCCGGCGTGGCAAAGCCGGTGATCTGCAACACGCCCTCATCAACCGCAAAAAGCACAGCTTTTCCGGGTACGCGTGATGTCAGACGCACTGTTACCTTTTCGCCGGGTAACACCCGTTCGGGGGCTGTGATTTTCAAACCCATGTCACGTCGGCTCATGCCGACAGTAAAAGGCGCCATCCCATATGTATGGGGATTCATATACACAGCCTCTGAATCCAAAGAGCGGACAAAGGACACGTTGACATAGCCGCGCCCCTCAAACTGCTCGGGAATCTGTATCTCCTGCACGCTTTCTCCGGCCTGCGCCGTAAACCACGCATGCGTCAGCACATTTTCTCTTTCAATAGTAATGAGCCCAGTCCCCGAGTAAGGCGTGGAAAGACGCATTTTTATGGTTTCGCCGGGTTGGTAATGCTCTTTTTCAAGCTTGAGCCGCAGGTTGCCCTTTGCCAGCGAGCCGGTGGAAAGCCCGGCCGGATCCGCCAGCCTGTCGCCTGCCACAGAATACGGAATAAGCGCCAGTATGCTGCCGTTTGCCTGACGTACGGTCACAAGAAAGTCACCGGCCTCGGATGTGGGCATGGCCCAGGACAAACCCTGCGGCTCAAGGTTCACAGTCTGCCGTTTTATTTCCGTATCCACGGGGGTGGCGTCATAATAGTATTCACCCCGGGCGTCTGTAACCAGGCTATTGACGTAGCGGCGGGTCGAAAACACAATCTCGGCGCCACGCAGGGCAACCGGTGCAAGATCATTGTTGATCGCCACAAGACGCAGCAAGGCACGGGAGTGTTGTGGCACATATTCCAGATTGTTGGCCTGCTCTTCTCCTTTGTAGCCAAGAGCCACCTCCAAAGGAGAAAACAGGGCCGACATCTGACGGGTCACCGCCCTGCCGCCCTCAGGCTCAAAGCCGTCAATCATCAGGGTGCCGTAAAAAGTGTTCCCCTGAAGCCTGTCGAGAGGAAGAGGCAAACGGGCAATTCCCTTGCTGCTGGTAAAGGCCTCAGGCAGATCCATATACTGATCCTGCGCGCCGGAAGGTGAAGCATCATAAAAAACGTACTCTTCGTATCCCGGAAAGCGCAGCATCCCCTTGCGGGCATGAAATGCCGTGCGGATGCGATGATTGGCCGCAGGTTCACCATAAAGATTGTCCAGTCTGGCGACGGCCACGGCAGGAGAAGCCCCCACGCCCGTGCGGATCCAGCCCTTGGGAATTCCTGGCTCAAAAGAAGTGGACAGGGCCAGGGTGTCAGGCTGGAACTCCTCAATTCGGGTGGATGTTCCGCCGAGCACCGGACCGCTTGAGCCGGAACCGGGCTTGCCCGATGCCAGACGAATGTCCAGACGATACTGCCCCACGGCGGCGTCTTCGGTGCTGTTCCAGGCAAAATTCTGCAAGCCCTCAGCCCCCAAGGTGAACGGACGGCGCATGACCTCGGCACCAGTGGGGCTGACAAGCACCGCCTCCAGAGGCAGTTCCGCCGGCAAAGGCTGCCAGTCGAACCGGCGTACAATGCAGCCGAAATGCAGTTTTTCTCCGGGCAGATACAGGCCACGCTGGCTGAAGGCAGAAGCTATAAGCCCATTACCAGCGGCATGACGCCCGGACACGGAAAAATTGCTGTAGTCCACATTGCGGGCGTTGTCGTCAAGAGAAAGCCAGGCCATATCCTGTCCACCGGAAGCAGCGGCCAGCGCCACTACAGCCACAGGCCGTTTTTCACGCTCCAGCCCCACGGCTGACGGCAGGTCCGCCCTGCCCTGCGCGTTGGTAAATGCACTGCATACAGGCAGCCCATTGGCCCCTAAAAGGCGCACTTCAGCATTGGCCACGGATTTGCCTGTAGCCAGATTCTGCACAAATACCGCACGAGTGCCGTCAGAGGCTGTTTTTACGTTCAGCCCCATATCAGTAACAAGCAACAGGCGCGAAACTTCGGCTACCTGCCTGTCTGCATTGTGCCCGGTGACAGTCATACGCATAAGACCGTGTTTCGGGCCGTCCGGGCCGCGCAAAAGAGGCGCGAGATCCAGAACGCCAAAAAAGGATTCGCCCGGCGCCTTTGCATCGCCAAAGCCGCGCATATCCAGATGACCCTGAACCGCATCACTCATGACGGTAAAGTCCGCCGTATTTTCTTCAAATCCGGAATCTTTGGCCAGGAGGGCCAGAAACGGATCACGCACCCGCTCGGCCCGCCACTGTATCCCAGTCAGGCCTACGGCATAAATATCAAGTTTTTTATCGCCGCTGAGCGTAATTATGTTGCCGGGCTGAAGAAAGTTCAGTTCAGCTCCCAAAGGGGGCGTGGTAAGAATGAAACGGCGTGCCTCCGTAAGCGACATCCCCCCTATGGAGATAAGACCTTTTTTTACGGATGCCAGCAGACCGCGCCCCGCGCCAGCCGGTATGCGTAATGCGATGGTATCGGAAGCTTCGTCCGCAGGCTGAAGAAGATCCGGTTGCAGCTTTTTCCCCCGTTTGATGTCATTGGCGCTGATGGCGGGCATTTTTGTCCAGTCAGCCTCCTGCCCGGCTTCCGGGGTTATTTTTTCGGGCAACTGAATCACCTCAAGGTGATGTAACAGTTCAGAAGGCAGCATGCGCAGGCTGGTTTTCACAATCAGGTGATATTCTTTTTCAAGACCTCGACCGTAGGCTGTTTTTACGGTCACACTCTGAACATTCATGATGCGGTCACGCCCAACTACCGCAAACAGCGCCTCCACATTTTCTCTATTGGCTTTTCCGGGCCGGACAGTACGCTTGCCATTCTTCTCAATAAAGTCGGGCAGACCTTGCACGCGCAGCACAGCGGAGGAATTTTCGCCCGGCAGAGACATGACCGGAACGGAAACCACCACTTCAGTACACTTTTCATTCCAGATGAACCGCGGCGTACCGAAAGACAAGCCACTTTTTGCATTGCTGGCCCGAAGACTGATGTCTTTTT
>NZ_JAHZAA010000016.1:34072-44991 GCF_019424165.1 Desulfovibrio sp. | reverse complement strand
TTGAGGATTGACCGGCCATATAAAATACACAGGCACAGAAATGGCGTGAGCGGCTTTGGCAGAAGGATCTGTCCAGAATGTTTCCTTGCCGATACGCGCGGCCTGGGGTTGCGTGGTGTACGTTAGCTGACGGTTGACCGAAAAGCGCGAAGGCAGGGAGACTTTTTCAAGGGAAATTGTATAGGTAGTCTGCGGGTGCAGATGTTTTTCAGGCGTAAAGACCATACTCGATCCATTCAGCCAGCGCCATTCTCCCGGCGTTGCAGGGGTCATACGGACCCCCTCCACCAGTGTCCCGTACTGTCCGGCCGGTGGGCCGGAGCACTGGCGTGACCAATTCGCGCCGTACTCTTTTTTGCAGCGGTCCACATCCACGTCAAACCTTATGGACAGTCCCTCTGCCTGCCGCCAGTTATCTTCTTCGGGCAGACTGGTTCGCGCAACTCTATAGGCAGGCCCGGCCAGAGCCCCAGCGGCAATGCACAAAAGCATACCGAAAAGGGCAAGGCCGGATACAAGATATTTTTGAAACATAGTTTGTTATCTCCACAGGATATGCAAAACAACAAGGCACTGTTTGTTTTACTGTTGCCAGGCGGCTAATGTGCCTGTGATGGTTTCATCAAGGGCAGCCAGGCTGTGACCATCATCAGTTTCATGAATGCGGGCATGATTTTTCCAGTACGTGCGGGCCTCTGCCGGGTCCAGCAGGGTATCGGCACGGCCGAGCACCACAAGGCGCTCCACGGAAGCTTTGCGCGCATCGGCAAAAATAGCATAGCTGTCACACATTTCATCCGTAAATTTCCAGCGCTGCCCGCCATGAAAGGAGGTATTGGGCCCCACAAACTGCCGCAGGGCTTGAGCAGGCCACACCACAGGGTTGAAGAGCGCACAGTTACAGGCAAGCAACGCCGAGAGTTGGGAGGCATAAAACCCGCCAAGCGAAGAGCCTACCAGAACCAGTGGTCCTGCCTCTTCCGCACGTAAAGCCGCTGCCTGCGCCTGCAAATGCGCAAGATTTTCGGGAAAAAGCCCGCTGGACGGATAGTTCAGCGCACGAGCATGGGGAAAAACGTGCCGCAGCAAACAAAAAGTATTGCTGGCAGGACTGGAGTTGAAGCCATGTATATAGGCGATCATACTGATCCTTTTATAAATTTTGCTACAACAGCCGCTGCTGTGACGGGAGGCTCATTGCCATGAATCAAACTGCCGTAAAAAAGGGCGGCCCGAATTTTTTCCTGAGCGATGTTGAGTGAGAAGTAGGCATGCCCGGCAACGCAACTTTTTGCATGGCAGGCATCGTGGCAGGGGAAGAAATTTTCTTCAACGGTAATCAGAATATCTCCTGATATTATCCATGTCAAACAAGGATACCGGATAAAAAGTATTGTACCGATACGACGTAAAAGCGCGATACAATAAAAATGCAGGAGCATCCCCCCGGACGCCGCCTTTCAACAATACGAATTTTATGCGTAATGGCGGACCGAGCGCGCCCGATGCCCGCAAAACAGCCCGCTTCGGAACCAGGCTGCCCAATATGGGAACGACCTTTCCGAAACGGGCTGTTGCGGTATAAAAGAAGCAAAAATGTCATGGTCCCTTGCCAGGACAGCGGCATTTTGCATGTTCCGCCAGAGCAATTTTGCTTTAAATGACCCTGGCGGCTCGTGAACATCTGTCTGCGGAGCATAAACACAGCTTGGCTGCGCTGTGCCCCCGAAGTAAATCCTTACTAAAAGACTCTAGAAGAGTCCTGTGACCTTGCCTGTCTCCACGTCCACATCAATATTGCGGAAAGCCGGTTTGGAACCAGTACCCGGCATCAGGCTGATATCACCGGACACCGGGGCAACAAGCCCCGCGCCGCCAAAGAAAAGCACGTCGCGCACATGCAGCTTCCAGCCCTTGGGAACACCCTTGAGCGCAGGCTTGTCAGACAGGGAGTACTGGGTCTTCACCATGCAGACGCCCAGCTCGTTGGCATCGGGTCTTTCCTGCAAGTCTTTGAGGCGCTGGGCTGCAAGCGGTTCAAACTCCACTCCGTCAGCCCCGTAAACCTCCTGAGCGATCGTCGTGATGCGCTCGGTAAGGGGCAAACTCCAATCGTAGAGCGGCCGGAATTCGTTCTTTTCATTGCAGGCGTCCGTAACTGCGTCAGCAAGCTCCAGAGCGCCCTCTCCGCCCTTCTCCCAGTGCTCCGACAGGGCCACCCTTGCTCCGGCCTGTTCGCAAATGCGACGGATGGCATCGACCTCTGCCTTGGTGTCGGTATGGAACTTGTTGATGCAGACCACTGCGGGTACGCCCGAACGCCGTACAATGCCCAGATGGTGCAGCAGGTTGGCGCATCCGGCTTCCACAAGACCCACATCTTCACGGGTGTAGGGTTCTGGCAGTGCCTGGCCGGGTTTGGGCTGGGGAGCACCGCCGTGATTTTTGAGCGCCCGCACGGTAGCCACAACCACAGCCGCATCAGGCACAAGGCCGCTATAATGGCATTTGAGGTTCCAGAATTTCTCGTAGCCCATTTCGGCGGCAAAGCCGGATTCCGTCACATGATAGTCACTGAGTTTGAGCGCAACCCTGTCGGCAATGACCGAGCTTTGCCCAAGGGCAATATTGGCAAAAGGCCCGGTATGCACAAAAACGGGCTGCCCCTCGATTGTCTGAATAAGGTTGGGCTTGGCGGCCTCCACCAGCCAGGCAGTCATGGCCCCGGCAACCCCCAGATCGCTGGTGGTCACAGGCTTGCCGTTGCGGTCATGCGCCAGCACCATCCGCCCCATCCGCTCGCGCAGATCGCGCAGATCGCGGGCAATGGAAAGGATGCACATAACTTCAGAGGCAACAGTGATGTCAAAATGCGAACGCATCATGAAGCCATCATTGCGGCGCCCATCACCCTCAATGCCGATAATGATATTACGCAGGGCCTGAACGCAGAAGTCCATAACCCAACCGGTGTTGATTCTGGTGGGATCGATATTCAGTCGCGCCATGCCCGAAAGCTTTTCCAGCGTGGCATCGTCATAGTTGCGCTCATGCTGCATGCGCGAGGTCAAAGCCGTCATGCCCAGGTTGTGGGCCGTGCCCACGGCATGCAGGTCGCCTGTAAAGTTGAGAGAATAGGGTGTCAGCGGAATGCACTGCGAAAGCCCGCCGCCTGCGGCGGAGCCTTTCATTCCCATGGTAGGGCCGCCGGAAGGCTGCCGGATGGCCGCTGAAGAACGCCGTCCGCGCCGTGCAAGACCCTGCACAAGGCCGATGGTGGTTGTGGACTTGCCCTCCCCCAAAGGCGTGGGGGTGATGGCGGTAACATCAATATACTTTCCGTCGGGGCGGTCTTTTAGCCGCTGCATCACGGCCTGCTGCTCAACCTTGCCCATATAGTGCCCGTACGGCAACAGTTCAGCCTTTTCAAGGCCCAGTTCCGCAGCAAGGGTTTCAATGGTTTTCATGCGGGATTCCGCATCAAGGGCGATCTTCCAGTCAGGGTGCTTGGTGGGATCCAAAGTCATGGCAGCTCCATATAGTTGTTGCATGTTCTATGGCACGTTCCGGCGGGTATGGCTGCCCGCCTGTGAGAGCAGTTTCGCTTTGGGACAATCGTCTATGCCGATTTTTTCGATCTTGCAGCGCCCGCGCCGCGAAGACAGAGCATGTAGTAAAACAACCAACCTGAAAAACTGAACGATGTTCCGGATGCAAGGCATTTCAAGCTTGAGAAGCTCTGTTTGCGCTTTTGGGGAACATTCACTTCGCTGCCTGGCAGCACCACTGCACAGCGTGCTGTTTTCAGCTGCAAGTTATTCCGCCAGCCGTCAATCAGGCCTACGCCTCTGTGGCGAACATCCGCGCTCGCAATCATCAGAACAATCAGAGCGAGGTGAAAAAGGCGCTTCCAGCATCATGCCGCGCCAGTAAAACCATCTTTGGCCATCCGCATTGTCCGCCCTGTCCTTGCGGGACACGCCGCCGTACGCTATGCTGTGCGCGCCTTCAGCGGCACTTCATTGACCGGAGAATACATGAGACTTACCGCCAGACACGGCAGACTTGCCCTGACTTTACGCGTGTTGCGCATGGGCCGCGACTTGCAAGTCATATGCAGCGGCGGCCAGGCCCATATTGGCGCGGTGGCTGTGGCAAGCCCCCAGCCCGCGCGCGCGCAAGAAGCAGAAAGCCGTGTCCAAAATCTGATAAGCCTGCCCGGACACCGCGAAGACATGCTGGCAGCCCGGATGGCGCGTCATCTGGCCGACGCGCTGGACTGCACGGTATGCGTGAGCGCCGGCATTCATTTTGATTGTATCACCAAAGAAGAAATAGAGCGAGTGCTCAACCTGGCCGCGACCCTGACAGATCGCTGTGTGACCAGGTTGAGACAACCCGCGAAGGACTGCCATGTTGACCGTTAACGACCTGGAAAAACTGGAACAATACATTCAATCAGGCCAACTGGAACAAGATTTTAAAGACGGTTGTGAAAATGATCGTTTTTATCTTCTAGAACTGCTTGAAAAGATCATGGACGTTTCAGAACTGGCAGATGCCGCGGCCACGAGGCTCATATTCCGTGGTTTGCCTGTACCTCCGCCCCCTTCTCCACAGACTGGGGAGAACGGCGCGCCGCAGCAAGGCTCATAACCAAAGAAAATGCCAGTCCCGCAAAGCTCCAGTCGCTGTTGCCCGTAAGCGCAGCAGTCAGCCCCAGCAGGCCGCCGCCAAGAATGGCCACAGCCATGCCCCAGGGCCTGAAGTGCGCCTTGCCATGCAGCAACATGCCTATAAAAACCGGCGGCACAACGCCGCAAACATAAATATCGTTTGCCATAAGCAGCAAGGCAAGAATCCCCCTGCCGGGCAAGGCCAGGGCAAGCCCCATCAGGCCAAGAATAATCAGGCAGATGCGGCATGTTTTCACACCGGGTTTACGCAAAATATCATTGCTGCACACAGAGGCGGCAGTGATCAGGCATGAGTCCGCGGCAGAAAAAATGGCGCTGAAAATGCCCAGCAGAATGAGCGTGGCAGCCCATGCCGGCAAATGGGACAAAAGGGCCGTGGTTAACACCTGTTCCGGCGGCGTTCCCACAGGAACCAGGTCACGGCAGGATATTCCGAGAACAACTATAAGGGCTGCGGTAAGCGTCAGCCCGACAGCAGCCATCAAACCTCCCTTGCGGGCGGCGTGTTCATCACGGGCGCTGAGCATTCTGCCGAAAAGCATAGGGCATACCACGTAGCTGCCGCCAAGAATGCAAAGGAAGTAACGCAGCTTTGATGCGGGGAACTGCTCATTGAGCACTTCAACCTGCACCGCGGTAATGGCCTGGCCGCCCCCCAGGTGCAGTGTAAGCAGCAAGGCCGTCAGCAAAGACAAGAGCAGAATACCGAACTGCCAGACATCCGTCTTCATGACTGAAGCCTGCCCCCCGGCCAGAGTATGCCCCACAAGCACCGCCGCTCCCACAAGCATGGCTACATTTTTGTCAATCCCCGCCAGCGGCGCAATAATTGTAGCCAGAGCGCTGAACTGGGCAGCCAGAATCGCCAGCCAGGCTGTTACGATAATGACCGACGCCAGCGGGCGGCTGGGCGCACCGAGAAACGTGGTGAGCATTTCCGGCATGGTTATGGCCCCGCTACGGCGAACCTTGCGGGCCAGAAAAAGGCTCAGTAGCACAAGGCCCGCTGCGCCGGACAAAAGCCACCATATGGCCGGAGTTCCCACCTGCCATGCCAGCCCGGCCATACCCATGGTGGCCGACCCCCCCACGCACGAAGCAACGATGGACAGGGCAACCACATTGGCGGAACTGCGCCGGCCATTGACAAAGTACGTTTCCTTATCGGGGCCGCGCCGCGCCGTTATCCAGGCCAGAAGAAACAGTACCGCAATATAGATCAGAAGAAATATCACGACGAATGCGCCCCCTGGCGCAGGGCTTCTTCTACCGCAGCGCACAACCGGCGCGTATCCCCGGCGGGAGTCACATACGGTGGCATAAGATAGATAAGCCGGTTAAAGGGACGCAGCCACACCCCTTGATCCACAAAAAACGCCTGTAGCGTGCGCGTGTTGACAGGCTCCTTCATCTCCACCACTCCTATGGCTCCCAACACACGGACATGAGCCACACCGGGCATATCCATGCACGGGGCAAGACCTGTGCGCAGGTCGCGCTCAATATCTCCCACCTGCTGCCGCCATTTGCCGGAAGAAAGCAAGTCCAGACTGGCCCCCGCCACTGCGCAGGCCAGGGCATTGGCCATAAAGGTAGGCCCGTGCATGAATACCCCGCCATCCCGGCAGATGCCCTCGGCAACACGTCCGCTGCACACCGTGGCAGCAAGGGTGAGCACCCCCCCTGTAAGGGCTTTGCCGCAGCAAAGGATATCCGGACTGATACCGGCCCACTCAGCAGCGAACATTTTGCCCGTGCGGCCGAAACCAGTAGCAATTTCATCAAAGATAAGCAGCGTATCGGCATCGCGGCACAATTGCGCCAGCCCGCGCAGATACTCCGGATGATAAAACCACATGCCCCCCGCCCCCTGGACCACAGGCTCAAGAATAACGGCTGCGATCTTTTTTCCATACTGCTCAAGCATCTGGCGGGCATGGTCCAGACTGGCCGGATCAAAGGGCTGATCAAATCCGCAGGAGGGCTGCTCCATAAAGAGCTGGCGAGGCAACATGCCTGCGAACAGGCCGTGCATGCCGGTCACAGGATCGCATACGGACATGGCCCCGATAGTATCGCCGTGATAACCGCCGCGCGGCGTCAGAAAACAGGTGCGCCCCGTCTCCCCCCTGGCGTACTGGTATTGCAGCGCCATCTTGAGAGCGACGTCAACGGCCACAGAGCCGGAATCCGAAAAAAAGACGCGCTCAAGGCCTTCGGGCATAAGCCCGAGCAACCTTTCGGCCAATGCCACGGCAGGCTCATGCGTAAGCCCTCCGAACATGACGTGGGGCATGCGCCCGGCCTGTGTGTGCAGGGCGTCAAGCAGATGCGGATTGTTGTAACCGTGCACCGCTGCCCACCACGAAGACATGCCGTCCACAAGTTCCCTGCCGTCTGCCAGAACAATACGGTTCCTCCAGGTGCGGCGCACGGCATTAAGCGGAGGAAAATCCAGGGCCGAGGCGTAAGGATGCCAGACCGTTGCCCTGTCCCTGCGCACCAGAGCCTGCTCTTCTGAAGATGGCTGCCCCGCGGCGGGAGCAGATTCGGGCCATGCCTGCGCCATGCGCAAGGCCACAGGGGTCAGCAGGCGGGCCAGCTCGCCCCATCCGCCTTCATCCAGATTTTTCAGTCGCGGCAATTCTACCACCGGGGCATCATTACCGGCCCGGGCAAGCCGGTGACGCAGAATACGGGCGTTGTCTGCCAGCATGGCCGCTGTATCAACCCCGGGGCATCCGGCGTCAGGATCGGCCGAAGGCACAAGCGCCAACCCTGCCAGTTCAAGCCCGCTGTGACGCAGCGCATCAATGGAAAGAAAAATATGGTTCAGGCAGCCAAGATAATTGCCGCCAACAAGAAAAACAGGCAAGCCCAGTGCTGCCATAAGATCCAGCATATCTTCATTGTCATTGAGCGGCACACGCAGGCCGCCTGCCCCTTCCAGCAAAAAGGCCCGGGCCGGAACAGCCGCCCAGTGGGCAAGAATATCCGCGCGCAGGCCCATGCAGTCCAGCTTTTTCCCTTCCCGTGCAGCGGCAAGGTGTGGTGAGGCGGGCAGTTCAAAACAATGCAGCATTGCCCCTGGCGGCAGATTGCCTATGGAGGCGACGCCCGCCACCGCGGCTGTATACACCGCCGCATCAGACTGTGCTGAAAGGGTACTTCCACTTGCAGGAACCCCTGTCTGCACCGGCTTGACGGCCTGAACAGGCATATGCATCTGCCGCAATGCGCGCAACAAAGCGCCCGCGCACACTGTTTTACCCACGTCCGTACCTGATCCCGCCACAAAAACACCGCGCAAAGGTTCGCGCATGCGATCAGGACAACAGCCTTCAACAGCTCTGGTCACAATCAACCTCCAGACCAAGCGAATCAATCATGGCAAGATCATCAACCAGGCCGCGGCCCTGAGTAGTCAGGTAATCGCCGGTCATCAGAGCGTTCGCCCCGGCTGCAAAAATATCTTTCTGCCGCGCCCCCAGGACCAACGGCCTGCCTCCGCAGATGCGCAATGTGGCAGTGGGCAGTATATGCCTGAAAACGGCCACAATGCGCAGGGCTTCTCCGGCTGTAAGCGGCGGCTGGCCCGCAAGCGGCGTCTCCGGGTGAGGATGCAGAAAGTTCATCGGCACATGTCCCACTCCCAGCGCCTTGAGTGCAAAAGCAAAATCTATGCGATCACGCCAGCTTTCTCCAAGACCGAACAGACCACCAGTGCAGGCAGTCATACCTACGCCGAACACGCGTTCCACCGTTGCTTTGCGCTGGTCCCATGTTTGCGTGGTACAGATGCTGGGATAATACTGGCGGGAAGTTTCAAGATTGTGATGATAGCGGTCAAGACCGACATCCACCAACTGCGCGAGCTGAGCGGCAGAAAGCTTGCCCAGAGACGCGCAAACACGTTTACGCACATGCCCCGGCAAGGAGCGCAGCACACCCAGCAAACGGTCAAACTCTTCACCGCTGAGCGCCCCACCGCTGGTAACCACGCCTATTCGCGCCACAGGTTGCGCGGCCAGCGTCAGGATTCGCTCGCGTAGTTCTTCGTCAGGCAAGAGGGAAAATATATCAATGGGGGTATGGTTATGTTTGCTCTGTGAACAAAAACGGCAATCCATGCCACAGTTACCGCTACGGGCATTGATGATGGCACAAAGCGTTACCCTGTTGTCAAAAGTCGCCCGGCGCAATTGCGTAGCTCCGGAAAAAAGCTCATCTTCTGGAAGCGATACAAGCTTCAGCGCCTCGGCGGGATTTGCCGCCGCATAAAATTCTGTCATAACCCGATCCTGAAAATCTGAAGACGACAAACAGCCTGTCTGTGCCGCGCCTCAGTAATTAGTAAGCGTCATTACAATTCCGGCATCCCGGCAGGCCGCAAGCGAGGTGCCGCAAGAAAATGCATCCGGAGGAACTGCTAGCTCAGTTCCTTTGCCCCTGCTCTGCGTGCGCGAATACCCGCAGCCAAATATAATGCAGCTTCAGCCGTTCCCCCGAAAAGTTACGGCCAAAGCTGCATCTTCATTTATTTGCGCGGCTGAAGCCCAAGTGAGCATTACAAAAACCTTGCACATATATTTTCAAGCTACCATGCTCCGGACCACAAACCGTTATACTGTGGGGACCGCCGTGCCGCAGAGACGCCGCCCGGCCTGGCCGCAAGATACAAAAAGCCCGCCTGACGGCGGGCCGATAAGCAAACGCTATTGGGCTTTACGCCTCTTTTCCCACAATTTCATGTCTTTCATTTTTTTACGGCGTTCACGCTGGAGAGCCTTGCAGACAAGGGGGGCATCCTTTTTGAAGCCCCATTTTTCGCGGTATTCGGCAGTCGTTATATCATGACCGGCGAGATGACGCTTGGTCAGAATCTTGAAGCTCTTGCCACATTCAAGGCAGGTGACGGACTTTTCCTTGACGGACTTGCGGCCTTCCTGAGCCATTTCCACACTGTCCATTTCGGAAGGAGCTTCACCTTCGGCAACGGCGCGAATGCCGAGAGCAACCTTTTGTATAAAGGTTGCGATCTCTTCTTCGCTCATCACGCGCACACCAGCTTGTGCCCTGGTAATTTCCAGGGCTTCTTTCAAATAATCATCCATAATTACCCCTTATGGTCATCTTAATGATCCGCTGAACACGCACTATAAAAGGCGCGTTTGTTTTCAAAACAGATCAGTTTTTTCAAATCCAGAGTTCCAATTGGCAGAACATACACATGCCTTATTATTTCGTCAATGTAGCAATGCTCATAAAAAAAAACATATTACAAACATTATTATAGGTATTTGAAGCAGTTTTTTACTTTTGCCGCGCCATAGAACAAATTTCCATGTGCCACTAGTATCTTTAACGTACAATGGCCGCCCCAAACATGTGTTTTGGGCGGCCATTGCCGTACTGGTTGTATGCAATAAAAACTGATTATTAATAATAAATCAGTTCATCTTGAAAACATCATATCTTGATGCAGTGCCAAGAAAACGTTGATCCATAAACTGCCAGCGCACGTTTTGCATATACGGGTCAGCAAGGCCTTGCAAATCCCCGGGAACAGGCCCCACCACAAAGGCGTTGCGGGCGCGCTGTTCAAATGCAATCAACTGGTCAGTCTGCCCGATGGTCAGCACTTCAAGAAACTCCATCTGTGGCGGCAGCGGCTCACGGTATTCAAGAATAATCTTGTCGGCATTGAAGTTGAACCGTGAGGTAAAGCTGCGCACAAGCCAGCGCATCGGGGGCGTACCCGGCTGTACACCGGCTAACAGGGCAAAGGGATCGCGCGAACTGTCCGCTATGAAAGTGCAGGCAGCAAACGTTGTATCGCCTATAACCTCATTGGCCTGATCCACACTGAAAGGCGGTGTGGAGTCACTGTTCCAGTACCAGCCCTGCGCCAGTTCAACCTGGGCTACGATAGCCAGAGGCGAACTCGGCTGGCCCTGACCATAAGCCGCCATCCAGACAGACACCGGCAGGCCGCCCATAACGCCGGTCCAGTCCAGGTTGACCTGTCCCTGGCCTCCGGCAATAAGCGGCATATCCTTAACCGCCAGGCTAATGGCCGGGCGGGCCGTGGATACATAGGTCGGTCCGACCATTCCCCGCTGCAGGGCGGCAGTACAGCCGGTGGTAAACACCAGCAGCAAAGCCAGAAAACAGACTTGACGCATTTTTTTCATATAATCTCCCTTCGGGTCATGCCACCGC
>NZ_JAHZAA010000016.1:4652-34062 GCF_019424165.1 Desulfovibrio sp. | reverse complement strand
TAAACATACTTTCTGAAAAGCCGGTCATAGGCGGCACAATACGTATTGCACCAGTTGCCGGCACGTCAAGCAAGACGCCCATACTGCACCGGTTTATTGTGCAGCCGCCGGGGCGGAAGCGGCACTTCCTTTTTCCTGAGCCTGCCCCGGGGCAGGCTGCTGAGACGCCGAAGAACCGCCGGGCAAAAAGTTTTGCAAATCACGTGAAACCTCAAAGGTTCGCAGTTCTCCTGCTGCCGCTTGGGCAAAGGGGGAGTTGGGATAATTACGAACCACATCTTCCAGCAATGCCTGAGCACGTGCCGCATCTCCGAGCTTGCGGTACAAGCGTGCCTCACGAAAGCGCAGACCGGGATATTCCGGCGACTCGGGAGGTGCATAGGCATTATAGCGCCCCACCCACTCCAGCGCCTCGGGAACGCGGTTGGCAACTTCACTGATATCCATAAGCGCGGCCATAGCATCCTTGATGCGCTGCGGGTCAGCTTTGTCCGAGCGTTCATCCTGAAGCCGGGTAAAAAGATCTATGACCTTGCGGTTCAATTCGTAGGAACCTTTTATATCCTTGCGCTGTTCGGCATCACGGGCCAAAAAATATGTGGCGTAGGCCCGCTGGTAAAGCGGTATGTCCTGCCGGTCAGCCAACTGCGCCCACATGGCCAGCGCAGGCCCGGTCAGATTGAGGTTTTGTGCGGACAAAGCCAGGGCATAGTCAAGCTGGTTGCGCAACTGCTTGTTCATGGGCCAGGTAGAAACCAGCTTTCCCAGATCCAGCACTTTGTCCCACGCACCGGCCCTGAGATAGCGGTTGAAAAATTCTGTAAAAGCAGCTTCCCCGTAATTGGGGTCCATAGGACTTTTCAGAAAATCGGCCATCATCCCCAGGGCCGCGGCTTCGTCCCCGCGTTCCAGCATGCCCTGGGCAAGCGCGTAACGCATACGTGGATCAAGCGCTCCATAGCGTTCGCGCACCAGAGGAAAACCATTCCATAAAATCAGGATGCGCCCGTAATTGCCCTCTGCCAGAGAATTGTTCAGCTCCTGCTGAAAAGACGCCCAGATAAGATCTTTGGCTTGGGGGACATTGGTATTTTCAGGATAGGCATCAATAAAATATGCAGCTTTGCCCATAGCTTCTGTATATTTTTTGTCCCAGTAGAGCCACATGGCTTCTTTCAGGCGGGCCAGAACAGCCGCAGGGGCGGTTCTGGAAGAGGCTGCAAGATCAGTATATACCTTCCAAAGGGCGCCACCCTGATCCCTTGCAAAGACTGCGCTCATTTCAGCGTAGTTGATGGGCGAATCGTAAATGCCTTTTTCCGCCAGACGCAAACGGGCCACCGAGGCAGATGCCGTACCCGCAAACGTCCGCTCCACATAGCGATATACAAATTCCGCGCTGACCCAGCCGCCCTGACGGGCATACATATCGCCGAGGCGCAGCAAAAGCTCGTCATTACCTTCATGACCGGGAACAAGGTTATAGTACAGCCAGTACAGGCCAAGCGCAGGCCCGGTCTTGCCGAGAGCTTCGTCATTACCGGCCTGTAAAAGCAGAAAGGACGGTTCATCAATGTAGTAGCGCGGCCAGCGTTTGCTTATAAAATCTAGAATAAGATGGGCATTTTGAAATTTTTTCTGCTTGTTGAAGGCTTCCGCCAATCCGACGGAGGCCTCCTGCAAGTAGGAAGATTCGGGGTATTTATCCAGCACCATAGAAAAAGACTGCTCTGCCCTTTCGTCAAGACCTCTCTTGAGCTGCGCCTTGCCAAGGGCGGTAAAACCCTGGGCAACACCGGGATAATCCGGGTAGCGGCGCAAAAGGGCGACAATATAACCTCCGGCATCAACGAGGTTGCCCACATTAACGTTGGCCAGCCCCAAACGCAGCAGTGCCTCGGGTACACGGGGCGAACGCAGGTTGGCGTTCATCGCTTCGCTGGTGGAGGACACAATCGCCTCATATCCGGCCAGAGGATTATCCGCATACCGCGCCCATGTGCAGTCGCTGATGTAGTACAGGGCCTTTTCAAGCATTTCCGGATGCAGCCCCGGCAGACTTCTGAGTTTTTCCAACTGCGGCAGAGCTTCGATATACTTGCGCTCACGGATGAGCCTTTCGGCTTCTTCCATAACTATTTCAGGATTAATGGGCCTGGGAACGGGATTCCCCTGTTCGTCCACATAGATGACCGGGCGCTCTTCCGGCTCTTTGGATGCCTCTTCTTCGGGTTGACGGACGGCGGGAAGCCCCACGGTCTGCTCGTTGACCTTGCCGGATACAGCCCCTGTCTCAAACGGCTTTCCCTGTCCGGGCGTGGCCGGTTCAGCGGCAGGCCTCTCTCCCGGCGCGGCTGTAGCCGCTGCCGAGGGCGTACTCTGCACAGAACCGGAGACAACAGGCCCTCTGGCCGCAGCAGGGCTTGCAGGTTGATGACCAGCGGCAGACATGCCTCCTGAACTGGGGACGGCTCTTCCCGTCTCCATCTGCTTTCCGGCAGCAGAATCAATGGCGGCGTCTTTGCCGCCGGATGTGTCGACTGATGTGCCGCCAGCCTCACGGGCCGCCCCCTGCTCCTTTTCTCCGGCCAGGGGCGCGGCGGCATCCGGCTGCACAGGCTGCGTTACGGTTGAAAGCGCTCTGTTTTCCGGCCAGTCTTCGGGACCGCCGGTATTCACCTTACCAACCACCGCCTGCCGTCCTGTCAGACTATTTTGCCCACCTGGCGTAACAGATTCACGGGTGGCCGCATGAGCTTCAGACAGCGGCCAGAAACTCCAAAAGCCGCCCACAGATTTTTTTTCCGCAAACGGCTGCTCACCACGGGACGACCCGGCGGCAAAAAATTCTATATCCAGCCTGTCCGGCGCAGGTCGCCGCACAATGCTCGCTGCCTGGGCGGAAAGCTGAACGCGCAGCCGGCCGTTGGCAAGTTCTACAGTTTTAACAAGCGCCCCTGCGGCGGGCGTATTCCCGACACGGGCCAGGGGGGGTAAAGGCGCGCCCAAAGAGTTAATGTAAAAGATTAAATCTTTATCACCCGCAAAAAACACCTCTGCCCCCTGGGCAGGAGCGTCAAGGTGCAAACGCAGCCTTTCAACCCCTTTTTCCGGGGAAGACCAGCTCCAGGTGAGCGCATGCGCAGGAGAAGGCGCAAAAAAAATCAGGTTCAGCAACAGGCAAAAAAAGACGTGCATACAGCTCTGCCGAAAGAAGGAACGGCTGATGCGTAAGATTGCGCCGGTATGGGCGGAAGATTGAGTACGGCCTGTGCCGGTAAAAAAGATCATGTTCACGTGCGCTTCGCGAAGAGGGTTGAATATCAGGAACCGTCATGCGTCATGCAACATATGTACCATTACGCATTGCGCTTTTTGAGTTTTTCAATAAGAGTCGTGCGTTTGATACCCAGCAGTTCTGCCGCCTGATTCTTGACGCCCTGAGCCTTATCCAGCGCCTCATCGATAAGGCGTCCCTCAATGGCATCAAGAAAATCTTTCAGGGTCAGATCGCGCGTTTCCAGTACGCTCAAGTCAGGCCAGATAAAAGCGCCCGACTCCCGCCCCGCTCCATTATCCGGCGTAACAGCGGAAGCTGACGCCGCGTTTTCATTTTCAGGCGCATCTGTCCCCGTAGAGACCGAAGCCGCAACAACACTTTCGCCCACGTTCGCTTCTTCAGCACCAGCGCAAATATCTTCCACTTCCGGCAGGGATGCAATATCGCCGACCTGATCAAGTATCTTGCCGGGCAGGTCCTGCGGGCGCACCACATCCCCGTCCACAAGGATACTCAACCGTTCCATGAAGTTTTCAAGTTCACGCACATTGCCGGGCCAGGTGTAGGCAGAGAGCACGCGGCGCGCATCGTCGTCAAGAGCAAGAACCGGGCGCTTTTTCTTACCGCAAAAATGGCTCAGAAAGTACCGCGCCAGCACGAGCACATCGCCCCCTCTTTCACGCAGGGGCGGCAGATGCAGCGGGATGACATTAAGACGATAGTAAAGATCTTCGCGAAAGCGCCCGGCAGCCACCTCGGCCTCAAGGTCGCGGTTGGTGGCCGCCACAATGCGCACGTCCACTTTTTTACTACCGCTTCCGCCAACACGTTCGATTTCTTTTTCCTGGAGCACCCGCAAGATCTTGACCTGAAGGCTCAGGTCCATTTCGCCTATTTCGTCAAGAAATATAGTGCCGCCGTCCGCCAGTTCAAAGCGGCCGGGACGAGAACGTATGGCGTGCGTGAACGCTCCCTTTTCATGTCCGAAAAGTTCGCTTTCAAGCAGTTCTTTAGGTATGGCCCCGCAGTTGATGGGAACAAAGGGCTTGTCTTCGCGGCTGCTGTTGGAGTGCAGGGCGCGCACCAGCAATTCCTTGCCTGTTCCGGATTCCCCGGTTACAAGCACAGTGCTGTCGGTAGGCGCAACCTTGCCGAGAACTTTAAAAACCTCTGCCAGACTTGTACTCTGGCCAATGATGCCGTCTGTATTCAACGCCATGAATTTTTCTCCGCCAGTAATCCTTTCTTGTGTCAATACACTGACGCGAACAGGATTACCAGTAAAAAAGCTGTTTTGACATTCCGTTTAACCAGCCCGTGCTTCGAATGAACGAAAAACCTGTAATGCCCGCCCAGGCGCTCTTGCCGCCCCTTCCTCCCTGCTCTCTGGATCAGGAGAGGCAAAAGTTGCTTGCCGCGCTTGAGCAAAGCTGCGGGCTTGCAGTCAGCGCCAGCCCTGGCGCGGGTAAAAGCAGCAGGGTTCCCCTGTGGCTTCTTGCCGCCCCGTGGCGCCGCAGACGCAACATACTGCTGCTTGAGCCACGCCGCGTGGCGGCCCGCGCTCTTGCCCGGTACATGGCCGCCCTATTGGGCGAAAATGTGGGACACACTGTGGGCTTGCGCATGCGCGACGAAAACCGCACCGGCCCGCACACGCGCATTGAAGTGGTCACTGAAGGGGTGCTTACCCGCATGCTGCAAGAGCAGCCGGATCTGCCCGGCACAGCTTGCGTCATCTTTGACGAATTTCATGAGCGGTCACTTGCTGCCGATACGGGCCTGGCGCTCTGTCTGGAAAGTCAGGCTGTTCTCAGGCCGGACCTGCGTATTGTGGTCATGTCTGCCACACTGGATGTTCAGGCCGTTTCCGATCTGATGGGGCAATGCCCCACAATCCACAGTCCCGGCCGCTGCTACCCGGTAGACGTGCGCCACCTGCCCCTCACCCTTCAGGCAGGAAAATTTTCTCCAGCAGCAGGCGGGGCTTCCGCACTGTGGCAGCATATGGCTGGCGTCATTCTTACACTGTTGCGAAAAGAGCCGGGCAGTCTGCTGGCCTTCTTACCCGGCACAGGCGAAATACGCCAGACAGCGTCTTTTCTGGAAGAACGCCTGCCCCCGGACGTGCTGCTTCATACGCTGCACGGCAATCTGTCCGCAGCGCAGCAGGATGCAGCCATCGCCCCGGCCCCGCCGGGCAAGCGCAAGGTTGTGCTTGCGACTTCGATTGCCGAAACCTCGCTGACCATAGAGGGTGTGCGTATGGTTGTGGATGCCGGGCTTGCGCGCCTTTCACGCTTTGACCCTGCCAGCGGCCTTTCCCGTCTGGTGACGGAACGGGTGTCTCTGGCCGGGGCGGATCAGCGTACCGGCCGCGCCGGACGTACAGAACCCGGCATTTGTTGCCGCCTGTGGGCCAAGGAAGAAGAAAAAGGTATGCGCCCCCACATCCGCCCGGAGATTCTCGATGCAGATCTCACCGGGTTATTGCTGCAACTGGCGGCATGGGGCGCATCTGACCCTTCAGCCATGCCCTGGCTTGATGCTCCGCCGTTACCGCACCTTGCCGTAGCCAGGCAATGCCTTGAGCTTCTGGAGGCCTTTACCCCTGCCGGAAAGCTCACAGATCTTGGGCTTCGCATGGCCGCCCTGCCGCTTGAACCAAGATCTGCACGCATGCTCCTGTGGGGCGCGCAGCACGGGCATGGAGCACTGGCCTGCTGCCTGGCCGCGCTGCTTGAAGAAAAAGACCCTCTGGCCCACGGCCAGCGCCCCGAAAAACGTGAACAGCAGAACTTGCGCCAGACAGACAGCGATCTGGCGCTTCGTCTTGACTGGTTGTGTCGCGCCCCGATGCGGGGAACGGCTGCTCCGGCCCGGGAGCATGCCAGCCAGCGGGTGCGACGCCAAAGCCTGCGCCTGGCCCGGCTTCTTGCGCAGGTCATGAAAACAGATCACCACTCCAGCCTCGTCCCGAACCATGAGCCAAGCGCTGCACCCGGCCTGTTCGCCGATGCCCTTGCGGATGCCAGCGCTCTGGGCCTGCTGACAGCCGTGGCATGGCCTGAATACGTTGCCATGCTCCAGCCCGGCGGACAAAAAGAAGGCATTGGCGCGCCAATGCGCACATATCTCATGCGCAGCGGGAGAGCGGCGCGCCTGCTCCAAACCGACTCCCTCGCGCGCAGTGAATTTTTGGCGGTGGCCCAGGTGGACGGTACGCGGCCCCATGGCCGCATCCGTCTTGCCGCTGCACTGTCCGGCACAGATATGGAAGAACTTTTCTCCTCACAAATAGTTCAGGAAAATATCACATGTGTCACTGAGGCCGGGCAGATCACTGCCCGCCGCCAGCGCAGGCTCGGGGCTATTGTACTTGAAGACTCTCCCCTGCCACGGCCCGAGCCGGAACACATCGCCGCCGCCCTGTGCGCCCACGTGCGTGAACGCGGCCTCGCCTGTCTGCCCTGGAGCGACCAGAGCCGCCAGTGGCGAGCACGTGTTGCCCTGCTGCATGAACTGGAGCCGGATGCCTGGCCCGCTGTAAGCGACGCGGCCCTGCTGGACAGCCTGGAAGCATGGCTCGGCCCTTTTATGGCAAACTGCGCCTCGCTGGCGGCTCTATCTGCCGAAGCATTTTCTGCCGCCCTGCGCAGCCTTCTTTCGGGAAATGGCGATCGTCTGCTGGACAAGCTTGCCCCCACACACTGGCAAGCGCCCTCCGGCGCGCAACGCCCCATAACATATGGTGAAGACGGCGGTCCGGCACTGGATGTAAAAATGCAGGAAATGTTCGGCTGTGTGGACACGCCGTGTATCGCCGGAGGACGCGTTCCCCTGCTGTTGCGGCTTAATTCTCCTGCGGGCCGCCCCTTGCAGGTCACGCGCGACCTGGCGCATTTCTGGCGTAACGGCTACCCCGCAGTACGCGGAGAAATGCGGGGCCGGTATCCCAGGCATCCCTGGCCCGAAGATCCCCTTACAGCGACGGCCACAGCGCTGACCAAGAAAAAGCTGGCCGCATCGGGCAAAAAATAAAACACATTTTGCTCCTGTAGTTGCGTCTCCGCACATGTGCGCATGAGCGCCGCCCTTTTCCAACTGGCCGATACTGGCCGGGGAAAAATCCCGTCAACGCTGCCCACGTCAAAGCGCAAAGAGCAGGGTAAAGAATTTCTAAGCCTATAACCGAACGTTCCCACCCGCCGGACACGGCAGGATCCGGCCAGCCGCACACCCCTGTAGCCGTTCAGTCGAACGCTCCCTGTTCCAGCAGCATGCCGACAAAGTCACGGGCGCGCTGCTCACTGTAATAGAGGCCGCCGGGCTGCACAAAGCCCACATGCCCGCCATGGGCTGCCACTTCAAGATATAAGTGTGAACTGGCTTCCGCAGCGTCCCACGGGTAGCACGATGGCGCACAAAAGGGATCGTCCGCCGCAAGCAGCAGATATGTGGGAACAGTGATATGGGGCAGGTCAGGCAGTACTGTATTTTTCTCCCAGTAGTCGCCGGCTGAAGAAAAGCCGAAGGTCGGCGCGGTAAAGCGGTTGTCAAACTCCGAAAAGGTACGAATGTGCTCAATGCCGTCAACCGAGGGGTAGCCGGGGAAACGTCCGGCATTGTACCGCACTTTTTTTCGCAACGTTCTCAAAAAATACCACATGTACAGGCGGCAGGCCGAACCGTCCATAACAGGAGCAGCAGCAGAAAGATCGCACGGCACAGACACTGCAACAGCCCCCTTTATCAGAGGCGATACCTGGCTCCGCCCGAGATAGCGGCATATCTGGTTCCCCCCCATGCTGAACCCTGCCAGCAGCAACGGCCGGTCAAACATTTCTGCAAAGCGCACTACCGTGGACAGGTCTTCTGTCTCCCCCATATGGTACAGGCGGGAGGTGCGGCCAGGCTCGCCCGAGCAGGAACGCATGTTCCAGGCAAGTATATCAAAGCCCAAAGACCGCAGAACAGCACCCATGCCGAGCACATACTTGCGGCGACTGTTGCCCTCAAGCCCGTGAGATATTATGGCTATGCCGCGCCCCTGCCCGAAATTGCCACCGGGCGCATTCACGGCGGGCTGCATGTCCACATCCAGAAAATCCCCGTCAGGCGTTTCAATACGCTGCCGCCGCGTATCCGGCGGAAGCTCGGGTTGCGGGCGAAAAAGCACAGGCCACATGGTGTTGGCATGGGGATTTGTTACATACCAGGGGCAGGCATAGAGTGAATCAAGTATGGGCATAGTTTTCTCAACAGGCATATTTTATTGCTGAACATCATTTGAATATCTTGGCAGACCGTCCGGCCTCGTATACCTTCAGCGCATGCAAAAAAACAGTTTACACCGCTCCCCCTCAAAAAACCTGTCAGGCGCCATACCCACATCCAGCAACTCTGTCCCTGCACCCCTGCGCGTTCCGCACGGCCTTGCCGGAACAAAGAAGCATATGGATGAAAGCCAGGCGGACGTGCTCGTTCTGGGTGCGGGAGCTTCCGGACTTATCTGTGCACGTGAAGCCGCAGGAAAGGGCTTGCGCGTAACCGTACTTGAGCGCGGTGCTGTTCCGGCACGCAAACTTGCCGTCAGCGGCGGCGGAAAAGCCAACTTTACCAACCGCCGTGTGACCCCGCAGGATTACCGCTGTGATGGCCCCGAAGGCAGCGCTTTTTGCGCCCCTGCCCTGCGGGCCTTCGCCCCGGCGGCCATACAGCGCATGGTCCGGCAATGGCATCTGCCCTTTGAAGAAAGAGAGCACGGCCAGCTTTTTCTGACTGTGCCTGCCCAAAAACTGGTCCAGGCTCTTGTGACAGACTGCCGTCAGCGGGGCTGTCGTATCGAATTCAACAGCCCCGTGGAAACTCTAAATTTTTCAGACGGCATTTTTGCAGTGCATACCCCTGCCAGAGAGTGGCGCGCCCCAGCCGTAGTGCTGGCCATGGGCAGCCCTGCCTGGCCCCAGGCAGGAGGAAGCGGGCATGGATACAGGCTTGCCCAGCAGATGGGCCACAGCCTGGTAGCATCGCATCCGGCCCTGACACCCCTGTTGCTGCCTCAGGGACACGTTCTCACCAGCCTTTCTGGCATCAGCCTGCCTGTCCGCATTTCGGTAGAAGCGCATCACTGGCAGGACCACCTGCTTTTCACGCATGGCGGCCTCAGCGGCCCGGCCGCGCTCAAGGCTTCGCTGTTTTGGGAAAGCGGAGTGCAGGTTCGCGTGGATTTTCTTCCTGACCACGACTTCAAAGCCCTGCTGGATGCGCCGGAAGCCGGAAAGCAGACCGCACGGGCGCTGTTGGGGCGTCTTTTGCCCCAACGCCTTGTGGATGCGCTGCTGCCCCAGGAAAATGCCCGAAAAAAAATTGCGGAACTTTCACGCGCAACCCGCAACAGCCTGACAGAGGCTGTGCACGCCCATAACCTTTTGCCTGTGGGAGCCGCGGGCCTCAAAAAGGCTGAAGCCTGTCGCGGCGGCGTGCAGACTGGCGAAGTGGATGCGCAAACCATGCAAAGCCGTCTTTGCCCGGGCCTGTTCATCACTGGCGAACTGCTGGATGTGACGGGCCTTCTGGGCGGCTATAATCTACACTGGGCCTGGGCCAGCGGCATGGCTGCGGGAAAAGCCCTTCCCCTTCACGCGGCACAACGCGGCAGGTAGCACGCTGCCACTTCACCCACTGCATTCCTGATTTTTCGCAAGGTCCGCTTCAGCATTGAACAGCGCGGACACATAGCCGGGCAGCCTGCCCCCGTAAGCCCTTGAGCACGGCTCAGAGCGTTGCGCCTTCGCGAAGGGACCTGCTGGCACAGCCGTCAGAGTAACTTTAGAATGAAATGCCGTTAAAAATATTCTGAACACACCGAAACCGCGCCAGAAATGCCTCAAATGCGGTTGCAGTAAACATTCTCCAAAAAGCTTTCCATGGCGTCATCGGCCTGCCTGATATAGTCCTGCAGGGGAAATTCTGCCCCGCACCCGGGGCAACGCATAAAAACTTCATGACACGTGCGAACGATGTGCAATCTGTCCGGACAGTTGGGGCAGGCGATGGTGGTTTTGGCATCGCGGGAAGCAAAAAAGGCCATGATAACTCACGAGGTAAAATGTTGCTGCAGGGCGTGCCTGCAAACACGCAGACCACACCTGACGCAAAAACAGGCGTGGACATAACGCGGGCTACCGCCGGGTTGTTTAACCATCCCCGACTGCGTGTTGTCAAATCCACCCCGCTCCCGTTCGCACCCCGGCCATGCCGCCCTGCCAATCAACCCTGCCGGCCCCGGTCAGGACAGGGTTTCAAAAGATTATGCAGTTTCAAGGCGCTAAACAGGCATGACGCCAAAGCCGTTACGCGGCGTTACCCGCTCACCGTCATTACGCCATACCTCTTGGCCAAGGCTGCAACAGACCGAGTGGAAGGTGCTCTCCCACCGGGCATCAAAATAAACCACATGGCCCATACGCACGCTTTCGGCACATATTGCGCCTGCGGCTGAACGGCCTGTCCACAGCGTTGCCGCAGCGGGACTTGCCGTATAGTACGACTTTGCAGTATCATTAGAGAAGTGACGACTTTCCTTAAACTTTTATCAGGAGGCCGTGGCATGCAACGGCGCGCATATCTTCCTCTTGTTTGTATCCTTGTGGGCGGCCTGCTTTTTTCGGGTTGCACCAGCCGCTATGGCGAACAAAGAACCAAGGTAAACTACTATCCCCAGTGCTATGAGCCTGTGGCCCAACTGCGAAAAGACGAAAACAGCACCGGCACAAGCACTGCTGCGGGTGCTGCCGGGGGAGCCCTGCTAGGCGCGCTTATTGGCGGCCTGGCGACCGGAAAGGTCGAAGGCGCCCTGGCGGGAGCCGTGGCAGGCGGCGCGGCAGGCGCTGTGGGCGGAAATATTTACGGTAAATCTCAGGAAAAACAGCGTGACGCTGCCTATCTTGCGCAATACAACCGACAGATGGGTGCAGAAGCGGCCAGCATGAACCGGGCAACTGCGGCGGCCAAACTGGCCACCAAGTGCTATGACCAGCAGTTCAAGCTGGTTGTCGACCAGTACCGGGCCGGACAAATCACCCGCCTCGAATTGCAGGACCGGTACAATGAAATCCGCAGTGGGCTTGAAGAAACAGCCTATATTCTTAAAGATACTTCTTCGGCCATGGCCCAGAGAAACAGCGAGTACGAACGCGTTCTGGCTTCGGATTACACGGCAAGCCAGCCCGCCTCGCCTGCGACTTCCACGCCCAAGAAGAAACCTGCCGTCAAGCAGGCCAGCATTGCTCCCCAGGCATCGGAATGGAAATCCTCGCGCAAGGAGCTTGAAAGCACGCGCAGTGATGTAGATGCCCGTATGAACAGCTATGAAGAAACTGTAAACAACCTGCTTGGATAACTTCATGCTTGCGCTGCCTCCCGATTTACTCCAGGGGCAGCGCAAATATTTTCCTGCGGTCTTTGCCGCGGAGTTGCCATGAGTCAAACGCCCAATCCGGTCACACCGGAGCAGTCACCACCACCCGGTGCTCCGGCGACCTCCCCGCTGCCCTGGTTTCGGCGTCCCCTTTTCTGGGGGCTGCTGTTCTTTCTGGCCCTGCTGCTTCTCGCCGCATGGCTTTTCTGGAAACAGTGGCAGGAAGCTGAAAGCCTCAAGGCAGAAGCGACATCGCAACTTGCCGAGCTGCAACGACAAAACCTGGCCCGGCAGGAATTTATTGAAAAGCTGCGCCAGCTTCTCAAGGAAGAACCGTGTGAAGTGTTGCGCCGTCTGCCTCTTCTGACACCCCCGGCCGGGGTGATCTGGCCGCCGCTGCCCGGCTCCACCACAGGAACCGGGGGCGTTGCCGCGCCCCTTACAGCCCCCCCGGACGCCACACCGGCACTGCCGCAGACCACTCGTCCAGTGTCGCCGCCCCAAGGCTTTGCCGCCCTTATGGAGCAGGCCACGGTACTTGTTCTGGCCATGCAGCCCGAAGGACTTTCTATGGGGTCGGGCTTTTTTGTTACTCCGGGGCATGTGGTAACCAACGCGCATGTGGTTGGCCCTGCTGGCAAGGCTGTCATCGTCAGCAAAGCCACAGGCGCGCCCCTTGCTGCCCGCGTTTTGCAGACAACACAAAGCGCCGGGCGTGATTTTGCCGTGCTCGCCGTCGAAAACGGCCCGGGCATCACGCCCCTGCCGCTGACCACTGAAGTCTGGCGTACCGAAAAAGTCAGCGCATGGGGCTTTCCCGGGGCCGTGACCAACGATGACCCCAAATTTCTGGCCCTGCTCAAGGGCAATAACGCGGCAGCGCCCGAGGTGGTTTACACCGAAGGTGTGGTGAGCGTTATACTTGAACGCAACCCGCCCCTCATTGTGCATACGGCTACCGTGTCACAAGGCAACAGCGGCGGACCGCTGGTCAATGATAAAGGTGAAGTTGTCGGCATCAACACGTTCATAAAACTGGATGATGTATCTTACAGGCAGTCCAGCCTGGCTATTGTAAGCGCCAGCCTTGCGGACTTTCTGCGCGCTGCGGGGATTCCCTTCACGCTTGCTGCGCCCGCGGCATCAGGCCAGGGGCAAGCTTCCGGTCAGGAAAAATCCTCCGCGCCGGAACAGGCGGCACAAAAAGGCGCCGCCCAGGCAGCCGGAAATGACCAGGGAGGCAAGCCATGAGCATACGTATAGCTGTGAGCATGCGTGGCCCCATGCGGGCGCTTGCCAGTCAAGGTATACTTGCCACAGATTGCCACGCCCAACTCAAAGCCATCCTGCTGCAAAAGCTGGGGCCGGAACATGCCGCCCTGCTGGCTGAACCCCAGCACGATGCCGAAGGCAGCAGTGTGGACTGGTATGCTGAAGGGCAGGGTCCCGCGATTGCCCTCAAGGATCTGCCGGAAGAAGATGCCAACGCCCTGCGCACCAGGGCGGCCTCTCTGGCCAGTGATATCGCCGCTCTCTCCGGCACACTCACTTCTGATGCGCAGGCGCGCCAGGCGCTTTCGGGCCAGTTACTGCGCCTTGCCCTGCAACACCCATCGGACGATGATATCTGGTCTGTGGGTGGGCAGCCTGTACTTGTCAACTGGGGCTTTGCTCCAGGCAGCGCAGGCGCTTTGCCGCAGGACCTGACCCGGCTGGGCGCTGCTGTTCCTCCCCCGCCGCCAGCGGTGCCTGTACCAGCCCCGGCAGCCGGAACGGGTTGCCTGCCCTGGCTCTTGCCTCTGCTTCTGCTTTTGCTTTTACTCTGGCTTCTCGGTGCGGCATTGGGGCTTTTCCCTTCCCCCCTGCCAGCAGGCTGCCTGCCTGTGGACCGTAAAAATCTTGTGGCCGAAGAGCAGCGCGCTGCGGCACTGAATGACGAACTGGCGCTCTTGTGGAACCAGCTTCAGGAACGGGCGGCACTGTGCAAGCCTGTAAAGCCCGCTCCCGTTCAGGAAAAGAAAGAAGAACCGGTGGAACCGCTGCCGGAACCTGAGATGGTGGAACCTTTCCTGGGCGAGACTCCCCAAGCCCCGCCGGAGCCCAAGCCTGCTCCGCAACCAAAACCGGAAAAACCCAAGGAGCAGCCCAAGCCTGTGGAGCCTCCTAAGCAGCCGGAAAAGCCCAAGAAAAAAAACGATGATCTGACCATCCCCCAGGACGCCGCCAAAAAGAACGACCTGAGTTTTCTTGAGGGCTGCTGGACCAGCGAAACTGGCCTGTATTCACACCCGTCCAACGAACCCATTGTGGCGGAATACTGCTTTGACAAAAAAGGCAAGGGCCGCCGTTTTGTGCGCGAGCGCAACGGGCAGGTCTGCAGCGGATCCGCCAATGCCCGTTTTCAGGGCAACAGGCTGAATTTTGAATCCGATCAGGCCAGATGCCCCCGCGGCGGTACATATGTCCCCCAAAAGGTGGAATGCACCGGCAGTGAAAACACAACCCAGTGCAAAGGCAGAGAACTGGGCGCGGGCAAAAATAAATGGGACGCCCGCTTCAGAAGGAAATAAGCATGAATGTCATACCCCGCTATCTTTCCCCTGTGAGCATCATTCCCGGCGGTTGCCCACAGTTTCTGGATTTCGCACTGCAGGAGGAATCCATCCGCAGAGTGCGCCGCTATTTCAGGGAAGAAAAAAAGAACCAGGGTGATGCGGATGGGCGGTATACCCACTATTTGCGCTGCCTTGCAGAAGCGGAAAACGGCTTCATCGATCAACTGACAGGTCAACCCTGCGATGAAGACTATAGTGTTGAAGCCCGGCGTGCCGTGGACATATGGGAAGGGCATTGGCTGCCCATCCCCTTTCTGCGCACGCTTGATCAGGCATGGCCTGATGGCGGCAAGCGTTTTGAATGCGGCCCCTCCAACTGGGCGCGCGCACGCGTCATGCACTCCGACCGTCATCCGGGCCAGTTACGCATTGTGCTGGCCTTCGATACCAATGTGGAGCAACGCCCGGCCGAAGGTGATGCCTACCACGCCTTGTCACCGCAGGATGTGGCAGCCCACGGGCATTTCATGCTGGCGCATCTGGTTCGTGACAATTCGTGGTTTCTCAATGCGGCATGGGTTGACGAATGGCTGAGCGGCATTTTCGACGGCTGGCGGCAGACACAACACCGGGGGCGGGGTTCGTGGAAAGACGACACCCCCTATGTGCTTGAACATCTGGCCTATTACCTGACATGGCTCGACGTTGTGCGCATGGCCCTCAATGATCTGGCTGCGCAGGTCATCAATCCCGACCGCGATACCCCTGTGGACGTGGATCTTGTGCTGGATATCGGCAATTCGCGCACCACGGGCATTCTGGTTGAAACCCTGCCCCAGCGCGTTACAAATCTTAATGACAGCTATCTTCTGGAGCTACGGGACCTGAGCCAGCCGGAAAACATCTATTCGGACCCCTTTGAAACCCGTGTGGAATTTGTGGATGCGGCCTTTGGCAACGACGCCCTTTCGCGCCGCTCCGGCAGGCAATCGCCCGCTTTTGCCTGGCCTTCAGCAGTGCGCATCGGTCCCGAAGCGGCGCGCCTCGCCACACAGGCTGTGTGCGCCGAAGGCACAACCGGCATGTCCAGCCCCAAACGCTATCTTTGGGATGAGCGCCCGTGGCAGCAAAGCTGGCGCTACAATACCGGTGGCAAGGCCGAACCAATGGTGAGCCGCGGTCTTTTTCCCCGCCAACTCAACCCGCTGGGAACCCCCCTGGCCTGTTTTGACGACCCCATGTTCAAAAAAAGCCCGGCCCTGCAAAAACAGCAGGCGGAACCCATTTTTGAATCCCTGTTCACGCGCTCGTCACTCATGCTGTTCATGCTGGGAGAGATTCTCACGCAGGCCCTTGTGACCATCAACTCTCCGGCTACCCGCGCCCGCCGGGAACTGCCCAACCTGCCCCGCCGTCTGCGCAGGCTCATCTTTACCGTCCCCACGGCCATGCCCGTAGCTGAAAAGCGAATTTTCCGCCGATGGGTCGTCTGGGCCGTGCGGGTTGTGTGGACCGCTCTGGGATGGGAACAGTGGTATGCCCCCAAAACGCTTGCGCGGGGCCAGGGCGGCGACTACCGCCAAAGCCCGCAGGTTCGTTGCGACTGGGACGAAGCCAGTTGCTCGCAGCTTGTCTTGCTGTACAACGAACTGGCCGTAAAACAGCACGGCGACGCGCACCACCTTTTTCGCCTTTTGGGCAGACCGCGCCCATCTTGCCAGGGCAGGCCCTGCATACGCATGGCCTCCATTGACATTGGCGGCGGCACCACAGACCTGTCCATAACAACGTATGAGCTTGCCAGCGGCGAAGGCGATACCGCCCGCATTGTGCCGCACACGGACTTCAGGGACGGCTTCAACATCGCCGGGGACGAAGTTCTGCGCGAGGTTGTAGCCAATCATGTTATTCCGGCCATAGGGCAGGCGCTGGTGCAACAGGGCCTGACAGAGCCACGCGCCCTTCTGGGCCAGCTTTTCGGGCGTGATTCCATCGGCATGTCACAGGAAGACCGCAACACCCGCGTGCGCCTTGTACGGCAAATTGCCGTCCCCGTTGCACTGGGGCTTCTGGCGGCCTGCGAAAACCCGGACATGCGGCATGCCAGCTATACCTGCGCCCTGCGGGATTTCTTTGAACCTGACCTGCTGCATGAGCCAAATGCTGCCCAGCCCGCAGCACAAACCGAAGATAAGAGCGCGGTTTACGAGCCTGCCGCCCTTGCACAGCGTCCGCAGGCCGGCATGTTGCGGGCAGTGGAAGGCATGGTGCGCCGGGGAGCGCCCTTCATTCAGAACTTCAACATTCTGGATGTACCCATTGTGGTCAGCCCGGCTGCCGTAGACGTGACCATACGCGCCACCCTTGGCCCGACCCTGTCTGCTCTGTGCGAAATGGTGCATATGTATGACTGCGACGTGCTGCTGCTCACCGGCCGGCCCAGTTCCTGGAACGGTGTGGTGGCCTCGGTTCTTGCCAAACTGCCCGTGCCGCCGGACAGGATCATCCCCATGCGCAGCTATCACGCCGGGTCCTGGTATCCCTTTGCAGACGCACAGGGCCGCATCACAGACCCCAAAACCACGGTGGTCGTGGGGGCGATCCTCTGCGCACTGGCTGATGGACACCTTGAAGGCTTTTCTTTTGATTCCGGCGCGCTGCGGCTCACCTCCACTGCACGGTATATTGGTGAAATGGACATCAACAGCCAGCTCAAAAAACCCAAGGTCTGGTTTACTGTGGATGTGGACAGCAATGAAGGCACCGAGCAGATACGCCGCGTGGCCTTCAGCGGACCGCTTTCCATCGGTTACCGGCAACTGGATGCGGAGCGCTGGCCCACCACACGCTACCATCTGCTCACTTTTAGCAACGAGGACGCACGCGCCAGAGCTTCCGGCCGCCTGCCCTACGAAGTGGAAGTGCGCCTGACCGTCGAAGACGTGTGGGACGATGCCCCGCGCACCGATGACGAAAAAGACCGCAGCGAAGGCGAATTCAGCATTATCTCCATTGTGGACAGCCAGGGACGTGGCGTAGACAGGCGCGACCTTGAAATACGCCTGCAAACCCTGAAGCTGGACGAAGGCTACTGGCTGGACACCGGCATTGTGACCGACGCCGGTTAAGCGAGGCAACTAGTTATGGTTATGCAGCAGGATATGAACCTTGCGCGGCAGTGCCGCCAACTGGCCGATACCGCCGGGCAGGCCGGAACATGGCTTCAGGAAAATGCCGAACTTGTGGGTGGCGAAAAAAACGCCCTTCTCAGAGATATGCGCCACGCCGTCCGTTTTTTCGGCAAGTGCGGGCAGGCGGCCGAACGCAAAATGTGCGTGGGCGTGTTCGGGCCAAGCCAATCCGGCAAGTCGTACCTTATCTCGGCGCTTGCCAGTGATGCCAATGGAACATTGCTGGCCGACTTTTGTGGTGAAAGCCACGATTTTCTGAAAAAAATCAACCCTGAGGGTGGTAAAGAATCCACAGGGCTTGTCACGCGTTTCACCACAAGCCAGCCCGAAGGGCTTTCGCCGGAATTTCCTATCCGCCTGCGCCTGCTTTCTGAAACGGATGTGGCCCGTGTGCTGGCCAACACCTATTATGCGGACTGCGATCATCAGGATGCTCCCGCAGCCGAAGCGCTGGTCAAGGCTCTGGACGCCATTGAGGCCAACGCCCCCACGAGTCCTGTTGCGGATGGCCTGAGCGTCGATGATGTGGAAGATCTGCGTGACTATGTGAACAAGAATTTCAGTTCGCGTCCGCGTGTGCAGATGCTCCAGAACGGCTACTGGGCCAGGGCAGCCGCTCTGGCTCCACGGCTGGACACTGCGGGCCGCGCCCGCCTCTTCGGCCTCATATGGGATGAGGTGGAAGAATTTCAGTCCGTTTATCTGCAATTATGCGATGCACTGCACAGTCTGGGCAATCCTGCCGAGGTCAACTGCCCGCTTGAGGCCCTTATTCCGCGAGAGAGGAGCATCATTGATGTGGAGCGCCTGCGCGGCCTCAGGCAGAGCACGGATGACGTGCTGCCCATTCTTGCGCCCAACGGCCGCACGGTCAGCCTGCCCAGGGCGGTGGTCACGGCGCTTACGGCCGAAATCACCATCTTCATGCGTGAGAAGCCCGATGATTTTTTTGACCATACCGACCTGCTGGACTTTCCCGGCTACCGCTCGCGTTACAAATTCACCAATCTGCGTGAAGCCCTTGCCAGCAAGGAAGACATGCTCAAGGAGCTTTTTCTGCGCGGCAAGGTGGCATACCTTTTTGAGCGCTACCGTGAAGAAAAAGAACTGACCAGCATGCTCCTGTGCATCGCACCCGGCCCGCAGGAGGTGCACGACCTGCCCCATGCCGTCTACGAGTGGATATGCTCCACTCACGGCGAAAAGCCCTCTAGCCGCGCGGGCAAGGATCCGGCCCTTTTTTTCGTGCTTACCAAGATGGACATGGAGTTTGAAAAAAAGAAAGGCTCGCCCTCAGTGGAAACCCGCTGGACGACCCGGCTGGAATCATCGCTGGTAAAATTCTTCGGCCAGGTGCATGACTGGCCGGAAAACTGGGACGGCGTCCATCCGTTCAACAATGTTTTTCTTCTGCGCAATCCCAATTTCACCTGCGAAGCCATATTTGACTATGCAGGCGGCCGTGAAACCGGAATCCGTCAGGACCAGACCGCCTTTGTGGAAGAAGTGCGCCAGGCTTTTCTGCAGTCGCCTCTGGTGCAGCGCCACGTAGCCGGGGCGGAAAAGGTCTGGCAGGCGGCCATGACCCTCAACGACGGCGGCGTAAGCCTCCTGCGCGACAGCCTGCGCCCCCTGTGCAATCCCGAGCTTAAACGGCAGCAGATCAGCGTAAGCCTTGATGAGAAAAAAGAGCAGCTTCTGGCGCGCCTTGCCCCGTTTTACCGTACAGACGACCGTGAAGAGCTGCGCCGCCAGAAAGAGCAGCTTTCGCGCACCCTTGTCACATTGCTGGCCAAGGTTGCAGAAAAACAGCTCTTTGGTGACTTTTTACGCCGCCTGCAGGTTCGCGACTATGACCTGTATGAATTGTGCCTCAACGCCCGCCAGATGCCTGAACAGGGCCAGTCTCCGGCAAGCGTCCAGGTGGTGGGAACCCGTGTCTCGGCTGACGATATTCTGGGAGACATTTTCGGTGACAGCGCCGAAAGCACGCCTGCTGCAACCACGCCCAACGAGCAGGAGCAGGCCAGGGATATGGCTGGGGTCTTCGCTTCACTTGTTATGGAACACTGGATAGGCCGCCTGCGTGACCTTTCTGCCTCCGGCGAGGCACGCAGCCAGCTTGGCCTTCCGGCGCTGGAGCTTGACCAGTTGTGCCACGAGATCATCCTGGCCGCCGCGCGCTGCCGCCTGCGTGAGAATCTCGAAGAGGAGCTGCGCCGGGGTACGTCATACAGCAATATCGCCCGTGAGCGCCTGATCTGGAAACAGGTAAGCCTGGCCGCAGACGCCATCAACGCCTTTGTTGACTGGCTGGGCTTTGATCCGCGCTTCAAGGATCAGAGCCAGCGCACCATCCTGTTTGGCGGCAGGAGTGTCAGCCTGTTTGACCCGCCGCAGCCCATCACGGGCGAGCCGCATATAAGCGAACAGGAAGCGCCCTATGACCGCCTCTGGTATACTGACTGGCTGCGTGCCCTGGCCTACAGCATCACGGCCAATGTGGACTTTGACGGCCAGCAGACTCTGGATCCGGAACAAAACAACCGCCTGCGCGACATTTTGCAGGTTTTCAAGGGATAATCTATGCGAGCCAGCATTGCAGCGGACCCGGAACGCGGTCCCGGATACGGCATTATTGAAATCGAAGGGGTTGACGCCACACTTTCCCCTTCTTTTACCCTGCAAAGAGCCTCGGACGGCAAATGCCTTTCTTCCGGCGGCTGGCAGGAAAGTGAAACAGCCATAAGCCCGCAGTCGTGTGACACAAGCGACAGCAAACTGCGCCTGCATGTAGGGCCTGAAGTCATAGACGAACTGGACAGCCTTGACGCCTACCGCATCAGCCTGACCGGTCAGGGAGCTTGCGCCATGGCCGTGGGCAGGCTCATGTATTCCAACATCAGCGGCGGCCAGGGCATGGGCGGGTATAGTGCGCCGGAAGCCCCGGCTGCGGTTCCTGATCCTGATCCGGACCCCATGCCGGTTACGCCGCCGGAACTCGCTCCTGAACCGGAGCCGGAACCGGAAGCTCCTCTGGTGGAGCAGCCCTTGCAAATGGCGCACGAAACAGAAATCGGCCATAGTGGCCGGGGAAAAACCGCCATCGCCATGGGTGTGCTGGCGCTGCTGCTTTGCGCCGGACTTACCGTATGGTGGTTTGTGCTGCGTGAGCCGGAAAGCCCCCCGTTGCCGCAGGCTCACGGGCAGTCTGCCTCAAGTGCCGCTTCCGGCGCGCAGAGTGCAGAAAACGGTGCTGCGGCCAAATCTCCTCTGGCATCTGCCCGTGAGCAGTTGCGTGGAGAAGCCCTGCCCGATGTGAGTCTGGCCATGGCCAAACCCATGCGAAAGGCCGATGCAAGCCCCGAAGAGTGCGATGCCGCCTTTCTGCTGCTTGAAGACGCTGCCCAGAAAGGCAATGCCGAAGCAATGCTGCTGGTGGGAGAATATTACGATCCCACGGCTTCCCTGCCCCGGGGCAGTATTCCTGTGGACATGACCCAGGCCAGACGCTGGTATGATGAAGCCCTGCACAAAGGGCAGGACAAGGCACTGCCCCAGGCCGCCCTGGACAGACTCAAGGAATACGCCAAAGCTGAAGAAGCCAAGGGCAACGCCGAAGCGCGCACCTTGCTGCAAAGCTGGAACTGATTTTTGATCCTCAGACGCAGGCGGCCCCTTTACCGGCATATCCGGTTGTGCTCAGGCTGTCGCCGCGCTGATGCTGTCAATATAAAACGGAGTCCGGGAGGATACCCGCCATGCGCCCCATCACCATCATATCTTGCCGTCACTGTATGTTCGGTGCGCTGTCCGGCATTGCGGCCTGCTCTCTTGCCCTGCTTTTTTTCCTGGTTGCCGGAAACATCTTTGCCGTGTCACATGCACAGTCTGCCCCCCTGCTGCTGGAAGGTAAAAAAACACTTTTCCAGCGGGTGGTCAGCCACCCGGGTGCACGCCTTATGGCCGGCCCCGCGGCAGATACCGCAGTGATAAAGGAAAGCGTAACGCCTTTTACCGTTTTTTATGTTTATGCCCGCAGTGAGGGCTGGCTTCAAGTCGGGGCAGGCGCCGCCGCCCCCGAGGGCTGGCTGCAAACGACCAGGGCAACAGACTGGAACCAGTCCCTTACCTTGCTTTTTACGCCGCGTACAGGCCGCGATCCGGTGCTTTTCTTCAAAACAGAAAACGCGCTGAACGACGTTTGCGCCGCTCCGGATATGGACACGCGCCTGGATAAACTCAATGCCGAATCTGCCAGCCTGCTGCAAGGCGGCAAAACGCCGCCGGCCGATTTTCCCGTGCTGGCCAGCGAACCTGCGGACGCAGCCGGAGCGGTCTCAGAAAAGCGTTTTTATCTCATGCCTATTCTGGACATGAAAGACCCCTTTGACGGGGTAAAATTTCTGCGCGTGGCTTCCATCGACCCCGGCAGCATGCCGGGCAGCCAGAACGGCAAAAGCGGTCCGCCCAAAACAGGCATAGCCCTTGTCATAGACACCACAATTTCCATGAAGCCGTATATTGACCAAAGCCTTAACGTAGTGCGCCAGATATACGACAAAATTGAACAGGACAAACTGGAAGATAACGTGGGCTTTGCCGTGGTTGCCTTTCGCAACAGCACAAAAGCCACTCCAGGCCTGGGGTATGTTGCTGAAGTTGTAAGTGATTTCACTACGGCAAAAAACCGTAAAAGCCTTGAAGAAAAACTCTCCACGGTGCAGGAAGCCACAGTCTCCAGCCACGACTTCAACGAAGATTCCCTGGCAGGTGTGTACAAGGCTGTAGAGGCCCTCAACTGGGGTGATTATTCCTCGCGGCTCATCCTGCTCATTACCGATGCCGGTCCTCTCAAAAACACGGACAAATACGCCTCCGTCAGTATGGGGCCCAGTGAGCTCAATGACTTTGCGCGGCAAAAAGGCATCTGGATATCCATCCTGCACATCAAAAGTCCCGGCGGAGCCAAAAACCACGCCTACGCTGAACAGAATTACCGCGCCCTGGGCAAACTCTCGGGCAATCGCTCAAACTATCAGGTGGTTGCCGCGCCCACAGCCGCAGCCGGGGCCAAACAGTTTGCAGAGGTCGCCAAAGTGCTGGCCGCAGGCATGGTGGATATGGTTAAAAACACGGCCCTGGGCAAAGTCATGACCAAACCAAAAGACGAAAAACCCCAAAAGCTCACTGCCGAGGAAGAAGCCGCCCGCCTTGCCGCCACCCTGGGCTATGCCATGCAACTGGAATATCTTGGCAAGGCGCGTGAAAACCAGGCTCCCAGCGTTGTCAGCTCCTGGATTGCCGACATGGACCTCAAACGTCTTGCCAGGAGCGAGCAAAGCCCCAGCGTGGAAGTGGCCGTACTGCTGACCAAAAACCAGCTCAATGACCTGAGCGCCCAGATCAAGGCCGTTATTGACAGCGCAGAACGCACCAAAAAAACCGATTCACGCGATTTCTTTCAGGGCGTGCTCTCTGCCTCCACGCGCATGGCCCGCGACCCCAATATGCCGACGCAGGGGAAAAATCTGGCGCAACTGGGTGTACTGGCGGAATTTCTGGATGGGCTGCCCTACAAGAGCGACATCATGCTGTTGCGCGAAGAAGACTGGTATCGCATGAGCGTGGGCGAGCAGACGGCCTTTATCAACAGGCTCAAGTCACGCCTGGCCCGCTATGAGGAGTACGACCGGGACCGCGCCAACTGGGAAAGCTTCGGCCAGTCCAATCCCGGCGACTGGGTATATCGCGTGCCTTTGAGCATGTTACCCTAGACTGTATCTGACAAGGCCCGCATATGGACAATCAGGTTTTTTCCCTGCGGCAGATACGCAAAAGCCGTCCCGGCGCTGAAGGGTTCAGCCTGCATGTGGAGCGCCTTGATATTCCCCGCAGCGGCCTGCTGGCGCTGGTGGGACCCAGCGGTTGCGGCAAGAGCACGGCTCTGGACCTACTGGCCTGCATACTCCGGCCCGATGTGCCTCCGGGTATAGCCGCCGATAAAGAACAGCGCTTTCTGTTCAGCCCCGAGCCGCACGGCAGCGTTGACGTGCTGCAGGCCTGGCACGCGGGCGGCCCCAACGCCCTCGCCCAGCTTCGCCGGCGCCACCTGGGCTATGTGTTGCAAACCGGTGGGCTGCTGCCCTTTCTTACGGCCGGCGACAATATTCTTCTACGCTGTCGCAGCCTGGGCAGCGTGGAAGAGCGCAAACCACAGGTGCAGGCAATAGTCGAGGGGCTTGGTATTGGGCGTTTGCTTGACCAGTATACGGGAACACTCTCCGTCGGCGAACGCCAGCGGGCGGCCATTGCCGCCGCTCTGGCCCACGGTCCCGGCGTTGTGCTGGCCGATGAGCCTACGGCAGCCCTTGACCCCATGCACGCCCGCAATGCCCTGCGCATTTTTACCGATCTGGCCCGTAAGCTGCAAATTACCGTCATAATGGTAACGCATAATCTCGAAATGGCTTTAGAAGCGGGTTTCACCCCGGTGCGGGTCATCCCTGAAGAAAGCGAAAAAGGCATCGTATCACGCATTGACCACGCGGCAGACTCAGGCGCGCCCCACAGCATGTCTGGCGGCTTAGCCAGAGACATGCCCGGCGATCAGGCACTCGGGGAGGTTCAGGTATGAGCCGCCGCCCCAATGCCCCCGGCCGTTTTCTGGCTCTGACACAGATGTTTAGCCTTTCATGGCAGGATTACGCGCGGGAAAAGCTGCTCTCCGCCTGCGCTGTTCTGGGGCTTGCCGCAGTGCTCACTCCCCTGCTGGTGCTCTATGGCGTCAAGTTCGGCGTTATGCAAACGCTGACGGACAGGCTGCGCAACGAGCCACGCAACCTTGAAATCTCGCCGGTGCTCAGTGGTCGTTTTTCACAGCAATATCTTGATGATCTGGCCGCGCACCGGGACGTGTCCTTTGTGCTCCCCCGCACGCGCTCCATCGCCGCCACCATGGATCTGACAGCGGACGACGGGACCCGGCGTACAAGCCTGCTTGTCTCGCTCGAACCAACGGCCCCGGGGGATCCTTTACTGCGCCACTATGATGCCGCAGTACCGGGCATGCCGCAAAATGCCACTACTGAGCCCATCGGCATATCCCTTTCAACCTCCGCAGCGGAAAAGCTGCATGTGACAACGGGAGACGCGCTTTCCGGCAAGGTGGAGCGCCGCCTGAACGGTCAGGCGCAAAGCGTGCGTGTTCCTCTGCGCGTTGTTTCCGTTCTGCCCCTTGCGGCCCAGCAGAAGGATGTGGCCTTTATTCCCTTTTCCCTGCTTGAAGCCACCGAAGATTACCGTGACGGCCGCGCAGTACCGGAACTGGGAATACAAAACGGCTGGACCGGCGAGGAACGGCCGCAAGAGGCACGCCTCTATCCCGGCTTTCGGCTTTACGCCAAAGACCTGGATGCCGTCATGCGCATGCGTCAGGCCTTTGCGCAACAAGGGCTGGAAGTTTACACCCATGCTGAAGAGATAGAGCAGGTCAACAGCCTGTCCCAGGCCCTCAATCTCATCTTTGCGCTTATTTGTGCGGCTACGGCTGCCGGTTTTCTCGCATCTACCACCAGCAGCACGCTCGCCAGTGTAAAACGCAAGGAACGCACACTGGGCCTGCTGAGCATGGCAGGCTTTACCACCGGCCAGCTTATGCTGCTGCCCCTTGTACAGGCACTGCTTACCGCTCTTCTCGGCACAGGCCTCGCATCAGGCATGTATACACTGGCGGCGCTGGTGATCAATCATCTTTTCAGCGCCAGCCTCAGCGGTATGGAGCAGGTCTGCCGCCTGCTGCCGCAGCATTTTTTTATTACCTTTGCCGCAGTGGCCGGGCTTGCCGTGGCAGCGGCGCTGGGACCGGCACTGCGGGCCGCGCGCATCGAACCTTCGGAGGTCATCCGTGAAATATAAACCCCGGCGCTTTTCGGCACGCCTTGCCTTGGTCCGCCTTGTCCTGCTGGCCTGCCTGCTCGGCGCGAGCATGCCTATGGATCAGGCAGAAGCCGCCTTGGCCCGCAAAGGTGAACTGACCGCCGCAGACGCCTGCGATCCCAAGCCTGCGGCTGACGATATCCTGCTGCCCATGCCCTGTGGCCTCAACATGGCTTTCAAACTGGTGGCCGTGCCAGCCAAAGGGCTTTTGTGGGATATGCCCATGCGCCCTGGTGTGGATGACAGCGCCAACGCAAGCCGTGCTTTTTATGACCGCCGCTATAATACCGCGCTTTCCGGTGCCTTCACTCTTGAAGATCTGCCGCCGGATTGGCGCAGGCTTGCCCCCAAAGGACAGAACTATTTTTATCTTGTGGCAAAATACGAAGTCTCCAACCTGCAATGGCAGGCAGTTATGGATGCGTCCTGCCCCACCGCCCAGCCCCCTGCAGCCAGCGCTGCAAAGCCGGTGACAGACATAAGCTGGTATGATGCCGTGGATTTCACACGCAAATATACCGCATGGCTTTTGCAAAACTCGCCGCAGTCGCTCCCCCGCTTTTCCGGTGACAGCCGCAATGTGGGTTTTGTGCGCCTGCCCACGGAAACGGAATGGGAATACGCCGCCCGCGGCGGGCATATGGCAGGCAGTCAGCAACTCCTGCAAGAAGATTTCTTTGCTCTGCCGCCTGAGGCCAGCAAGGCCGACTACGCCGTTTATCGGCCGGAAGGAGCAGCCAGAGCAGAAGAAACCGCCAACATCGGCTCACGCAAACCCAATCCCCTGGGTATTTATGACACCGCAGGCAATGCTGCTGAAATGGTTTTGGACGCCTTCCGCTTTTCACTGGCCGGAAGGCTGCACGGCTCAGCGGGCGGTTTCGTGCGCAAGGGCGGTTCCTTTCTTTCCGGGGAAGCGGAAATTTTACCCGGCCGACGTGAAGAAACTCCGTTCTTTATGGCAGACGGCCCGGCCCATGCACGCGATATGGGCTTTCGCCCTGTTATTTCTGGCATCAATACTCCGGGAGGGCCACGCCCCCAGGAACTGCTGGCGGAATGGGGCAAAGCCGGGGAATCAATGGAGGCGGCGGGTTACGGCACACAGGCCGCGCGCAATCCTCTTGAAGAACTGGACCGCCTGCTGGCGTCCGCCCCCAATGAGGCAGTGAAAAAAAACCTTCAGGAACTGCGCAATACCATCAAAGAAAACAATATCACGCTTGAGCGGCAAAAGCAGATGGAAGCACTGTCGCTCATACGCACCGGCGTGTACATGACCGAGACCATCCGCAACTACTCCATTCGTAGAAAGTCCCTGCAATCACAATTGGATGGAATGCAACGGGACAGCAAAACAGCCAAGGGTGCCGAACTTGAAAAACTGCGCCAGATAATGGATACTGCCCGTAGAGGGCTTGCCATGCTGGACACCAGTCTTGACAAATCCCTGACCTTTTATCGCAGCAAGGTGGAAGACGGCGCGCAAATGACGCCGGAAACACTGTCAGCAGCCTATGATTCTCTGAACAAGGATTTCAGCGGCAGTGACCCCTTTAACGAAAACATGCGGCGCAACCTTGAACAGTACCGCAAGCATGTTGATTTGTTTCGCAAGAACAAAGCGTTGTCGCGAGAGGTCATGCAAAAGGAAATTTTAGAACGTCGCTTCCAGTAGCCAAAGGAGTGCTAACATGGCTGAGAAACTGCGCATAGGTTGGATTGGAACCGGGGTTATGGGTTTGTCCATGGCCGGTCACCTGCAGGACGCAGGGCATAGCCTGACCGTGTACAACCGCACCCGCGCCAAGGCCGACCCGCTGCTTGCCAAGGGCGCTCAATGGGCCGAAACTCCGCGTCAGGCGGCGGCCAATGCCGATGTGGTTTTTACCATTGTCGGCTATCCGCAGGATGTGGAAAGCGTTATCCTGGGTGAAGAAGGCGTATTGCAGGGCCTGCCCGCGGGCGGCATTGTCTGCGACATGAGCACTTCAAGCCCTTCACTGGCCGAACGCATCGCCGATGTGGCCCTGCTGCAGGGCTGCCTGTCACTTGACGCCCCCGTCACTGGCGGCGATGTGGGCGCCCGTAACGCGACCCTTTCCATCTTTGTGGGCGGCGAGAAGGAAGGCTATGAAAAGCTTGAAAGCTGCTTCAAAAATATGGGTAAAAACATCCTGCACTGCGGCGGCCCCGGCTTTGGTCAAAAAGCCAAGCTGGCCAATCAGGTTGCCATTGCCGGTGTAATGTTCAGCGTGTGCGAATCCTGCCTTTTTGCGCAGGAGGCCGGCCTGGATGTGCCCCAATGGCTGGAACTGGTGGTTATGGGCGCGGCGGGCAGCAAAGCTATGGATACTTTGGGGCGGCGCATTCTCAAAAACGACTTTGCCCCGGGCTTTTTCATCAACCACTTCATCAAAGACCTTGGCCTCTGCCTTGAAGAATGTCGCCGCATGCAGATCGTACTGCCCGGCATAGGCCTGGCCGAAGAGCTGTACCGCAGCATGCAGGCCAGAGGACAGGGCAACCTGGGTACCCAGGCACTTATTGACTGCCTCGCCTCTCTTTCAGGCAAACAGTGGCAGCAGCACAGCTAATAACGCGTTCTCCCGCCCGGCGGCTCTCTCCGCCGGGCGGTTTCGTTTCTTCGTGACGTGCCTGCGCCCTCTGCTTCTTGGGCAACCAGCCAATGGAGGCCGCCATGACACCTACAGCGCCTCAGAGTCCCTTGCAGGATGCGGCATTACAGCCTTACAGCTTTTTTCTGCAACAAAGGGGCAAAATATTTTCGGCGGAACTGGACCGCATTACAAAGCAATACGGCTCATTGCACGCCTACGCCAATCTGCACCACAGCCTTGGTGTACACAAAGTCAAAGATGCCGAAGGCCGCAGCTTCTGGCAGCTACGCGAGTATATGCCCCATGCGGCGGCCTTGTGGCTGACCACCGATGCGCTCAATTTTCAGCGCCACGCCCATTTTCAGTTTACCCCCCAGTCAGAAGGTTTTTTTGAACTGTTTGTGCCGGAAGAAGCACTGCGTCACGGCAGCTATATGGAGTTGCGCGTTCAACCCCGCAATGCTTCCGCTGGGGATCGCGCCTTGCGCCGGGTTCCGGCTTTTGCCAATTGGGTGGAACAGGATACGATCATGCCCGGCCAATGGTGCGCCCGACTCTGGCTGCCGGAAAAGACCTTTCGCTTTACTCACCATCGTCCTGGCAGGCAGCCTTTTCCCCGTATTTACGAAGCACATGTGGGCATGGCCCAACCCTCTCTGCAACACAGTACGAACAGCGTGGGCAGTTATGCGGCTTTTACCGCGCACATCTTGCCGCGCATACGTGAATGCGGCTATCCCGCTGTACAGCTTATGGGCATCCTGGAGCATCCGCTCTACCGCTCTTTTGGATATCAGGTCAGCAGCTATTTTGCCCCATCCTCCCGCTATGGAACTCCCGACGAATTCAAGGCCCTGGTGGACACGGCACATAGCCTCGGTCTTGCCGTTATCCTTGATATTCCGCATGCCCATGCCTGCCCCAATACCGAGCAGGGGCTCGCCCGCTATGACGGAAGCGACTATTTTTTCAGCGGCACACTGAATCAATGGGGTACCCCGTCGTTTGACTTCAGTCAGGAAATGACGCGCCGCTTTCTGCTCTCCAACTGTCGCTACTGGCTTGAAGAATATCGCATAGACGGCTTTCGCTGCGATGCGGTGGGCAACATCCTGTACCTTGATCACGGCATGGATGACGATTTTTCTCACGTAAGCCGCTGCTTTTACGACAAGGACGGCAAGCCGCGCGGCAATATATACGGCGAACTGCATCTGGCTTTGTCCAACACCCTGACGCATCAGGTATGCCCGTCTGCCATAACCATTGCCGAAGAATTTTCCGGCATGCCCGGTCTCACCTGCTCCCCGGAACAGGGCGGGCTTGGTTTTGACTACCGCTTTGCCATGGGCATACCCGACTACTGCGCAACACGCGTTATCCCCCCTCGCGATACCCGCCCTACC
>NZ_JAHZAA010000016.1:530-4642 GCF_019424165.1 Desulfovibrio sp. | reverse complement strand
CCTCGCGATATGGGCAGTATGTGGCATGAAATGACCAATCATAGGCCATATGATCGCACCATCAGCTATGTGGAGTGCCACGACCAGTGTATAAACGGCAAAGATGCCATGATCTGGCGGTTGCTTGGCGAGCGCATGTACAGCCACATGTCTGTTGCAACAGATAGCTGGGACGTATCGCGTGGACTCGCTTTTTACCGTCTTATGCGCCTTATTACATTGGGTACTGCTGATGCGGGCTATCTCAACTTTATGGGGAACGAATTTGGACATCCCGAATGGCTTGATGCGGAAAACTACGCCCACAGGCAATGGCACCTGGCCCAGGCCTCTGATCTTAAATACGCCTTCCTGGCCGCCTGGGACAAAGCGCAGATGCTGGAAATGGTCCAGCCACATCTGAACAGCTTTGGGCAATCCCCTCTTTTCCGCTTTATTCATGAAGAAAAACGGTTGCTGGCTTTTGAGAGGGGACAACTGCTTTTTGCCTTTAACTTTCATGAGCTTGATGCCCAGAAAAATCTGACGTTTGCTGTTTCTTCCGGTAAATATGTGGAGCTGCTTTCCTCGGACGAAAGGCGTTTCGGCGGACACGGAAATCTTGACATATCCGGCCAGCCCGTAGAGCATTTTACCCAGCCGCTGCCTGATCGACATGAGGGGAACATCCATCTGTATCTGCCTCCTTTGGTCGGCCTGGTATTACTAAGAAAAAATAATTTAAAAAAAGATTGACAGAACAAGTGGTTCAGCGTAGTTATCTTTCTCGCGTCGGGATGTAGCGCAGCCTGGGAGCGCACTTGAATGGGGTTCAAGGGGTCGAAGGTTCAAATCCTTTCATCCCGACCAGAAAGTTTAGGGCTTACGATGAAAATCGTAAGCCCTTTTCTGTTTGGAACCAAATTTTGAGCAGCCGCGCCCTCTTTTGTTTTGCTGTACATAAAGGCACGGAATGCGTGCTTCACATGCACATGACACGGAGGTGGTTTGTTTCTTTTGGTATTGCTTTCAGCATGTCATTGCAGGCTCGGGGAGCGTCATGCTGCCCCAAAAGGCTTTGCATCGCCCTTTCCTGCCAGCCAGCAAAGAGGAGGCTATTATTCCTGCGAGCCTTAGCCTTTCAGAATATCCCTGAGTACACGTTCCGCATTTTTATGAGCAATTTTTTCCAGAGCATCATCAGAGTATCCACGCCGCTTCAGAATTTCAAACAGCGAAGGGATGTCTCTCCAATCAAGCAGACCTTCTATTTCTGCGATATGCCTTTCTGGTTCCGGAGTTAATTTGTCATGCTTAAAATAATGGCAGAAATCAAACCCCAGAGCCAGTGATTCAATACCTGCGAGATTGACCACCCTATCAAAATGTTCAACAAAATGGTAAACATTGGGTTTTTCAGCACGCACAAAAGAGCCCCAGGCGTTCATGCCGATAACGCCACCCTTTTCTGCAATGGCCCGTATCTGCTGATCCGTCAGGTTACGTTCAGCCGGGCACAGACTCCTGCAGTTAGAGTGGGTAGCAATAAGCGGATTACTGGAAAGTTCCAGCACTTCCCAAATACTTTTTTCATTGAGGTGGGAAAGATCGATTACCATGCCAAGCTCGTCCATCAGGGACACGACATCCCTTCCGAGCCTTGTCAGGCCCCTGTTGTAATTGGGGCTGCCAACTCCTGTAGCAAACTGGTTTTCTTCATTCCAACTAAGGCCAATATGCCTGATGCCCTGATCATAAACATATTGGACCGTTTCCAGACCATTTTCAAAACCGGATGCACCCTCAACGCCCATAAAGGCAAAAATGCGCCCTTCCTTGCGTGCATGATCCGCCTCGGACATGCTCCGAACAAAAGTGATATCGTCTTTTGCCTCCCCGATCTCCGCAAGGCTCAGAGGAAGAAGCTCTTTAAAGCGGCGGACCGGATCATTTGTAAACTCCGGCGAAATCCACAGCACCATGATCAGGCCGCCAACGCCTCCTTGCTTGAGAAAGGCAAGGTGGTGTTTCGCAATGTTATTCCGTTCTCCATTGCTGCGGTATCGTGACGTATGAGCAAAAATATCCGTATGCATGTCCAATATATACATAAACTATCCTCAATGGCATCAAGCCTGTAAAAGCTGTTACGCTGCTGCCGGCACCATTGGCAGGGGTTCATATATGCCTGTTGTTTTTATTTTCTGTGGGCCTGCCAAGCGCATATGCCGATCCGTGCTCCGTTGCACAGCTTATGCAACACAGATGCAGCATCATTTTTTCTGAATCCAGGTAAAATGTCCGATGGTATTTTTTGAAAAACAGCAAAGCGTTATAATGCAGTTTTTGCAAACAAGGTGGGGGCGGCCACAGCCCCCACCTCCGAAACTGTTATGACTTCCTTTGCAGCTTTTCTATTTCGTCGTAATTTTCACCAAGCATTTCCTTCATGGCTTCCTGCTCGGTAAAGGGACTTTTTTTCGCGTACAGATTGTACATGATGACCCCGAGAGATACCCAGATGATAAGAAGCACATATTCAGGAAACACCAACGACATTGAAGTACCTGGAATAAGCGTCATTACAATAATGCCAAACGCGCCAAGCGCCCCGACAACAGGCAGCCAGGTAAGCTTGACTTTGTAGGGGCGATGGTTTGTCGGGTAACGCTTTCTGATCCTGTACATGCAGACCACTGTCAGAGCCCATGAAAGGCCAACAAATACACCGCCCATGTCCAGGAACCAGATCATGGCGCTCTTTCCAAGCCATCCCATGGACAGGGTCAAAACAAGGGTGCAGGCCAAAGCATTGAACGGCACGTTACGGCTGTTCACTTCACCAAGAAATCTGGGCAAAAGGCCGCCACGCCCCATGGCAAAGATGATACGCGAGCAGCCCATGGCCATGCCGAGCGATCCCGTACCCATGCCGAGCAGAGCGATGGCCATAGCCGCATAGCTCAAAACAGGATAGCCCGCGGCGGTAAAGGTGCTGATAGCCCCCAAATCCATCTTGGCGGATTCTTCCCAAGGAATAATCATACCGGTAGCAAGCAGGACCAAAACATAATAGGCAGCCGCCAGAAAAACCGTAACAACGGCGGCGACGCCGATACGCTTGGGAGAAAAATTGGCTTCTTCGGCCAACAGGGCAACAACGCTGAAGCCCGTTAGAAATGTGAGCGCGGGAATGACAAAACGGACGACGCCAGCAATATCATTGATAATAGTAGCTTCAGTACCGTCAGCAAGCACCGGGGTAAAAGCGGGCCAAAAGTTGGCCCAACTGCCCAGTGCAATACCAGCAACAGCCAAAGCAGCACCGCAAATGACTTTAAGAATGAACAATATTTTTTGCGTTGATGCCCCAACGTCCACGCTGCGGGAGTTGAGATAAAAAAAGAATAAAACGAGAATGATACCCGCGAGCAAGCCTGGTAAATAGACGGTTGTTCCTGCAATGCTGTATAGCTGTATGCTTTCCATTATAGAGGCAATTCCAGGAAACCCCTTTGCCAGCAAACCGCCAAAGGCCGCCATATAAAACGCTGTTGAACTAAGAAAGGCGCCAATCAGCATCCACCCGATAATAAAAGCCAATCCCCTGTTAAAAGCGATAAATGTATACAAAATTTCCCCGCCAGCGCGAGGAAACTGTGAAGCAAGCTCACCATATGCCAGAGCAATACAGGCCGCGATAAGCGAAGCGAGCAGCATGCCAAACACAACGCCGCCCGCACCGTAGCTGGCGAAAAAATCACTTGTTGTGTAAATCCAGCCAGACCCGATGATGCCAGCTGCTCCAAGAATCACTAATGAAGGAAAGCTCAATGTCCTTTTCAGTGATCTACTCATAGGGAAACCTCCTCGTAAGGGTTTCTGTGATAAAGCCTGCCAGTTTTGTTTAAAAAGTATGCATAAATCCTATCTGAAGGCTGGCCAGCATGCCTTCACCAGCTTCAGGCATATTTAAACAGATGCCGCAATAAAAAATAAAAATTGAAAATAAACTGCTTTTTGCTTGAAGATGACCGTAGAAAAAACACTCCTTCGTCCAAACCACGACCCTGCGTCCGAAGGATCAGAAGGTATGATGGTATCACTTGTAGAAAGCAACATTCGCGCCAAAG
>NZ_JAHZAA010000016.1:0-520 GCF_019424165.1 Desulfovibrio sp. | reverse complement strand
AAGAAAACTAAAAAAACTCAAAACTCAATACAATGAATTATATGATTTTATTTTAAGAAAAATTTAAATGAAATTTAATCGTGCAAATCTGCCTCGCAAATTTGCCTTTTTCAACAAAGTTGCATAGCGTTTTTGCACGATTAAATTTTCTGTTTTTCAATCTTGTATGGTGAAAATAAGCAAATCGGGAGGTTTTTCCCATGTTTCCCATAACTGCTGAAGAAGGAAAAAACCGTTTTGAATATGCAATAATCAATGAAAATCATGTTGTTATGCACTACAGCGATGGTTTTTTTGATCTAGCAGGAGTAGACACAACAAAAGACCTTTCCAAACATCTGCCCATTTTTGCAAATGGGCTTGAACGTCTGGAAAAAACAAAAAAGCCACTTCGCCTGAACCAGCAAGACCCTTTCCTCCACTACACGCTGGAACCCTTTGTTCATAGAGACGAAGAACTTTTTTTCGTTACCCTGACAAACAGCGAATATGTGCGGGCACTGCACAAAAACATCGATCT
>NZ_JAHZAA010000015.1:15512-53015 GCF_019424165.1 Desulfovibrio sp. | reverse complement strand
TTTACCGTAACCGCTGGAGGCGATTCCGTGGGCGTAGTAGGAGTCATTGGTGGCGCTTGCCTTGATATCCAGCGTGCCTTCTTTGGCGGATATGGTGGTGATGCCGTCGCTCCTGTTGTCGTAACCAGATGTGGTAATGCCGTAAACGCCGCTTGCGGAAGCATCGATATCAAGCTTGATATCGCCGTGGTTGGACGTGATGTTGTTACGCCCGCCATGGGTGAAGCCGATTTCAATACCTGTAGCGCCGTACGTTACACCATTGCCTTTTTCGGAATGCACCTTGATGTTGATATCTTTTTCCGCTTCCACGTTGGCTGTGCCGCGTGACCATGTATTGATGCCCGACGTCTGATAGGTTCCCTTGTCAACATTGATGTTGATGTCTCCACCGCTTTTGACGGTGGTGGTGCCGCTCAGGGTCATGATGGCTGCGCTGGACTGGCTGGCATTGGTAAGCCGTATGTTTACCTCATCATCGGCATTGATGTTGATCGTGCCGTCAGTCCAGTTTTTCACTGTTCTGCCATTGGTGGCGGTGATATTCACTGTGCCGCCGCTGATATTGGCTGTTCCCTTGGAATCGACCGATATGCCGTCATAGTAACCGGCGATGTCTACATTGCCGCCGTGAACGTCAATAAGGGAGTCTTTCCCTTCAGCTTTCAGGGCCGTTGAGGCGTTGACGGTCACATTGCCGTTGTCTCCGGCATCCAGGATGTTTTTTCCGCCGCTGCTGGAGTCTATCCCACTGGTGCCCCTGACAGTTATGTCTGCTCCAGCGATACGGTTTTCCCCGCCGTTGCTGGCTTTGAGACCGTAAGAGGAAACATCTACCTTGCCGGCCCCCATATCAATATCGTTGCCGCTGCCCTGGGCAGTGGCAAGAATGCCGCCGTTGCTTGTGAGCACCCCGTCTGTGGACGTGATGTGCGTGATCTTTCCGGTCTCATTTGCCTGCGCTCCGTTGTACAGCTTGATTGTATTGTAATCATTAGCCATATGGGCAGGGTCGGCAGAACCGCTGGCATGTATGGAGCTGCCGCCCTGAAGCGTGTCGGCCAGGATGATTTCATCATTTTTATCTGAGGAGATGATGGAGTATTGCCCGTTTGTACCCCTGCCGTAGTGAAATTCGCCAATGTTGTCCAAACCGGCCTCGTTGCCGTGCTTGGCAGTGTGGGCGGCGGAGTCGAACTCCGGATCGGCCGTAGCCACAAATTCCACATTGTAATCAAATGTATTGCCGGAATGCCGATCCGTTACGGAAATGCGGATGATATCGACAAGGTCTTCGCCGTTCAGGCCAAGACGCTGCATTTCTGCCACGCCTTCAGGGGTAAGACGGAACTCCAGCCTTCCTGTGTAGCTGTCCAGAGAGATGTTAACCCAGTTTTGCGACCAACCTTCGGGTAAGGTGGCGCTGATTCCATACTGCGCCCAGGGGGCTGAGCCTGAAAAATCCATGCTGCCCGGCGGGATGGCGAAAGGAGAATTTCCGTTTTCAGAAAAAAAGATGTTGGCGCCTACAGCGGCTCCGGTGTTGTCGGGGGTGTAGAGTACCGCACGAACAAAGGGGGCGTACGGCGGTGGCGGTGGCGGTGGCGTGATGTCGCTACCGCCGCCGCCCGTATTAAGGGGGGCGGAATCAAAAGCCACGAAGGCTGTGGGTGCTTCAGTGCCGGAAACGCTCATATCCAGACCGTTCAGATGATCGACCCCGGAAGCCAGGTCGCTGTCGGCATTTTCGGTATAGCGGGCGCTGCGTTGCGATGCGGCGTCAGGGCCGGCGGCAGGGATCAGATCCGGGCCAAAAGCGTTGAAAAAGTCCGCTCCCGACACAAGTTGCCCATCGACCTCAAACTGGGGAATATCCTGCTGACCGAACGTGGTATAAAAGTTTTCAATGACAATATCTGCGCCGTCATCAAAACGGAAAACAAGATTGTCATTACTGCGCTCAAGGGTGCTCTGGGTTGCGATGAAATCCAGAACGATGGTGGCGCCGGTTTCTGCAGGTATGGAAATGTGGCCGCCGGTGGCCGGGCGGATTAAAACAATATTTGCCATTGGGATCTCCTTTCTGGCTGCGAATCAGGCGCTTTGAAAAGCGCGCGGTATATGGCAGCAAGCTCAAGGGAATAGAAATAAAAGTAGGGTGGAGCTATGAAAAGCTGACGGGAAGCAGGCCAGTAACTGGCAGAGATCACGTCGTTGCCGGGCGTCATAGGGCCTGACAACAATGAACAATATCAGGGAATCCGAAAAGATTCCCGCCGGGATGCGTGCAGTAAAATGGCTCGCGGCTTCCGGCAAAACGCTGCCGCATTCTTGTGGCAACGGTAGCGTCAAGGCTTGTTGTGTGCCGGGCAGTCAATGCTGTTAACAGAGCACACAAGCCTGTTGGGACGTTGAAAGCAAACGCTTTTGGGATGGGCAGTGCTGAGGCCTGGTGAGCATGCCAAGCGGCGAAAACCGGACAGAAGAATGTGTCGGTTACACCGTATCGATGGTCGTGCTGTCCTGCTTGCGGGAGAGAAACTGTGATAAAGGGCAGCCGTATCGGCAGATGGGGCTGGATGGAGGAAGCCGGATGGCGCTTCCCGCGAGGGCTGCCTCTGCAAGATGCTACAGAGCCGTCAACCCATGCAGTAGCAATTTATGCATCAGGCTTTATTCTGTCAAGCTGACGCGCTTTCATCTTTCCCGATATTGTTACAGGCGAAAGACGTATAACTATGAAAAGCGGGATCAAAAAAATGTAAGTGGCTGTCATACCGGACATAAAAAACATGAAAAAACAGCGCAGAAAATTGTGGGGTTGCCAAAAACAGAAAGCGTCCTGCTCAAGATTTGCCACCCGGTCGTCCGCCAGGCTGGCAGTGGGGCGTTCGAGCCGGACATGCCAGCAGCAGTTTAAAAAAAGAAAGCCCGCAAATGCAGGCTTTCGCAGACGGATGTTTTTTGTGGGGAATCATGTGGATGTTGCGCAAAAATCCTTACGCGAACGCCATTACCGCAGGCTGAACGCAAAGGGGACCACTACCAGAGTGTTCACCGGCTGGCCTTTGAGTTTACCGGGAGCAAAACGCATGCTTTGGACTGCCTTGAGCGCAGCCTCTTCAAAATAGCCATCCGGTGTTGCGCTGATGATCTCGCAATTGCGAGGTTGACCGGAGGTATCCACCACAAGGCGCACCTTGACGAAACCCTGGACATTCATGCGGCGGGCTTTGGTGGGATATGCAGGTACAACGCGCCGCGTAACGCTCGGGCGCTGATCCAGCGAATCGCTTTCATACGCGCTGAAACCGCCCACGGTGCGAGGTTGCGGCCCGGCGGACGCTGCCGGAAGAGGCGGCGGCGGTGGCGAGGCGGCCTCCTCTTTGGGCAGGGGGGCATTGCTCTTTTTAGGGCTGATTTTTTTCACATCCGGCTTTGGCTCCACAGGCTTTTGCGGCTGAACTTCCTGCTTTTTTGGCTCCGGCGGCGGAGACGGCGCAGGCGGCTCAACGGCCGCTTGTGCAGGGGGTAGATTGGGAGCCGGAGCAAATTCGGTAAGAGCTACGCGGTACACTCTTTCTGTGGTGTTTGGCGTTTCCCTGGCCAAAAACAGCAAGCCGCCCAGCAGCAACGTGTGCATGCCCAAGGAAAAAAACAGGGTTGTGCCACGAGCGGCCACCTTCATGGCAGATTGCCCTCTTTCTTTTGTGGAGCTGCGGATGCGTTCGCCGCGTCGCCGCCTGCGGTTTCGTCGAAGCCATCGGATACGGATGTGGTCACAAGGCCCACATCGCTGATACCCGCTCCGCGCACACGGTCCATCACATGCATGACCATGCCGTAAGGTACGTCCTTGTCGGCTCGCACAAAAAGCTGCCGTCCGGCATTTTTTACGCGCACGGCGAGCACCTCGGGCAGGTCGGGCAGCCCGGTTTCATACTCGTCAAGAAATAGCGCCCCGTTGGACTTGATGGTCAGGATAAGATGGTCGTCCTCTGTGGGCAGAACCTCTGAAGTTTCCACCTTGGGCAGGGCCACATCAAGCCCTTCTGTCATCATGGGGGCCGTGACCATGAAAATGATCAACAATACCAGCATGACGTCCACAAATGGGGTTACGTTGATGTCGGCAACAAAATCGTCGTCAGCGGATGAGGCCATAATCAGCGCTCCCCGGCAAAGTCGATGCCTTTACTGTATTCCGGCGCTTCATGTTGCAGGCGGTTGAGCAACTGACCGGCATAGTTGATGCACACGCCTTCAATATATACCAGCTTTGCTCTGAATACGTTGTAGCCGCACACGGCGGGGATGGCCACAAACAGGCCTACTGCCGTGGCGATAAGCGCCTCGGCTATGCCGGGGGCCACTGTTGCCAGTGACACGCTTTTCATCTGGGCAATGGCAGTAAAGGAATGCATGATTCCCCACACTGTGCCGAACAGGCCGATGAACGGGGCCGTATTGGCGGCAGTGGCGAGCAGGGCCAGAGAGGATTTGAGCCGTGCGACTTCTTCGGCAATGGCGAAGTGCAGGGCGCGGCGCACGTTGTCATTAAGCAGACGCTCGGTATCTCCTGTGCGGGTGAGGCGGTTATACTCGCGCACGGCGCGGCGGGTTATGCCGTACAGGGGCGACTGGCTGTCCGCCTCCATCACAGGCAGGGCCTGACGTAATTCTCCGGCATCGTCAAAAGCCACAAGCCCCTGTTGGGTGCGACGCTGGGCAGCGCGTAAGGTCAGCCACTTTCCGCACATGTACGCCCAACTGGACACAGACATAAACAACAGCAGTACCAGCACACATTTAGAAATAAACGTAGCCTGAAGCACCGCTTCAATCATGGAATTCATCCGGCCTTTCTCCATGTGAATATGAAATTGGAATTCAAAGTGTGTTGTATACATAGTCAGTCCGCCGCATCGTGTCAATGTAAGATATAAATTAATAAAAACAGTATGATATGTGTGTTTGACGGCCGGTTTTACCCTGCTTGCGCCAAAGAAGCGTTGCACGTGGCTGTCCAGAAAAATCGGGCAGTCCCATACTGGCGGTCTGGCCGGGCCTGGGAAATGATTTTGCCAACAGCCGTACAGCGTGTGGCAGAGTCTTGTTGTTGGTTGTTGCGGTGTAAAATGGATAAAGTGGAAACGCCTCACCTTGTGGTAGCGCGGAGCATCTGATTCGGGCAAATCTGGTTCAAACCTGAAAAAGAGTATTGCAAACAATAAAAAAGGTGGGCCTTACACCCACTTTTACACCTGTTTGTATTTGGCGCGCGAACGGAATGCTGGCCGAGGGGCCACTATTGCTGAAGCGATGGCATTTGGCATGAACGTGGGAACAGCACCGGGCAGATGAGGTGGGGGGGGGCAGGCTTCTGACTATTGCCGCCAGTCAGGACGGAAAAAAGGCAGCCGCGCAAGCTTTTCAGCCCCAGTGCGGCGTACAGGTGATATGTGCAAAAATAAGAGGGGTCACAGCTTACGCCGTGACCCCTTGTATCATTGGTGGGCAGTGAGGGACTCGAACCCCCGGCCCCCGCCTTGTAAGGGCGATGCTCAACCAACTGAGCTAACTGCCCGATAGAACTCGCTCAAGAAATGTAAGATATACTGTTTTTTTGTGCTTGTCATCATCAATTTGAAGAAGGGCAACGATTGTCGGGACGTACAGGGTTTTATATATAAATGTATATTTATCATTGATTCGATATAAATAAGATTATATAGCTGGAAAAGAGGTGGGTTATGCGAATACTGCTTTTTTTCAGCGTTCTTTTTTTTAACGCCTGCCTGGCACTGGCTGCCGGAAATCTCAGTAATGAAAGCTTTGCAGCAGCCAAAAAAATGTTGGCGGGCCAGGTGTACTATGACCATTCCGTTACACTATACTGTGGGGCGGCCTATGATCTTGAGGGCAAGATCACCCTGTCAGAAGGTTTTTCAGTTGCTTCGCATGCGGCACGGGCCGAAAAACTGGAATGGGAGCACGTCCTGCCTGCAGAAAATATGGGTCGCTTTTTTCAGGAGTGGAGACAAGGGCATCCTGCATGCGTCAAAGGCGGCAAACAATATAAAGGGCGGCGCTGTGCGGAAAGAGTCAACAGACATTACCGCCTCATGCAGGCTGATATGTATAACCTGTACCCATCCATAGGTGCGGTTAATGCCCTGCGATCAAACTATACCTATGGCATGCTGCCGGAAGCAGCATCGAGCTTTGGGCAATGCGTCATGAAAGTGGCAAGAAACAGGGCTGAGCCGCCGGAGCGCGCACGCGGCCAGATTGCGCGTACCTATTTTTATATGGCAGAGGCCTATTCTTCATCCTACAGGATGAGCCACAGGCTACGAAAGCTTATGCGGGCCTGGAACAGCCGATATCCGGTGGACGCGTGGGAGTGTGCCCGGGCCGGGCGTATCGAGCGGCTTCAGGGCAACGAAAACAGGTTTGTCAAACTGGCCTGCCTGGAGGCCGGGCTGTGGCGCGGGGATTAGGATTTGTATAACGCAGCCGCACGACCAACGGGTCCGATAACGCCCCCGGGGAATTCCCGGGGGCGTTATCCATTGAGTTACTTAAGCTGGTTAAGGTATTCAGCAATATTTTTTATCTGCGCCTCAGTCAATGGCGTAAGCACTGCTTTCATCTTGATCAGGGGACCGGTGGGCGATTCCATATTTTTGACCTTTTCCATTCCGGCCACCAGACCGTCAACGGGCTTACCCATCATTTTTCCGGGAGTGGGGGTATGACAGGAAGCGCAAAGGGCCGTGTAGAGCTTTGCGCCGTCTTGCTCGCTATCCTGGGCTGTTGCGGGCTGGATGCCGGTAAAAAGCAGGGCTGCGGCCAGCGTGAATGCTCCATATTGCAGATATTTTTTCATGCTTTTTCTTCCTTATGTTAAGGGCCGGGCCGCCATTGGCGGCGCAGGGGCGCAGGCCTCCTGTACACATAGCCTAGCACATAAAAAATAGTGATACAGCAGGCAAGATTGTGATGTTTGGAAAAAAACAGTAATATTAGATGCTAACATCAATAAATAAAAAACCCCGGAAAACCGGGGTTCAATAAGGCACTTGGTGGGCTTTGCCCGAACGGGCCTATTTGCCCATGGCATTCATAAAGTCTTTGTTGGACTTGGTGCCGCGCATCTTGTCCAGCAGGAACTCCATGCTGTCGATAGCAGACATGGGGGCCAGAATCTTGCGCAGTATCCAGACGCGGTTGAGTACGTCTTCGGGCAGCAGCAGGTCTTCCTTGCGGGTGCCGGTGCGGTTGATATCGATGGCGGGGAATACGCGTTTTTCCGAGAGATGGCGGTCCAGGTAGATTTCCATGTTGCCTGTACCCTTGAACTCTTCAAAGATCACTTCGTCCATGCGTGAGCCGGTATCAATCAGGGCGGTGGCGATAATGGTCAGGCTGCCGCCTTCTTCGATATTGCGGGCCGCGCCGAAAAAGCGCTTGGGCCGTTGCAGGGCGTTGGCGTCCAGACCACCGGAAAGCACACGGCCAGACGAGGGGGTTACGGCGTTGTAGGCCCGGCCAAGACGGGTGATCGAGTCCAGCAGGATAACAACATCGCGCTTGCGTTCGACCAGGCGTTTGGCCTTTTCAAGCACCATTTCACAGACCTGCACATGGCGCTGCGGCGGCTCGTCAAACGTGGAACTGATTACTTCGGCCTTTTTGACCGTACGTTCCATATCCGTCACTTCCTCGGGGCGCTCGTCAATCAGCAGCACGATGAGGTAGACTTCCGGATTGTTGGCGTTGATGGCATTGGCAAGCGATTGCAGCAGGATGGTTTTGCCTGTGCGGGGGGGGGCGACAATAAGACCGCGCTGGCCACGGCCAATGGGGGCCATGATGTCGATGACGCGGTTGGAAAGATTTTTCTCGCCATTTTCCATGACGAGCTGATGGTCGGGGTAGATGGGGGTAAGGTTGTCAAACAGGACGAGATTTTTGGCATGTTCCGGCGGTTCAAAGCCTATCTCGGTAACCTTCAGCAGGGCGAAGTAGCGTTCCCCTTCCTTGGGCGGACGAATCTGCCCGGAAACAATGTCGCCTTTACGCAGGGAGAAGCGCCGGATTTGCGATGGCGACACGTAGATGTCGTCTGGTCCCGGCATGTAACTGCAAAGGGGCGAACGCAGAAAGCCAAAGCCGTCCGGCAGTATTTCAAGCACGCCGTCGCCGTAGATGGCGCCATTCTGCGAGGCGCAGGTGGAAAGCAATGCAAAGATAAGCTCTTGCTTTCGCATGGAACTGGCATTTTCAATTTCGTACTGTTCAGCCAGATCCATGAGTTCCTGCATGCTGCGGGTCTTCAGGTCGGTGAGGCTCAGGGCGCTGTCTGTCAACAGTGTGGGGGTAGCTTTCTTTTTGCGCATAACTGTCCGATCTTTTGAATAAGACAAACTAAAACCATACAGTATTTTACAACACTGTACTATTGGCGATTGGATGTAAGGAGACAAAATAGGTGTGCGTGAAAGCGATTAGCCCATCTTTTGCATTATGGCAAGAGAAAAGTGACGTCTACACCTTAAAAAATACGTCACTCCCGATCATGTTTTGGCAGCATACACAGCATTTTGGGTCGCGTGCGCCATGCCCGGCACAACGGCTTGCCGTTAATTGCGGGCAGATACAGTCTTTTTCGATCGGGTGGGGGGGACCCCGACAGGAGTCGGCTCAGTTCTGATTTTCTTCCGGGGGTGGCGGTGGCGCATAAAGCTCAAGTAATTCATCCCGAAGGCTGTCTTCTTCAACCTTGAGCACCTCGGCCAGTTCTCCGGTGACGAGTCCCATGGCCTGCTCCTGCAGGCGGCGTTCGCCAAAAGAAAGCTCCTTGGTGCGGCCGATAAGCAGGAGTTCGCGTAGAACTTCTGTAACCACGGCAAGCTCGGGGCTTTTCAGGCGCTCGGAATACTCGCGGAACCGCCGGTTCCAGTTCTGGCCGGTATGAACAACCTTGCCGGTACTGCTGCGCAATTCTTCAAGAATACGTTCCGCCTCTTCCATCGTGGTAAGAGTGCGCAGCCCCACGTGTGCAGCATTATTAACGGGAACCATCAACGTTACATTGTTGGCCTGAATGCGAACAATATAGAAATCGCATGCGATACCGCCAATAGTCTGGCTATCGATGCTTTCTATCTTGCCCACCCCCTGGGCTGGATATACAACGAGATCGTTCGGCGTGAACATTATGCCACCACACGCCCCAAAGGAGCGCCACTGTACGAGACCTGGAGCGGAAAAAGCTGGAAGTCACGAATTTTGTTTGAATAAAAGATGAGTTGGAAACTTACTCTTCAAAGATAGTAGTCTAAATGTGCTGAAGAGTCCAGCCGAAAAAGCAAAAAAAGCACAGGGCTTGGCTGTTGGTTATCTTTAAGATCTGTTTACAGCGAAACAGCACCACGTTTACGGCAGTGCCGCAGGATGCAAAGCAATTCTTTACAGACTCACTAGTGAGTCATACCCCTGTCCCAAGAGCAAAGGTGCGGGGGAGTGCATATGGCATTCACCAGGCCCCTGTGCTCTGTATTCCTGAATACATACCACAAAATACCAGCGCCGTCACGCCGGGTTAACTATTATCTTTGTTTTGAGGGATGGCGGAAGATTCAGGGCTGCTGTTGCAGGCATCAGCGCTTGCAGGCTGCCCGACGGGCTTGCGCGGTCTGGCTGTTTTTCCTGCCAGGCGCACGGCGCTGTCCAGACCTTTGTCGGCAAAGGTGAACAGAACATCAAGCGCCAGCGGCAGGCTGCGATCCAGGTTTTCGGCGTCTTCACCCTGGGGGCGGCCCAGAACCCAGTTGGTCACGTCGCCTTTGTGGGGGGGACGGCCTATGCCCACGCGCAGACGGTAAAAATCCGGTGTACCGAGAAGCTCGGTTATGGATTTCAAGCCGTTGTGCCCGGCATTGCCCCCACCGAATTTGAAGCGCAGCTCGCCGGGCGCAATGTCCAGCTCATCGTGGGCCACCACAAGGTCTGCCGCTTTGAGTTTATGCCAGGCCAGCAACGGCTGTACGCACTGCCCACTGAGGTTCATGAATGTCTGCGGCTTGGCGGCCAGCCAGCAGCCTTCAAGGCGGGGCAGTCGCACGCGCCACAATTGACAGGAAAATTTGCCGCCGTTCATTTCGTCTACAGTGCCGTGGCGGCGGCCAGCGTCCACAAGGGCATCCACCAGGGCGAAACCGCAATTGTGCCGTGTGCCTTCATAGCGTGCGCCCGGATTGCCCAGACCCACCAGAACGCCATTATAGTCCATAACCTGCGCCTCCCTGAGCGCGACATGTTTTTTCCAGGTGCAGGGGAAGCCCCAGGCCCGCACAGGCCGCCGCCGCATGCCGTGCGATATAGCGGCATAGTGCAGGGTTCATGGCCGCCAGATGCCCCCCACCGGGCAGCCAGACAAGCTTTTTTTGCGGTGCGCGCAGCTGCTCAAAGGTGCTCCGGATCCCGGCCGGGGTAAAAAGGGCGTCATTGACCGCACTGAAAAAATAAAGGGGACATAGCATCTGCTCGCTTATGGAGGCTGAAAGAAGGCTGGACAGGTAGGCCAGCGGGTAGCTCATGCGGCATTGCTTTCTGTTATAGGCAATATGGCGCGCGCCAGCCACAATGCGCCGCACGGAAAGGTACGACTGCAACGGCATGGGCAGGCGTGGCAACCAGTGCGCCAAAAAGCGCAATGTGGCTGCGAACTCACGTTTTTTGCTGCTCCAGCGCCGGAATATCGTCAGGTCCATAAGCCTGTCGCTCTGCGGCAAGATACCGGTGATGGGAAAGGCCGCGACGAGTTTTTGGGAGGCCGCGGCGTGTGCCATGGCAAGGATGCCGCCCTGGCTGTGGCCGCAAACGGCAATGGCGCGGTGGCCCCGTTTACGCAGCCACTGCTCTGCAGCCAGGCCGTCCCGCACGAGGTCGTCAAAGGTAAAGCCCGTCCAGTGGCTGTTGCGGCCATGGCCGGTGAAATGCAGGGCCGCAATGCCAAAACCGGCCTCATGCAGGGCAGCAAGAAGCGGCCTGTACTGCACTGGCGAAAGCATGGTTCCCGGATAAAAAAGCATGACCCCGGCCTTGTGCTTGGGCCAGATTTCCAGGCTTGCTCTGCTGCCCATGGGGCGCAAGGAATGATAGGTCACAGCATGGTGCGGCATATTTCAGAATATTCTACCGTTACGGATATATTTCGCAATGTTGTTACGGCGCCCACTACGGCGCTTGACTGCGCAACGCATGGCGGCTCTGTCGTGTATCCGTAAGAGCTTCGGACAACGGTTGAAGCTGCCTTGCGTCTTTATGGCCGGGCCTGCCAGGCAGGCGTCAGACAGCTTCAACGCGAATCTGCCCTAAAAAGGAGGCCGGTTCCTTGCGGAACCGGCCATAAATGGTCGTACATGGCCTGACCGGCCCATCAGTCTGCTGGCCCGGACAAAGGCTAGGCTTCGCCGCCTTCTTCTTCGGCGTCGTCCTTGCTTTTGGAGATGACCGTCACCAGGGCATAGTTCTGGTCAAACTCGGCGCGCACGTTTTCGGGCAGTTTGAGGTCGCCCACGCTGATGGTGTCGTTGATGCCCATATCGGTGACGTCAACAGTGACCTTCTGGGGCATGCTCAGCGGCTTGCTGGTGAGGCGCACCATTTCGCGGTAGGTTTCGAGCACGCCACCAAGTTTCACGCCGCGCGAGGTTCCCACGAATTCCACGGGTACGTCAACGGTAACTTCCTTGTCAAGGTCCACGCCGTAAAAGTCGATGTGGGTGAAGGCGCGCTTGTAGGGATGGAACTGCACCTGCCAGATAAGCACGGGATGCGCAGTCTTTTGGCCGTTTTCCTCGATTTCGAGGTTGAACACCGTGGTGTGGCCCATTTCTTCGTAAATTTTTTGCAGGGGCAGGGCAGGGGCCTGCACGGAAATGTTTTCACCCTTGGGGGTGTAGAACACGCCCGGGATCAATTTCTGGGCACGCAGGCGGCCGCTGGGGCCTTTGCCGTAACCTTCGCGTTTTTGCACGCTCAAAGTCTTTTCAATATTCATGGTCCACTCCTTGGCTTACCGCCGCCTGACACGTGCGGAAAAGTTCTTGAGAAATGCCGCCCGCCGGTCTTTTCGCTTTCTGACCGCCTGAGACTGCGTCCGTTGTCGGCCCGGCATGCCCTGCACACCGTGCGCCCGGAATTCGCTTGCCCTTGCCGGAAAGTAAAAATCCGCATGGATCAGCGCTTTCTTTATTGTATCTTGCCATTCCCTTGCGGGATATGCGCCGTACGGCCGTGCGCGAAGGCTTTGCGCCGACGGTTTTTGCTAAACAAACAACACGCTGACCGAAGAACCGGTATGAATGTTGTGAATGGTTTTGCCCAATATGGCGGCCACCGAGATGACTTCGAGTTTAGGGCAGCGTTCCAGTTTGTCGCCCAGCGGGATGGTGTCGGTAACAAAGACCTGTGAAAGGGCTTCGGTGGCATTGATGCGATCAATGGCCGGACCGGACAACACCGGATGCGTGGCACAGGCCACGATTTTTTTCGCTCCGTTTTTTATCAGAACTTCGGCCCCGGCGCACAGGGTTCCCGCAGTGTCGATCATGTCGTCCACCACAATGGCTACCCTGTCCTGCACATCGCCAATGACATGCATGGCTTGCGCCTGATTGGGCTTGTCGCGTCTTTTGTCCACAATGGCCAGGGGCGCATCAAGGCGCTTGGCATAGGCCCTGGCCCGTTCAACGCCGCCGGCGTCGGGCGAGACGATGACAATTTTTTCTTCGCCGAGCTTGCGCAGGGCGTCGAGCATTACAGGTACGGCAAAAAGATTGTCCACAGGGCAATCAAAATAGCCCTGAATCTGCCCTGCGTGCAGATCAATGGTCACCACGCGTTCTGCCCCGGCCACGCTGATGAAGTCGGCCACCATCTTGGCGCTTATGGGCGCACGGGGGCTGACTTTGCGATCTTGCCGCGCATAGCCGTAATAGGGAATAACGGCTGTAATGCGCCCGGCGCTGGCCCTTTTAAGGGCGTCCAGCATAAGGCATAGCTGAACAAGATTACGGTTGACCGTGGGCGGACAAGTGGGTTGCACCACAAAAACATCGTCGCCGCGGACATTATCACCGATTTCAATACGCAACTCCCCGTCGCTGAACGTAGTGGACAGCGTTGGGGTGAGCTGACAGCCCAGATGGTTGCAAATGGCCTTGGCCAATTCCGGATTGGAAGAACCGGTTACGATCTTAAGATCGCTGAACATGAACCGCCCCGCCTTGCGCGTCAAAGAGCATTTAGGTTGTACACCCTTGCCTGCCGCCGGTCACGAAGTTGGCTGGTCTGTCGCCGCCATGGCCGGATGCGGATATTTACCCGCACGGCAACCGGAGCGGTCGGGTATTTGCATAGCAGCCGCTCCAGCATTCACTGCGCGTCGTGCATGGTGTGTGGCTGGGATGGAAGGGTTCGAACCTTCGAATGACGGAGCCAAAACCCGTTGCCTTACCACTTGGCTACATCCCAGTACAGTCACAACACATGCGCATAAACGCGCCTGTTCTCTCCTTGCAGCATGGCGACGGCAGCCTGTGCCTCCACAAGCGCTTCGCGCTTGAAAAGCCCCAGTATGCTGGAGCCGCTGCCGCTCATGCAAGCCGCTGTTGCCCCGTAGCGCAGCAGGGTGGCCTTGATGTCGGCCAGCTCGGGATGACGCTTGAAGACAACGTTTTCTAGATCGTTGACCAAGTCAGTGTCAAACCGCCCTTGGGAGAGAAAAGTTCCATTAGCCCTGCTTTGCTCTCTTGTCAAGCTGTTTTGCTTTTCGCCAGCGTGGGAGGCTGCCGCAAAAGCGTCGTAATCAGCAAACGTTTGTGGCGTGCTTACATGGATTTCCGGGCATACGAGCACAAGACGCATGCCGGAAACATCCAGATCAACAAATTCGATAATTTCCCCTATGCCGCGCACACGGCAGGGACGATTGTGCAAAAAAAAAGGCACATCGGCCCCCACGCCAAGGGCCACATCTGCCAGACCCTGTGAAGAGAGCGGCGTGGCAGCATGCCCGTTAAGCCAGTGCAGCAGGGCTGCCGCATCGCTGCTGCCGCCGCCAAGGCCTGCCCCGGAAGGGATCCCCTTGCGCAAACGCACCTCAAGCCCGGGAACAGGGCAATCCACGGCCTGGGCAAAGGCTGTGTAGGCCTTGGTAAGGGTGTTGTTTTTCGTGTCCAGCAGCCCGGCCCCCGGCCCTGCGCAGAGCACGGAAATACCGCTGCCGTCAGTGACGCGCAGTTTTATCTGATCACAGGGGCGCGGCAACGGGTAGAACAGGGAGTCGATTTCGTGATAGCCGTCGGGGCGAACCCCGGTGATGCGCAAGCCCAGATTCACCTTGCAGCCGGCAGTGAGTATACTCATGAACGTGTCCTTGTCATATCCCTGGCCTGATTTTTTGTCTCGCATGCTCTTTAAGCCGTGTTTTTGCAGCGATGGGGGCCGGGCAGGGCGGCGGCGCCAGATAACGTCAAGCCGTCCTACAGGGTTTCAAGGGTCACGTGGTCGTTGGTGTAAACGCATATTTCGGCGGCAATGCGCATGGATTCCCTGGCGATGGTTTCCGCGTCAAGCCCGCTGTGGCGGGAAAGCGCCCGTGCGGCCGCGAGGGCATAGGGGCCGCCGCTGCCGATGGCAGCTACATTGTCGTCCGGCTCGATAACATCGCCTGTGCCTGAAAGGACCAGAATATGTTCCTTGTCGGCCAGCAGCAGCATGGCTTCCAGCTTGCGCAGGTATTTATCCTTGCGCCAGTCTTTGGTCATCTCTACGGCGGCCCGGACCATGTGGCCGCGTACTTCCTTGAGCTTGGATTCAAAAAGTTCAAAAAGGGTAAACGCATCGGCGGTGGCTCCGGCAAAACCGGCCAGAATCTTGCCGTCATGCAGGCGGCGCACTTTCTGGGCCGCATGCTTCATGATCATTGTCTGCCCCATGGTCACCTGCCCGTCACCGGCCAGGGCCACGATGCCGTCCTTACGCACCGCGAGAATCGTTGTGGCATGTGTTTCCATCAGTTCTTGTCCCATATTTCCTTGCGTTCTTTGTAGGCGGCCTCAAGGCGTTGAAAAGCGCGCTTGTCCGTCGTGCGGGAGGCCATGCTCTTGGCCTGGTTGAAATACCGTTCGGCAAGCTTTTTATTGTTGGAGTACAGGGCGCTGTAGGCCATGTGAATATAGGCATCGGGCGTATTGCCCGCCTTGCCGAGCGAGCGTGCATAAGCCTCGTGCACTTCGGAGTCTTCGGGGACGTGGCGCAGCACGTCCTTGTAGTGGCTGGCGGCCTGAGCCTGCCTGCCCGTTTCGTCCAGCATGCGCGCATAAAAAAAGGAGGCCATATAATCATTGGGGTCCAGCCGCATGGCTTTGGAAAGCAGGCCATCCGCCCGGCTCATGTCGCCCTTGCGGTAGTGAAAGGCTCCGGCTTCACGCAGTACCAGTGGGTCTTCGGGGGCTGCCTTGAGAGCCTGGTCAAAAGCCTGGCTGGCCTCGTTGATGCGGTTCTGCCTGGCGAGCACAATGCCCCGGCCCATCCTGGACAGGCCGTCATTGCCCGAAAAACGTTGCAGGGCCGCCTGGTCATCGCCGTATCTGGCCCAAAGCAGCGCTTTGACACGGGTAAAGCGCTTGCTGTCCTGGCTGCGGTCCTGCACGGCCTTGGGCATACTCTGGATGCGGGCCTGAAGGCCGTTGATGCGGTCGCCCAGAGCGGGGTGGGTGGAAAGATATGTGGGTACGCTTATGCCGCTCATCCAGCTTTTCTGCCGCAGCACCTTGAAGCCGCCCACCATGCCGCCCGGCGGGTAGCCTGCGGCAATAAGATATTGCAGGCCGATATGATCAGCCTCGGTTTCATCCATGCGGCTGTAGTTCAGCATGGCGGACTGCCCAGCCCCCATAGCGCCGACGGCCATGGCTCCGCCGCCCGCGCCGCCCGCCGCCACGCCCGCTACGGCCAGCAGGAGGGAGCCGAGGGTGACGAACTGGGCGCGTTGCAGTCGCGAGGCCACATGGCGCTGGGTGACGTGAGCCAGCTCGTGGGCCAGCACCCCGGCCAGTTCTTCTTCCTTGTCCAGATTCATTATCAGGCCGGTGAACACATAAACGTAGCCGCCGGGCACAGCAAAGGCGTTAAGCGAGTTGTGCAGTATGGTGCTGGCATTAAAGGTAAAAGGCTGCGGGGGAATGGTCTTGACCAGTCTGCCCAGCATATAGTCCACATACTGCTTTACCTCAGGGTCTTCGATGATGGGCAGATTTGACCGCACCATGATATCGAATTTTTTTCCCATCTCCTTTTCGTCTTTGATGGTCACGCCGCCGAAAAAGAACGCCTGCGCGGGCGCGGGGCATATCTGCGGGAGCAGAAAAGCCAGCAGCACAAGCAGGGCCGTCCAGCGGCGCGGGGCGCAATAATGCAGCATAGGTTCTCCCGTCGGTACCCGGGCCGAGCCTACTCCAGGTCCCAGTTCTGCCCTTCGGGGGTGTCTTGTACGCTTACCCCGAGATCAAGCAGCGCCTGACGCAGAGCGTCGGAGCGGGCGAAGTCCCTGTTTGCGCGGGCTTCCTGCCGTTCTTGCAGCAGGGCCTCCACGCGGGGGATATCAATATTTCTGCGGGCGGCGCGAATGCGGCGCAGGTCGGCCAGAAAGGCTTCGGGTTGCTGGCCGAAAAGCCCCAATCGCACATTCCACTGTTCTGCCCGGGCCAGGAAGTCCTGCAAAAGGTCCCGTCCTGCCTCGGCTGCACGCAGCGTTTTGTCTTCCAGCAGCCGGTTTACAAGCCGTACCTGCGTGAATATATGGCCCAGCGCCTGCGCGGTGTTGAGATCGTCATTCATTGCCTCGTCCAGAGCTTCGGCCTGTGCGGCCCAATCTTCTGTCAGCTGCGCGGGCAGGGGAGATTTTTTCCATTTTTCGCGCGTGAGGGCTTTTTGCGTTTCCAGCAGGGCGGTATACACCCTGTGCAAAGCTTTTTCCGCCTCATCCATTCCCTCCGCCGTGAAGTCAATGGGGCTGCGGTAGTGCTTGCCGAGAAGAAAAAAGCGCAAGGTTTCTGGCAGGTAGTTTTCAAGAATATCACGGATGGTCTTGAAGTTGCCAAGCGATTTGGACATTTTTTCGGCGTTGACCTGCACAAAGCCGTTGTGCACCCAGTACCGGGCCAGATGACAATGGCACACGGCCTCTGTCTGGGCGATTTCATTTTCGTGGTGGGGGAACACCAGGTCCTGCCCGCCGCCGTGGATGTCCAGGGGCAGGTAAGACTCGCTCATGGCCGAGCATTCGATGTGCCAGCCGGGCCTGCCCAAGCCCCAGGGGCTTTCCCAGGAGGGTTCACCCGGCTTGGCGGCCTTCCACAGGGCGAAGTCCAGCGGGTCTTCCTTTTCTTCGCCGGGGGCCACGCGCGCTCCGGAAAGCAGTTCGTCCAGACTGCGGCCCGAAAGCTTGCCATAGGGCGGGTAGGAGCGCACCCTGAAGTACACGTCGCCCGATGCAGTGGCGTAGGCCTTGCCTTCGGCCACCAGCTTGGCGCAGAGATCCCGGATTTCCTGTATATGGTCAGTGGCTCGGGGTTCCATGTCTGCGCGCAGCACACCGAGCCTGTCCATGTCTTCATGAAAGGCGTTGATATAGGTCTGGGCCACTTCGCGCCAGTCACGCCCTTCTTTATTGGCCCGGTTGATGATCTTGTCATCCACGTCCGTGAAGTTGCGTACAAAGGTCACATCCAGATCCATGTGACGCAGTTGGCGCACAAGTACGTCAAAAACCAGGGCCGACCGGGCATGGCCGATGTGGCAGTAGTCGTAAGCGGTGATGCCGCAGACGTACATATGCACCTTGCCGGGGCGGAAAGGAATGAACTCTTCTTTCTGACGGCCCAGGGTATTATAGAGCAGCATGATCTTCCTTTATGCGGGGAGGTTAAGCATATCCAGGCGGCGTTGGTGACGGCCGCCTTCAAAAGGGGCTTCCAGAAAAGCGTCCACTATGGCCTGCGCCAGCTCCACGCCGGTGACGCGCGCGCCGAGGCAAAGCACATTGGCATTGTTGTGAAGGCGCGAAAAGCGGGCGTGGAGTTCGGTGGTACAAAGAGCCGCGCGGATGCCGGAGTGGCGGTTGGCGGCTATGGACACGCCTATGCCCGTGCCGCAGATGAGAATACCCAGTTCGCCGGACGCTTCCACAGCGGCGCAAAGCTTGTGGGCCAGCACGGGATAGTCGCAGCTTTCTCTGGAGTCAGTGCCGTGGTTTACGACGTTGATGCCCTTTTTTCCCAAATGCTCGGCCAGTGTGGTTTTAAGATCGATGCCCGCATGGTCCGATGCCAGATGGATGGATTGCATAACAACTCCTGCAAAGGTGACGACGGGCCGACCGGATAACCGGCCGGCCCGGGGAAGTACATCAAAGGTCAATCAGTAAAAAAAACTGGCAGGCCATAATGCTGCCTGCCGCACAGCGGCTGCCGGGCGGATCAGGGCTGGCGGTATTTCGCCAGCGGCAACAGCGGCACGCCCTCTGGTATGGATAAGGTCATCTGCTCGTCTGTAAAGGGGGCAGCGGGTTTTTCCCTGTCCTTGATCAGCACTATGGCACGCTTGCCGTTGGAGTGGACGAGGTTCAGGCGTTGCGGCAGAGGGGGCGTTGCGTTGTCGTAGGCCACTTCCATCTTCCAGCCCTTGGCGCTGTCGCCTTTTTCGCTCCAGGCCACAGGCAGGCCCGCCTGATCAAGGGTCAGCACGCCGCCGGGCGTACCTTCAAGCGTGTACTGGGCGAGGTCGCCGGGCATGAAGTGGCCGGTGGTAAAGCTTTTGCCGAAAACAGCGCTGTAACGGCCGTTGAGCAGGTCGGCCAGGTGTTCCAGGTTGAAAGGAACAGGCACGCCCACCTGCAGCAGCGGCTTGGCAGCGCCCTGATAGAAGTACGCCTTGTTGTCCGTGGGGCTGTAAACCAGAAAGTGCTGCCCGTCTTCAAGGATTTTGGCAACAGTGGCACCCACGCCGGCCATGACATCCAGGCGCAGCCTGCGCTGGCTGTTGCCCCAGAAAAGGGCTGTGACGCGGCGGGTATCACCTTCGGTGCCGAAGCGCAGGCTCATTTGCAGCCGGTAAGGCGCGAGAGAGCTGTGCTGCCCAAGGGTAGTAAATGTCTGCCAGCGCTCTTCAAGCCTGACCTGATTCTCAGGGGTCATGTCCAGAGAAGGCTGGCGGGCGCAGGCGGCCAGCAGGGCAAGACTGCAGATGCAGCAAAGGACGAAGATTTTTTTCATTGTTTTGAAAGTCTCTGCCGCAATGCGTCCGCATTGTCGGGTTTGAGGTCCAGCGCCTTCTGGTAGGCGTTACGGGCCTCGTCCTTGAGTCCGGCCTTTGAAGCGATGTCGCCGTAGTGTTCCCAGATAGAGGCGTCGGCATTTTCGTCAAGCCTGACGGCCCGGCGTATCTGGATCAGGGCTTCTTCATTTTTACCCAGCCTGTATAAAGCCCAGGCGAGGGAATCTACGATATAGGACTGGTCGGGTGACAGCTCGTCGGCTTTGACAAGCAGGGCCAGGGCGCGTTCCAGTTCACGGTTTTCATCCGCCAGGGTGTAACCCACGTAGTTGAGGGCCTGATGGTTGTCCGGATGCAGGGTAAGGATATGCTCCATCACCTTGAAGGCTTCTTTCTTGTCGCCCGATTCATCCAGCAGAGAGCCAAGCAGAAAAGCCATGTCCGCATTGTCGGGCCATTTTTTTGCAGCCTTGCGCGCGGCCTCGAGGGCCTGCGGCATTTCTTTCTGGCGGGCCAGCAGGCGAATTTCCACGTCCCAGAACTGGGGGATGTCGCTGAACTGTTTTTGGGCCTGCCGCGTAGCGGCCAGAGCTTCCTGATCTTTTCCGGATTCGCCCAGCAACTGTATGCGCAGCAGGGCTCCCCTGGGCGCAGCCTTGCTTTGCGGCGGGACCTTGTCCAGCCATGAAAGCGCCAGAGGCAGGTCGTGGCGCTGCTCATAGGTAAGATCAGCCAGCAGCAGATAGACGTCCACAGGGGCGTCGTCTTTGGCGGCGATCTGCTTGAGCAGACTTTCAGCTTGCAGATAATGGCGCGAATCTATGAAAAGTCCCGCCACCGTGAGCTTGAAAGGAACGGTGTCCGGTCCTTGGCGCATGTATTTCAGCGCTCTTTCGGGCTGATTCATGCGCAGGGAAAGATTGATGAGCCGCAGCAGCACATCTTGAGGGGAGAAATTGAATTTAAGGAGCTTTTCATACAGGTTACGTGCTGATTTAAGTTCAGCGCGCTGCTCGTGGATGAAAGCCAGTTCAGCCATGGCCTCCACGAAGTCGGGCATTTCCTTGATGGCTTTCTGCAGGTATGGGATGGCCTCGGCCTGCTTGTCCATGCCGATGAGCGCACGGGCATGATAGTAATCCACCAGTGGTGTGCGCTCTTTGGCCGTTACACTGTTGAGCAGAACTTCAGCCTCAGTGTATTCCTTGCTTTTGACCAGCAGAAGGGCCAGCTCCAGGCGGGCGTCCAGCGAGTCCGGGTGCTTTGCCAGGTAGGCTCGCATAAGCTCCACGCCACGCTCGGGAGTTCCCTGCTCCATAAGCGCTTCGGCATAGAGCAGGTTGAGCGACATGTCGTCGGGAGCCACTGAAAGCCCCTGCTCAAGATAGGGTACGGCTGCGGCAGACTTGCGGCCCACAAGCCAAACACCGCCCTCCAGCCAGATGTTGGCTGGCAGCCCGGCTGCCGTCATGAGGGGAGCGGCCCGCAACAGGGCAGCCTCGTCTTCTGTATTGAGGGCCTGGGCGCACAGAAGAAAGGCATAGGTGCTCTGGGCCTCGGGCGAAAGCTGCTCTTCGGACTGCCGGACTTCAACGTCGCGCAACGCCGCAGAGTTTTCTTCGGCCTGGGTTTGGCCGGCCGGGGCTTTGGTTCCGGCACAGCCGCCGCAGCCAAGAAGGGAGAAGGATGTGGCGGCGGCCAAGATCAGGGCGCAGAGCAGCGCGATATTTTTTCGTTTCATTGCGGACTGTATCCGTGCGCTTAAAGCAGTTATCGCCTCAAATGATTGCTTGCCGGTCGGCAAAGCCGCCTTGCAATCATTTGGCGGCAAGGATTCGAAAGCAAATCCTTGCAGAGCATTTCATACGTGAAATACTCTAGGATTGAATCCAGTGATCGGAGAAATCTTCGATGTCATTCTTCATATGCTGGCCGATTTTTTCCACCAGACGCGCCTCAAGCTGGCGCACTCTTTCTCTTGTGATGTTATACCGTTCGCCTATCTCACGCAAGGTGATCGGCTCGTCAGAAAGCAGCCTGTTGTGCAGGATATACTGCTCTTTCTCATTGAGTTTCGGCATGATGGTTTTCAACTTTGAGCGTACAATCCCCGCTATTTCCGTAGATGCAAGGCTGTCTTCAATGCCTGGCCCCAGGGCGGGCAGAAAGTCCATGCGGGTGGCGCCGCCAGAATCTTCGCCCACCTGGGCGTTAAGGGACATATCTGTAGAGGCAAGGCGCTGGTCCATTTCATTTATCTGCTCTTCGGTCACGCCCAGGCGCTCCGAAAGCATGGTGGCATCAGGATCGTAGCCCTGCATGATGAGTTTCTGGCGCTCTCTGTTCAGATTGTAGAACAGCTTGCGCTGCACCTGGGTGGTGCCGATCTTGACCATGCGCCAGTTGTCCATGATGAACTTGAGAATATAGGCCTTGATCCAGAACGAGGCATAGTAGGAAAACTTGATGCCCTTGTCGGGGTCAAACTTGTTGACCGCGCGCATGAGGCCCACATTGCCTTCCTGTACAAGATCAAGCACATTCTGCATCCAGCGGCGCTGAAAATCCATGGCGATGCGCACGACAAGCCGCAGATGGGATGAAACCAGACGAAAAGCGGCGTCCGCATCATTATGATCACGCACGCGCACAGCCAGCTCATGTTCCTCTTCGGGCTTGAGCATGGGAAAACGGCTTACTTCACGAAGGTACAGGTGCAGGCTGTCACGAGTACCCACGGCCGGCACCCGCGAAGAAGACGGTGCGGGAACGCTGCGGTCCTGACCATCTTCAGATGTCAGGCGCGGCTCATCGTCTTCGTCCAGGTCGTCATCAAGCAGCTCGTCTTCGCTGTCGGGCGAGTCAATGTCAAGCTCGTCCGTATCGCGTTCATGTTCTGGCTCGTCCACATCAAGCACCGTGCCGGAACTGCGGCTGCCATCGTCCGGCTCAAGAGCGGAAGGAGCTTCTTTTTTTCGGCTTTTGCCGGTGCGGCCGGCGGGTGTTTGGGCGGCAGGGCCTGCGACAGCGCGGGGCCGCGTTTTTCCCGCAGTTGCCCCGGCAGCCGCAAGGGGCTTCTGGGGGGCGTCTTCAGGTCCGACAACCTCCACAGGAAGCGCGGCTTTTCTGCCTTTTTCCGCTGTTGCGGCGGCCTTGGTTTTGCTCGGGGCTATCTTGCTATTTTTTTTCATTTTATCCATACTCAGGCATTGGCGCTTCCAAAAGCGCTGCAATGTCTGTATGCTATAGTTTTGGTTTGTTCTTTTCAATATTCTTCATCGGGGGCAAAGAACAGCCGCCCATTGCTTGCAGGCATGGCCGTTACGGCGGACTTGTCGCACACGGCCTTTATGGCCGGATTTTCAGGACAGTTTCGCGGGTTGCGCAAGTAGTTATGCGTTTATGAAATACCCGCTGCTTCTTCCCCAGTGGAAAACCCGCAGTTGCCGGAACGTTTGCATACCATACAGGCATTGTGGCTGGAAAGCAAAGACGGGCTTTGCGCGGCAGTGGGGAAGGGCTTGTTTTTTCAATAAACTATGACGGCCAAGGTGGCGGCATTCATGACTTTCAGACAAGCGCTCGGTTCGGGACGTCCTCTTTTGCTTGACGGCGCCATGGGTACCATGCTTCAGGCCTCCGGTCTTCCCGCGGGTACAAGCCCGGAAGAATTCTGCATGGAAAATCCCGATATTCTGCGGGGTATCCACGCATCCTACCTCAAGTCGGGCGTTGACCTGATTACGTCCTGCACCTTCGGCGGCAATGCCTACAAGCTTTCGAAAAGCCTTGATGTCTTTTCTTTTAACAAGCGTATGGCCTCGGTGGCGCGCGCGGCCGCGGCCGATGTGCCGCGCCCTGACGGCCGCCCGGTGTTTGTGGCGGGCAACGTGGGGCCCACCGGGCATTTTGCCAAACCTTTGGGTCCGGTGGAGCCTGTTGAGCTTATTGAAGTTTTCGCCCAGCAGATCCGCGGTCTTGTGGACGGCGGAGCTGACCTCATTTTTATTGAAACCCAGTTTGACCTGGCCGAGGCCAGAGCCGCCGTGGTGGCTGCCAGACAGGTTTGTGATCTGCCTGTAATGGTTTCTATGACCTTTGAGCAGGGCGTAAGCCTGACGGGATCAACCCCCGCCATTTTTGCCGAGACTATGCAAAACATGGGCGTGGACGTGGTGGGAACCAACTGCAGCCTCGGGCCGGAACAGATGGAACCCGTGGTTGCCGAACTACTGGGCGTGTGCGCCTGCCCGGTCATGGCCGAGCCCAATGCCGGCCTGCCCGAACTGAGGGGAACGCAGACGGTATTCCCGTTGGGACCGGAAGACTTCGCCCGCAAGACAGCTTCGTTTGCCCATATGGGCGCTCAGGTGCTCGGCGGATGTTGCGGCACCACGCCCGAACATCTTGCGGCTCTGGCATACAGCCTGCGCGACCTTGGCGAGGTGCGCTCCACGGGCGTGCAGCGCAGCGGCATCTGCCTGACGAGCCGTTCGCAGATGGTGCGCATCGGCACGGGACGGCCTCTTGCCATTATCGGCGAGCGTATCAATCCTACAGGCAAAAAGCAGCTCACCCTCGAGCTTCAGGAAGGGCGTTTTGATACGGCCCTGCAATTTGCTGATGCGCAGCTTGAGGCCGGAGCCACTGTGCTGGATGTGAATGTGGGCGCGCCCCTTGTGGACGAGATTGCGCTTTTGCCCGATCTGGTACAACGCCTGGTGGGGCGGCTCACGGTGCCGCTTTCGCTGGACTCATCCAATGCCCAGGCCATTGCCGCCGCTTTGCCCTACTGCCCCGGCTCTTTTTTGGTGAACTCCATCAGCGGCGAAGAAGGGCGCATGGAACTGCTTGGTCCGCTGTGCCGCGATTACGGCGCACCCTTCATCCTGCTGCCTCTTGAGGGCGCAACCTTGCCGGAAAAGGCCGCGGAACGCATCCGCACTGTGGAAAGCCTGCTTTTGCGGGCGGAAGGTCTCGGCATTCCACGGCGGCTCATGATGGTGGACATTCTGGCTCTGGCGGTTTCCTCCAGTCCGGATGGAGCGCGCCAGTGCCTTGAAATGACGCGCTGGTGCGCCGAGCAGGGGCTGCCGACAACCCTCGGGCTTTCCAATCTTTCTTTCGGCCTTCCCGCGCGCGACCTGCTCAATGCCACGTTTCTTGCCTACGCCGCCGGAGCGGGACTTTCATCATGCATTGCCAATCCATCGGCCCAGCGCCTGCGTGAGGCGGCTGATGCTCTCAAGGTGCTGGGCGAGCATGACCCCCACGCGTCTTCGTTCATTTCAAGCTACGCCAACTGGAAGCCCGGCGAAGGCAGTGTGCTGCAACGCCAGGGGGGCGGTGGGGCGTCCAAAAGCCTTGGCGAGGCCGTGCTCAACGGCGACAGGGAAAATGTCCTGTCTTTGCTTGAAGCCGAACTGGCCGCAGGGGCCGAGCCTTTCAGTCTTGTGCAGGAAGTGCTTATTCCGGCCATTACCGAGGTTGGCGCGCGCTATGAACGGCGTGAGTATTTTCTGCCCCAGCTTATCCGCGCGGCCGAAACCATGCAGACGGCTTTTGGTCATCTGAAGCCCAGCCTTGAAGCCGGGCGGGGGGCGGAAGAGCGCCCCGTGGTGGTTATGGCTACGGTGGAAGGGGATATTCATGATATCGGTAAAAATATCGTTTCCCTGCTTTTGGGAAACCACGGTTTTGACGTGATTGACGCGGGCAAGGATGTGCCTGCCGAAGATATCGTGGCTTGCGCCCTTGAGCATAAAGCGCGTATTATCGGCCTGTCGGCCCTGATGACCACGACAATGGTGCGTATGGAAGACACCATAAAGCTGGTCAAGGAAAAGGGGCTGGCCATCAAGGTGATGGTGGGGGGCGCGGCTGTTACCCAGGCCTTTGCCGACGCAATCGGGGCCGATGCCTATTGCGCGGATGCCGTGGGCGCCGTGCGGGCCGCCAAGAATTTTATGTAGCATTGTTCTGCATTACGCGGGCGCGCTCATGCCGGGCGCCCGCGCGCAAGGCCCGGCGGCATGGTAACCCTTCCGCATATTCCGGCCATTCCTCATGGCCTGTACTGTAAAGGTATGATATGAAAAAAATCCTTCTTCCCTTGCTGTTGTGCCTGCTTTTACCCTGCGCGGCATTTGCCGGTTCTTCTTCCGCCTCCGGCGTGCCTTCGCTCAACCTGGCAGGGTTGACAGACCTTCTGGCCAAGAACAAGGGCAAGGTCATCATGCTCAATTTTTTTGCCACATGGTGCCCTCCCTGCCAGGTGGAAATTCCTGAGCTTGTGCAGGTGAACAAAAAATACGCCGGCAAGGATGTTCTTATCATCAGCCTGTCTGTGGATGAAGACGCCAAAGTTGTGACGCCGTTTATTAAGAAAATGGGTATGGACTACCCCGTGTATATGGCTGATCGTGACATTGCCAGGGCTTTTCAGGTAACCAGCATCCCGCACAACGTTTTTTATGCCAAAGACGGGCAGCGGGTCATATCCGAACCGGGCATTGCCGATGCCGAGATGATGGAGATGGTGTTCAACAAGCTGCTTGAGCAGAAATAGCCCGAAACGGGTACGTTTCACTGTCTGGTTTGCCGGGCTGCGCTTCTGTGGCGCAGCCGCGCCGGGCAGGGATTTGTGCCGGTAAAAAATATGGGCGGCAGGCGCGTGGGGTGTCTGCTGTCCCTGCCGCATTGATCAATGCGGAGATGTTCGCCATGGAGCCGGAAAATGTTGCGGCCCCTGAAGATGGGGCCGCCCGCGCGGCCCGTTCTGGAGGATCAGATGTCTAAGGTGGGGCATGAGCTCAAGGTCAAAGAACTGAAGACTGTTTTCAGCCAGGAACAGATTGCTAAACGGGTGCAGGAACTGGCCGCTGAAATTGACGCCTGTTACGGCCAGGAACCTTTGGTAGCCATATGTGTTCTCAAGGGCGGCTTTGTGTTTTTCAGCGATCTGGTACGGGCTTTGCAAAATAAAAATCTGGAGCTGGACTTCGTGCGCCTGTCCAGCTACGGCAAGGGAGCAAGCAGCTCCAAGCATGTTATTTTCAGCAAGGATGTTGAGATTGACATCTGCGACAAGCATGTGCTGATTGTTGAAGATATTGTGGACAGCGGCCACAGCATGCGTTTTCTGCTCGGGCAGTTTGCCGCGCGCAAGGCCCGCAGCCTGCGTCTGGCCGCGTTGGTAGACAAGAACGAAAGGCGCGAAATTGACGTTCACGTCGACTTTGCCGGTTTCAAGCTGACTCAGGGCTTTATTGTGGGGTATGGCCTCGATTACGCCGAACACTATCGTAATCTGCCCGCTGTTTTTGAGATCATTCCCGAATAAACGTTCTGCTGTTCCGGCTGCCGGATACGGTTTTGGAGAGTAACGGCATGGAAGTAAGATGTCCCAATTGTTCAAGCCGCTTTAACCTGCCGGATCAACTTGCCAGGCCGGGTGCGAAGCTGCGTTGTTCGGTCTGCAAAACTGTTTTTGCCTATGATCCGGCCGAACAGCTTGCCGCCCAGGGGCCTCTGCCTGATATGCCCGTCAAAAAACGGAGCAGGCTTGGCAAGCTGCTTGGCCTGCTCTTGCTCATACTGGTTTGTGCCGGCGGAGCGTACTGGTACTTCAAGCATTCCGCCACCGGAGAAAGCGGCCCGCCCACAGAGCAGGAACTGGCCAAAAAGGTGGAAATGCTCACCATGCGCAATGTACGCCAGTACTATGTGGACAATGAAAAAGTGGGCAAGGTCTTTGTTATTGAGGGCAAGGTGGTTAACGAGTTTCCCGAACCCAAGGAGCTGGTTACCGTTGAGGCCGCCATTTACGACAAAGACAAAAAAACGCTGGCCACAAAAAAGCAGCTCGGCGGTGTGCAGCTTTCTCTCTTTCAGCTCCAGGTATTGAGCGAAAAAGAGATGGAGTCTTTTCTTAACAACAAGGTAGAGATTCTCACCAATAATACCAATGTCCCCCGTGGGGGCGAGGTTCCCTTTATGGTGCTGTTCTACGCGCCGCCTGAGGGCGTGGCCGAATTCGGCGTGCGCATCGTGGATGTGAAGGATGTGCCCGCACAGGATGACAAGCAGGACGAGAAGAGCGCCAAATAAAAAATTCTTTCGCCTCCGGAAGCCACAGGCTGTTCCGGTGTTTTTCGCCCGCCGCAGATGTTTGCATCCGCGGCGGGCGTTTTGCTGTGTCTGGAACTGCCGTAAAAGCCGGGCTGAGGCGGATGCAGGCCAGACGCTCCCGAGTGCCGGCAGTTTCTTCAGCCGCTGCCGGCAGGTGGCATGGCGGGACGTCATGAATTTGTGCCGTCAAACGTCGCAATGTGGTCCCGGAGGTAATGCGCGACGTTGCAGTCTGATGGCGGAGTGAAAAAAGATGTTGCTGCGCGGTCAGGCAGCATGGCAGGCATGTACTGTGATGCTTTGGCGGCAACGGCAGATTCCGCTAACGCCCGGCCCCCTTTGCCCTGGCGGCAGCAGCAGGGCAAAGGGGGCTTTCACAGGGGGGCTTGGTGTCTGCGTCCGCATGGAGGTGCGGCCTGATCCGTCAAGGTCGGGGTCGGCAATCCCCGGTTTTTTCAGGGCAGACTCAGGAGACGTCAGGCGTTCTGGCCGGTTGCGGGATTGTCGGCAAGATCGCTGCTTTCCTCAGTGGGCAAGGCACGCGGCTCAGCCTTTGAAATCCGGAGACTGCCTATCCACATGGTGGACACGGTGCTGATAATGCCCGCCACAAGCAGGTATCCGCAGAGATACCAGGGTTGGGAATCGTTAGCCTGCACGAGTATGGTCGCTATCATGGGGGTCAGCCCCGAAGCAAAAATGCCCGAAAACTGGTACACAAAAGAAATGCTTGAGTACCGCACCGTGGCATCGAAACTTTCAGAGAACAGGCTGGCCATGCTGGCATAAGCTGCGGCATAGATAATGCCGAAGGGAATGATAATCGCCAGGTAGACAAAGAAGAGGTTGGTAGTGGCGTAGTTGTGCAGCACCCAGAACACCGGATATGCGGTTATGCCCAGCAGCAGTGCCGCTGTGCCGAAGATGCGGCCTTTGCCCACGCGGTCTGCCATGGCGCCCCACATGGGAATGAAGCAGGCCATAACACCCGAGGCCACCACAACGGCCATAAGGGCCACAGTACGGCTAACCCCGCAGGTCTGTGTAAGATAGGTCAGTGAAAACACGCCAAACACGTTAAAGGCGATGCCTTCTACAAAGCGCGCACCCACGCAGGCGGTCAGGGTTTTGGGGTAGCGCTTGAAGGCTTCAAGCATGGGATAGCGGATTTTTGCCACTTCTTTTTTGGCGGAAGCAAAGTCCTGTGTTTCCTGAACGGACGTGCGTATATACGCGCCCACCAGCACCAGAACTGCGCTCAGGATAAAGGCAATGCGCCAGCCCCAGGCAAGAAAGGCCTCGTCAGACAGCAGGAATGACAGCAGGCCGATAACACCGGAAGCCAGCATCAAGCCCAGTGAAAGGCCAACCTGGGGCAAGCTGCCGTAAAAAGCGCGCTTGTGGGCCGGTGCGGACTCATAGGCCATGAGCACGGCGCCACCCCATTCTCCGCCAAGCCCGATCCCCTGGGCCAGACGGCAGATAACCAGCAGGATGGGAGCCCAGATGCCGATGCTGTCGTAAGAGGGGATGCAGCCGATGAGCACTGTGGCCACGCCCATGATCTCAAGAGTGAGAATGAGCATTTTTTTACGGCCGATCTTGTCGCCGAAATGGCCAAAAATGATGCCGCCCAGGGGGCGGGCCACAAAGCCCACAGCAAAAGTGGCGAATGCCAGAATCGTGCCTACGCCCGGCGAAAATGCGGGAAAATAAAGCTTGTTGAACACAAGCCCGGCCACCACGCCATACAGAAAAAAGTCATACCATTCGATAACCGCGCCCATAAGGGAGGAAATCACTACGCGGCGCAGGTTTTTTTGCGCCTGCTTTTCATTGGCGGCAACACTCATACCGTTCTCCTTATGCCAGGCCCAGCACGCGGCGGGCGTTTTCATACATGATTTTGCGGTGGGCTTCATCAGTCAGTTCAAAATTCCGGTAGGCTTCCAGAGCATCGGCCAACTCCACAAAGGGATGGGCGCTGGCAAAAAGCACCTTGTCGGTGATCAGCCCGTTCATGGCCTGCACATACACATCCACCATGGGCGCACGCTCGTATTCTGAAATATCCATATATACATTGGCGTTGCGCAGGCAGGTGTAAACGGCTTCATTCACAAAGGGATAGCCGCCGTGGCTCATGATGAGCGTAAGTTCGGGAAAGTCCCGGGCCACCTTGTCCACATCGCGCGGGTCGGCATATTCCAGAATGGCTCCGGGAACCTGAGGCGGCGGGGCCATAGTGATGAACACGGGCAGGCCCAGTTCGCAGCATTTGGCGTAGACAGGGTAAAAGCGGGCTTCAGATGCGGGAATGTGGGCAAGATACGGGTCAATGGCGATGCCCTTCATGCCGTATTCGGAAGATACAAGCTCGATTTCGCGCAGGGCGGCCATTTTTTTGTGCGGGTCAATGCCCCAGAAACCCACAAACTTTTGTGGGTAGGCCCGGCAGAATTCGAGCACGCTGTTGGCCGGAAAACCATACGTGGTTTCACAATCGCGCCCGGTGATGACCCCAAGCTCCACGCCAAGGCGGTCCAGGTCGGCAACGATGTCTTCCAGAGGCTGGGGCTTGCGCTGGTCAAAGCCGATGGCTTTGCATGCAGCCTTGAACATGGTGCTGTTTTTGATGCCGTTGATAATCTCGGGCGTATTGGGCCGGAAACGAAAATCTATTACTTTCATTTCCAGTTCTCCCCGTGTGCCTGGCCTGTCGTAAAGGCCCTGTTGCACGCCCCACGGGGTATATGGGGGTGCGGTCTGCAAGAAGCGTTTGTGTTACGTGCTGGACAGTGTAAGTGTGACACTTTTCTCATAGTCTCCTCCCAGTAGATGAACGATTGCAAAAAGCAAAAATGAGTGGCTCAGCCTCTCAGGCTTGTGATTTTTTACTTTTGCAGGATGCGTGCCAGAGAAGAGACGTTGAAAATAAGCTTTTTCATCGAAAAATCTACTTTTATCAACATATTATAATTTATATTATTACTATGTTTTACCTGTGTGAGAAGTCGAGTCGCAAGTTTGCAGCTAACAGGAATGCTTGTTTTTGTGCGTAAAACGGTCATTTGTGAAAGTTAAAACATGTTTGTTTTGCATGGGGTTGCGTGGGCTGCACTGCGCCGCCAAAATAGAGCGTCGCAAAAATGCGTCGCAAAATTGGGCGGTTTTATTGAAAAGACTTACAGTTTGGTGCAAAAATGCACCATTTGTGAAAAGGAGTGCGTTTATCTATTGGCAGAAAAAACAATAAATAATAAAAACTTAATTAAATAGGTGTGTTACTAAATATGGCATGCCCCATGCAACTACGCCGCCATAACGAGGATAGCCAGCTTTACAAGGCGTTCTCAGCGCGGTGGCATGCACGCCGTACCGCGCTCTGTAATTCATAATATTCAGGAGTAAGCGTGATGAGCATGACCACTTGCGAATGCCGGTCCCCCCAGGAGCAGCGCCTGTACGACAAAATTGAAGGTCGGGAAGACAGGTTCCGTAAAGCCCATCCCCGGGTTTTCAGGTTGCTGGAGCGGTTTGAAGGGCAAAAACCGCGCATTGATATTGAGCGCGCGCTGTACTTTACCCAGTCCATGCAAGAAACCGAGGGTCAGCCGCTGGTGCTGCGCTGGGCCAAAGCCCTCATGCACATTGCCTGCAACATGACCGTCTATGTGCAGGAAGACCAGTTGCTGCTTGGCCGCGCCGGTTGCGACGGGCGTTACGGTATCCTGTATCCGGAGCTGGACGGTGACTTTCTTGATATCGCCGTGCGTGACCTGCCTACCCGCAAAACTTCACCGGCGACCATCACGCCCGAGGACGCCAAACGCGTCGTGGAAGAGATCGCCCCGTACTGGAAGGGCAAGACCTACCATGAAGCGCTGAATGCGGCCCTGCCCGCCGAAGTGCACAAACTTACCTATGACGATCCCGAAGGACTGATTTCACGTTTTATTGTTAACGAAACCTCTTCGTTCCGCTCATCCATCCAGTGGGTTCACGACTACGAAAAAATCCTCAAGCGGGGCTTTAACAGCATCAAGAAAGAGGCCCAGGAAAAGCTGGCGGCCCTTGATTCGCTGAGCGCCAAAGATGACCGCGAAAAGCGTCCTTTCCTTGAAGCCGTTATTATCGTGTGTGACGCCATCGTGCTTTGGGCCAAACGGCACGCCGTGCTTGCCCGCGAAATGGCCGAAAAAGAAGCCGACCCGGTGCGCAAGGCCGAACTGCTTCGCATGGCTGAAAACGCCGAGCACGTTCCCGGCGAACCTGCCCGCGATTTTTGGGAAGCCTGCCAGAGCCAGTGGTTTACCCAGATGTTCTCGCGTATCGAGCAGAAGACCGGTACCACCATTTCCAACGGCCGCATGGACCAGTACTTTCAGCCCTACTACAAGCAGGACCGTGAGGCCGGGAAGATTACCGAAGCCCAGGCCATGGAGCTGCTGGAATGCATGTGGGTGGGCATGGCCGAATTTATTGACATGTACATCTCTCCCACCGGCGGCGCCTTTAACGAAGGCTACGCCCACTGGGAAGCGGTCACCGTTGGCGGGCAGACCCCGGACGGACGCGATGCCAGCAATGACCTTACCTATCTGATTCTCAAGTCCAAGCGGGAATTTCCGTTGCATTACCCGGACCTTGCGGCCCGCATCCATTCCCGTGCGCCCGAGCGTTATCTCTGGGACGTGGCCGAGACCATCAAATACGGTTCGGGCTTTCCCAAGCTGATCAATGATGAAGAAATCGTGCCACTTTATGTTTCCAAGGGCGCGACCTTTGAAGAAGCGCTGGATTACGCCGTTTCCGGCTGCACCGAAGCACGCATGCCCAATCGCGACACCTATACGTCCGGCGGAGCCTATATCAACTTTGCCGCTGCCGTGGAAATGGTGCTGCGCAACGGGCGGATGAAAAAATACGGCGATCAGAAACTCGGTGTTGAAACAGGCGACCCCCGCAGCTTTACAACCTGGGACCAGTTCTGGAATGCCTATGTGGAGCAGCATCTGCTCTTTCTCAAGACGGCGTTTACCCAGCAGTACATCATCAACAAGCTGCGTGCCGAACACTTCGCCCAGCCGATGGGTTCCGCCATGCATGACCTGTGCATGAAGCATTGCATAGACCTGCATCAGGAGCAGATTCCCGAAGGCATCAACCTTGGCTACTTTGAATATATGGGCCTGGGAACCGTGGTAGACTCCCTGGCGGCCGTGAAAAAACTGGTCTTTGAAGAAAAAAAGCTGAGCATAGACAAGCTTATTGCCGCCATTGACGCCGACTTTGAAGGCTATGAAGACGTACGTGCTCTGCTGCGGTCCGCCCCCTGCTATGGCAATAATGATGAGTATGCCGACGCCATCGGCCGCGAGATTGACAAGATCTCTGTGGAATACGGCAACAAGTATTCCATGAGCGACCTGGGCATCCATAATGACGTGCGCTACGTACCCTTCACCTCGCATGTGCCTTTCGGCAAGGTGGTTTCCGCCACACCCAACGGCCGTACTGACGGCTTCCCCCTGTCAGACGGTTCCTCTGCCTCGCACGGCGCTGACGTGAACGGTCCGACCGCAGTGCTGCTTTCAAACTGCACTACGAAAAATATGGGCATGCGCGACCGTGCCGCCCGCATGCTGAACATCAAGTTCACGCCCAAATGCGTGGAAGGCGAGCAGGGTACGGAAAAGCTGGTGTCCTTTATCCGTACGTTCTGCGACCTCAAGCTCTGGCACGTGCAGTTCAACGTGGTCAACAAGGGTACACTTGTGGCCGCGCAGAAAGACCCCCAGAAATATCGCAACCTTATTGTGCGTATCGCCGGCTACAGCGCCTACTTTGTGGACCTGTCACCCGATCTGCAGAATGACCTTATCGCCCGTACAGAACATGATGTGATGTAGGGCGGGCATCTGAAGCGGGGAGGAAATTTCCTCCCCGCATTTTTACGACAATTTTCTCTCGAGACCGCCGGTTGCCGTGTGCCGCCGTTGCGCAAAAAAGGAAGGAAACATGTGCCTGGATGATACTCGGCAGGGAATGGTGTTCAACGTCCAAAAGTATTCTGTTCATGACGGCCCGGGCATACGCACCATAGTGTTTCTCAAGGGATGCTCCCTTTCGTGCCGCTGGTGCAGTAATCCGGAATCGCAGAAATCCTGTCCTGAACTGGCATGTAATCCCGGGCGCTGCATTGATATTTCAAAATGTGGTCATTGCCTGACGGCATGCCCGCATGGCGCAATTACTTGTGGCGACGACGACAAGCCGCGTATAGACCGCAGCCATTGTGCCGGCTGCTCCATGCCATGCGCCGATGTTTGCCCCGCGCAAGGCTTGCTGGTATACGGTAAAAAGCGCGATGTGGGCGATGTGCTGCGTGTGGTGGAGCAGGATATGGCCTTTTACGCCCGTTCCGGCGGCGGCCTGACCCTTTCCGGCGGCGAGCCGCTGTTGCAGGGCGGTTTTGCCGTAGCCCTGCTGCGCGAGGTCCGCGCCAGACGTATCAAGACAGCCGTGGAAACCTGCGGCATGGCATCTGCCGAGACTGTGCGCGAAGCTGCGCCCCATCTGAGCTATGTTCTTTACGACATCAAGCATATGAACAGCGAAGTGCATGAGGCCCAAACCGGTTTGCCCAATGCGCGTATTCTCGAAAATTTCCGTATCCTGGCAGAAGAATTTCCGGATTTGCCCATACTGGCCCGCACGCCTGTTATTCCCGGCTTCAATGACAATGAAGAGGCCGTTGCGGCCATAGCCCGCTTTATCAAGCCTTATGCGCGCGTCAATTATGAGCTTTTGCCCTATCATCGCCTGGGAACCCAGAAATATCACTTTCTGGGCCGGGAGGTTCCCATGGGCGAAGTGAGCCTGGACAAGGCCGTTATGGATGGGTTGCAAAAGGCCGCTCTGGACATTTTGGGGGAGCGGGTGCAGATTCCCCGCTGAATACGCAGCATTTTACCGGATTGAAATATGGCCGACCACTCTCAGGAACTGCTTTCAAAGCATGTGGAGCGCATACTTGACGCCCTGCCCGAAGGCGTTTTCATCAGCGACGCTTCGGGAACCAGCCTGCGCGTTAACCGCATGTACGAGCAGTTGACCGGCCTCACACAGAGGCAGGTGCAGGGCAAGAACGTGCGCTGCCTGGTGGAGGAGGGGGTTTTTGACCACATTCTCAACCCGCAGATAGTGCGCACCGGCAGGCCCGCTACCCATGTGCAGCAGCTCAAGGATGGCAAAAAACTGGTGCTGACGGGCTTTCCCGTCTTTGACACGCGCGGCGATCTTTGCCTTGTGGTCACCTTTGCGCGCGACATCACCTTGCTGGTCCAGTTGCAGGATCAGGTGGCCGGGCAGTGCAGGCTCATTGACCAGATCAACGACCAGTTGGCGTATATGGCCAGCGAGGGCAACAAGGCGCGCGATCCCATTTATGCCAGCCCTGCCATGGGGGAGGTGGTTTCGCTGTTGCGGCGATTTGCCGCCACAGACGCCACAGTGCTGATCCTGGGCGAAACGGGCGCGGGCAAAGATGTTTTCGCCCGTTTTACTCATGGTCTATCTGAACGGCGCGATAAAATCCTGCTCAAGGTCGACTGTGGCGGCATTTCCGAAACCCTTACGGAATCGGAACTGTTCGGCTACATGCCCGGTGCTTTTACCGGGGCCTCCAGTAAGGGTAAGGCCGGGTATTTTGAAATTGCCGACGGCAGCACCATTTTTCTGGACGAAGTGGGCGAACTGCCTCTTTCCATGCAGACGCGGCTTCTGCGTGTGTTGCAGGACGGCGAAATCATGCGCGTGGGGGCGTCCAGCCCGCGCAAGGTGGATGTGCGCATCATCGCGGCCACCAACCGCAACCTTGCCGAAAGCGTGGAAGCCGGAACCTTTCGCCGTGACCTCTATTATCGCCTCAATGTGGCTACGGTGCGCATCCCGTCCCTGCGGGACCGCAAGGAAGATGTGCCTTTGCTGGCCGAGCATTTTTTGGCGCACTATGCGGCCAAGTATCATAAAGTCATGGCTTTTATGGACGTCACCCTCAATATGATGGCTGCATATGCCTGGCCCGGCAACGTGCGTGAACTCCAGAATATGGTGCACAGCCTGGTCATTACGCTCAATGGCCCGCTTATCACTCCGCGCGATCTGCCCGCGCAGATTACCGGCGTAACGCACGATGCCTCCCGGTATTCGGAAGACGTGCTTGTGGCTCGCCGCCCGTTGCGGGAAATCATGGCTGAAATGGAGCGCGATTTTTTGCTCAAGGCCATAGAGGTTCACGGCTCGGTGCAGCGCGTTGCGGAACTTTTTCAGGTTAACCGCAGCACCATCTTCAGAAAACTGCAGGGTACAAGGCAGACACGATGACCCATTACGGCGGCGCAGGCGGCATGTTCCGCACTGGCCTTCTCACGGCTGTGTGCATGACATTTTTTGCGGCAAATTCTCTTTTGTGCCGCATGGCGCTCTTCGGGGCGGGCATGGATGCCGTAAGCTATACCGTGTTGCGGGCGGTTTCGGCAGCGCTTGTCTTGTGGCTGTTCATGACTTTACGCGGACAGCGTGTCTTGCAGTACGGAAACTGGCGTGCCGCCCTGGCTCTTTTTTCTTATATGGCCTGTTTTTCCTGGGCCTATGTGAACCTGCCCGCCGCAGCGGGCGCGCTTATTATTGCCGTGGCCGTGCAGGTAACAATGGTGGGCGCGGGCGTGATGCTGGGGCAACGCCCCAGCCGGGCGCAGACACTGGGGATCAGCCTGGCTCTGGCGGGCCTTGTATATCTGCTTTTACCCGGGTTGGACGCGCCGCCTCTGTGGCCCTCGGCCATTATTTTTCTTTCGGGTGCGTCATGGGCGATCTATACGTTGTGCGGGCGCAACAATAGCGCTCCCGTGGCCGCCACGGCAGGCAATTTTGTGCGTTGTCTGCCTCTGGCGCTTGTGCTGCTGCTTCCTTCCTGGCTGTACCCCGACGGAATGTGGACGGGCGGCGGCCTCTCCCTGCCTCTGGCGGGTGTTGCCTGCGCGCTGGCTGCCGGAGCCGTTGCTTCGGCTCTTGGCTATGTGCTGTGGTATGCTGTCCTGCCGTGCCTCAGCGTACCAAGCGCTGCCGTGGTGCAACTGAGTGTGCCGCTTATTACCGCCCTTGGCGGCGCTGCCTTTATGGGCGAGGCCGTTACACTGCGCCTTGGCATAAGTGCGGCGGCCATTCTTGGCGGCATTTTCTGCGCTACCGTGCTTGCTGTACGGCGTTAAAACAGCTTCACTTTGAAATTGCCCTGACGGCTGCGCGAACAGGTGTTCGTCGTGTCGGCATAAGCGCAGTTCATTTGTGCTGTTAAGCGCCGTAACGGGGATGCCTTACACTTTGGGAATGTATATTTTCAAAGTTGATCAGCTCCGTGATCTGCTCCATGATCAGCTCTTTCAACAGGTTTTTTTGCCAGAGTAGTCTTGTTCAGCCTTTCTGTTTCGCCGGTCGCAGGCGTGGCGCGTGCTTTCCTCCACAGTTGCGGACTTCATGCAAAATGCCCTTGCTGTGGGGTAGGGCGCGTGCGCCCGCCACAAGGGAGCGGGTTTGCTGTTCTGTGTGAAAAATCATGTTAACACACCAGTTATATAAAATTTCTTCCTCCATAGTCTTGGTGTCTGCCCGTGCCGATCTCCGGTTCCTGCCTTGCGCCCCCCGTGCTTTTTCCGTAGGCTTGAAACATGGCGAAAATACGTGAAATATATATATGCTCCTCGTGTGGCGCGCAGACAATGCAGTGGCGGGGCCAGTGCCCCGGCTGCCATGAGTGGAACACGCTGGAAGCTTCGATGCAGGCCCGCTCTTCGGGCAAGGCGCGCACGCCTCTGGGAGACAGCAGTACGTCCGGGCGTCCTGTTGCCCTGTGCCAGGTGGAGGACGCAGGTCACGAACCCTACGGCAGCGGCCTGCAAGCTCTGGACAGGGTGCTGGGCAAGGGCCTTGTACCCGGAGCAGCCATTCTTGTGGGCG
>NZ_JAHZAA010000015.1:11128-15502 GCF_019424165.1 Desulfovibrio sp. | reverse complement strand
AGCCAGGCATAGGTAAATCTACGCTTCTTTTGCAGGTGGCCGGGCTTGTGGCCGCTCAGATGGCCGCTGCCGGCCGCCCCGTGCTTTATGCCAGTGGTGAGGAGTCCCTGCCTCAGATCAAGGGCAGGGCCGAGCGTCTGGGCATGCTTGATCCCAATCTGCTGGCTCTTGCCACGTCCCGCGTGGAAGATGTGGTAGAGGCGGCTAATGCGCAAAATCCGGCCCTGCTCGTAGTGGATTCGGTGCAGACCCTCACAAGCCTTGAGGCCGAAGGCCTGCCCGGCAATGTCAGCCAGGTGCGGGCCGTTGCCACCTCCCTGCTTGAACTGTGCCGTCGCCTGGGCTGCACCCTCATACTCGTGGGCCATGTGACCAAGGACGGGGTACTGGCCGGGCCGAGGCTGCTGGAGCACATGGTGGACACGGTTATTTCGCTTGAAGGCGACCGGCGGCAGATGTTCCGCCTGTTGCGCGTGTTCAAGAACCGCTTTGGCCCCAATGAGGAACTGCTGGTTTTTCGCATGGGCCAGCGGGGTATGGAGGTGGTGGATGACCCTTCCACATTTTTTCTGGGCCAGCGCGATCCGTCGTTGTCGGGTACGGCCGTGGTCATGGCTGTGGACGGCCAGCGGCCCCTTGCGGTGGAGGTGCAGGCCCTTGTATCCCGCACGTTTCTGAGCATTCCGCGCCGCGCTGCCCTGGGTTTTGATGTGGGCCGCCTGCATCTGCTTTTGGCTGTGCTTGAAAAAAGGCTCAAACTTAATTTCGCTCAGGTGGATATTTACGCCAAGGTGGGCGGGGGCATGAAGCTCAACGAACCGGGGCTGGACCTCGCCCTGGTAGCTGCCGTGCTTTCATCCTACTATGACGTGCCGCTGCCCGAAAAAAGCGTGCTGTGGGGTGAGGTGGACCTTAACGGGCAGGTACGCCCTGTGGCCGCACAGGAGCTGCGCCTTACCCAGGCCCGGCGTCTGGGCTTTGATCCCATTGTGCATCCCGGAGAGGAAAAGGGCGGCATTGCTACCATCGCAGCCTTACAGCAGCGGCTTTTTCATCGTCGCCACAAAGCGGAGAATGGTGAGTGATGCCGCTGGAAGTGGAACGCAAATTTCCGGATGTGAAGCTGGACAGTCTGCGCCGCAGGCTTGCCGAAGCGGGTGCGCTTTGTCTTGGCGCGCACTTTGAGAGCAATACGGTTTTTGATATACAGGATGGCCGCCTTGCCGCCACCGGCCGTCTGCTGCGCCTGCGCAGCCAGGAATGGGCCACAAGGTTTCGCCATGTGCTTACCCTCAAGCTGCCGGCTGAAGTTCCGGCCGGGGCCGGGCAGTACAAGGTGCGCGAAGAGCGTGAAGTGGACGTGGCGGAAGCATCTGCCATGAAGCATATTCTTGAAGGCCTTGGTTATAGCGCCGTGGCGCAGTATGAAAAAGTCCGGGAACCCTGGCTGCTGGATGGCGTGGAGGTGGAGCTGGACGTGCTGCCTTTTATGGAAGGGGCTGAACTGGAAGGCGAACCCGGAGCTATCGAGGCGGTACAGCACCGCCTGGGGCTTGACAAGACGGCAATGAGTACCAAGAATTATCATGAGCTGCATCAGGAATGGTTGCAGCGTAACAACCTGCCTGCGCGCCGCTCCTTTGTGTTCAGCGAAGCGCAAAGAAAAGCCTGGCGGCAGCAACTGGGACTGGGGGAGGAAAATGCTGTTCCCCCGGTATCGCGCTGAAAACTGTACTGTGGAGCCATTGAATGTCCTCTTTTAAACAGGGCCGCAATGACGACGGCGAAAGCCAGGTTATTGTGGAAAAAAAACTGAAGGAGCCGGATCGTTACCGGGTTCTTCTGCATAATGATGACTATACCAGCATGGACTTCGTGGTGGCTGTTCTGTGCAGTATTTTTAACAAAACCACGCAGGAAGCAACCGCCATCATGCTGAACGTGCACCAGCAGGGCGTGGGCCAGTGTGGCGTGTACACCCACGAAGTGGCTGAAACCAAGGTGAAAAGGGTGCATCAGGCAGCCAGAGCCGCCGGATTTCCCCTCAAGTGCACCATGGAAAAAATTTACTGAGATTGCCTATGCTGAGCAAGAGTGTTCAAAGCGTCATTCGTGATGCGCTTATGGAAGCCCACCGGCGCCGCCATGATATGTTGACTGTCGAGCATGTGCTTTATGCGCTCACAAACAGCATGCGCGGCCGTATCCTGCTTGAGGGCAGCGGGGCCAGCGTGGCCGTGCTGCGCGAGCAGCTTGAGGATTTTTTTAACCGCGAACTGGAAGTGGTTCCCCTTGCGGGCAAGCACGAAGTGGCCCAGACAGAAGGCGTGCAGCGCATCCTTGAGCGCGCCCTGGAGCATATTCGCGCTGCCGGGCGTGATACCGTGGAACTGGGCGATCTGCTCATTTCCATCATGGATGAAGAGGAAAGCTATGCCCACTACTATCTGCGCAAGCAGGGGGTGGAGCGTCTGGACGTGCTCACGTTTGTGTCGCACGGTATGGACGAGGGTGGCGGCTCCCGCGGCGTGGATCAGGGCGGTGAAGGTGAGGAAAAAGAAGTCAAGGCCGATCCTCTGGCCCAGTATGCCGTTGACCTCACGGCCCGCGCCCGCGAAGGCAAGATAGACCCGCTGGTGGGGCGCGAAAACGAGCTTGACCGCGCGGTGGAGGTTTTGTGCCGCCGCCGCAAGAATAACCCCCTTTTTGTGGGCGACCCCGGAGTGGGCAAAACCGCGCTGGCCGAAGGGCTGGCTTTGCGCATCGTTGACGGTGATGTACCGGAAATGTTCAGCAATGCCAAGATTTTCGCCCTTGATATGGGTCTTCTTCTGGCAGGCACGCGCTATCGGGGAGACTTTGAAAGCCGCCTCAAGGCTGTGGTGCAACGCCTTAAGGAACTGCCTGAAGCCATTCTGTTCATTGATGAAATACATACCATCGTAGGCGCCGGTTCCACGTCCGGCGGCTCCATGGATGCCTCCAATCTGCTCAAACCCGTGCTTGCCAGCGGCGAACTGCGCTGCATCGGCTCCACCACATACGAAGAGTTTCGCAACCATTTTGAAAAAGACCGCGCTCTGGCCCGACGCTTTCAGCGTATCGACCTGACCGAGCCAAGCCCGGAGGAATGTCTCGCCATCCTTCAGGGGCTGGAAAAACGCTATGCCGATTTCCACAAGGTCCGGTACAGCACGGCTGCGGTCAAGGCGATGGTGGACCTGACGGCCCGCCATGTGCGCGACCGCCTGCTGCCCGACAAGGCCATTGACGTTATGGACGAATCCGGGGCGGCTGTGCGCCTGGGGCGTGGTGTGCAGGGGGCCAGGGCTTCGTCCGGCAAAGCCCCTGCAAGTGGAAAAAAACTGCCGCCTCTGGTAAGCGTGGGGGATGTGGAACGTATTGTGGCCCGTATGGCGGGCATTCCCGTGCGCACCGTCTCCGGCACAGAACGCAACCGGCTGGCCTCGCTTGAAAAAGACCTCAAGGGGCTGGTGTTCGGTCAGGATGCGGCCATCGAGCTTACCGTGCGGGCCATCTTGCGCGCCCGCGCCGGGCTTGGGCAGGAGCAGCGCCCGGCCGGAGCGTTTTTGTTCTACGGCCCCACAGGCGTTGGTAAAACAGAGGTAGCCCGCAGCCTGGCAAAACTCATGGGCGTGGAATTTCTGCGCTATGACATGAGCGAATATATGGAAAAGCACGCCGTGTCGCGTCTTATCGGCGCGCCTCCAGGCTACGTGGGCTTTGATCAGGGCGGTCTGCTTACCGAAGCAGTGCGCAAGGCTCCGTATTCCGTGGTACTGCTGGACGAAGTGGAAAAAGCCCACCCCGACATCTTCAATGTGCTGCTTCAGGTAATGGATTATGCCACGCTGACGGATAACACGGGCCGCAAGACGGACTTTTCGCATGTTGTCCTGATCATGACCTCCAATGCCGGAGCTTTTGATATGTCCCGTCCGGCCATGGGCTTTGGCGGGGCTACGCGGCAGGATGCGGCCCATAAGGGACTCAAGGCTGTGGAAAATACCTTCAGCCCCGAATTCCGCAACAGGCTTGATGCGCTTGTGCCTTTCGACAGCCTGACTGAAGATATGATGCTGCGCATTGTGGACAAGTTTATGGTTGAAATTACCGAAAGCCTCGAGCAGCGACAGGTGAGCCTCGAGCTTGGGCAGAAGGCCCGGCAATGGCTGGCCCGCAAGGGCTTTGACCCCACTATGGGGGCGCGTCCCCTGCGTCGCTTGCTGCGCACCGAGCTGGAAGACAGGCTGGCGCACGAACTGCTGTTCGGTTCGCTGGCCAAGGGTGGCAGCGCCCGGCTTGACCTTGTGGATGATGCCCTTGTGCTGGAATCTGCTGCCGCCAGGCCTT
>NZ_JAHZAA010000015.1:8082-11118 GCF_019424165.1 Desulfovibrio sp. | reverse complement strand
TGAAGGGCAAGGCCAAAACGTCCGCCCCGGCGGGTGCAAAGAACGCCACTGTAGGCGGCAAGAAAAAAGCCTCCGGCAAAGGCAGAACGCCAGGTGTTGCGGCAAGTGGTTCAGCCACCGGTTCAGCATCGGCCAAAGGCAAGCCTGCAAAGAAATCCGGCAAAACAGACTAGGGTTTTTCACTTTGGGATGTTTTGTGGGAGTGTCCCTTTTGTAAAAGGGGCACTCCCCACGTCCTCACTCCTTGATACCTTTATCCCCGCTTCAATCAGTTACGGCAACTCTTCGGGCTTGAGACGGGGGGGGCGGCGGCAGTGCCTTTCAGGCACAGCACTGTCTCAAGGGCAGCCTGCCCGGGGCTGACACAGGCGGCGAAAAGCGGAAAGCGCTTCACCGCCGTAACCGGAACAAGGCGGCGAGGGCGCTGTTTATGCAAAGCAGGGCAAAGTTACCGCAAGGGGGCGTCCATTGAGGATTTACACGGCCATGGCCGCCCAGTTTCCACCGCTGGAGGCTGCGCGCAAGGACGGCCTGCTCTGCTTTGGCGGTGACCTGCACCCCGAACGGCTTCTGGCGGCTTACAGCAGGGGCATTTTTCCCTGGTATGAGGCTGGCCTGCCCATACTCTGGTGGTCGCCTGATCCGCGCTGTGTGCTGCCGCTGGATGCGTTTCACCTGCCCAGGCGCAGCGCTCGTCATTTGCGCAACAACCCTTTTGAACTGACGTTCAACGCGGCCTTCAGCGAAGTTATCCACGCCTGCGCCGCGCCGCGTCATGAGGGCGGGGGAACCTGGATACTGCCCGAAATGGCCGAAGCCTACGAATGTCTGCACCACATGGGCTATGCCCATAGTGTGGAGGCATGGTATGAGGGCGAACTGGTCGGCGGGCTGTACGGAGTGGGGCTTGGGCGGGCGTTTTTTGGCGAGTCGATGTTTCATGTGCTGCCCGAGGCTTCACGTGCGGCTCTGGCGGGTCTTGTGGCCCTGCTGCGCCTGCGTGGCGTCACCTTGCTGGACTGCCAGCAGGAAACCCCGCACATCATGAAGATGGGCGGGGTTCTGCTGCCGCGTGAGCTTTTTGTGCAAAAACTGGATCAGGCACTTGCGCCCGAACATCTAGCCGAAACTTCGGATCAGCGCGACCCTGTTACGGGTCATTTTTCCGGCTCCACAGCCGTGGACGTGGAGCCGACAGCCCCTTGCGGCGCCATCTGGCAAGCCTGGCGTGAACGCTACGACTATTCCTTATCCAGCGGTTCGTGGGCGCTCAGATCATAGTATCCGTGGGCCGCGAAGGGCAGGTTGTAGTCGCGCACGGCGTCAAAGCGGATGAAGCCGGTGGTCTTGTCTTCGGGAATGCCCGCCAGCGGGGCTACGCCCAGGGGAACAGGAATGTCCATAGGACAGACAGTAACTTTTTCAATATGTTCGGCGTAGCGTTCTTCAAGGTATGCCAGCAGGGCGCGGCTTTCTTCAGTGGTAAATGCTTCAAGAATGCAGCGCAGGGCGGCATCCTCTGTGGCGCCCTGAAGTACTTCCGGCGGAATGGACGGGTCGGCGGGGGCTACCAGGCCAAGACCCCGTATGGCTTCCAGTTCGTCGTCTCCGGCGCCGGGCCGGAAAATCTGCACGTCAACGTGGCGGCGCCCCTTGAAGGTCTTGAGGGTTGCGGCCACAATGTAAATTCTGTCCAGCGGCAGGTCGAACTGCGTGGGTACAAGGATTGTTTCCATAGCACTTCCCGTTGTTTAGTGTATTATTTCACACCCTCTTACCCCAAAACGGAATATGATGGAAGACAAGTTAACCACCCCGTTCAGCCTGGAGACCTCCTATACGCCGACGGGCGATCAGCCCGGGGCCATCAATGAGCTGGTGGCCAACCTTCAGGCCGGAGTACCCGCTCAGGTGCTGCTGGGCGTTACCGGTTCGGGTAAAACGTTCAGCATGGCCAATGTCATTGCCCGCTGCAACCGCCCGGCGCTGGTGCTTGCGCCCAACAAAACCCTGGCGGCCCAGTTGTACGGCGAGTTTCGCGAGCTTTTTCCCCATAACGCCGTAGAGTATTTCGTCAGCTATTACGACTATTACCAGCCTGAAGCCTATGTGCCTGCATCGGATACCTATATTGAAAAAGACTCTTCCATCAACGACAACATAGACAAACTGCGCCATGCCGCCACGCATGCCCTGCTGACCAGGCGAGATGTGATCATTGTGGCCTCTGTTTCATGCATCTATGGCCTTGGTTCGCCGGAATATTACGCCAAGATGGTCGTTCCTGTTGAAGTGGGCCAGCATTTTTCCATGGACAGGCTCATCACGCGCCTGGTGGAAGTGCATTACGAGCGTAATGACTATGACTTTCACCGCGGTACGTTCCGCGTGCGCGGCGATGCCCTTGAAATTATCCCGGCCTATCATCACGAGCGTGCTCTGCGGCTGGAGTTTTTTGGCGACGATATTGACTCCATGCGCGAAATAGATCCGCTTACGGGCGAGGTTCTGGCGGATGTGAGCAAAACCGTTATCTACCCGGCCAGCCACTTCGTATCCGCGCAGGACAATCTCAAGCGCGCCGCCGGCGACATCCGTGATGAACTGGCCGAACGGCTGACCCTGTTCAGGCAGCAGGGCAAGCTGGTGGAGGCTCAGCGCCTTGAGCAGCGCACACAGCTTGATCTTGAAATGATCGAAGAGCTTGGCTACTGCAACGGCATTGAAAACTACACCCGTCATCTGGACGGCCGTGTGGCGGGCGAGCCGCCTTCCTGCCTGCTCAACTATTTTCCTGAAGATTTTCTTCTCTTTGTGGACGAATCGCATATCACCATTCCGCAGGTGGGGGGTATGTACAAGGGCGACCGTTCGCGCAAGCAGACTCTGGTTGACTACGGCTTTCGCCTTCCTTCGGCTCTGGATAACAGGCCGCTGCAATTCAACGAGTTTACGGCGCTGCTCAATCAGGTGGTGTATGTGTCGGCCACGCCCGGACAATACGAGCTGGATCAGGCACAGGGCATCGTGGCCGAG
>NZ_JAHZAA010000015.1:2389-8072 GCF_019424165.1 Desulfovibrio sp. | reverse complement strand
CCCCATAGTGGATGTACGGCCGACCAAGGGGCAGATGGAAAACCTGCTGGGCGAATGCCGGGGCTGCGTCAGCCGGGGCGAAAGGGTGCTTGTGACCACCCTGACCAAACGCATGGCCGAAGACCTCACAGAGTACTGCTGCAACATGGGGGTGCGGGCCCGCTACCTGCACTCGGATATTGATACCCTTGAGCGCATGCAGATCATCCGTGCCTTGCGTCTGGGCGAATTCGACGTTCTGGTGGGCATCAACCTGCTGCGTGAAGGGCTGGATATTCCAGAAGTTTCCCTGGTCTGTATTCTGGATGCGGACAAGGAAGGGTTCTTGCGTTCCACAGGTTCGCTCATCCAGACTTTTGGCCGCGCAGCGCGTAACGCCCAGGGACGGGTCATCCTGTACGCCGACAAGGTAACGGATTCTATGAAGGCCGCCATGGGTGAGACGGCCCGCCGCCGAACCCGGCAGACAGAGTACAACGAAGAACACGGCATAACACCTGTAAGCACAAGAAAAAGCCTTGAATCCCCGTTGGATAGTTTGTATGTGGAAGATGGCGCCTCACGCGGGCGCGGCAAGGGGAGGGGCAAGAGCAAAGGGCAGGATGCGGACGCGAACCCGCTTACAGCCGAAGATACGGCCCTGCTGGTGGCCAGGCTTGAAAAAGAGATGCGTCAGGCTGCCCGTGACCTGGAATTTGAGCAGGCGGCACAATTGCGTGACCGTATCCGTGTCTTGCGGGCGCGCCTTATTGCATTGCCGGATTGAGAACAGGGCGGGAACTTTTAGAATAGTTGGCATAGAAATATTTTGTGGGGGGGGACCCTTTTGTAAAAGGGTCCCCCCCACACGCCCCACCCCCTAAAACTTTTATTATTGTTTCATACCGATACAGGAGTAGGCAGGGGGGCAGAAGCAGTCCTTCCGCGTATGACACAGCCCTTGCAGGGTTATAATACAGTCTCAAAGTTAAACGGCTCCAAAGGTCTTTCATGGCACAAAAAAACGAACATCAGGGCGGGCAGCGGCAGCACAGCCTTTTTGCCTCCGGCCCCACAGGCGAAGAACGTCAGCGCGCCCAGTGGCTTACAGCGGAACTTGAGCGCCATAACCACCTCTATCATACGCTGGACAGGCCCGAAATCAGCGATGACCAGTTTGACGCCCTGTTCCGCGAATTGCAGGAGCTGGAAGCCCGCTGGCCTGAACTGCGTTCGCCCCATTCGCCAACCTTGCGCGTGGGGGGCGGGCTGCTGGACGGCCTTGCCAAAAAGGCCCACAGCCTTCAGATGTATGGTCTGGACAACGTCTTTTCAGCCGAACAATGGCAGGAATTTGCGGAGCGCATGGTCCGCGCCTGGGGCGTTGATGTCAACGGACCCCTGCCCAAAGGTTTTTGGTGTGATCCCAAGCTGGATGGCCTGGCTCTGGAGATCATCTATGTTGACGGCGTATTGCAGGAAGCCCTCACCAGAGGCGATGGCGAGGTGGGCGAAGTTGTCACCGAGGCTGTGCGCACCATCCGCACCGTGCCACTGCGGCTTGCGGGGCCGGGGCCTTTTCCTGCCAGGCTTGAGGTGCGGGGCGAAGTTGTCATGTACAAAAAGGATTTTGCCGCCCTTAATGAAAAGCAGGAAGCCCTTGGCCTGAAACCCTTTGCCAATCCCAGAAATGCCGCAGCAGGAACACTGCGCCAGCTGGATACTTCCATTATCGGTTCGCGTCCGTTGCGCTTTCTGGCCTATAGTCTTGGTCAGGCGCTTTGGGCTCCCGCGCCAGCCTGCCTGTTGCAGTCTGAAGTTATGGGGCGGCTCAGGGAATACGGTTTTCTTACCCCGCCGGACGGCAGGCTGTGCAGCAGCGTGACCGAAGTGGAGGAGTATGCCCAGTGGGTCAAGGAGCATCGCTCTGCATTTCCAATGGAAATTGACGGGGCTGTAGCCAAACTGGATAACCTTGAGGCCCAGCAGGCGCTTGGCTTTACCGCCCGCGCGCCGCGTTTTGCCGTGGCCTTCAAGTTTCCGGCTGAACTGGCGCAGACCCTGCTGAAAGATATTGAGATACAGGTGGGCCGCACAGGCGTGCTTACGCCGGTGGCCGTGCTTGAGCCTGTTTCTGTGGGCGGTGTTATGGTTTCGCGTGCCACCCTGCATAACGAGGATGAAATTCGCAATCGCGATGTGCGTGTGGGCGATACAGTCATGGTGCGCCGCGCAGGTGATGTTATTCCTGAGGTGGTAGGGCCGGTGCTGGAAAAACGCCCGGAAAATGCCCGTGAATATGTTTTTCCCCACACTTGTCCGGCATGCGGCCAGCCTGCGTACCGGGAAGAGGGCGAAGCTGCCTGGCGGTGTGAAAATATGGCCTGTTCCGCCATCCGCCTGCGGGCCATCACGCATTTTGTGTCCAAGGCCGGGCTGGATATCGCTGGCGTGGGGCAGAAATGGATAGAACAACTGGTCACCAGCGGCCGGGTGCAGTCTCCTGCTGATCTTTTTACCCTTACGGTACAGGAACTGCTGGGTTTTGAACGCATGGGGGAAGTGCTGGCCCACAAGTTTGTGGACGCGCTTGCCCGCGCCGTACATTCTGCCACCCTGCCGCGCCTCATCAGCGCTCTGGGTATAAGGCACGTAGGTGAACAGACCGCCCGCACCCTGGCTTTGCATTTTGAAACGCTGGATGAACTGGAAAACGCCAGTGCGGAAACACTGCTGAGCCTGCCGGATGTGGGGCCGGAAGTGGCGTCATCCATCCATAACTTTTTCAACAGCCCCGCCAACAGGGAGCAGCTTGAGCGCTTCAGGGCGCTGGGCCTGTGGCCGCGCGGAGGCCGGTCTGGCGGCGGTTCTTCCGGCAGCACCGGCGAGGGCGGTTTGGCGTCCGGGCCGCTGGCGGGAAAAAATATTCTTTTTACCGGCAGCCTGAGCATGCCGCGCAGTGAAGCCGAAAAGCTGGCTGAAGCCGCCGGGGCCACGCCGCTTGGCGGGGTGAGCAAAAAGCTTGATTACCTTGTGGCGGGGGAAAAGGCGGGCAGCAAGCTTGAAAAAGCGCAGGCGCTGGGCGTGACGGTGCTCACCGAAGAAGAGTTTATGACCATGTTGCGCGAAGCCAGAGCGGCTTCGGAATAATTTGAATACAAAGCGAGCAAAGCATGAGTACAGCCATCATCGTGGTAGGGGCCAACGGGCGCATGGGCAAAACCATCAGCCATCTGGCGGCGACGGAGCCAGCCTACAGCCTGGCGGGTCTGGTGGACAGCAGGGAGCATGTGGAAACTCTGGCAGGAGCATCCTGCCCCGTGGGTGACAACCTTGCCGCAGTGCTGCCCAAAGCGCCGGGCGCTGTGGCTATCGACTTTACTGCCCCGGCCGTGAGCCTGCAGTCGGCCCGTGCCGTGGCCGAGAGCGGGCATGCCCTGGTTATCGGCACTACGGGCTTTACTGATGCGGAAAAGGATGAGCTGCACGAGCTGGCAAAAAAAGCCCCTATTTTCTGGGCGTCCAACATGAGCATTGGCGTCAATGTACTGTGCAAGATTCTGCCGGAACTGACCCGCGCTCTGGGCGATGCGTATGATATTGAAATGGTCGAGCTGCACCATAACCGCAAGAAGGACAGCCCCAGCGGCACGGCCCTGACCCTTGGCGAATGCCTGGCAGAAGCCCGCGGCTGGCAGCTTAACGATGTGCGCTGCTCTGCCCGTGACGGTATTATCGGTGAAAGGCCCAAAGCCCAGATCGGCATTCAGGCCATACGCGGCGGCGATGTGGTGGGCGTGCATACAGTGTACTTTATGGGCCCCGGCGAACGCATCGAAGTGACACATCAGGCCCATTCGCGCGATACCTTCGCCCAGGGCGCGCTGCGGGCGGCTGCATGGCTGGCCGGGCAGAAGCCGGGCAAGCTTTACGGCATGCGTGATATGTTCTGATTCCTTTAACTCCGGTCTTTTGCCCACAACGCGCCGGTTGAAAGCCAGTGCGTACACGGTGCAGGAAAACCCTTTTCAGGCTGTTGCTTGTGCAGCGGCCTGAAAAGGGTTTTCCTGTAAAAAAAGGCTGGTCAGGCAGGGCTGCCTTGAGCCTGTACGCTGCACCCCGTAAAGTAAACCTGCCTTATATCGGCGGCAGCATGCCCTTGAGCCTGCCTTGCCCCGTGGATTCAAGCACGGCCCGCCACAGGTCGGAATAGATATTGAGCTTGCGGCGCTTGCGCGTGACCAGTTCCAGCGGCAGGTGCACGTAGCGGTCCTGAATTTTGCCCACCACCATGTGTGTGCGGCCCGCCATGGCGGCATGCACCGCGTACTGCCCCAGAAAACCGCAGTACACCTTGTCGTTGGCGCTGGCGGGAATGGAGCGAATGATATAGCTCGGGTCGATATATTTTATGGAATGCGCTACGCCGCGTGCGTCCAGATACCTGTTGATGGACGTGCGCAGGAGTTCGGATATATCGCCGAGCACGGGATTGCCGGAGGCATCAGTGCCGCTCTGTTCCGCAAGCAGATGTTGGCCGGCCCCTTCGGCGGTAACGATAACGGCATGTCCCCGCTCTTTCAGGCGCTCTTCCAGCGCGGGCAGAAGCCCCCCTTCGCCTTCAAGGCTGAATGGCGCTTCGGGAATGAGCACAAAATTTACTTCTTTGAGAGCCAGCGCGGCCCGGGCGGCGATGAAGCCCGATTCGCGTCCCATAAGCTTCACCAGGCCGATGCCGTTGGGAACGCCGCACGCTTCGGTGTGGGCGCATTCAATGGCTTCTGTGGCCTTGTAGACGGCGGTTTCAAAACCGAAGGACTGGGGAATGAAGTTGATGTCGTTATCAATGGTTTTGGGAATGCCGATAACGGCAAGTTTCAGGTTGCGGGCCTGTATTTCTGTGCTGATGGCCCGCGCGGCCTTCATCGTGCCGTCGCCGCCGATCACGAAAAGAATATTGACATTACTGCGTTCAAGGGCATCCACAATTTCCTCGGCGGGCTGCGGCCCGCGTGAGGAGCCGAGCATGGTTCCGCCAAAGCGGTGAATGTCTGCCACACCTTTGGGCGTCAGCTCCTGGAGGGTATGCCCGTACTTGGGGATAAACCCTTCAAGACCGTAAGGAATGCCCAGGATGGACGGTACGTTGTACGCATGAAAAGCCTCCATCACAATGGCCCGTATGACATCGTTTATGCCGGGGCAAAGGCCGCCGCAGGTCACGATGGCGCACTTGGCCCGCGTGGAGTCAAAATAGAGCTTTTTGCGTGGCCCAGCGGCTTCAAGGCAGACGCTGAAGGCCTTGCCCGCATCGTCTGTCAACTCTTCATCCACAAAGATCTGTATGGTCTTGTCGTCGGCCCAGGTACGGTAGGGCAAGTGGGAATCGAGCTTACAGGGGCCAAGGGTGCGTATATCCGTCTGCAATGTACATTCTTTATTCATACCGGCCTCGCGCATGTTATTTGCTCAGTCCAAGTTCTTGGGCGCTGGCGCGCATGGCCTCGATGGACAGGGCCAAAAATTCGTCCAGCTCAAGTCCGGCTTCGGCGCACTGCCGGATGTTGTCCCGGTTGACACTGGCCGCGAAGGCCTTGTCTTTCATTTTTTTCTTAATGCTTTTGACTTCCATGCCCTCCATGCCTGTGGGGTGCATAATGGCTGCCGCGCTGATAAGGCCGGTAACGCTTTGGCCACAGCGTAG
>NZ_JAHZAA010000015.1:396-2328 GCF_019424165.1 Desulfovibrio sp. | reverse complement strand
AAAGCGGGTGGCGGGCTGTGCGCCGTTCATTTCAGCCGCATGGGCGCGTATGGCTGCAAGGGCGGACTCCGGCAGATGCCCGGCCAGCATGTCGGCTGTGTCCAGCCCGTGGCGTGCGGGATTTTCGACCGTGGATGGGTAGTCCAGATCGTGCAGAAGCCCCGTGATGCTCCACAAGGCAGCATCTTCGCCCAGGCGGTCTGCCAGGGCGCTCATGATTGCTTCGGCAGCCAGAGCGTGCTGCATGAGAGAAGGCGGTGTGTTATGGTCGGCCAGAAGTTTCAGGGCTTCGTTTCTTTGTATCATGGCATTGTCTCCCGTATCCTTTCTAATGTAGAACAGGGCAGTAGCGAAGGCAAGCCGGTCAGCCGGGTGTTCGCGACGGGTTGACGCGCTGCGTTCAGCACAGCGCTTTGCGACTGTGTTTCGCAGGCACGGTTCCGGTCCGCACAGACCCGCTGCCGGGGCAAAGCCCGTAACTGTGATGGCAGATGTGGTACTGCCTCCATAGCGGGGCTGCCGTTGCGGAAAGGCATCAGTGTTGACAGCGGGCCTTTTATGGCCGAAAAGAATCTTTTCGGAAATCGTCTCACAAGGTTTTGTATCGTGACCTTTATGCCCGTATACGGCCTGCGTTTTCGTGCGTTGGGCCAGACAAGCTATTATAGTGGCCCTCCGGGACTCAGCCCGGGCGTGCACGTGCTTATCGAAGCCGAACAGGGCTACGCTCTGGCACAGGTGGTTTCCGGTCCTGCGCAGCATTTGCCCAAGCAGGAAAGTGAACCCTTGCCCCATATTCTGCGGCTGGCAAGCCCGGAAGATGTCCGGCGTGGCGAGGCCAACGAGCAGTTGAGCCGCGAGGCGCAGGCATTCTGCCGCCAGTGCATACGCCAGCGCAACCTGGACATGAAGCTTGTGGATGTGGAAGTTTTTTTTGACCGCAGCAAGCTGATTTTTTATTTCACCGCCCCTTCGCGCATTGATTTTCGCGATCTTGTCAAAGATCTCGTGCGTGAATACCGCGCCCGTATCGAACTGCGCCAGATCGGCGTGCGCCATGAAACGCAGATGGTCGGCGCGGTGGGCAACTGCGGCATGGTATGCTGCTGCCGCCGCTATCTGCGCAAATTTGCTCCTGTGACCATACGCATGGCCAAGGAGCAGAACCTGTTTCTTAATCCTGCCAAAATTTCCGGCATTTGCGGGCGGCTTTTGTGCTGCCTTTCTTATGAGCAGGAAAATTACGACCATTTTCACCGGAACTGCCCGCGCCTTGGCAAGAAGTATCAGACCGACAAGGGCGGCATGAAGGTTCTGCGGGCCAACATGTTTCGTAACTCCCTGGCTGTGCTCACCGAAGCCAATGAAGAGCTGGAACTGACACTCGAAGAATGGCAGGCGCTTTCACCGCACCGGCCCGAAGCGCCGCCGTCTCCCCAGGGTCAGAACAAACCGCAGCCCAGGCAACCTGCCGGAGACGGCTTGCTGGTGGTTTCTGCCACGCCAGACACGCTGGAACATCTTGACCTCATGGATGACCTGTTTTATCAGGACGCCTCCGGACAGCAGGATGCCCACCGGGCGGAACATGCTGCCGGTAGCGGCCATGACGGGCCGGGAACCGATGGGCATGGCGATGCGGCAAAACCGCGCCGCAAGCGCCGCCGCAAAACACAGAAAAACGAAAATCAATAAGCCATACGCCATTACAAGCTTACGGAGCCTTGAGTGAACACCTTCTTTATCACTACGCCCATCTACTACGTTAATGCCAGGCCGCACCTGGGGCACGCCTATACTACAGTGGTTGCCGATGCCATGGCCCGGTACCACAAGCTGGCCGGGCAGGATACGCTCTTTCTGACGGGTACGGACGAGCACGGCGACAAGATTGTGCAGGCAGCGGAAAAGGAAGGCAAATCGCCCAAGGAA
>NZ_JAHZAA010000015.1:0-386 GCF_019424165.1 Desulfovibrio sp. | reverse complement strand
CCGGCTTGATGTGGCCAACGACCGCTTTGTACGTACCACAGATCCCGAGCATGTAGCTTCTGTGCAGAGCTTTTTGCAAAAAGTTTATGATGCCGGAGATATCTATTTTGGGGAGTTTGGCGGCCATTACTGCTACGGCTGCGAACGCTTTTACACAGAAAAAGAGCTGGAAAACGGCCTGTGCCCGCAGCACCTGAGCAAGCCGGAATTCATAAGCGAAAAAAACTATTTTTTCCGCATGTCCAAATACCTGCCCTGGCTCAAGGAGCATATTGAACAGAACCCCACGTTTATCCGGCCGGAGCGCTATCGGACCGAGGTGCTGTCCATGCTGGAATCCGGCGCGCTGGAAGACCTGTGCATTTCCCGGCCCAAATCGCGTCTGA
>NZ_JAHZAA010000014.1:52078-60156 GCF_019424165.1 Desulfovibrio sp. | reverse complement strand
CGCCACGTTTCCCAACCATCCAGTATACATACAAAACCCCCTTCAAATTTTCAAAGTTTCAGCCCAAGGGCTGTTTCTAAATAGATGATTTTGCGCCAAGGGCAAGGAAAAAGGCTTTTTTACGAAAGGAGTGTACTTTTGCGGTACATGACTGGAGTAAAAAAAGCCTTTTGACGCAGCCAGTTGGACAAAAGAATTATTTAGAGACAGCCCCTGGTGGGCTTTTTGCTTTATCTGCTTGATGGGGGTCATAGCATTGGCGAGGGTTCGTCATAGAGCATAAGGGAGTTATGAATATACCCTATGCCCCCTTGCTCAAAACCTGCAATCTGCGCGCCACGGCTTCACCGTAGCGCATGCGCCACCACCAGCGGCGTGTGCGCAGGCGGGCGCGGTCAAGGCACAGATAAACCACGGGCGTGGTGTACAGAGTCAAAAGCTGGCTCATGAGCAGGCCCCCCACGATGGTCACACCCAGTGGCTGCCGGATCTCCGCGCCGTCGCCCTGCCCCAGCACAAGCGGCACAGCGCCAAAAATGGCGGCAGCCGTGGTCATCATGATTGGCCGAAAACGCAGCAGGCAGGCCTCATAAATGGCCTTGTCCGGCGGCAGATTGCGGCTGCGCGAGGCTTCAAGGGCAAAGTCGATCATCATGATGGCGTTCTTTTTGACAATACCGCACAGCAGCAGCACGCCGATAAGCGCTATAACGCTGAATTCCATCTTGAAAAGCATCAGCGCCAGCAAGGCTCCGCCCCCGGCTGAAGGCAAGGTGGATAAAATGGTCAGGGGATGGATAAGGCTTTCGTACAGTACGCCAAGCACGATATACAGGGCCGCCAGGGCCGCCAGAATAAGAACCACCTGATTGCCCGCAGTATCGCTGAACATTTTGGCCGTTCCCTGAAAACTGCCCACAATGGAAGACGGTACGCCGAGCCGCACCCGCGCCTCTTCAATGGCCTCCTGCGCCTGCGAGAGGGCAACCCCCGGCGCAAGGTTGAATGACAGGGTGATGGCCGCAAACTGCCCCTGATGCGAGACCGAAAGAGGCGCAAATGACGGCGCTACCTCGGCCACCCCAAGCAGCGGCACAAGCCCGTCCTTGCCGGACAGGTAGACCTTGCCCAGCGCCTCCTCGCTTTGCAGCCAGTTTTCATCGTATTCCAGCACCACACGATACTGGTTTTTGTCCCGATAGATGGTGGAAACCTGGCTTTGACCAAAGGCATTGCCCAGGGCTGCGTCCACGTCCTTCATGCTCAGGCCGTGCCGCGCCAGGGCATCACGGTTGACCGTAACCATCGTTTGCAGGCCCCGCTCTTCAATATCGCTGTCCACGTCCTTGAACTGGGGCAGGTCCGCCAGGGCCTGCTGCATGCGGCGTCCCCAGGTACGCAGGTCGTCCAGTGTGTCGGCTTGCAGGGTGTACTGATACTGCGAGCGCGAACTGCGCCCGCCCATCATGATGTCCTGCGCAGGTTGCAGAAAAATCTGCAAACCCGGCTCGCCGGAAAGCTTGCCGCGCAGCCTGCCTATAACGGCCTGCGCGCCTACCTTGCGCTCTTCCAGCGGCTTGAGGGCGATAAATACCCCACCGCCGCCACGTCCGCCGGAAATATGGGCTGAAACCTGCCGCACCGCCGGGTCGGCGCGTATAACCTCCACAAGTTTTGCCAGCTTGCTCTCCATGGCCTGAAACGACGCGCTCTGGTCTGCGCGAATGCCGCCAATGATGACGCCGGTATCCTGCGTGGGGAAAAATCCTTTGGGTACAATGATGTACATCCACACATTGGCCGCCACCACCAGCAACAGGGTAAGCATGGTCAGGCGCGGATGCCGCAACACCACAGGCAGGCTGCGGGCGTAGCCCGACTGCATTCCCGCAAGTACCCTGCCCCAGGCGTCGCCCATGCCTGAAAAAAAGCGCCGCACCGCATTCCACACGCGGCTTTTGGCCAGAAACCCAGGCCTTGGTGCTGCCGCAGGATTTTCGGCCAAGGACAATGCAGGATCGGGAGCAGAGCCGCCGGGCTGGCTGGAACCGCCATTCCGCCTGGTACGGATGGGCCGTAACAGCCTGGCGCACATCATGGGTGTCGTGGTGAGCGAAACCACCATAGATACCAGCACAGCCGTGGTCAGCACCACAGAAAATTCCCGGAACAGCCGCCCCACCACGCCGCCCATAAACAAAATGGGCGCAAAAACCGCCACAAGGGAAAGGGAGATGGAAACAACGGTAAAGCCCACTTCCCGCGCGCCGCGCAGGGCTGCCCGCATGGGGCTTTCGCCAAGCTCAAGCCGCCGGACGATATTTTCCAGCACCACAATGGCGTCATCCACCACAAAGCCGGTGGAAACCGTGAGTGCCATGAGCGAAAGGTTGTCCAGACTGTAGCCGCACAGGTACATGACGCCGAACGTGGCAATAAGGGATACCGGAGCCGCCACCGCCGGAATACAGGTGGCCCGCCCGTTGCGCAAAAAAAGAAAGGTCACCAGAACCACCAGCGCCATGGCCAGCATCAGGCTTTTTTCCACTTCGTGCAAAGACGCGCGGATGGTCAGCGAGCGGTCCATACGCAGGTCCAGGTCCGCACTTTCCGGCAGCCATGAACGCAACTGGGGCAGCATGTCTTTCACCCTGTCCACAGTTTCGATGATATTGGCACCGGGCGAGCGAAAAACAATAAGCAGAACAGCCGGTTGGCCGTTGGACACGGCCATGTTGCGCACATCCTGCGAACTGTCTTTCACCTGCGCCACGTCTTCGAGGCGAATGACCCTGTCGCCCTTGCGTCCCACCACAAGCGACCTGTAATCATCCGCCTGGTGTAACTGGTCGTTGGCCCCCACCAGCCAGTAGTTCTGCTCGCTCTCTATCTGGCCCTTGGGCAGGTAGGCGTTGGCAGCGGCCAACGCCCTGCGCACATCCGCCATGCTCAGGCCCGCCCGGCTCAAGGCATCGGGAATAACCTCCACACGCACGGCAGGCAACGCGCCGCCGCCCACCACAACTTCACCCACGCCCGCCAACTGGGATATCTTTTGCGCCAGCACCGTGGAGGCCGCATCATACAGTTGCGAGCGGGTCAGCACGTCCGAAGTGACGGACAGAATCATGATGGGCGCGCCCGCCGGGTTCACCTTGCGGTAGGACGGGTTGGACGGCATGGTGGGCAGGGTTGAACGCGCGGCATTGATGGCTGACTGCACATCACGGGCCGCGCCGTCGATATTGCGGTCCAGGTCAAATTGCAAAATGACATTGGTGGAGCCGAGGCTACTGTTCGACGTCATTTCCGTCACCCCGGCAATACGGCCCAGGGCGCGTTCCAGCGGGGTGGCCACAGTGGCGGCCATAGTTTCCGCGCCTGCGCCGGGCATGCGCGCCCGCACCATAACCACGGGAAAATCCGTTTCGGGCAGCGGAGCCACGGGCAGCAGGCCAAAGGCCACCAGCCCCGCCAGCGTGAGGGCGATGGTCAGAAGAACGGTGGCTACAGGCCGCCGGATAAAGGGCGCGGAAATATTCAGGGGCAAATCAGCAGGCCCCAGGCGATGCCCGCGCACGGGCTTTTTGCGAACCTGCTGCGCCGCATCATGAGTATTTTCATGCGGAGCGCTGTGAGGGGCGCTCATGTCCTGCTCCCGTCCGGCATGGTGCTTCCGCGTGCAGGGATGTCAGCCGCTCCATCGTCCCCCGATGCGTCTCCCCAGGCACGCACCGGCTCGACCGCCTCATGGAGGCCATTTCCCCCATCCAGAGTGTCTTCTGCATCAGACGCGGCTCCGCCACTGCCCGCAGACGCCGCCCCCCTGCCGCGCACCCGGCGGCTCAGACGATCAAACCACAGGTATATCACCGGAGTGGTAAAGAGGGTCAGCACCTGGCTGACGATCAGGCCGCCCACCATGGTCACGCCCAGAGGCCGCCGCAGTTCCGCACCCATGCCCCAGCCGATCATGAGGGGCAGCGCGCTGAGCAGGGCCGCCATAGTTGTCATGAGAATGGGGCGTAAACGCAGCAAACACGCCTGCCGTATGGCCGCCAGCGGTTCCTTGCCCTCATTGCGCTCGGCATCCAGCGCAAAGTCGATCATCATGATGGCATTCTTTTTAACAATACCGATGAGCAGGATAATGCCGATAATGCCCACAACCCCAAGCTCCATACCGGCCAGCATGAGAGCCAGCAAGGCTCCCACCCCGGCCGAAGGCAGGGTGGAAAGAATGGTCACCGGGTGAATATAGCTTTCATACAGCACGCCCAGCACAATATACATGGTCACAATGGCCGCCAGGATAAGCCACACCTGATTATTGGTGGACGCCATGAACGCCTGGGTGGCCCCCTGAAACTGGACGCGCAGCGAATCCGGAACCTGAAGGCGTTCAAAGGTGCTGTTGACCGCAGCCACAGCCGCCCCCAGAGAAGAATCCCGCGCCACATTGAACGCAATGATGGCTACAGGAAACTGCCCCTGCCGCGCAATGGAAAGCTGTGTGGGCCGCTCTTCAACAGTGGCGATGCTTCCCAGCGGCACTGGCTTGCCGTCGCCGCCCTTGACGTAAATGTTTTCTATATCTCCAGGACCCTGACGAAAACGCGGGGCCACCTCAAGCACAACCTTGTACTGGTTGGTCTGGGTGAAAATAGTGGAAATCAACCTCTGGCCCAGGGCGTCATACAGGGCATTGTCTATGTCCGCCATGCTTATGCCGAGCCGCCCGGCGGCATCGCGGTTGATATTGAGCCAGGCCATGCGGCCCGGAGCCTGATAGTCGCTGGTCACAAGCTCCAGTTCTGGCTGCTGCCTGAGGGCCTCAACCATGCGCCGCGCCCAGGTGTCCAGTTGCGCCCTGTCCAGCGCTTCTACCGTCAACTGGTACTGGCTGCGGGAAACACGATCCTCAATGGTCAGGTCCTGTACCGGCTGCAAATACAGGGTCATCCCCGGCAGGGACCCGGCCCTGTCCATAATGCGTCGGGCAATGGCCGGAGCGCGGGCGTCCCGGTCGGCCAGCGGGCGCAGCTCTATGGTCAGGCGTGAGGTGGCCATGGTCTGGTTTATGCCGTCTACCCCCACAAAAAAGACTACGCTTTCCACGGCCGGGTCTTCAAGGATCACTTCTGCAAGTTCGCGCTGGCGACCGGCCATGGCCTTGAAGGAGGTATCCTGCGGGGCTTCGGCCATGCCCTGGATAACGCCCGTATCCTGCACGGGAAAAAAGCCCTTGGGTACAGCAATGTAAAGCAGCACGGTAAGCGCCAGCGTACCCACGGCCACGGCCAGGGTCAGGCCCTGATGCGCCAGCACCCAGTCAAGCCGGTGCTCGTACCAGACAAGCAGCCGGGCAAAAAAGCGCCCTTCACCCTTACGGTCCGCGGGGCGCGCGGGCCGCAGCATGACCGCGCACAGCATGGGCGTGAGCGTAAGCGAAATAACTGCGGAAATAAGAATGGTCACTGCCAGGGTAACAGCGAATTCGCGAAAGAGCCGCCCCACAACATCCCCCATAAAAAGCAGGGGAATAAGCACGGCCACCAGCGAAACGGTAAGGGATATGATGGTAAAGCCGATCTGGCCCGCGCCCGTAAGCGCTGCCTGAAGCGGGCGCATGCCCTTCTCCAGATAACGGGAAATATTTTCTATGACCACAATGGCATCGTCCACCACAAAACCTGTGGCGATAACAAGAGCCATAAGAGTAAGGTTGTTGAGGGAATAGCCCGCCAGATGCATGACGCCCAGCGACCCCACCAGCGAAAGCGGCACGGCCAGCGCCGGAATAATCGTGGCCTGGGCATTGCGCAAAAACAGCCAGATGACCCAGATGACAAGGCCCACAGCCAGCAGCAGCTCCAACTGCACGTCGTGCACCGTGGCGCGGATGGTGGTGGTGCGGTCCGTCACCACGCGCACCTCGACGTTGCCGGGCATGGTCTGCTGCAATACGGGCAGAAGTCGCGTCACGCTGTCGGCCACGCCGATGACGTTGGCGCCGGGCTGGCGCTGCACGGAAAGCACGATAGCCGGGCGAAAACCCAGACCCTGCCCCGCCACATAGGCGGCCAGACGCGCATTTTCAGCCCCTTCCACCACATCGGCCACATCCTGCAGGCGTAAGGGCGCGCCGTCCTTGTAGCCTATGATGGTACGGGCGTATTCCTCGGCCGAGGCAAGCTGGTCATTGGCGTCAATGGTACTCGCGCGCTCCGGGCCGTCAAAGCTGCCTTTGGCATCATTGACGTTGGCCTTTGCAATGGCCGTGCGCACATCGGCCAGGGTGAGGCCCGCATTGGCCAGAGCCCTGGGATTCATCTGCACGCGTACGGCCGGGCGCTGGCCGCCTGACAGGGTGACCAGGCCGACACCCGGCAACTGCGAAATTTTCTGGGCCATGCGCGTGTCAACCAGATCTTCAAGGCGGGTCAGAGGCATGGCGTCACTGACTACAGCCAGTGTAATGACCGGCGGATCGGCCGGATTTACCTTGTTGTAGACAGGTGGCGTGGGCAGGTCTGAAGGCAGCAGGTTATCGGCAGCGTTGATGGCCGCCTGCACTTCCTGCTCGGCCACATCAAGAGCCATAGACAGGTCAAACTGCAGGGTAATGACCGAAGCCCCGGCCGAAGAAAGGGAACTCATCTGCACAAGGCCGGACATGGTGCCGAACTGACGCTCAAGCGGCGCAGTCACCACCGAGGCCATCACGTCGGGCGAAGCCCCCGGGTAGAGGGTCTGCACCTGAATGGTGGGATAGTCGATCTGTGGCAGGGCCGCCACGGGCAGATAACGATAGCCCAGCAGACCGGAAAGAAGCAGCGCCACCATGAGCAGAGACGTGGCTATGGGCCGGAGAATAAAAATGCGGGAAAGATTCATGGCGGCGTATATCCTGTGAGCCGGAACGGCCCCAAAAAATGCTTACGGTGCGCCGCCCGTGCCGGGCGCTGCTCCGGCCGGGGACGATGCGCCAGCGGATGGCGGAGTGCCGGGAACAGACGCCGAGGCGGCATCCGGGCCGTTTTCAGGCACGGTATCGGCGCTTTCGGCCCTGGGCGTTTCCGTGGTGGCCGCAACGCGCACGGCAATGCCTTCGCGCAGGCGGTCCAGACCATCAACCACCACTTTTTCCCCAGGCGCAAGCCCTTTTTCAATGACCGTCAGCCCGCCGGTACTGATGCCCGGTGTGACCAGGCGCAGTTCCGCCTCATCGCCGCCCCTTTCACCCTGGCGCACCACATAAACATAGGCCCCGCGCCTGCCAAGCTGCACCGCAGCGGCGGGAACCGTAACCGCGTCATGCAGCGTGCGCACCAAAAGCCTGGCATTGACAAACTGGTTGGGATACAGCGCTTCGTCCGTGTTGGGAAAAACCGCCTTGAGGCGCACCGTACCCGTGGCGCTGTCTATCTGGTTATCAAGAGAAATCAGACGGCCTGTACCCAGTAGGTGCTTCTGCTCCCTGTCCCAGGCCTGAACCGCCAGCCGGTGCGGGTCGGGCTGCGCTTCAGCACGGCGCAGGGCCTGCACAACCAGCGGAACCTGACTTTCGGGCAGGGTAAAAATAACGTCACATGGGCTGATTTCAGTAATGCGCACTAGCCCGCCGGAATCCGAGCTTTTGATCATATTGCCCTCGTCCACATTGCGCAGGCCGAGGCGGCCGCTGATGGGCGCGGTAATCCGGCTGTATTCCAGTTGCAGGCGTGCAGAATCCACGGCGGCCTGATCAGCTTCAACCGTGCCTTCGTACTGACGCACCAGCGCGCGTTGCGTTTCGTACTGCTGAGCGGCGATAAAGCTGCCCTGAACAAGCTTGGCGTAGCGGGAAAGGTCTTTGCGCGCGTTTTCAAGCTGTGCTCTGTCTCTGGCAAGGTTGCCCAGGGCCTGGTCAAGGCTGGCCTGAAAAGGACGCGGATCAATCTCGGCCAGCAGATCTCCGGCCTTCACGCGCTGGCCTTCGGCAAAATGCAGGCGCAACAGTTGGCCGTCCACCCGGCTGGTCACAAGTACATCGCCGGAAGGCAGCACCGTGCCAAGGCCATTGAGAAAATGCGGCA
>NZ_JAHZAA010000014.1:47958-52068 GCF_019424165.1 Desulfovibrio sp. | reverse complement strand
GCGGCCACACGCACCGGCGGCGTATCCATGCTCATGTCCGGACGGCCCGCTCCCCTGCCCAGCAGTTTCCAGCCCGCGGCAAGAGCCAGCAGGACCAGTATCAGAACCACGGCCTTGCCGCGTCCTGAAAGCAGGCCGGAAACAGGCTTATGTTGAGTAACGGGCATTATACGTCTTCTCCTTGGGCTGCCGGGGAAAAAATAAGGCTGAAAACGGTCACTCCATCCACGTCCGCGGGAAGCGGCGCAAGCTCAAGCCGCCAGCCCAGGCGCTCGCAGGCCCGCTGAGCCAGGGAAAGCCCCAGCCCGCTGCCCGCATCTTCCCGGGCGGAGTGCTGACCGTTTTTACAGGAGCGGCTGACGCCGCGCGAAAAAATATCCACATCGCGGACAATGCGGCCCTTGTTGCCTACCAGCATTCTGCCAGGCTCAAGCAATACAAAAGCGCGACCATTTTCGGTGTACTGGCGGGCATTGTCCAGCAAATTCTTGAATATGACGGTTATCAGCTCCTTTTGTCCGCATACCGGAACTTGGGCGGACAGTCCCACAGCCAGAAGCACCCTGGCCGGAGCAAAGGGGCGCGACCCGGCAGGGGCTGCTGCCGGAGCCGTAGCTGAAGCCGCCCCGGACAGGAAGCCGCCGTCCGCAAGCAGGGCCAGTATGGCGGACAGGCTGTCTGCCTGCGCGGGGAAAACCGCTTGCGGAAATTCCATCGACTGCACAAGGCCTTCGCGCTCCATTTCGTCTATGATATCCCGTAAAATCAAGGAACAGTCCAGCACAGCAGCCTGTATTTCTCCGGGTTTCCGGGCCAGCAAAAGAAGCGTGCGCACGGTGCGGCTCATGCCGGATGTGGTGCGCAAAAGACGCCCCACAACAGGAACAAGCTCTCCGGCCTGCGGGGCCACCCTGACCAGATTTTGCAGGCGTGCCTCAAGCACTTCAAGCCCGCCCTGCATGACCGCCAGCGGCGTGCGCAGTTCGTGGCTTACATCGCCGGTAAAATGGCTTTCGCGCTGCACGAAACGATAGAGCGCCTCCTCACGGGCGGCAAGGGCGCGGGCGAGAACTCCCACCTCATCGTCCATATCCGTCATAGGTACAGGCAAGGGCATGGGTACAGGCAAGGGCGGCATGTGCGGGCGTATGGTCGGGCCAGTACCCGCGAACGGCCCGGAATCCGCCGGACATGGCGGCTGTGCCGCATTTTTCCGGGCGGCGTCAGGCCGGCCGGGCATGGCAGTTGCCACATCTTCATCCACGCCTGTGGCGGAAAAAGACAGGCCGCCCGGCGGGCGGCTTTCCACCGCCAGAGTGAGACGACGCAGCGGCCCGGTGAGACGGCGGCTCAAAATGACAGCCAGCGCAACGGCCACAGCAAGACCAGCCAGGGCACACAACAACAAAATACCGTTAAACCGGCTTTTCAGCGCCTGAAAAGCTCCCGTACCGCCCTTGAGCGCGTATTCCATCCCATCACGCCGCTCGATCAGAACAAATTCTTTGCCGTCATCCATAAAGTGCAGGCCGTCGGGCAGTTCCCGCCAGTGCGGTGAAACCTGTTTGCCCACAAGAAACGTCCAGTGCATGGCTGTTGCCAGGTCTTCGCCGTAATACAGCCGGTCCCGTCCGCTGTCTTCAGCTTCCCAGGCGCGCTTTTCGGCCTCAATAAGGGTTTCCATCACCGGCTTTGCATGCCAGCCCACAAGATAGCTGCCCAGATATTCAAAAGACAGGTGCGCGGCAAGGCCAAGGGCGGCCCCCATGCCGAGAGCCAGAAGCACAAAAGCCATAAGCATACGGCGTGCAAAAACGGGACGGCAGCCCCCCGGACGCGGAACGGCAGCCATCAGTCTTTCTCCGCCCCGGATACGTTCATGCCGGATATTTTCGTGCCGGAAGGGGCATTGCCCGCACCCGGCATGCCGGATTCGGGCGCTTCGCCTGCTTCGGCTGCGTCCGGTCCCAGCCTGTAACCCACATGAGGCACAGTATGCAGTAACGGCTGGCCGAAGGGCTTGTCCAATTCTCGCCGCAATTCATGAATATGCGTGCGCAGGGCGCTGCCTTCCGGCGGCTCGCTGCCCCAGAGCAGGCGCTCAAGATCCTGACGGCGCACAAGCCCCGGCGCAGCGCGCAAAAGCTCCCTGAGAATGCGAAAGCCCGTGGGGCTCAGGCGCAGGCGCTGCCCCCGGCGCTCGGCCCAGTGCTCTTCATCATTGAAAACAAGGTCTGCGCAGGTCCAGAGGCCGCCCGCGCCATTGCCGCCCTGCAGATGACCGCGCCGCAGAAGCGCCCGGATGCGGGCTTCAAGCTCTTTGAGGGCAAAGGGTTTGACCAGATAATCGTCTGCCCCGGCCTCAAGCCCCGCCACCCTGTCGGCCACGGCATCCCGGGCCGTAAGCATGATGACGGGGGTGGACATCCTGTATTCCTGCCGCAGACGGCGGCACAGGCTTATGCCGTCCATGCCGGGCAACATGACGTCCAGCACGATACAGTCAAAACCTTGTCCAAGCGCCATTTCAAGCCCGGCTTTGCCGTTACGGGCGCAGTCCAGCGTGTAGCCCAGCGGTTCAAGGTAGGCATACAGATTGGCGAGGATGTCCTCGTTATCTTCCACAAGCAGCAGAGAACAGGACATAGCCTCAGCGCTCGGGCGTGTCCCGCACGTCAATGATGCCGATAATGGCCAGGCCGTCCACCTCTACCTCATTGGGGCGCTTACGGTTCCAGTCCACATGGCCAAGCAGGCGCACCTTGTCGCGCGGGGTCACGGTAAGGTGGCCAAACACCTCATTCTTTATCTCCACCACCACTCTGCCGCTCTTATCTTCAAACAGATAGCGGTTTTTACGGCGAGGCAGCTTTTCCAGAATATGCCCCTCAAGCACGCAGGGGGCGTCATCTTGCGCGCCCAGCACATCCGCCGCGCGGGTAACGGTGGATGCTACGCCGGGACCTTCAAAGCCCGCAGCATCCACACGGGCGCACGGCGAAAAAAACCAGGAAAAACCAAGGGTCAGAGCCAGCAGCACTGCCAGTACACGCATAACCATTCTCCACTGCCGCGTGGCCGGGCTTGTGCCCGGCCACACTACAATCAGTTCAGGACTTCCAATATCTTGACATCAACCTTGACCGGCTTCAGCATATCCTTATCCACCTTGCCGGAAAGACGCACGGTATTTTCGGGCGTAACCGTGTGGCCGGAAAAGATTTTTTTGTCTATATCCACCGTCATTTCACCGGTGGCATCCCTGAAAACATATTTGTCGTCGCTGCCAGCCTTGCGGCCCGTGATATGCCCGGTAAGCATGACAGGGGTATTATCCTTGCTGTCCAGCGCCTGCTTGACGGTTGTAATCTCAACCCCCACTGTCGGCCCCTTGAAACCGCCGGAAGCCTCCGAACCGGGCCCCTGAAACGCGGCCTGAGCCGGCAGGGCCAGAAGACTCAACAACAGTAATGAAAGCACTACGCGCATGGCAGCCTCCTTATGAACCGGTGTTTGTTTTACAGCCGCTGCCGACAATGGGCCGGAAGCCGCCGGTATAAGCATCATGCCTGAATCTTCATTTAAAATACCCAGGCAACTGCGTGAGAAATGCTCGCCGTAAAGGCACAGGCGCAACCCATTTGCGGGGTCAAGCGCCGTAACGAGCGTGTTTTACCCTTTGCGGACCTACATCCTCAAAGGCAATCTGTCTTAGTTGAGAACGTGCACGGCCTTGACGCCCACCACCGGCTCCTTGCCGTCTTTTGTTCTGAGCTTGCCCACAAGGCGCACCTTCATGTCGGGGGCAAGCGTTATTCCCTTGAGGGTTTTCTGGCCGATGGACACAGCCATGCGACCCGTACCGTCATCCACAATAAAACGGTTTTTTTTGCTGTCCACCTTTTCCACAATCCGGCCCACAATCATGACAGGGCTTTTGTCAGGGGCTTTCAGCGCTTTTGCAACGGTATCCACCTCATGAAGATTTGTCATCCCCTGAGCCTTTTCGTGCCGGGGCTTGCCCTTTTGCGGCGCAGGCGCGGTGACGGCCTGAGCTGCCTCGCCGGACACGGCCTTGTCAGCGGCATGGGCGGGAACAGTCAAAGCCAG
>NZ_JAHZAA010000014.1:0-47948 GCF_019424165.1 Desulfovibrio sp. | reverse complement strand
ATAAGCATGTAGCGCATATGATCCTCCAAAAAATTTACTGGATGCGCGGAACGCATGTACGCCCGCAAACAAAATCTGCACACGGGCGCGTCAGCGAAGCGTTAAGAACAAAAAACGCGAACCGCCAGATTCGCGCAGGCAGGACGCTGCCGCAGGAAAAATATGAAACAAAGCCTCTTCTTGTGAACATGAATCAAAGCTGCTATATTGCTGCGCATGAAAGAGCTTGATCCGCATACGATCCGCCCCTGCCTGGCCTGCGGCGGAACCAACGTTCATCTGGAGTCCATGCTGCCGCCGGGCAGGCGGCAGGAAGTCTGGCGGGTGGTCTGTTCCTGTGGGCAGACATCGCAGCAATGGTCAGTTTCGCAAGGCGCGGCTATCCGCGCCTGGAACCGCAACCTGGCCTGCGCAAACGAACTTTGATCTCCGCACATATGGCCGGACCATCAACGTGCCTGTCGGTGATCTTTTGTGAGTCGCTGTAAATAGCTTTTTCTATACAAAGAAACAGCAGAAAATCTTTCCCTATGCCCACGCCCTGAAAAATCTGCCGGGCAACAGCCCACCACCGCCCCGATGCCTGCTGCATGCATCGGGCATAAAGGCGGCGTCAGTGGCGTCAAAGGACGCCTTGCCAGGCAGGCACACTGACAGGCCAGACCTCCCCGGGATTCCGGCCTTTTCGTTTCAGGCCGGTCCGACGTGTGTCAGCAGGCATTGCTGTGGCCGTCCTTCAAGCCACATCCAGAGCATTGTACCCTTAAAAAGCGCATTTTCAACGGTTTTACGGCGCGTAGCAGTATAGATACAGGGGTATTATTTTCATTTATAAGCCGGGGAGCAGCGGCGTAACACAGTGTGCGACAAAGACAAGAAAGAGGAATGTTGCGAAAGGAGAGTTCTCTTGTACTGGACTGCTGGAGTAAAAAATCTTGTTGCACAAGCTGTTGAACCCGGCCGTTAAACCTTAAAATACGAAACCCGCCTAGTCCAGCTCCCGCCCAACCCACACGGCACGCCCGATAACCCGCACAAGATCTGCCAGCTGCTCGCCCGCATCCGCCTCAATGGGCGCATAGTCCGGATTGAAGCTTGTCAGAATAAGTCTGCCGGGCATGGCGTTGACCACCTTGAGATACACCATATCCTCCACACCCACAGCATATATGCGCCCCGGCACGGGATTGCGCTGGGCCTGATCTATCAGCACTACGTCATTGTGCATGATGCGCGGCTGCATACTGTCGCCGGATACCCGTAACAGCACCATCTGCGACGGATTGCCCTTGCGGCGTAGAAAATCCCAGCGAAAGGCGTAGTGGCGCAACACATCGCCGCCGGTTTCAAAACTGCCAGTTCCGGCAGAAAGGCGCGCCTCCACCATAGGAACCATCACCAGCCTGGCCTCTCCGCAGCTTTGCCCGCTGCCGTCTGCCGCCCCTTTGCCGACAAGCAGCCAGTCAAGTGAGCAGGCCAGAGTGTCTGCCAGTCGCACGGCATATTCACCTTTCGGCATTTGCCCGTTTTCATATTTCTGAATGGTGGTAAGGCTCACCCCCACCCTGTCGGCCATGTCCTGCTTGTGCATGCCAAGTTCTTCACGGCGCTGGCGAAGGCGCTGCGCAAAGGCCTTGGCCAGTCCAGCCTGGGAGAATGTTTTCATAGAATTTCCATCACATGCGGTTCCAGCATAGTAAAACTTTTCTTTCAAAAGAACACCGGATCAGGACAGCTTTATCCTGCCTACCAGAAAACTACCTTTTTTCTTTTCAAGAATCAATGTTTTCTTTATAAATATAGGAATAAAATAGAAAATTCTCTTATACAATAAAAATCAACATGCTCCATATCAGAACAAAAAACATTATAAATCAAACAATTAAATCTTTTCTTTTAATTATAAACTTTAAGCTTGATTCATAAAACAAAAAGTTATAAATCCCAAATACGCCCCGTATATTTCACATTTATATTTCAGGGAGCATAGCATGTCCGATCTTCAAAACAACTTTCATAACCTGAGCGCTGTGCTGGATATTTTGCAAAACAACGCCCCACCCACCCAAAAGCCTGTTTTACGCCTGGTGGGCGATCATCTGCGCCTGCTCGCACGTTGCATGGACCTGCCCGCGCACTGTTCACCGCCTCTGCCGCCACACATGCCGTCATCAGGGGCCGGACAGGAAGCGCAGTTTTCTTCAGAGCCCGACAGGCCTGCCCCCATCGCCGCTCAGGCCAACGAGGCCCGCCATGTGTGCCAGTAGCTCTGCTGGCACGGCAAAGGCCGTGGCGCGCCCCCGGCCAGTCGCCAGTGCCGCAAATCCACGTGGCTGCGTGGATAGACGGCCTTCAGCTTCCTGCGGTCGCCAGGCATGGGGGCAGGCCATGCAAAAGGCCGGACAGGAACGGCAGTGGCGGCAGTTACTGGAGCACCTGCCGGAAAACGTCCGGCAGATATGGCATGCTCTGGGAGGACACGAAAAGGGGCGTATGGAAGACCTGTGGCGCATCCTGCAGGCCTACGGCGGGCAAAGCCTGCGTATACCCTCAACCCTGCCGGCGCAAAGGCATCACCCGCTGCGCCGCCGCCTGGGCGCACGCTGCACGGCCAAACTTGTGGCGGCTTTCGGCGGCACGCCGCTGTATGTACCCAGTTGTGCCGGAGTACTGACAAGACTGCGCCAACGGGAGATTATAGAATCGTTTACACGCGAAACCACACGCGGCATCAGCAGTACGGCCACAGTGGCAAACCTGGCCAGAAAACATGCCCTGTCTGACCGCCAGATATGGAAAATTCTTAAAAAAACCGCATCAGCCCCAGCGCAGGGGAATCTGCTCCACCACCTGCAAAACACGGACATGCGCGCAAAAAACATACACAACAATACGTAATATAAAGAAAAAATACTAAACAGCACAGGTAGAAAAACCTATAAGCCCGCGTAGTTGCGGGCTTTTTTTATGCCTGTGCCTGACCCGCAAGGCCCTTTGCCGCCGTTAACCCGCGCCGGACAAGCAGATAGCCGTACTGAACCGGTTCAGTCTTACCGCAGCCGCCCTTTTTGACATGGTGTACCCACGCCGCCGCTGTGGCGGACAAGTTCACAAACACGCAGCACATACGGGAGCATGCCATGTCGAATTTTTTTCAGAAAGCCCACGAATTTACCGCCCGCTGGGAAGGAGGACTTACCGACCACCCTTCTGACCCCGGCGGCCTGACCAATCATGGCGTTTCCCTGCGCTGGGTGCAGGACCTGGCCCGTCAGGCTCGTGAAGACTGCCTGCGGCAAGCCCGTAGCTGTGACGGCTGCAATGCCATGCAAACCAGTAAGTGCGGCTATTACAGCCTGGATATGGACATGGACGGCGATGTGGACGCCGATGACATCCGCGCCTGCACCAAAGCCCAGGCTGCGACCCTGTTTAAAAAACACTTCTGGGACAAACTGGCCTGCGGCGGACTGCCCTTGCCCCTGGCTGCGGCGCTTTATGACGGCGCGGTGAATATGGGTCCCGCGCGGGCCGTGCGCCAGATGCAGCGGGCCATGAACACCGTGGGAGAATCGGAACTGGACCGCTACGTACCCATTGCCGAAGACGGCATCATGGGCCCCCGTACCGCGCAACTGGCCGAGGCGCTGGAGCAGAGCGGACAGCAGTGGTACGCGGCGCGCCAAATGCTTCGCCTGCGCGACGCCTTTTACCGTGACCTGGCGGCCAGGCGGCCCTCCATGCAGGTTTTTCTGAACGGCTGGCGCAACCGGGTCAAAGCGCTTGGTCAGTACCTGGCCGAGCTTGAAAGGGAGGAAAACTGATGTGGAGCCTGATCGGCAAACTGCTTGGCGGCGTTGGCGGCATGGTTGGCCGGATCATCCCGGACCGCAACAGGCAAAATGAAGCCCAGAGCCGCATCAACGAAGCCGAGGTTTCCGGCGCTCCGGCCAGTCGCATGCGCCTGTGGAGATCTTTTTTGGGCTGGGTTCTGGCGCTGCTTTTCTGCTGGGAGGTTGTAGGCCGCATGGTCATTGTGCCGCTTTTTTTTGCCCCGTGGGGTGAAAACCTGCCGCCCTCTGCCCTGGACCAGATCATGGCGCTGCTTCTGGGCATGCTGGGGCTTGGCTTCTGATCATGCCCCGGACAAGCCTGCTGCACAGACCGCCAAACAGCGCTGATGGGCAGGACGGCGACAAATTCTACCCCGCCCCGGCAAACACATCAACTGGCTGAAACACGCGCACCAAGTACTGCGCATGCGGAGAACATCATGACAGTGGATATTTTTTCTTCTTCCGGCGCATCCCTGCTGGTGCTCATAGTCCAGGGCCTGTTTGCCTGGGCGCTCTGGAGCCTGCGCCGCGCCTTTGTGCGGCAGGACGACTACCTGTTGCACATGCAGCGCGATACGCGGCGCGAAGCAGCCACAAGCCGCCGCATCTGCGCCCTGGAAGAAAGCCTGAGGCTCATGCCCGGCAATGGTGACCTGGCCGGGCTGCATGGCGAACTTTCCACCCTGCGCGGCGAAATACAGGCACTCAGCGCCCGCATATCCGGTCTTGACCGCCTGCTAGAACGGCTGGAACACGGGCTTGAACGGCAGGAAGACCGCCTGCACCTGATGCCCCCTGTGGGCCATGGCGCGCTTTTACGCAGAAACAGCGCTGCCGTCAGTGGAGAAAAGCACTGATGCCCGCCGGAACACGCACCACGAAAAGCAGGAAAGGCCGTCCGCTGCTTGACAGCCTTGAGCAGCGGCTGGATTTGCTCACACGTACACTCAATGAAGCCGAAATTTCTGAAAGAAGCATAGATATTGTCAAAGAAATAAAAGAATTGCACGCGATTTTACGTGCTTTGCGCGAGGCGGAAACACCGGAGCAACCACAACCGCTCATGGTGGTGTGGGGCGGCCCGCAGATGCCCGGCGGGCCATGCGGTTCATCCAGTGGTTCAGGCCCGTTGGCGGAATTCGCCGCGCGCACAGCCCCCAGCGCTTCCGGGCGCGTCGCCCGGAGCGCCCGGAACACCCGGAGAGCCCGGAGCACACAAGCCGGAACAAAGCCGGGAGAGGCCGGGGAGAAGCCCGGAAGAGGCTCGTGACAGATCCGCCCGTTACCGCCGGGCAACCCGGCAACAACATGAAGGCATCACATTGCACAACAAGAACCGCAGCCTGCGGATGCGGGCATGGATGCATCGTCTGAAAATACGCTCCAGGCGTGTACTCCAGCCATAAACGAACAAACGCAAGGAAGCCATGCTCCACGTCATCCCTTACACCCCCCGGCCTTTGCAGTGGCGCTTTCATGAGGAGCGTACCCGCTTTTGCGTGCTGCTCTGCCACCGGCGTTTCGGCAAAACCGTGGCCGCGGTTAACGACCTTATCCGCCAGGCTCTTGTTTCAGGCCGGGAAGACTGGCGGGCGGCATATGCCGCCCCCTTTCTGGGGCAGGCCAAGGCCGTGGCATGGGATTACTGCAAGCGTTTTGCCGGGGCTGTTCCGGGTACGCGCTTTCTGGAAAGCGAGCTGGCCTGCGTTCTGCCGACCGGCGCACGCATACGCCTGCTGGGAACGAAAAATGCGCAGGCCCTGCGCGGCCTGTATCTGGACGACCTTGTTCTGGACGAACCTGCCGATATGCCGCGCCAGGTCTGGACACAGATATTCCGGCCCATGCTGGCCGACCGTCAGGGCCGGGCGCTCTTCTGCGGCACCCCCCAGGGGACGGACAACCTGCTTTACGACGCATGGGAGCAGGCCGGGGCAGACAGCAGCGGGCTGTGGTCGCGCTTTCGCTTTCCCGCTTCACAAACCGGCTATCTGCCGGGGCAGGAGTTGGCGGCAGCGCGGCGCGCCATGGATGAAGCAGAATATCTTCAGGAGTTTGAATGTTCTTTTGCCGCGGCCGTGCGGGGCGCTTATTACGCGCCCCTGCTGGACGCCGCCGACCGCGAAGGGCGTATACGCGTTGTCCCCCACGCGCCGGAACTGCCCGTTCACACAGCCTGGGACCTGGGAATGGATGATGCGACAGCCATCTGGTTCTTTCAGGTGGAGCCGTCAGGCCAGTGGCGCTTTGTGGACTATTACGAAGCCTCGGGCGAAGGGCTGGCTCACTATGCCCATGTACTGGCCCGCAAGGCGCGGCCAGCAGGCCAGCAGGCGCTGGAAGACACCACCGGCCAACTGGGCGGCCAGTGCGAACAGGACGGTCAAGGCGCGCCGTTGAACCGGAATACCACGGGGCGCGGCTTTTCCTACGGGCTGCATATCGCCCCCCACGACATCCGCGTGCGCGAGCTGGGTACGGGGCAGAGCCGGTGGGAAAGCGCAGCCCAGCTCGGCATACGTTTTACCCTCGCCCCGGCACTGGGCCTGGCGGACGGCATCGACGCAGTGCGCCGCCACCTGCCTCGCTGCTGGTTTGATGCCGACTTCTGCGCATCCGGGATCAAGGGCCTGCGCTCCTACAGGCGGCAATGGCGCGCCGGGCAGCAGACAGCGGGATCCGGCCCCCTGCATGACTGGGCCAGCCATGCAGCCGATGCCCTGCGCTATGCGACCACGGGTTTTCGGCCGGCCCAAGACCCTGCTGCCGGAAAGCGCAAGGCCAGAACACACTACAACGTCTTTGGAGGCACTGATGCGTTTTCGCTATGAGCCGCTGCGCGGCCCCTCCCTCCGGGCCGGTCAGGATGCCATTTTCAGCCGGATGCAGGCCGAAGGCCTGCTGGGCTGCGCCATGAGCACCCTGTCCGCGCCCACACGTGAAGCCTGGCGGCGCATCACCAGCCCCCGTCATGGGCTGCTGCTCTGCTGCTATACGCAGGCTGCAACAAAAAAAGAAAACGCGGTCTCTCCACAGGGATGCAGCGCCCATGCGGACGCGGAAACCTTCATAACATGCCGGAAAACACGTTCCGCCCTGGCGGCAGATCCCGCCCTTCGCGCAGCTCCCCGCCAGGAAGACATGCTGGGCTGCGCCCTGTTCACGCCCCGGCGCGGCAAGGTGTGGGAATTTGATTTTACCACCTTTCGCGCGGGCGCACCCTTTGCCGTTCCGCTGGCGCACGGCGGCCTGAGCTGGGCCTTTGCCCGTCTGGGCTGCGCCGCCATCGTGGGACTATGCCCCGCGCCCAACCGTCATGCATGGCGCCTGGCCGAAGCCTGCGGTTTTAAGATTATGGGGCGTCTGCCGCAATCCTGCTGGCACGCCCGTAAAAAACGTCATGTGGACGGGGTGCTGGTGCTCTGCACACCGTCCGCGCTCGCCAACAGTATAGCCATAGCCAAGGAGGCTGCCATGGGTTTTGGAGGAGGTTACAGCGCCCCCAGTATCCCCGACGTTCCCCCCGCGCCCAAACAGGAAGTGCAGAAACCCGTTACCGAAGCCGCCACCGCCGCGCGGCAGGCCCAGAAAAACAGGGCGGCCAAAGCCGCAGGCATTAACGGGGCTGTACACACAAGCCCTCTCAACCGCGCGGAAGATGCGCGCAAGACACTGCTGGGGCAGTAGCCATGACCATATCAACACCCGGTCACGCCGGAAAACAGGCGGCTCGCGCTCCGGCTGACCACACGGACGATACAGGCAATGGCACGCGGGCCGACATTCCCGCGTTGGCCCGCCGCTATCAGGCCCTTTTGCGCCGCCGCATGCCCTGGGACACGGCCTGGCAAAGCCTTGCCGACCACTTTTTGCCCACACGCTGCCGCTTACGGCCACAAGGAGGCGGCTCAGAGGAAGGCCCCATGCTTAACAGCGGCCTTGTGGATGCCACAGGCATTCTTGCCATGCGCACCCTGGCGGCCGGGCTTCAGGGCGGTCTTACCAGCCCGGCCCGGCCCTGGTTTCGCCTTGGGCTGGATGATGCGGATCTGGCCCGCAGCCGCCCCGGCCAGGCATGGCTGGATGAGGTTGCGGCCCGCATGCGCTCAGTCTTTCATCGCTGCAACTTCTACAATGCCATGCACACGCTTTATGCGGAGCTGGCAACCTTCGGCACGGCCTTTGTTTTTGAACTGGCCGACCCGCGCGACGGTTTCCGCTTCATGCCGCTCTGCGCCGGGGAATATGTGCTGGACTGCGATGCCGGTCGCCGGGTGGACACGGTTTTTCGCCGTTCAAGCATGAGCCTGCGTCAGATCGTGCAAACCTTCGGCCTGGCTGCCCTGCCCGAATCCCTGCGCGAAACTGCCCGCCGTAATGCGGATGAAAGACGCAGTGTCATCCAGGCCGTGTACCCGCGTGAAGACCGCATGCACGGCATGCTCACGGCCAGCCACATGCCGGTGGCCTCGGTCTACTGGCTGGAAGGGCGGGACGGCGGTGAGCACGCCCTGCGCGAGTCCGGTTTCAGGCATTTTCCGGGTTTCGGGCCTCGCTGGGATGTGGCGGGCAACGACGTGTACGGGCGTTCGCCCGCTATGGACGCCCTGCCCGACTGCCGCATGCTGCAACAGATGGGCATCACCACGCTCAAGGCCATCCACAAGGCCGTGGACCCGCCCATGAGCGTCTCTGCGGGCCTGCGCTCCGTGGGGCTGGACCTCACCCCCGGCGGCATCAACTATGTGGACAGCGCCCCGGGGCAAAGCCCGCAGGCAGCCACGCCGCTGCTTCAGGTCAACCCGGACCTTTCCACGGCTCGGCGGGCCATGGAGTCGGTACAGAACCAGATCCGTTCCGGCCTCTACAATGACCTTTTCAAACTCATTCTCGAAGGCCGCAGTGGAGTGACGGCCAGCGAGATCGCCGCACGGGAAGAAGAAAAACTGGTGCTCATCGGCCCTGTGCTTGAACGCCTGCATGATGAGCTTTTTATTCCGCTTATGGACCGCACATTCGAGTGCATGCGCGAACTGGACATGCTGCCGCCCTGCCCGCCGGAACTGGCCGGCCGCCGCCTCAAGGTGGAGTTTGTCTCACTGCTGGCCCAGGCGCAGAAACTGGTGGGCGTCAGCGCGGCTGACCAGTACCTGGCCCTGACCCTGCGGGCTTCCACCGCATGGCCAGAAGCTCTGGATACCCTCAACGTGGATCATTTGCTTGATACCTATGCCGACAGCCTCGGCCTGCCCATAAGCCTCACACGCCCCCCTGAAGAACGTGAGCAGATGCGGGCCGCCAGGGCCGAGGCCGCGCGCGGCGCAGCCCTGGCCGACAATCTGAAGCAGGGGGTGGACCTGGTGCAGCAACTGGCAAAAAGCCCGCTTTCCGGGCCTGACGGCCGCCAGATCAGCGTACTGGACGGCCTTGCGGACCTCATTGGCCGTATGACCGGAAAAGCGGACGCAAAAGCAATGCCGCGTGAAACCCCCGGTGACGGCAACAGCGGCATGCAGGGCGTTGCCCTCAATACGCCCAAACCGCAAACGCGGGAGACAGCCTGATGGACATCTTTGCGCCGTATGAACAGGCGCAGGCACGGGAAAACACGGCACAGCGACACGCCGGAGAGGCGGAAGCGCATCTGCACGCCGCCATCAACGGCCTCATGGCCCAAAAACAGGGACGTTTTTTTCTACGCTGGCTCATGCACAACTGCCAGTGCTTCAGCGCCCAGAACCTGGCTGCACAGGACGGCGCGCAGGCCTCGGCGCATGATGCCGCGCGCCTCTGCTTTACCGAAGGCCGCCGCTATGTGGGCATGACCCTGCTGCGGCTTGTGCAATGCGCCGACCCGCAAAATTTGCCGCAACTTTTTCAGATCAGGGAGGATGAAGATGCATTCTGAGTTTTTCAACGCACCCGGCGTATCCGGTTCATCCGGCGTTTCCGGCGCTCCCGCCACAGCCGACAGGCAGGAAACTGCTGCCTCCGGCGCGTCCGCCACGGCCGCTGCTTCCGGCATGCCGCAAGCGCCCTCATATCTGGGGTCTGCCCACGGCCACGGCAATCTTGCAAAAGCAGATACGCCGCCCCCTGCATCCGCCGCCTCTGGCAGCAACAGCCCTGACGGCGCGGCGACACAGCCCGACACCCCGCGTACCGGGCAAACGGAGCAACCGTCCGGGCAGGAAAATGCGGAACGACAGTTTGAGCAGCGCCTGCTGCAACACGAGGCCGCACGACGCGAGCAGTGGCAGGGGCAAGTCAGCCAGTGGCGGCAGGAAGTGGCGCAGGACCCGCACATGGGCGGCGCTAACATGGCCGCCAGCGTGGCGCGCGCCCAGCTTGCCCTTGATCGCTTTGACCAGGGCAAGCACATCGGCCGCCTGCTGGAAGAAAGCGGCTACGGCAACCATCCCGAGGTGCTGCGTTTTTTTAACCGCATGGCTGATGCACTTATGGAAGACAGCCTGGTGCGCGGCGAGCCTGGCGGCGGTATGCCCCCGCTCGAAGAACGCATGTACGCAGGCTGGTCGTCCAAAAAATAGAAGCAGCCCGCCGCCTACCCCTCAACCACGGTCAAACTGTTTCCTGCCGTGAAAGCGGCCGCAACAGATTGCCCGGATATTTTCCGGCACGTTTTTTATCCCGCACATTCACCTTTCTACATACGAGGCGATTATGTCCAACTCTATGGGTCTTGTGGTTTCCCTGGCGGAAATGGAACAGTTTTATCGTGGCGACAAGGCGGGACAGATCATCGAACTGATGAACAAGACCAATGACATCATGGATGACGTGCTCTGGATGGAGTCCAACCAGAGCGACGGACATCTTACGCGCATCCGCACCGGCCTGCCCGAAGTTTACTGGCGCAGACTCTATCAGGGTACGCCGCCGTCAAAATCGCAGTGGGGGCAGGTCAAGGAAGGCTGCGGCATTCTTGAAGCCATTATGGAACTGGATGTGGAGGAACTGCGCCTCTACGGCAGCCGAGACAGGGCCTTTCGCATGAGCGAGGGCGTGGCCTTTGCCGAGGCTATGCGCCAGAAAGTGGCCGCCACCCTTTTTTATGGCAACAGCAATATCAATCCTGACGAATTCAACGGCCTGGCCATGCGCTACCCCGCGCAGGACGCCAAAAATGTTATGGATGCGGGCGGCCGGGAAGAAGGGGGCTGCACCTCCCTGTGGCTTGTATCGTGGGGGGCGCAGGCCGTGCACGGCATCTATCCCAAGGACAGCACCGGCGGGCTTTCTCACGAAGACCTGAGCACCTATATGACCCAGGACCCCGACGGACGCAAATATCAGGTCGTGGGCGACAAATACAACTGGCGCTGCGGCCTTGCCGTGCGCGACTGGCGCGCTGTGGTGCGCGTTGCCAACCTGCCTGTGGCAGCCCTTGGCAAGCGCAAGGGACAGAGCGGATTCATCGATCTGCAAAAGCTGACCATCGAAGCCAAAAACCGCATGCCCCAGCACCTGCGCCAGAAAGCCGTGTGGTACGCCAATGCCGATGTGCTCACCGCTCTTGAACTGCAAAATTCCGACGCGGGTAACGTGCAGCTCCAGTATGACGAATTCTTTGACGCCAAAGCCGTTCCCGTGCTGCATGGCCGCCCTGTGCGCCAGTGCGATGCCGTGCTGGGCAACGAAAGCGCGGTGTAAATGCCGTACTGCGGCCCACCGGGCAAGACATGCCTGCCCTGTCTGCCGCCTGGTCCCCGCCGGAGCGAACATGCATTACCTGGTGCACAACCATTCTTCCACAAGGAGCACACATGGCTATCATTGACCGCAATTCCATTCTTTTTGAGGGTTCCCTTACCACTGAGACCACTGGTCCCGCTGTCGCCCTTAACGCCCTCAGGCTGCCGGGCCGCATGGAACCCATGCCGCTGCGCCTGTCCGTGACCGAAAGCTTCAGCCCCGATGAAGTGCAGGGCATCGCCATCGGGCTTGAAGAATCCGACAGTGCCAGCGGCCCCTGGACCGCCGTACCCGGGGCGTCGGTCAACGTACCCCATTCGGCTGAAAATCCTGCCCTGGCCGCCGGAGCGCGGCCCTATCACCGGTTTTTGCCTCAGGGGGTGCGTAAAGGCTGGCTGCGACTGACCCTTGGCCTGACGCCAGTGAACGGCAAGAGCACCAGCCAGGGGCGCATTTTCGCGGCGCTTACCCGTGAAGAAGATCTGCCCTACGAAGCCGCCCTTATGGCAGGCCGCTAGAGCTGTGTGCGTCTGAAGAACCTTGTGGGGGAGCGGCCCTGTTGCAAACTGGTCTTCCCCCCCACACATTCACCTCCCAACCATTTATTATTGTTTCAATTTTATACAGGAACGTCTGCCGCAAAACGTTTCATGGCGGCAGCACCTTCAAGGCAGGCCGCAACCTAAAAACATGTCCGCTTTGGAACGACCTTCTTTATGCCTCCGGCTGCTCTGGCCGCCGGGGGCTTTTTCATTCCAGCAAGATATATGGAGGTGTCATGACTATCAGCCAGATAGACGTGTGGAACCGCGCCCTCGGCTTTCTGGGTGCGCGCAGTGTGGCTTCCGAGCGCGAAAGCACGCCGGAGGCCCTGCAATGCCGCCTGTACTGGGATTCTGCCCGACGCCAGGTCTTGCGCGATTTTCCCTGGAGCTTTGCCCAGCGCCGGGCGTGGCTGGCGCTTCAGGCCCTGCCCCAGGGCTATGCGCCGGAGTACCGCTTTGCTTACGCCCTGCCCGAAAGCTGCCTCAAGGTTCACGAGGTCCGCCACGAAGGTCTTTCGCCCCGCCCGTTCTGCCTGGCCATGAGCCCTGCGGGCGACAGCTCCCTGCTTGTTACCAACGCCTCGCGTGCGCTGGTTCTGTATACTGAAGATGTGCGCAACAGCCGCCTGTTTGATGACCTTTTCGCCCATATGCTGGCGCGCAAGCTTGCCGCCCTTGTCTCTGTACCGCTGCTCAAGGGCAGCGGACAAAAGGCCGCCGAACTGGAACAGCTTTATGCGGCCAGCCTGCCTCCGGCCAGGGGGGCCGCGGCTTCCGAACGCAGCGAAAAACCCGCGGAAGATGCCTGGCTTGCCGTGCGCTGAAATGGCGGGAGCCTGCACAGCCATGTACCGGCCAGTCTTGCAACAAGCTGGCTGCGCCGCTCCCAACAGGTATTTCCGACACAAAATACCCTGAAAATGAGGATATCCGGATGACCATGCCCTACAGCCCCAGCCGCGCCATATATGAAGGCAACAATGCGGCCACGAGCTTTCCATTTTTCTTTCGGGTCTGGACCGCCGCGCAGCTTGTGGTCACCCTGACCTCGCCGGAAGGAGTCACATCCGAAGCTTCCGGCTGGACAGCAGACCTCGGCGCTGCCGGAGGCGAAATTACCTACCTGCATCAGAACGCCCCCCTGCCCAACGGCTGGAAGCTGGCCATAACCCGCAACATGCCTTTCACGCAGGAGGTCAACCTTGTTTCGGCCTCGCGCTTTGATCCGCAGGTCATTGAAGACGCCCTGGACCAGGCCACGGCAGAACGCCAGCAGACGCTTGAGATGATGCGGCGCTCCGTCATTCTTCCCGCCACCAGTTCCGAAACCCCGCAGGATGTGGTGCAAAACATTTTTGCCGCCCGCGACCACTGCCAGGCTGCCCGCAATGCCGCCCAGGCAGCGATGAACACCGCCGGGCAGCGTGCGGAGGCCGCCGAAAAAAGCGCTGCCCAGGCAACCGGTCAGGCCGATCGCGCAAAAACAGAAGCCGACCGGGCGCAAAATCTTGCCAATATAGGCCCGGCAACAACCGATACACTCGGCATGGTCAAGACTGGTGAGGGTATTGCCGTAGAAACAGACGGGACTATCTCCGTCACGCCTGTAAACCTTGCAACATCTGAAGCGTCAGGCACGGTCAGGCCGGGAACCGGCATGACCGTTGATGACGGCGGTGCATTGCATATCGCGTACTGGGATGCCTTTCCGCCTTATGTGCCTATCCCCATCTGGGGCGTAACATTTGGTGGCAGTGACGGAAGGCGGGCCATCATGCCCGGCGAAACGGCAGCACGGGAAGACTGGCTGCTGTGCGATGGCGGCAATGACGGCAAAGGCGGCGTAGTGCCAAACCTGATGGGCCGAGTGCTTTTGGGGGCAGAGAGTAATGACCAGGAAGGCACATTGGGGGGAAGCACATCACATACCCATACTGTGAGTGGCGCAACCAGCCAGACAACGCTGTCTATAGGGCAAATACCCCATCACGGTCACTCGTATACCTCATATAATAGCACTAACAGCTATGGGTATTATAGTAGCAGTAGCGGAGCTTACAGTAATACGACCACCGCATCAACAGGAGGGAATGGGGGAAACGGAGCGCATGCCCACGACTTGTCAACTGTTTCTGTCACGGCAGCCAGCAACTACATGCCGTTTTGTGCAGCAATTTTCGTTATGAAAACCATATAAGGAAATATTATGCCTACAGTAACTGTAGTTCCCGCAGACAAGCTCATTATTGTGGATGGCCTGCCCCTTGTTTTCGATTTTTCCGCCCCGTTGAACCTGCATGCGCTTCAGTGGGACGGGCAGCAGGGGCATATGGAATGGGCCGACGATTTTAACTGGCCCCTGCCTGTTGCCGACATCACGGCCTATACAGACGAAGTGGCCCCGTATGTGGCGCTGTGGCAGGCGGAGAAAGAACGTCTTGAGCGCGAGGTCGAAGCAGCCGAAGCAGCCCGCCTTGCAGAACACAACAGTACGGCGGCCAGAGCGGCGCGACTGCGTGCAGAGCGCGACGCCCGCCTTGCCGCCACTGATAAATACCTGCTGGCGGACTATCCCATCAATCCCGAATCGCTTGAAGCTGTCAAAACCTGCAGGCAAGCCTTGCGCGACCTGCCGGGGAAGCCCGGCGCCCCCTTTGACGGTGGCGGCGAACTGACGCAGTGGCCGCATATGCCGGAGGTATAGCCATGCCCATCCGCATTGCCTGCAACAACTTTACCGGCGGCGAAATAGCGCCCACCCTGTCTGCGCGTTATGACCTGGCCCGTTACCGCAACTGCCTGTCCTGCATGGAAAACATGCTGCCCGGTCTGCACGGCGACGCGGCCCGGCGGCCCGGCACGCGCTTTGTGGCAAATCTGGACGGGCATTCCGTTCTCATCCCTTTCAGTTTCAATGCCCTGACCAGCCAGAATTTTGTGCTTGTTTTCGGCAGTCACAGCCTGCACATCGCGGGCGAACAGGGTCTTGAAAATATTCCTGTGATTGAAACGCCCTACGCCCCCGGCGAGTTGCAGGATATTTCCTACGCCCAGGTGGGTGATACCGTGTACCTGGCCCACAGCAACCATCCCTTGCACAAGGTAGTACGGCGCGATGCGCCGGAAAACCAGACGCAATCCGCAGGGTCGGCTTATGCCTGGAGCCTTGAAAAAGTGGCGCTCAACGCATCCCTTGCTGCGCCCGAATTGCCTTCGGTGACATTTTCCGGCAGCGCGGGCAGCTATACCCTGCGCTACAAGGTTGCTGCCGTGGATGCCGCCGGGCGCGAGTCCCTTCCTTCGCCCGCCGGGCAGTGCGCCAATGGCCGCCACCCGTCCGACTGGGTGCAGGGCAACAGCGCAACCATAAGCTGGGCCGCAGTGGAAGGAGCCGTGGAATACAATATCTACAGGGAAGAAGCGGGCTACTTCGGCTTTATCGGCGTATCCGGCGGCCTGCATTTCAATGACCAGAACTATCAGGCCGACACCGCCGATACGCCCAAGGAAGACTGGGATCCGTTCGCCGACGGCAACTATCCCGGCATTGTGGCCTTTCATCAGCAGCGTATGGTTCTGGCCGCCACCCCCAAAAACCCGCAGGCATTTTACATGTCGCGCGTGGGAGACTTTGAAAACTTCCGTAAATCAAGACCATTGCAGGATGACGACCCTGTGGAATACCTCATTGCCTCCGGCGCCATCGATGCCGTCACCTGGGCAGCCAGCTTCGGCGACCTGCTCATCGGCACGTCGGGCAGTGAATACAAGGCCTCAGGCGGCGACGGCGCATCCATAACCGCAGGCAATATCAGCATCACGGCCCAGAGCTACTGGGGCAGCGCGGGCCTTGCGCCCATCATTATCGGCAACTCCATCCTGCATGTGCAGCGTCACGGCTCCCGCGTGCGCGACCTTTTCTACTCACTGGAAAAGGACGGTTACGCGGGCAACGACCTTTCCATCATGGCCCCGCACCTTTTTGAAGGGCATACCATCCTTCAGTGGGCCTACCAGCAGACGCCGGGGTCTACCATCTGGTGCGTGCGTGACGACGGCCTGCTGCTGGCCTTCACCTATATGAAAGAGCACGATATCTGGGGCTGGTCGCGCCAGATCACGCAAGGCAGGGTACTTTCGGCAGCGGCCATTTCCGGCGAAAAAGGCGACACCCTCATGCTGGTGACGGAACGCCGCATTGACGGGCAGCCGCGCATCTTTCTGGAGCGTCTGGCGGATCAGTGGCAAGACCACGAACCTGTGGAAGAAGCGTACTTTGCGGACTGCGGCCTGACGTTCCGGCTTCCCGCCCCCGCCCTGACCCTGGAGGGCCTGGATCATCTTGAAGGCTGCGAGCTGGCCGTGCTGGCAGACGGCAGCCCGGTGGAAGGCTGCGTGGTACATCAGGGCCGCATAAACCTGCCCTATGCGGCAAGCGTGGTACAGGCGGGCCTGCCTTACGCCTCGGCTCTTTCATGCCTGCCTGTGGAGCACGACAGCCAGTACGGCACAAGCCTTGGCCGCCAGCGCGCCTACGGCATGTGCACGGCGCGCCTGTACCGGAGCGTGGGCGGCAAGTACGGCCCGGACAGGCATGAACTGTATGATCTGCCCTTTTTGCCGGATCACTGGGGTCAGGCTGTTCTGCCCTATTCCGGCGAAGTGTCGTTTGCGCCCGGCGGCTCGTGGGAGACTTCCGGCAGTTTGTGGCTGGTGCAGGACAGGCCCCTGCCCTTCAGGCTGCTGTCTCTGGTGCTGGAGGTAAACTTTTCCTGACGCCGCCTTCCATACCGCACGCCCCCCGGATCAATTTCCCACGGGCAGTATATTGCCTCCAAGGCCTGCTGCCGGCCCGCCTCAGCTATGTAACGTCTCTATAACATGCTGAAATAAAAGTTTTAGGGCGGACGTGGACGAGACGCCCCTTTTTCAAAAAAGCCCTCCCCACAACGCACTGCAAAGGCAACCAGTTTTAACAGGAGGATGTCATGCCTGCCATACACAGTGAAACCTTCGCTGATATACAACATGAGGCCCACAACCTCGCCGCCGCGCACTGGAACGAGGTGGAAGCCCCTCTGCACGGCCAGGCCGACTATCGGCTTGACACAGAGCGCTACCAACATCTGGAAACACTGAACATGCTGCACGTCAGCGCCGCGCGCACGCCAAACGGTACTCTGGCTGGCTATGCGGCCTTTACCCTTGTACCCTGCCCGCACCGTCCGCAGACGCTTCTGGCCGCACTGGATGGCCTGTATCTGGCCCCACAGGCCCGTGGCGGCTTCACGGCCCTGCGCCTGCTGCGCCATGCCGAAACAGCGCTCAGGCAACGCGGCGCGGGCCTTGTGCAGTACAGCTCGCCCGCCTCGCGCCCCTGTGATGCCCTGTACCGGCGCCTGGGCGCGCACCATACCGAAACCGTCTGGCACAAGGAGATACGCTGATGGCCATAGCAAGCGGCACAGCCGCCGCCATTACCGCGGCCATGGCCCTGGCCGGGGCCGCAGTGGGTACGGTCAGTTCCATCCAGCAGGCAGAAAGCCGCCGCCAGCAGGCCGAATACCAGTCCAAACTGGCAGAACGCAACGCGCGTCAGGCTGGGCAAAGCGCCGAACTGGCCGATGAGGCCGCCCGGCGCGAAAAGCAGGCCGGGTATGAATCTGCGGTCAAAAAACGGCAGGAGGCCGCCCGCATCATCGGCAGCCAGCGGGCGCAGGCTTCTGCCTCGGGCGCGCAGGCAGACGCCGGAAGCCAACTGGACCAGATCATGGATACGGCGGAAAAAGGCGAACTTGATGCCCTGTCGCAGGAACAGCAGGGCGCGGACGCGGCCTACGGCCAGCAACTGCGCGCCTGGAACCTGCGCAACCAGTCCGCCGGGGCCATGCTGAATGCCGAAAGCCTTAACAACCACGCCCAGACCGACTATCTGGGCCTGACCACCACCCTGCTCAACGGGGCCAACCGCATGGGCCGGAATTTCTACACCCTCGGCACGCGCGGGCCGCTGCTGCCCTGAAATATTTTTGAGATATTTTATGGGGAAGGGAAGCGTTAGGGCCGGAACTCATTGAACTGCCATATTACGCATTTTCTGTTCGTAAGGAGGCTGCGTAATGGGTGGAGGCAGAGGTGCTGGATTCTTTGCCGGAACAGACGGCTGGTGCGCGTCAGAGGCTTTTGCCAAGGGTACGCTGGTTGCGGCCGCCCAAAACACGGTCACAGACGCTGGCGGCGCTTCCAGCGGTATACTTGACGCCTTGCGCCCGTGGTGGTCTTACCCCTATGGGCATCCGGAAAAAACAAAAAAAAATCGAGATGCTGCAAAAGGCTCTCAAGCCCGAAGCGGAAAAAATGGGAAGTGGTTTTATAAACCATCCTGATGCGCAGAGTTACATAATAAAATTCGGTGCTAAATTACTCAAAGAGGCAACCACCAAGGGCAAAAAGAGCAGTAAAAATAAATAACATAGTATGATTGAACATAAAGGCCAAGCAATAGCGGTAACCAAGCTATTGCTTGGCCTTTATCATTTTGTTTTTATTAATATATTTTCCAGAAAAGAAATATGCACTTAATATAAAGTATAAATAAATTACAGCCGCAAGAAATCCGTGATCAATGGGAACAAGGCGGTTTTTTTTGAACCAAAAAACATTGTCCACCGAGCCGGGCACTTCGGAAAAGTTCGTTTTATCCGTACCGCCAATAAAGTTTAACAACATCATAATTACGCAGTAAGATAATATAAAATTAACGCTTATCTCCAGAATATTTTTATAAAAAAAGCTTACCACAAGAGCAATGCCCACAAAAATCCGCAGGCACTCCGTCAGGACAACATAGGCAAACGACGCCTGTTCACAATGCCCGCCATGCAGCCATATGAAATGGTCAACGATAACAAAGAGCAACAGCACTATCCTGTGGCGATTATCAACAGAGATACGCATCTAAACCTCGGGTTGGTTTATTGCATACTGCGGCTTTCGTCGGCTACCTGCCCCATGAGGGCGTCCAGATTTTCCACCGCCACAAGACGGGCTTTGCCGTCATTAAAGCGTACACGCCCGGTCACCCGGTAATTTTCGCCATTGCCGTGGTCATACACCGTAAACGGAACCAGCCAGTCGCCGTTCTTGGCGCGGGCTTCGCCCACCTGCCGCACTTCCTTGCGACCAGTGGAGGCATCGGCAAAAAGCGGCGCCAGCACCCCCTGGGCGGCGCGGCCCTCGACCCTGCGCCCGGCAAAAGCCCCGGAGCTTATGCCGTTCATGACAAAAGCACGGGATTCGCTCAGCAGCACGGCGCGCACCGTGGCATTGCCCTGCTCGCCGGGTGCCGCCTGCGCAAACAGAATAGCCAGCATGGGCGGCAGTTCTTCCGCCACCCTGGGATCCCGCGCCCGCTGTACAAAGATATCAAGGGCAGCGGCCAGAATCGCATCCACATCCACAAGTCTTTCAAAGGCTGCGGCATCGGCGCTGTCCACAGCCTTGCCCGCCTGCACCACGCACTGCCGCGCGGCGGCTGCCGCGCCTGCGGCCTGGGACGGCGCAGCAAGCCCAAAGCATAGTGTCAGCAAAAAAAGGCGCAGCAACACCGTCGGCATGGCCCTCCCATGAGCCGTGCCGCCACAAAAGCAGATACATTTCAGCATAATCCCTCCGGCAGCCCCCCCTTGAGAGGCAGGGGCAGACCGCAACTGACAAAAACAACATGGTGGCAGGCTCGCGCCAGTTCCTGATTGGCCAGACCCAGAACGTCATTGAAGGCCCGCGCCAACGGCGACATGGGTACAAGCCCCAGCCCCGTTTCGGCGCTGACCACCGCCACGGGCAAGGGGGGCGCTGCCAGCCGCTCGCCGAGGGCCGACACCTTGCGTAAAATATCTTCCTGCCCCAGGTCACAGGCCAACAGATTGGCAATCCACAAACTTATGCAGTCCAGCAGGAGAACGCCCGGCTTCGGAGCAGATTGCTGGGCAGCCTCCTGCTCAGGCCGTGCGCCATGCTCCATTTCGGACAGCATTTCGGGCCGCATTCCTGGCTTTATCCCAAGCTGTACACCGGACAGACCAAGACCAGGCACTTTACCCACAACTTCGGCAGGCATGTCAGCGGACACACAAGCGGGCAGGCCGCCATGCACACCTGTAACCGTCGCGCCCGCCTGCGCAACATCCGCAAAAATGCGGTCAAAAGCGCCCGCAAGGTCCAGAGGTTCTTCAAGACAGTGCCAGCCCGGCCCGCGCATGGCCTGATGCCGGGCCACGCGCCGGTTCATTTCTTCATCTTCCGCCCGGCAGGTCGCAAGATACAGCCGCTGCGGGGCCACGGCTTCGGCCCAGCGCTGGGCCATGCCGCTTTTTCCGCTGCGCGTGCCGCCCACAAAAAAAACACAAGGCGCGCTCAACGTCCCTGACCGCCCACCCGAACAGGTGCATCCACGGCCTCGGGCCGCGCCGGGGGCGGCGAAAGCGCCGGAGAAGCATGCGGCACAGTGGACACTGCCGGAGCCTGCGGAACAGAAGCGGCGGCGGGCAGCGCGGATGATGGAGCCGCTGACGGCGAAGGCAAAGCCCCCTGCCCTGTCTCCGGCGTGCGGACAGTAGCAGCAGGCGTACCTGTGGCGGCCTGGGCGCAACGCCGGGCAAGGTCGCGCAAAACGCCTGCCGATGTCCGCACCGCGCTCATGGCCTGCGGGTCCTGCTTCAGGCGGCGGTCTGCCCAACGGGCCACAAAGATAAGTTCATCGTCGTCCATAGCCTGACCGGCTCCACGACGAATGGCGCTTACCAGCGCCCGCTGCGCGGTGGCCTGCTCTTCCAGCGCCCGCCGGAAGCGCGCGCCAAGGCCATCCACACGCAACTGGGCCGTGCCGAGCTGCGACTGCGAAGCGCCGGACTCACGCAACTGGTCATAATCAAAAACGGCTTCAGCCATTTGCCCGTTTATTTCCACGGCATTGCGCGCCGCCGCGTCCACCTGCCGCAAGCGGGCATCCAGGTCGGGCGTGGCCGCCACGCCTTCCAGCGCTCCGGCCAGCATCACAAAGCGGCCCGCAAGCGCCATTTCAAGCTGATGCGTCTGCTCGGCGTTGAAGTCCCTGGCGCGCGCCTCACGCGCTATGGCCTCCATAAAGCGATCCACATAAAGGCTGTAAAGCCCCTGCACCATGGTGGGATGAAAAGCATAGCGCAGCAGGGCCGCCCTGCCACCGGCATCACCGTCAGCAAGACCCGTAAGTTTGGAGCCAAAACGCTGGTTCACGCTCTGCACCGAAGCATTGAGCGTTCCACCCCGTGGGCCGGGCTTGAAACGCGAAACAAGATAGGCCGCCAGGCTTTCCACAAACTGCGGGCGCACGCGGCTGTCTTCGGTAACACGCGGCCCCGGCTGTCCGGGTGTGTCTGCCCCGGCAAAAGGCGCGGCGGTGCTGCCCTGCGCAGCCATATCCGAAGGCGAAGGCACACTGCCCTGCACGTTCTGGCCGGCCAACGTTCCCGGAGCCGTATAGGGGCTGACCACCGAAGGCGGCGGAGGCGGCGGGGCATCGCGCAACACGCCGCTCACCCCTGCCAGCGGCGTACCGCTTGTGGCATTGTCGATAACGGCGGCGGCCTGTTCGCGCCACTGGTCGCGCGTATCCTTGTCCCGCGAGAGCCAGAACGCCGCGCCACCCACAAGCAGCACAGCCAGAAGGGCCAGAACAGCCACTTTACGCCCGCCCTTGCCGGGGGCAGGCTCCGGCAGATTGACTATGCCCGGCACGCCGGGCTGTTTTTTATCCAGTTTCATGCGCAACTCCTTTACGGCGGCGCGCAGAGCGTTATACAGGTAAAACAAGAAGCCTCGCCCAAAAAATACAAGGCGGACACGGCTTTCCCGTGGCGCTCAAACCGCTTGGGCCGATGCTAGCATCGCTTTATGGGCCTGTGAAGACTTTTTCCAGACATGTGGCTGCCGTGAAACCGGCGCGGCAACATCCTGCCATCGGGCAGCCGCAGGCGCCAGATATGCGGGGCGCAACCCGGCTGGGCATGCCTCAAAAACGGCACGGCAGGTCACACCACACACCACCGCGCCTGATGGCACGGGTGCACCGCGGCCATACGGCGCGGACGCAAGGCGCACATTGCATCAGTCAACAGGGAAGGCTATAGTATATCCGGCTCACATAAAATACATACCCAGAGGGCAATATGCAGACTCCCCCAAATATATTGACAATCGCTGGATCCGATTCCGGCGGCGGCGCGGGCATTCAGGCAGACCTGAAAACCATCATGGCCTTGGGCGGCTACGGCATGAGTGTCATCACCGCGCTCACCGCCCAGAACGGCCTGGGCGTCACAGGCATACACGCCCCGGACCCGGACTTTGTAGCCCTGCAACTCTGTACCGTGCTTGATGGCTTTCCTGTTGCGGCCGCAAAAACAGGCATGCTTTTTTCAGCCCCCATCATCAAGGCCATTGCCCCCATACTGCGCAAGCGCGATTTTCCGCTTGTGGTAGACCCGGTTTCCATAAGCCAGAGCGGTAGCGTTCTTCTGCAGGAAGATGCGGTAAAAGCGCTTGTGCAGGAAATCCTGCCCGGCTGCGACCTGCTGACACCCAACCGGCCCGAAGCGGAAATGCTCACCAACATGACCATCGACAATCTCGACGATGCGGCGGCGGCCGGTGAAAGACTGCTGGAAATGGGCGCACGGGCCGTTCTTATCAAGGGCGGTCATATGGAAAGCAGTGTGGTTGTCACCGACTGCCTGTGCATGGAGGGCCAAGCCCCCAGACATCTGCCGCAGGCCAAGGTAGAAACCGTCAACAACCACGGTACGGGCTGCACCCTTTCCGCCGCCATTGCCACCGGCCTTGGCAAGGGGCTGCCCCTTCAGGTGGCGATAACCCGCGCACAGGAGTTTCTCAATCTCGCCCTGCGCCGCAGCTACAGCCCCGGCAGCGGGTGCGGGCCTGTCAATCACTCGGCCGGGCTGAACCTTCAGGGCATGTAACTTTTTCAAAGATAACATGCTCTAAAACCAGCGCATGCCGCAAAAAATCGCTAAAGGCGCGTGATCGCCCGCTGCGGCAGATTGCACTTTTCGTGGCATGCTGATTGCGCAAGGCCGAAGCATCTTTTCAATAACAAACAGCGGGCTTGGCCCGCTGTTTGCACTCCATTGAATACGGATGCCATGCGGGCGTCAAAATCAAGGCGGTGTGCGCGTGCCATTTCGTTTCAAGATGCAAAAAGTTCTGGACTACCGGGAACAGCTGGAAGAAGAAGCCAAGGTCAACCTGGCCGTTCAGCAGGCCCGGCTGGCCGAGGCACGCGACCGGCTCGAACATATCCGGCAGGAACTGCATCAGGCCGAAGACGGACTTATGAGCGCAGCCCTTATGGACGCGCCCGAGCGCTGGCTGCGCGAGCAGTACGTCAAGGGATTGCGGGCCGACGCCGCCCACGAAGCCATCCAGGTGCGCATGCTGGAACAACTGGCCGAAGAGGCCCGTCAACTGCTGGCCGCGCGCGCCATAGACAAAAAACTGCTGGAAAAACTCAAGGAAAGGCAAAAGCAGCATTATGTTCGCGAGGAACAACTCAAGGAGCAACGCACCAATGACGAAACAGCCACCCTCCGCTACAAAGCTCCGACTTTCTAAGCTGTTCCGCTGGCTGGCGGTGCTTTGCTTTATCAAACTTGCCATGCTTGCCATGCTGCTGCTGGATGTGCCGCTGCCCGCATGGCTTGAAAGTCGCCCCGCGCAGGTTGCCTCAAACGAACCGCTGCCCGCCGATACCCCTTCCGATGCCGAAATAATGGAAAGGCTCACCGCGCTTGTGGCTGCCAGCCAGCCCCAGGGGCATGAAGCCCCCGGCCTGAGCTCTGACCATTCCCCGGCCAGCAGTGCAAGCACGGCCCCTGAGCCCTCCCCGGCAGACCCTGCCGTAAACCACAATCCGACGCAGGCCCGGGGCGAAGCTCACGGCAGCGCCCCCCAGGGTGCGGAAGCCGCACGGCTGGCCGCAGCAGCACGGCCCCGGCAGCACGGCAATGCCCCGGCAACAGGCCGCATGCTTGATGCCGACGCCCTGCCCGCGCCGCTGGTTGCGGCCGGAGTACACCCGGCAGACCCCGCCGCGCTACAGATATTTACCCCCGACAGCATGGACCACCCCGCTCCTCTGCCTGCCCCCCTTGCCCAACCGGGCATCAGCGCTCCCCGGCAGGATAACGTGGCGGCTTCCGCCAATGCCGAGGATAAAAGCGCCGCAACCCGTCATGGCTGGCTCGAATCCCTGTGGCTTGCCGGGCTGCCCGTTCCTGCGCTCGGCAGCGTACAGGCCGCCCATGCGGCGGCACTGGACATGCCCGTGCCGCAAGCGCCATCCTCTGCGCCTACTTCACCCTTTGCCCCGGCAGAGCAGGCCGCGCCCTACTCTTTGCCGGGAGCGCCCGACATCCCGGCCAATATTCCGCGCGGCCAAAGCACGGACGGCGCGCCCCTGCCGCCGCGCGGCGCTTCCGGTCCCAACAGTTTCGGCTCCGCAGCCGGCGCAGGCGCGGCGGCCATACCGGCCCTGCCCCAGAGCAACCAGCCGGGGCTGCCCGCCGTGCCACCCCCGGCAGTCCGCCCGGCCCCTTCAGGGACGGATCCCAACCTCAAGGCGCAGGAACTTGCCCGGCAGCAGCAGGATATTCTTATGCTGCGCCAGCAGATGGACCAGCGCCTCAAGGACATCCAGAACGCCGAACAAAAAATGAAAGACATGATCCGCGAAGCGCGCGGCATTGAAGACGAAAAGATCCGTCGCCTTGTGCTCACCTATACCCAGATGAAGCCCAAGGCCGCCGCCAAGGCGCTGGAAAGCATGGATGAGCGCGTGGCTGTGCGTATTCTGACGGGCATGTCCCCCAAGCAGTCCGGCGACATCCTCACCTACGTCAACCCGGCAAAAACCGCTAAACTGACGGAAATCATCACCCGTATGAAGCTGCCCGAATAATGCGCCTGAAACTTCTTATTTCCTATGTAGGCACCGGCTACAGCGGCTGGCAGATTCAGGAAAAACCCAAGCCGCCGCCCACGGTGCAGGGCGCTCTTGAAGCCGCCCTGCGCACCATTGCCGGTAAAGCCATACGCGTTCACGGTTCGGGGCGCACTGATTCCGGCGTGCATGCCCACGGCCAGGTGGCCCATTGCGATGTACCCGATACGCGGGCCGGGCTTGACTGGCGGCACAGCCTCAATGCCGTGCTGCCGCGCGATATCCGCGTACTGGATGCCGCCCCGGCCGCGCCGGACTTTCATGCCCGCAAGGACGCCCAACGCAAGACCTATGCCTATCAGTTCTGGCAGGACCGTCGCTTTCTGCCGCCGCACGTGCGCCCGTATGTATGGAACTGCGGCGCGCTGGACCAGAACGCCATGCGCGATGCCCTGCCCTTTCTTTTGGGCAAGCACGACTTTGCGGGGCTGCGCAATGCCGGCACGGATGTGGAAAGTACCGAACGCACCATTATGGACGCCCGCCTGGAGGCCCGGCCCCCCTGCGAATACTACCCGCCCCATGCCCCCATGCTGCGCCTTACCATCACGGCCGATGGCTTTCTGAAACAGATGGTACGCAATGTGGCCGGGCTGCTCGCCGCCTGCGGCCAGGGCAAAATACAGCCCGCGCAGATTCCCTCTCTGCTTGAAGCCCGCGACCGCCAGGCAATGCCTTCGGTAACGGCCCCACCCGAAGGGCTGGCACTGGTGAGCGTGGAATATCCAGAGCCATAACTCCTCTTGTATGTTGCCCGCCGCAAGCGCATTGGCAACAAACCATTCTTTCGCCAGCTAACGCAAAAGTCCCCACCGTAAGGTGGGGACTTTTATATATTTCAACGTATTGAAAACTCTGTGCTATATCATTTCATTCAGGTCCGAAGACTGTTCCTGCGCCCTGAATTTCTGTTGCAGCATGATGGGCAGGGCTTCTGGGTCCATAGGGTCATACTCGAACATGACTGCCGTGCCGAAGCAGGAAAAATACTTGCTGCCGTCAGGATGAAAAGCCACGTTTTCGCTATAGCCCACGATGGCCTGCGCCCCCTTGTTCATGGCGCGCGCAGCCATGCCGAAAAAGGCCTCGTCAGAGTCAAAACCCCGGCAGCACACAAGGCCCAGCACCTTGGCAATACGGCGGCCTTCCACCTGATGCGTGGTCACCACGGGAAAACGCCCGGCCATAAAAACCTCGCGCACGCGCGCGTTGGCGTCCGACATGCGCACCTGCTTTTCAGCTTTACGCGCCTTTTTTTCATGACCACCCAGTAAGAAGAACATGCCTGACCTCCAGAAGCAATGGAATGGCAGCGCGGTACGCTGCCGGATACAAAACATATGCAAAGGTCTTGCCAAAACAATTTATCCATATAAATCAGTATATTTATGCGGAATCATTTTCCCTCGTCAGCAAATTGACTGGGCCAGGCATGATATCGCACGTCAGCAGCACCCGCATCGTGGGCGATTTTTCGTTTCGCGCACTGGAGTGATCGTCTGGCTAAAGCCATAAACAGGAAAAGCCCGCTTTCGCGGGCTTTTCAAGTATGCTTTGCCGTTGCCCAGGTGTATTATTGGGCGGGCTGTTTTTTATCTTCTTCGCCATGCTTTTCGGGCCGCAGGATGCGGCAGATGGGCTGCGCCGTGGCCCGGCCGGAGAATATCTCTTCCGCACCGGCGTCCAGGGCATGGGGCAGCACTTCATCCACATGATCCACAAAGACAATTTCAAGATCTTTCAGCACCTCGTCCGGCACTTCCTTGAGATCTTTTTCATTGTCGCGGGGCATAAGCACCTTTTTGATGCCGCTGCGCCGCGCGGCCAGCAGTTTTTCACGCAGGCCGCCAATGGGCAGCACGCGCCCCCGCAGAGATATCTCGCCCGTCATGGCCACATCGTTACGCACCGGAATGCCCAACAACGCCGAGGTAATGGACGTGGCAAGGGTGATGCCCGCCGAAGGGCCGTCCTTGGGCGTGGCCCCGGAGGGTACATGCACATGAATATCCACCTTACGGTGGAAGCGCGGGTCAAGCCCCAGCACTTCGGCCCGCGAGCGCACGTATGAAAGCGCGGCCTTGGCCGACTCCGTCATGACTTCTCCAAGTTTGCCCGTGGTTACCACCTGGCCCGAACCGGCCATGAGCGTTGTTTCCACCAGCAGGATCTCACCGCCGCGCTGATTGTAGGCAAGCCCGGCGCACACACCCACCTGCGGTTCGGCCTCGCGCTCGTCATGCCGGTATTTTTTGACGCCAAGCATGGAGGGCAGGCTCTGGCACGAAATGTTCACACATTTGTCCAGGTTTTCCTCTTCCACCAGCTTGATGGCAGTTTTACGGCACAGGGCGGCAATTTCGCGCTCAAGATTGCGCACGCCCGCCTCGCGGGTATAGGAACGGATGATCTCAAGAACGGCATTGTCCGAAACCCGGATGTTGCTTTCCTTGAGCCCGTGCTCTTCTATCTGGCGAGGCAGCAGGAAGTGCCGCGCGATATGGCGTTTTTCTGTTTCAAGGTAGCTGTTAAGCTCTATTATCTCCATACGGTCCAGCAAAGGCACGGGAATGGTGTGCAGCGAGTTGGCCGTGGTGATAAAGAATATTTTGGACAGATCATATTCCAGATCCAGATAGTGTTCCATAAAGGTATGGTTCTGCTCCGGATCCAGCACTTCCAGCAGGGCCGAGGCCGGGTCGCCCCGGTAGTCGGATGTCATCTTGTCCACTTCATCCAGGCAGAAAAGCGGATTGTTGTATTTCACCCGCTTGAGCGACTGGATGATCTTGCCCGGCAGCGCCCCCACATAGGTACGGCGATGGCCGCGAATTTCTGCCTCGTCCCGCACGCCACCAAGAGACAGGCGCACAAAATCCCGCCCCGTGGCCTTGGCCACAGAGCGCGCCAGAGAGGTTTTGCCCACACCCGGAGGCCCCACAAAGCAGAGAATCGGCCCTTTCAGCCCCTGGGAGAGCTTTTGCACCGCCAGATATTCAAGGATGCGCTCTTTGGGCTTTTCAAGGCCATAATGATCGCCATCCAGAATATTGCGGGCCTTGTCGATATTAATATCAATCTGCTTGAGGTCATTCCACGGCAGGTCGAGTATCCAGTCCACATAGTTGCGCACCACCGTGTATTCGGCAGCCGAAGGCGGCATACTGCGCAGTTTTTTGGCTTCGCCAAGAGCTTTCTGGCGCGCCTCTTCGGGCATGTCACGCGCCTTGAGCTTTTGCTCTATCTCGTCCACCTCGGCCTGGGGGTCGTCATCACGCCCCATTTCCTTGTTGATGGCCTTGATTTGCTCGTTAAGGTAATACTCGCGCTGATTGCGCTCCATCTGCACCTTGACGCGATTTTTGATGCGCTTTTCCACCGTGGCCAGCGCCACCTCGCCGTGAAGCAGCTCATAGGCCAGCTCCAGCCGCTCGGTCACGTCGTCCATCTCCAGGGCCTGCTGCTTTTTGCGGTAGTCCACCTTGAGATTGGGAATAATGGAATCGGCCAGCGGGCCAGGCTCATGCAGCGCCATCATGGAAAGCACAGATTCCTGCGAGAGTTTTTTATTGCCCTTGGCAAACTCTTCCAGAGCCTCATGCACTGCGCGCACAAGAGCTTCGCGCTCTTCGGGGCGGCCTTGCGCCTCGCCACGACGGGCCGCGCGCACAACGGCGCACTGCTCGTTTTCGTGCATGTCTTCCCAGTCGGCACGGTACATGCCTTCAAACAGCACCTTTATGGTGCCGTCGGGCAAGCGCAGCATTTGCAGAACCTTGCTGACCACACCCACGGGAGCCAGGTCTCCGGCTTCGGGCTTTTCCAGTTCGGGCTCAAGCTGGGCCACCAGAAAAATCTGTTTGCTGTAGCTGGCCTGAGCGGCCTCTATGGCCTTGATGGAGGCTTCACGCCCCACAAAAAGCGGCATGATGGAACGCGGAAACATGACCACCTCACGCAGAGGCATGACGGGCAGTTCCACAAATTTTCCAGTACCGCGAACGGATTCAGTCATAGTTTTCCCCTGAAGGGCCGCGGGCCGCATTGGCACGACCCCATAGCTTGGGAGATTGGAGCGGATTACGGCAAAGATGGGCGTCCGCTCTGCCGCCCCTGCACGACGCAGCGCGCCGTCAGGCGACATAAACACAGCCGGAAACACTCTCCGGGCCGCATGCGCCTATAAAAATCTGGCAATTCCGGCCTGTCCGCGCCTGGGCATCTTTTCTGCGCTGCCGGACCATTCTGGCGAAGGTACACTCGCACGGCAGGATATCGTTATGCCGTGGCCGCGCCCGGCCTGTCAGAGAGGAAAAACCGCAGCCGTGCCGTGATGTTATGGCTTTGTGGCGGCAGGCCGCCAGAAATTCGGATTAAACCTTCCTTTTGCGGCGAAAGGCACGTACGCCGAGGGCCTTGAGCGCATCTCACACCGCATGCAGTTCAGGCTGACACAAGGCTGACACGGTAAATCTGCCAGGGCCTTGCGCGTTTTTGGCTCCGGTTTAGGACAAAGCCGCGCAAGGCCCCGGATATTTTCAGCAAAAATGGCTCCAGCGACGACATTTTCCGTAAGCCGCCGGGGCAGCATCCGCTGCCATCCGAAACCGTCTTCGACCGTTGCTGTCAGGCAATGAATCCATGCCTGTTTCTGCAAATCGATGTCAAAGGCAGGCAGGGGCAATAACGATGCCCCACCGCCACTCAGGCATCTTACAATAACAATGCTCTAGGACGCCCGGTCGCCGCCCGCCTGCTTCTTTTCCTGCACAAGGTTTTCGTCCGCCTCACCGAACAGGAGCACAGGCTCCTTGCCCTTTTCAATTACGGCGCGGTTGATGAGGCATTCGCGCACATTGGGCATGGAGGGCAGCCTGAACATGATATCAAGCATAATGCGCTCCATCACGTTGCGCAGGCCGCGCGCGCCGGTCTTGCGCTCAATGGCCTTGGAAGCAATGGATTTGAGGGCATTGGGCGTAAAGCGCAAGGCCACGTTCTCAAGGCCGAACAGCTTCTGGTACTGACGCACCAGGGCATTTTTCGGCTCGGTGAGAATGCGCACCAGGTCCGCTTCGTCCAGTTCATCCACGTGGGTGATGATCGGAATACGACCAACAAATTCGGGAATAAGGCCGAATTTGACCAGATCCTGAGGATGTATCCTGTCCAGCAGTTCGCCCAGGGGCAGTTCCTTGCTGGAGCGGACCTTGGCCCCAAAGCCCATGGCCCCGCCGCTCATGCGCGATTCCACAATCTTGTCCAGTCCCACAAAGGCCCCGCCCACGATAAACAGGATATTCCGCGTATCCATGCGGATAAATTCCTGCTGCGGGTGCTTGCGCCCGCCCTTGGGAGGAATGTTGGCCTCGGTGCCTTCAATGATTTTCAGCAGGGCCTGCTGCACGCCTTCGCCCGACACGTCGCGCGTAATGGAGGGGCCGTCGCCCTTGCGGGAAATCTTGTCGATTTCGTCCACATAGATGATGCCCTTGCTGGCGGCTTCAAGGTCGTAGTCGGCATTTTGCAAGAGCTGGACCAGAATGTTTTCCACATCCTCGCCCACATAGCCCGCCTCGGTAAGGGTGGTGGCGTCGGCTATGGCAAAGGGTACGCGCAGCACACGGGCCAGGGTTTTTGCCAGCAGCGTTTTGCCGCTGCCCGAAGGCCCCACCAGCAGGATATTGCTTTTCTCAAGTTCCACGTCGTCGCCCAGGGCGTCGGCATAGAACACGCGTTTGTAATGGTTGTGCACGGCCACGGAAAGAATTTTCTTGGCTTCGTGCTGCCCGATGACGTACTGGTCGAGCCTGTCCTTGATTTCCTGGGGCGAGAGCAGCGGCCCGTCGTCCTCGGTAACTTCCATCTGGTCGCGCACAATGATGTCGTTGCAGGCCTTGACGCATTTGTCGCAAATGCTCGCGCCGTCCTGCACGATGAGGTTGCGCACCTCCAGTTCGCTGCGCCCGCAGAAGGAGCAGCTCAAAGGTTCGCTGACCTTGTTTTTATCGTTCTTGGCCATGATTATTCGCTCTTTTCCTGAGCCATGTCCTGGCGCGAAACCAGTACGCGGTCAATAATGCCCAGGTCTTTGGCTTCTTCAGGAGTCAAAAAGTTATCGCGTTCGGTCGCCTTGACAATATCCTTGTAAGGACGACCGGTATTTTCGGCAAGTATGCGGTTGAGGCGCTCTTTGAGACGCAGCACCTCTTTGGCATGAATCTCTATATCAGTGGCCTGCCCCTGATACCCGGCCGAAGGCTGGTGAATCATGATCTGGCTGTTGGGCAGGGCATAGCGCAGCCCCGGCTTGCCGGCGGCCAGCAAAAAAGCGCCCATGCTGGCAGCGCGCCCCATGCACACCGTGGAAACCGGCGCGGAAATAAAGCGCAAGGTGTCATAGATGGCAAGACCAGCGGTAACCGAACCGCCGGGCGAGTTGATATAGAGAGAAATTTCCTTTTCCGGATCCTGCGATTCAAGAAAGAGCAACTGTGCGCAGATCAGCGAGGCCACGGTGTCGTTGACCTCGGAACCCAGCAGAACGATGCGGTCCTTGAGCAGGCGCGAATAGATATCGTAGGCGCGTTCGGAACGGCCGGTGGTTTCAATAACCATAGGTATGAGCGACATGAAAGCCTCACTGACATGGCCCGAAGGGGCCGATATATGCGGCGCTGAGCCGCGAAAAAAGCAAAAGGCGGCCCAGAGGCCGCCTTCCCTGATTATTATTTGCTTTCCTGAGCGCTGGCGGACGCGCCCGGCGCGGCATCTGCCTCTGCTCCGGTTTCAGGAACTTTTGGCTCCACTTCCTTGACATTGGCCTTGGCGTAGATGAGATCCATAGCCTTGTCAGCCAGCATGCGGTCGCGCAGCACAAAGATCATGCCCGAACGCTCATACTGTTCGCGCAGGGACTTGAAGTCTTCGCCGGTGCGCATGGCAAGCTGGTAAATCTGCGTAGTGACTTCGTGGTCGGTAACGTCCAGACCTTCTTTTTTGGCAACAGAAAGCAAGAGCACCTGAGCGCGAGCCAGTTCGTCAGCCTGGGGCTGCATGTCTTTGCGCAGGTCTTCCATGCTCTTGCCGAGGCTTTCGAGGCTGCGGCCCTGGCGTTCCAGGCGGCCAGCCATGTCGGCCAGCAGCGTGTTCATCTGGGTTTCCACCAGGCTCGGGGGCAGCTCGAACTCAACCATCTTGAGCAGGCCGTCCAGCAGGCTCTTCTGGGCCGCGCTCTTGTTCAGGCCGGTGCGGCTTTCAGTGTAGCTTTTGGTGATGGCTTCTTTCAGCTTTTCAACGCTTTCAAGACCAAGGCTTTTGGCCAGTTCGTCGTCAAGCGCGGGCAGCTTGCGTTCCTTGATAGCGTGCACCTTGACCTTCATGATCACGGTCTTGCCGGCCAGATCCTTGGCAATGAAGTCTTCGGGAAAATGAATTTCGCCCTCGCCTTCTTCGCCATAAGGGATGGTTTTGACCAGAGCTTCAAAATCTTCCAGAGCCTGGCGCTCGCCCAGGGCCAGATCAAAGGATTCGGCCTTGACGCCTTCCACGGGTTCGCCGTTTTCAAAGGCGGCAAAGTCAACGGTAGCTACCTGACCGTCCACGGCGGGGCCGTTGCCCTCTACGGGCACAAGCTGGGCGCGGTCGCGCAGGATGCGGTCGAGCACTTCCTGCACTTCCTTTTCGTCCACCTCAACTTTTTCCTGCTCCACATCCATACCTTCGTAGGGGGGCAGATCAAACGAGGGCAGCACTTCAAATTCGATGGTATAGGTAAAGCCCTTGCCGCGCTCGAAAGCGTCGGGCGTGTCCACATCAAGACCGGCCAGCGGCATGACGTCGAGCTTCTGCATCACGTCATTGATGTGCACATTGATGAGGTCCTGACGGGCTTCTTCGTAAATCTTGTCGCGAAAGCGCTGCTCGATGACCGAGGCCGGAACCTTGCCCTTGCGGAAACCGTCAACCTGTACGGAAGTCTTGTACAGGGCGATCGTGCCCATGATAGAAGCTTCAACTTCCTGGGGCTCCGTGGTGATGACGACTTTTTTTCTGACCGGCGAAATGTCTTCAGCGCTATATTCCACGAGGGACTCCTTTTCTGGGTGGGCGTGATGGTGCGAGAGGGGGGACTTGAACCCCCATACCTATGGTGCTGGATTCTAAGTCCAGTGCGTCTACCAATTCCGCCACTCTCGCAAAGCGTGTTTCCATAGCACACTTGCTCTCGGCCCGCAAGCGGCGTCCGGCCATGCCGGTTGTGAAAAACCGGGTGACGGAGCATGCGGAAACAATGGCGGAGACGAACTTTCTTAAGATAATACTTCCGGGCCTTATGGCAAGCCGGGAGCATGAAAAAACAACGATAATTCCTGAAGCCCATACGCCCACAACAGCGGGTAAAAAGCCCCAAATCCCCTGTCACCCACAGTGCGGCAAAGGCATGAAACCGCACTGCGAATATCTGTCATCCGAAAACTATCAGCGCAACACCAGCGCCTTGCCGTCCGGTCTCGACTCTGCAACCTCGCCCACAAGGCAGGCAAGGTCACCGCCGGCGAGCAGCAGGGCGCGCGCCTCTTCCACCTGGTCCGGCGGCACAGCCAGCAGCAGCCCCCCCGAGGTCTGGGCGTCAAAGGCCAGACTTTCCACCGCTTCATCCACGCCTTTCTCCACCAGGGAAGAACATGCGCAATGCTTGCGGTTAAGATGGCTGCCCGCCGGGATAAGGCCGTCGCGCGCATACTCCAGGGCGTGCGGCATAAGCGGCAAGGCTTCGGCGTCAAAAATCACACACACACCGGACGCCAGCGCCATTTCGAGCGCGTGGCCTCCCAGGCCGAAACCGGTAATATCCGTGGCCCCAGCAAGCCTGAGTGCGCGAATGACCTCGCCGCCCACACTGTTAAGGCGTGAGCACCAGCGTATAAGCTCCGCTTCACTTTCGTCCGCGCCGTCCCATCCGGCCTTGACCCCTGTAGCCAATACCCCTGTACCCAGCGGTTTTGTCAGCAGAAGTTTTTGCCCGGGCCGCAGGCCGTCATTACGCGCCATGTGCTCCGGATCAATAATGCCTGTGACGGCAAGGCCGTACTTCAATTCTTCGTCCTGAACCGTATGGCCTCCGGCCAGCACGGCTCCGGCCTCGTTCATGGCCTCAAGCCCGCCACGCAGGATGCTTGCAAGAATGCCCTGGGGATCGTCCTCGGCCAGAGCCTGCGGAAAAAAAGCCACGTTCATGGCGCTCCACGGCTCGCCGCCCATGGCGTACACGTCTGAAAGCGCATTGGCCGCGGCTATACGGCCAAAATGAAAACCGTCATTAACAATAGGCGCAAGTATATCCACGGTCTGCACAATGGCGCGGCCGGGCGGCACGGTAAGCACCACCGCATCTTCATTTCGGGCGCGCCCCGCCAGCACGCGGGCTTCGAGATCCGGCCGTGTACCCAGCGGCAACCCGTGTAAAAGTCGCTCCAGGGCCCCTGGAGCAAGTTTTGCGGCTCAGCCGGCAGCGCGGGCTTTTTCCAAAAGCTTCATGCGCGTCTCCTTGCGTAAATTTGCTCTTGCAGTATGCGCTCTTCCGGCACAAAGGTCAAAACCGGCGGCAGATACCCGCAACCGCCACAACGTCTGGACAGACCCGGTATGCGACAGATCACGGCCTGCGGCGGTGGCAGAACGCCATCCACTTGCGCCTTAACGTGCATGCCCGGCAATGCCCCTTTGCGCTGTCTGCCGGTCTGATCGTGGCAGAGACAGAATACGCCTGCATGAACTTGTCCTCGCAGGGGCAGGCAGACGAGGCGGCAAAGGGCGCGCCTGCGCCGCAGCTACCTGAAAGGCTGCGCCGAAGACAGCACCGTCAATAATTTGTGTTACTGAACGCCGCAAAGAACCCTTTATCATTTGAGAATATATGCTATCAAGGGTAAGCTGTTCCAGATTCTGTAGAACTCACCCCTCGTATGCATCTTGTACACTGCGGGGACGACACCCCATTCTTCCATAAAAACATTTGGCTATGTAAAAAGACAGACTGCATTACAAAGAATTTAGCCCGACACCACAGTCGGATACTTTACGTGGAGAAAATGTAATGAATATCAATGAGCAAACCATTCTTGTCACAGGGGCCAACGGCGGCATAGGCAAGGCGCTGGTCAACGCTTTTCTGGCAGCCGGAGCCAAAAAAATTTATGCCTGCGCCCGCAGTACGACATCATTGGAATACTTGCGAAATAACAAAAAAATCCAGCTTGTTCAGCTCGATATCTCCAAACCCGACGACATTGAAAAAACCGTTGCCACATGCGGAGACACTACGGTTCTGGTGAACAATGCGGGCATGGGCGGCAGCGGTCTGCTCGGTTCCCCTCAGACGGCGCGGACCGAAATGGAGGTCAACTACTTCGGCACGCTGGCCATGTGCTCTGCTTTCGCGCCGGTTCTGGGCAAAAATGGCGGCGGCTGCATGATAAACGTCATTTCTGTCATTGGGCTGGTTAATATGCCATCCATCGGCACCTACTGCGCCTCAAAGGCAGCGCTGCATTCGCTTACCCAGGGCCTGCGCGGCGTGCTGGCCGGACAGAACACCGCTGTCATCGGCGTATACCCGGGGCCTGTTGATACACGCATGACCGACGGTCTTGAAATGCCCAAGGCCAGCCCTGAATCTGTCGCGCTGGAAATTCTCGACGGCATGAAAAGCGGCGCTGAAGACGTCTATCCCGATACGTTCGCCAAGAGCATCCAAAAAGGCCTGGCCGCTGACCCCAAAAAAGTGGAACGGGAACTGTCGGGCTACTAAAAACAAGGGCATCGCCACATTTTAAAACCGTTCCTGGGCATCGTTTGCGCAAACCAGATTAGGCACGCTGACGATGCCCTTTCTCAATGCAATATGGGCTTGTGCTTCCAGGCCGCGCAACGGTTGGTAGCCTTGCTCCACATATTTCAGTGGAATCCAAACCAGGACTACGCGCGGGCAAATACAAAAGTTCAGCGTCACACACTTTGGTATGCGAGGCTACCCGGAGCAGATGGAACCACGAACCGTTGAAGCCGCTCATGGCTTATGCCTCAAGCGGTTACAATGCAGTGCGTTGACACCATGATTTGCTGCCCATTATCCAGATTCCCGGCTGACCTTGCTGATGCCGCTGCGTGGCGTCGAAGGAACTCACCAGACGAAACGAGGAATCCCCCCGCAGCATCCGCCCTACAGCCCTCGCAACAGCGAGGAATTGAAAACCTTGAAATGCTCCGGAGAGCGCCGCGCAGGCGACTCAGCCGAAGATCAAGGAGAACATTTCAAGGGGTGACCGCTGTAGCGGTGTTTTTTGCTTACAAAAAAAGGGCGCCGTAGCGCCCTTTCATATCAATCACCATAAACCCGTGAAGAATCTTCGCCTGACGGCCTAGTTTTCTTCCTTGGCAGCTTCAGCGTCAGCTTCATCAGCCTTGGGTTTGCGGGTACGCTTGGGTTTGGCCGAAGCTTCTTCAGCGGCAGGCTTGGCTTCCTTGGCAGGAGCGGCCTTGGCGGCTTTGGGAGCATCGGCGGCAGCGGTTTCGCTGCTGCGGCTCAGTTCAATGATCGCCATCGGGGCATTGTCGCCCTTACGGGGCATGGCCATCTTGAGAATACGGGTGTAGCCGCCGGGTACACCGGCGAAGACAGGGCCGATCTCGTCGAAGAGACGCTTGACCAGGGCATGATCGTTAAGCACACGGTAGGCCTGACGGCGAGCGTGCAGGTCGTTGCGCTTGGCAAGGGTAATCAGAGGCTCCACAACCCGGCGAAGCTCCTTGGCCTTGATTTCCGTGGTGCAGATTTTGCCATGGATCAGCAGCGCCTTGGCGAGATTGTGCAACATGGCCTTACGGTGCGCGGGGGTACGCGAGAATTTCCTGCCGGAATTGCTATGCCTCATTTTGCTGCTTCCTTTTCCATTCCTGATATTTCTTGTCGAAGGAGTCGACCTTCATGCCGAAGTCAAGTCCCATACTCAAAAGCACACCCTTGATTTCGTCCAACGATTTGCGGCCGAAGTTCTTGGTTTTGAGCATCTCGGCTTCAGTGCGCTGCACCAGCTCACCCACAAGGCCGATATTGGCGCTGCGCAGGCAGTTGGTGGCACGGACGGAAAGCTCAAGATCGTCAATGCTTTTGAACAGATGTTCGTTCACTTCTCCGCTTTCACCGCTGCCGTTGCGCATGTCGCCGGATACACGCTCATCAAAGTTGATGAACACGGATATCTGATCTTTGATGATCTTGGCGCTGTAAGCAATGGCATCTTCAGGCGTCAGCGAGCCGTCGGTCCACACTTCAAGCAGAAGACGGTCATAGTTGGTCATCTGGCCCACGCGGGCCTGTTCCACCGTATAGGCGACCTTGCGCACGGGGGAAAAGCTGGAATCCAGCTTGATGAGGCCGATCTCATCGGCCAGGCCCTCGTGCATGTCGGCGGGCACATAGCCCTTGCCCATGCGGACCTCCAGCTCCATCTCCAGCACCACGTCTTCGGTAAGAGTGGCGATGTGCAGATCAGGGTTAAGCACTTCAACGTGCTGATTGGCCACAATGTCGGCCGCCGTCACCGGTCCCTTGCGCTCAACGCGCAGGGTCAGGCGCTGGGGTTCTTCCGTATCCATGCGCAGGCGAACCTGCTTGATGTTCAGGATGACATCAGTGATGTCTTCCAGCACACCATGGATGGTGGTGAACTCGTGCTGTACGCCGATGATTTTCACCGACACAAAGGCCGCCCCCTGAAGGGAGGCCAGAAGGACGCGCCGCATGGCATTGCCGATGGTGGTGCCGTAGCCCCGCTCCAAAGGTTCGCAGACAAATTTGCCGTGCGTGCCGCTGGCCGTCTCTTCTTCGCGCAGAATCTGATCGGGCTTGACAAGCTCGGACCAATTGCGCGCATTGATAAGGCGTTCGCCCTGTTTGATAAGCATGCGAACCCCCGTTTATTTCGAGTAAAGTTCGACGATAAGCTGCTCGTTGACGGGGAACTGGATGTCGTCACGCTGCGGCATGGCCTTGACAGTACCCTTGAAAGCGGCGCCGTCGGCTTCCAGCCAGGCGGGGCAGCCGCGGCGGGCGATAACTTCCTGAGCTTCAGCGAGCACGGGAATCTTACGATTCTTTTCAGGCACTTCGATGGTGTCGCCCAGACGTACCTGCAAGGAAGGAATGTCCACCTTGCGGCCGTTAAGGGTGAAAACACCGTGACGCACGAGCTGACGGGCCTGGTTGCGCGAGTTGGCGAAACCAAGACGGTAAACCACGTTGTCCAGGCGGCGTTCAAGAATAACGAGCAGGTTGGTACCGGTAACGCCCTTCTGCATGTCGGCTTTAACAAAATAGCCGTGGAACTGGCGCTCCAGAATGCCGTAAATACGGCGGGTCTTCTGCTTTTCCCTCAACTGCACCGCGTATTCGCTCACCTTTTTGCGGGCACGGCCATGCTGGCCGGGGGCATAGGGGCGGCGATCATAGGCGCATTTGTCGGTAAAGCAACGGTCGCCCTTCAAAAAGAGCTTGCAGCCCTCGCGACGACACATGCGGCACTTGGCTTCAGTATATTTTGCCATTTATCAATACCTCTTACGTTACGGACTCTGCCGGGGCAGGCCGGTTAGACGCGGCGGCGCTTGGGCGGCCGGCAACCGTTGTGCGGAATGGGCGTGACATCACGAATGAAGGCAACCTTCATGCCGGCGGCCGAAATGGCGCGCATGGCAGCTTCACGACCGGAGCCGGGACCCTGCACATAGATGCCGACAGTGCGCATGCCGTTGTCCTGCGCCTTGCGGGCGGCTGTTTCGGCAGCCACCTGAGCGGCGAAAGGCGTAGACTTGCGCGAGCCCTTAAAGCCACTCTGGCCCGAAGAAGCCCAGGAAACAGCGTTTCCGCGCGTATCCGTAAAAGTAATAATGGTATTATTAAACGAAGCCTGGATGTGGGCAATGCCCACCGGCACGCTTTTCTTTTCCTTTTTCTTGACCACTTTTTTGGGTCTGGCCATAACTATCCCTCTGGATGGAGCTTGTCAGATTTATGCTCCGCGCGCGGCGGAAAATCCGTTCGTCCTCACGGCAGCACGAATGCTGCGTCCGCTTTACAAACTGCGACAAGCGCAGCCGCACGCCCTACTTCTTTTTGCCCACGGCTCCGCGACGGGGACCCTTGCGGGTACGCGCGTTGGTATGAGTGCGCTGGCCATGCACGGGCAGACCGCGACGGTGACGAAGGCCACGGTAGCAGCCAATGTCCATAAGGCGCTTAATATTGCTGGACACTTCGCGGCGAAGATCGCCTTCCACCTTGTAGTGCTGTTCGAGTTCCTTACGAATCTCGTTCACTTCGTCAGCAGAGAGGTCGTCGATACTACGCTCCCAGTTGACGCCGGTGGTGTCCAGAATTTTCATGGCCGTGGTACGGCCGATGCCATAGATATAGGTGAGCGCAATGTCCACCCTTTTGCCGCGAGGCAAATCAACACCTGCTATTCTCGCCACAATATGTCTCCTGCCCTAGCCCTGGCGCTGCTTGTGCCGGGGGTTTTCGCAGATAACTCGAAGCACTCCCTTGCGCCGGATAACCTTACACTTGGGGCATATTTTCTTGACGGAAGGTCTTACTTTCATTCCATTTCTCCAATAAGAGCCTTTGCTTTGACAGATAAAGTCTCCGGCATACCGGCACAGGCCGCACAGACGGCTGACCGACGTCCTTCAAACAAAAAGGACGTGAACGGAAATCTTTATCCGGCTTTACCTGTTCTGTCAACCTTCGATGGTGTGCCGGTTGAGTCCACGATCCGAGATGCTGAGGATTTGCGGCCCGGACGGCGTAATGGCAACACTGTGTTCGAAGTGCGCGGCCCAAAGGCCGTCGCGCGTCACCGCAGTCCACTGGTCGTCAAGGATGTCGACCTCGTAGGTTCCCATGGTGACCATGGGTTCAATGGCTATCACCATGCCGTTTTGCAGGGTCAGCCCGCGCATGCCGGGCCTGAAGTTGGGCACCTCGGGCTTTTCGTGCATCTTGGCGCCCACGCCGTGCCCCACAAAACGCCGCACTACGTTAAAACCTGCGGCTTCCACATAATCCTGCACGGCGGCGCCGATGTTATACACATCATTGCCTGCCCGCGCCTGCTCAATGCCGACATAGAGGCTTTCCTCGGTAATCCGCATGAGTTTTCTGGCCTCGTCACTCACCTTGCCCACAGGAAAGGTGCGCGCCGCATCGCCAACAAAGCCTTCAAAGACTACGCCCATATCCACACTGACAATATCCCCTTCCTCAAGCAGCCGCCCGGAAGGAAAACCATGCACCACCTGCTCGTTGACCGAGCAGCACAGAGCATATGGATAGCCGCAGTAGCCCAAGAAGGCCGGTTTGACCTTGTAATCGGCGCACATATCGCGCGCCAGCTCTTCAAGGCGCATGGTGGGAAGGCCGGGAGCCACCATGTCACCCACGGCATCAAGAACGTTGGCGACCATGCGGTTAGCTTCGCGCAGGCAGCCGATTTCACGCTCATTCTTGATGTACGCGCCGTGATATTTCTTCATACTCCATCACCCGTTGGTTACAGCCGGCCGCTTTTGCGCGCCTTGGCCATCAGGCCCTGATACTGGCTGGAGATCATATGAGATTCCACCTGATTCATAAAGTCCATAGCCACACCCACAAGAATCAGCAGGCTCGTACCGCCAAAGAAGAACGGCACGTTGAAGTTGCTGATGAGCAACATGGGCAGAAGACATACGATGGAAATATAGGTGGCCCCCGAAAGGGTCAGCCGCGTCAGTACGGTATCAATATATTCCTGTGTCTTTTCGCCGGGACGTATGCCGGGGATGAAGCCGCCGTTCTTCTTGAGATTCTCAGCCATATCCTTGGGGTCAAAGATGATGGCGGTATAGAAGTAGCAGAAGAAGAACATGAGGGCCACATAAAGCACGTTGTAAGCCACGCCCTGGGGAGAGAACAGCTCAGCCGCATGCTTTACATATTCATTGGTGGAAAACTGGCCGATGGTGGCCGGGAAAAGCAACAATGAAGAGGCGAAAATCGGGGGAATAACACCAGCCGTATTGAGGCGCAGAGGCAGATGCGAATTCTGCCCGCCGTACATTTTACGGCCCACCTGCCGCTTGGCATAACTTATGGGTATACGCCGCTGCGACCGTTCCACAAAAACAATGGCCACAAGCACCGCAGCCATAAAGACCACGATGACCACCGCCATGAAAATGCTCATGTCCCCGGCCTGTATAAGCGCCACGGACTGAATGATCCCACGGGGGATGCCCACCACAATACCGCAGAAAATGATCAGCGAAATGCCGTTGCCGATGCCGCGTTCCGTAATCTGTTCGCCAAGCCACATAACCAGCACCGAACCGGCGGTAAACGTGGTCATGGTCACCATGCGGAACTGCCAGCCCGGGCTAAGCACCACGGGCGTGCCGGCAGGGCTTGTCATGTTCTCAAGGCCTACGGCGATGCCCAGCCCCTGTACCAGGGTGATGAGCACGGTAAGGTAGCGGGTGTACTGGGTGAGCTTGCGCCGCCCGGCCTGCCCTTCTTCCTTTGCCATACGTTTCACGTCCGGGCTGATGACCTGGAGCAGCTGCATGATGATGCTGGCCGAAATGTACGGCATGACGCCCAGGGCAAAGACGGAAACGTTGGACAGGCCACCGCCGGAGAACATGTCAAAAAGGCTGAACAGCGTCCCCTGCATGCTTTGAAAAAAAGAAGCGAGGGCGGAAGCGTCCACACCCGGAATGGGCACATGCACACCGATACGGTAGCAGCACAAAATCAGGAAGGTCCAGCCAAGTCGCTTGAACAGCGAAGGCTGACCCGCCACAGTGTTTGCCGTTCCTACTGCCATGTAAGACTCTTTGCGTTTATGCGCCTCAGGCGCAGTATATGCACAGCCTCATCCCCTTCGCGCACGAAGGCAATGAGGCCAATGCCTGGCATTGACAGGGACATGCCCTGAAGGCCGCCGGAATCGAAATGGAATATTCGTTGCAGGGCCTTCACCTTTTCCGCCCGACAGTCCGGAAGCGGAACAAACCGGCTGGTCGTAAAACCAGCCGGTTTGGCGTCAACTGTTAAGCCGCGGGAACAGCTTCAAGTTCGCTCACTTCGCCGCCGGCGCCACGGATTTTCTCCGCAGCGGTCTGGCTGAACTTGTGGGCTTCGACCTTGAGAGCGCTTTTGACTTCGCCGCGCGAAAGAATTTTCACGGGCGCACCCATGCGGGCCAGGCCGCGGGCGTAAATGTCGTCCAGCGTAATGGTGTCCTTGCCTTCAAAGGCTTCCAGCAGACGGTCAAGATTGATCACGTCGTAGGTCACCTTGAAGGGGGCGTTTTTGAAGCCGTGCTTGGGCAAACGGCGTTGCAGGGGCATCTGGCCGCCTTCAAAGCCGGGGGCCACGCCGCCGCCGGCACGGGCATTCTGGCCTTTGTGGCCCTTACCCGCCGTGCAACCCAGACCGGAGCCGGAGCCACGACCCACCCTGCGGCGGGTTTTGCGCTCTTCCGGGAAAGGATAGAGATTGTGCAGTTGCATGGTATATGTCCTCCGGCCGTTATTCGACAACGGCCACCATATGCGGAACTTTGGCGATGATGCCCCGGATGGCCGGGGTGTCCTTGAACGTCTTGACCATCTCGCGGCGCTTGAGGCCAAGGGAGTCCAGCAGCTTGCGCTGCGCCGGCGAGGCGCCGATGCGCGAACGCACGAGTTTTACCTTGATTTCTGCCATGACTACTTCCTCGGAGCTTCCAGCTTCTTGCCGCGCAAAGCCGACACGTCATCGGCGCTGCGCAGGGCGGTGAGACCCTGCATGGTGGCGCGAAGCACGTTGTGCGGATTGTTGGTGCCAATGGCCTTGGTCAGCACGTCGCGCACGCCGGCAGCTTCCATGATGGCGCGCACAGCGCCACCGGCGATGATGCCGGTACCTTCGGAGGCAGGCTTGAGCACGACACGTCCGGCGCCGAAGCGGCCCAGAATTTCATAAGGCAGGGTGCCGTCCACAAGAGCCACCTGAACGCGGTTCTTGCGGGCGCGCTCGGTTGCCTTGCGCAGGGCTTCAGGCACTTCCTGGGCCTTGCCCAGGCCGAAGCCCACGCCGCCCTTTCCGTCACCAACCACCACAAGAGCGCTGAAGCTGAACCGGCGACCGCCCTTGACCACCTTGGCCACGCGGTTGAGGGAAACGATCTTTTCGATTTCGCCCAACTCGTTCTGCTGTGTTTCGGTATTTTCCTGACGCATATTAGAACTCCAGGCCGCCTTCGCGGGCGCCATCGGCTACGGCTTTGACGCGACCGTGATAAAGATACCCGTTGCGATCGAATACGACCTTGTCGATATTCTTTTCCTTGGCCATGCGGGCAATTTCAATGCCCACTTTTTCGGCGCCGCCCTTGTTGCAGTGCAGCCCCGATTCGTTCTTGCCAAGCGCAAGGGTGGAGGTGGCCACCAGAGTGGCTCCGTCCAGATCGTTCACGATCTGGGCGTAGACATGCAGGTTGGACCTGTAAACGACCAGACGCGGGCGCTCGGCAGTGCCGCTGACCTTTTTGCTGATGCGAATCTTGCGGCGCTGCCGCGATTCATTCTTGCTGTACTTCATGACGCGCCCCCTACTTCTTGCCGCCGGACTTGCCGACCTTGCGGCGAATCGTCTCGGTAGCGTACTTGATACCCTTGCCCTTGTAGGGTTCGGGCTTGCGGATGCGACGAATCCTGGCGGCCATTTCGCCTACCAGTTCCTTGTCAATACCGCTGATGGTCAGCACCTGGCCTTCCACAGTGGCCTTGAGACCTTCGGGAAGTTCCACCAGCACCGGATGGGAATAGCCCACCTGAAGCTCGATGATATTGCCCTTCACCGCTACGCGGTAACCAACGCCGATGACTTCCAGGGCCTTGGAAAAGCCCTTGGTGACGCCGTCGATGCAGTTGGAAAGCAGCGAGCGGCGCAGGCCGTGCTGGGCGCGGGTAACGCGGTCGTCTTCAATGCGGGTCAGCACAACATGGCCGTCGGCCTGTTCGTACTGGAGCAGGGAGCAGACAGGTGTGCTCAGCGAGCCCTTGGGGCCTTTCACTTCCACAACATCCGTTCCAATCTTGACTTCAACGCCATTAGGAACGGGAATGGGCAGTTTACCTATTCTGGACATGCTCGCACCGCCTACCAGATTTCACACAGAAGTTCGCCGCCCACCTTCTTTTCATGGGCAGTCATGCCGTCCAGCACACCGCTGGACGTGGACAAAATGCATATGCCGAGGCCATTCTGCACCCTGGGGATCTTGTGAGCGCCCACGTACACACGGCGACCAGGAGTGCTGATGCGCTTGAGGCCGCTGATGACGGGCTTGCCCTTCAAATACTTGAGGGTAATGGTAATGTTGCTGTCGGCCACGGCCACGTCTTCGACGTAACCTTCCTGCTTGAGGATGGCGGCTAACGATTCCTTCATCCTCGAGCGCGGCACATTTACTTCCTTGTGCAGGGCCAAATGTGCGTTGCGGATGCGGGTCAGCATATCCGCAATGGGATCTGTCAACATCGAGAAGCTCCTAAGAGTTTGGGGGCGGGGTTAACGGCCCAATGCCGTCACTTCCCGCAGCGCGCCAAAAACGCGCCATCCGGGCGCTCTCGCGCCCGGAAATTTACCAGCTCGACTTGCGCACGCCGGGCAGCTCGCCACGAAGGGCCATATTGCGGAAGCAGATACGGCAGATGCCGAACTGACGCAGAAAAGCCCTGGGCCGGCCGCAGAGCGGGCAGCGATTGTAAGCGCGAGCGCTGAATTTGGGCTTGCGCTTGGCCTTTACTTCCAAAGAAGTACGGGACATAGCTTAACTCCTACTTGCGGAACGGCATGCCCAGCTGGTCAAGAAGGAGCTTGCCTTCCTTGTCCGTGGCCGCCGTGGTGACAATGGTGATGTTCATACCCTTGGGGTTTTCCACACGGTCGACCTCGAGTTCGGGGAAGATGGTGTGTTCCTTGATGCCCAGGGTGAAATTGCCGCGCCCATCGAAACCACGATCGGGAATACCGCGGAAGTCACGTACCCGGGGCAGGGCAAAGTTCATGAGCTTGTCAAGAAAGTCCCACATGCGGTCCCTGCGCAGGGTGACGCGAGCGCCGATAGGCATGCCTTCGCGCAGCTTGAAAGCAGCGATGGATTTTTTGGCGCGTGTCACCACGGCCTTCTGGCCGGCAATGGCCGAAAGTTCAGCCACGGCTTCTTCCATCAGCTTATTGTTCTGGCTGGCGGCGCCAAGGCCGATGTTCAGAGAGATCTTTTCAATCCCGGGCAGTTGCATTGACGAGGAGTAACTGAACTCCTTCTGCAGTACCGGAACCACCTTCTCTCTATATATCTTTTCAAGGCGTGTCATCGTATCACCTTATTCCATGACTTCATTGCACTTTTTGCAGAAGCGCACTTTCTTTTCCTTGCCCTCGGACTCAATGGCCTTGTAGCCCACGCGAGTGGCCTTGCCACAAGCGGAGCAGACAACCATGACGTTGGACACGTGGATCGGCATTTCCTTTTCCACGATACCGCCGGGCTGCTGGGCATAGGGGTTGGGGCGCATGTGGCGCTTGACCATATTGGTCTTTTCCACCAGCACGCGATCCTTCTTGCGCAGGATCTTGAGCACCTTGCCGATTTTGCCCGCGTCCTTGCCGGCGATTACCATCACCTTGTCGTCCTTGCGGATACGATACATTTTCATGACGGTCTCCTACAGCACTTCCGGGGCCAGCGAAATAATTTTCATAAAGTTCATGGCGCGCAGCTCGCGGGCCACGGGGCCGAAGATGCGGGTTCCGATGGGCTCACCCTGAGTGGAGAGCAGCACCGCGGCGTTGCCGTCGAACTTGATGTAGCTGCCGTCCATGCGACGCACTTCTTTGGCGGTGCGCACGATAACAGCTTTCATAACGTCGCCCTTTTTCACTTTGCTATGTGGTATGGCTTCCTTGACGGAAACCACCACGATGTCGCCGACAGAGGCGTAACGGCGGTGTGAACCGCCCAGCACCTTGATGCAGGCAACCTTTTTGGCGCCGGAGTTATCGGCAACCTGGAGCGTGGATTCTACCTGAATCATGGCACTACCCTATACGGCTTTTTCAATGATGGAGACCAGATGCCAGCGCTTGTTGCGCGAAAGCGGACGGAACTCCACAATTTTGACCTTATCGCCCATACCGCATTCGTTCATGGGATCATGAGCCGTGAACTTCTTGCGGCGCCTCACATACTTTTTGAGCAGAGGGTGCTTGACCAGGGTCTCAACGCGCACGACAATTGTCTTGTCGTTCTTGTCGCTCACCACAATGCCGGTCAGCGTTCTGCCCTTACGATCTTCCAGAGCTTGCATTTTAGGCCCTCTGTTCCTTTTCGTTCAGTACAGTCTCGATGCGCGCCACCTGCTTCCGCATGGCTTTCAGCTCGGAAGTCTTCTCAAGCTGCGCGGCGGCATGCTTGAAACGGGCGGTCATCAGTTCCTGGCGCTGTTCGGCCAGCTTGCCGCGCAGCTCTTCAACGCTCATGGAGCGAAGATCAGCGGCGGCGGGCCGGGCGCTCTTGTCGGTTTTTTTCTTGGCGGCCATTAGATGCCCTCCCTCACCACGATGACGGTCTTCACGGGCAGCTTGTGCGCGGCGCGGGTGAGCGCTTCGCGAGCAAGGTCAAGGCTGACGCCCTTGATTTCATACAGCACGCGACCGGGTTTCACCGGAGCGCACCAGCCGACCGGCGCGCCTTTACCGGAACCCTGACGGGTTTCCAGGGGCTTGGCGGTCACGGGGCGGTCGGGGAACACACGGATCCACACTTTACCGCCGCGCTTGATGTGGCGCATCATGGCGATACGCGCGGCTTCGATCTGCTGGCTGGTGAGCTGGCCGTGCTGTACGGCCTTCAAACCAATATCGCCAAAGGCAACGGTGGCGCCGCGGGTGGCCAGGCCGCGCAGGCGGCCCTTCTGCCATTTGCGGAATTTAACTTTTTTGGGCGCAAGCATTACTGATCAACCTCTTTGTCAAGGATTTCACCCTTGTATATCCACACCTTGACACCAATGATGCCGTAGGTGGTGCGCGCTTCGGCAAAGCCGTAGTCAATATCGGCGCGCAGGGTCTGCAAGGGCACCCGGCCATCGCGGTACCATTCGGTACGGGCGATTTCAGCACCGGCCAGGCGGCCGGAGCACGTCACCTTGATACCTTCGCCGCCGAACTTGCGGGCCATGGACACGGTGCGCTTCATGGCGCGCCGGAAGGCCACACGGCGTTCCAGCTGCTGGGCGATATTTTCGGCCACAAGCTGGGCGTCCACTTCAGGACGGCGGATTTCATTCACTTCCAGAGAAAACTCGCGTCCGAACTTCTGACGAAGGTCATTGCGCAGCTTTTCAATTTCCACGCCTTTGCGCCCGATAACGATGCCGGGACGCGCCGTGGACAGAATAAGCCGTACCTTGCCGCCAGCACGTTCAATCTCGATCTTGGAAAGCCCCGCATGAAAGAGAAGCTTTTTGACGAACGCGCGGATCTTGCTGTCTTCGTAGACAAAGGCAGGGTATTCCTTCTTGCTGAACCAGCGGGACTGCCAGTTCTTGTTGTACCCAAGCCGGAACCCGAACGGATGTACTTTCTGACCCATAGCCTATTCCTGCCCTTCTGCGAGTATATCGGTGATGTGGCTCGTG